>NZ_SSNW01000010.1 GCF_004801315.1 Deinococcus sp. Arct2-2
GCCCTCCAGGCCCTTGGAGCCACCATGATCTAAAACTTAACAAGGATGTACTTAGAAGATGAATCGCCAGTTCATTCCCATATGAAATTGGCCCGCGCGTTGCACGCACGACGGCCTCACACGGATGGGGCAGGGACGTGGTGAGGTGGCGGTGTGGTGGTTTTAGCTCCTCACCCTTGAGGGGGGGAGGTTGGGAGGGGGTGAGTGAGCGCAGCGATTGCCCTTCCTCAGACCCTCAAACCCTAGACCCTTAGACGCCTTTGCGACACGAACGCCTAACTCCCCACTTCCTCCGCTGCCCACACCTCTTCCGGAGTCTCGCGCCTTCTCATCAGCTTTAGCTCTCCGCCCTCCCACAGCACCTCGGCGGGGCGGGAGCGGGTCAGGTAATTACTGCTCATGCCCGCGCCATACGCTCCGGCTTCGTGAATCGCCAAGAGGTCGCCGCGCTTGGGGGTGGGCAAAGTCACGTCCCGCGCCAACAGGTCGCCACTTTCGCAGGCTGGCCCGGCAACGTCCCATACCGCGTTTTCTGACCCTTCCCACAAGGCCGACACCGGATGCGCCGCGCCGTACAGCATGGGCCGCAGCAGCTCGGTCATTCCTGCGTCTACCAGCACAAAATTCCGCCCGGTTCGCTTGGTTCCCACCACCCGCGTCAGCAGCGTTCCGGCCTGCGCCGTCAGGTAGCGGCCCGGTTCTACCCACAGTTCTGCGCCAAACACGCCCGCTACCGCCCACGCTTCCCGCGCAATGCCGGGCAAGTCGGCGTTCAGACCCCAGCCGCCGCCCGCGTCCAGCACGGCCAGCGGGCCAGTGTGGGGCCTGAGATCGGCCAGCCGTGCAAACGCCGCCGTAAAATCCTGCGCGTTGCGAATGGCGCTGCCGATATGCACATGCAGCCCCAGCGCCGTGTGGCCCGCGTCCCGCAAGGCTTGCAGCACCGCCGGAGCCTGCGCCAGTGTCACGCCAAATTTGCTATTTGCCGCCCCTGTAGCAAGGTGATCGTGCGTGCTGATCTCCAGCGCCGGATTCACCCGCACCAGCGCCCGCGAGTGGGGCGGCAGCAAGTCCACTTCTTCGGCCCGGTCGACAATAAAAGTGCCTCCCAGCCGCGCTCCTGCCGCGTATTCGGCCTCACTTTTGGCAGGCCCATTGACCAACACATTCTCGCCGCCCGCGCCCACCCGTTCGGCCCGCGCAATCTCGCCTGCGCTGACGCATTCAAAGCCCACGCCCGCTGCGTGCAAGCGCCGCAGCAAGGTCAGATTGGGATTGGCTTTCATGGCGTAGTACACCCGCGCCGCGCCAAACGCAAAGCGCACCCGCTCCAGCGCGGCGTCTAGTTCGGCGGCGTCGTACAGGTACAGCGGCGTACCGTACTGGGCGGCGGCGCGGTGCAGGTGTTCGGGGGCCGGGGCGTGTTGGGGGAACTCGGTGGGGGAGAGGCTCACAGGTTCCCAGTGTAGACCGCCAGTGCAAACCGTGCGTGGGGCGGCCTTCAGCATAAGCCGGAAGGGACAGTCCGGTCAGCTTGGCCCAGCTTCGGGGCTGCTCTGCCACGACAAGCGCACTGCGGCCTTCTTGTGGCATACTGAAGCTAGTAAGACAAATGTTCAGTTAAGTTGGTACGGTACATCAGGAACCTCATTCAGATGCCTAAAGATGCGTTTTCATCTGGCCCCGTGCCACTGCCTGCCACACCCCTCATCGACTTGGCGATTCAGCTGAGCGAGCGGCAACCGGAATCCTCGTTTCAGCTGGCGCAACTGGCCTATGTAGAGGCGCGGAGAACGGCTGACGAGGCGGCGCAGTGGGCGGCACTGGCCCAGCAGATTCCGCTGGCAGGCTTTTTGGGCATGAACACTTGGCTGGCCGAACATGCCCCAGAAGCGGTGCGCTTGGGCCAGATATACGCGCCCCCACGTCAATTGCGGCGCATTCACGGTATTTTGGGCATCGCGTATTTGTGCTTGGGCCAACTGACCCAGTCTGCCGAACAACACGAGCAGGCCTGTGCGCTGGCCCAACACCTCGACGCCGCTGAACTGGCTTTTGCGCTGTACAACTCCAGTATCGGTTTCAATGAATTTCACCGCCCAGAGCGGGTGCTAGAGCTGGGGCGAGACATGTTGGCCCTCGATTTGGCCGGGTTGCCGCCCGATGTTCAGAACAAAGTCTGTTCGTATGGACACCTGACCTATGCGGCAGGCTCGGCGCATTTGGCAGAACACGCCCTCCTAAGCGGCTACGACACGGACGTGAGTGCTCATGCCCGTCTGGGCCTTGTGGCCCTCAGCCGCCTCCTTCAGTTGCCGCCGATTACCGACAATGCCGCTTTTCAGCAGCGCATGTTGCATGTGCATGTGCGCCTGCTGGAATTTATGGAGCCTGTAGGGGTGCAGGTGGGGTATGTGGGCCAAGCAGACCCGCTGCGGCAGGCGCTGGAGCGGTGGCGGGTTTGGACGGACGCCCACGAACTCAGAATCAACCCGCGTACCGAGCACCGCTGGCTGTGTGCGCTGGGCCGCGAGGCCGGACTGCGGGGCAACGCGGCAGGCGTTCATTCCTATTTTCAACAGGCGTTAACCCTGACCCAGTCCATTCCTTTCGAGGACACGGCTTGGTTGCGCCTGCACAGTCAGTACGGCCATGCCGCGCGGCAAGTCGGAGACCTTGAAACGGCGCTGCTTCAGTTGGAAGCGTACAACCGGCTCCTGTTTGCCCGCTTGCAACATGAGGCCAGAAGGACGCTGGAAGAAATGACCGCCCGCTTTCAGGTGGCGCAGGCGCAGCAGACCAGCAAAGTGGCGCGGCGGCGGGCCGACACCCTCAGTCAACTGGTGCAGCAGCAGGAACACGCGCTCCAAAGCGAGCAACTGCATACGCTGGAGCGGCTGGCAACAGTGGCCGAATACCGCGATCAGGATTCGCGGGCGCACATTCATTGGGTCGGAGACGCGGCGGCCTGCATAACGCAGGAATTGGGGCAGACGCCAGAATTCGTGCAGAGCTTGCAGGTGGCCGCCCGCTTGCACGATATCGGCAAAATTGCCCTGCCAGACGCTATTTTGCAGAAGCCCGGACGCCTGACGCCTCTCGAATTCGAGATCGTCAAAACCCATGCCTTGATTGGCGCAGACATCTTGGAAGGCCCGCAGCATCCTTTTTTGCCGTTAGCAGCGGCGGCGGCCCGCACCCACCACGAGCGTTGGGATGGCGGCGGCTATCCGCTGGGCCTGCGTGGCAGAGCCATTCCGCTGGTGGGCCGAATCGTGAGCGTGGTCGACGTGTACGACGCGTTGCGAGCGGCGCGGCCTTACAAAGAAGCGTGGACGGAAGACGACGCCCTGAACTACCTCAAGCACGGCGCGGCCAGTCAGTTTGATCCGCAAGTTATCCATGCATTTTTGATGGCCCACGCTGCCGGGCGCTTGCCTGAGAGGAAAAGCGTGGGCGGCAGCGTGCTGCGGAGTGCCTAGAGCGGTTCCGTTGAAATGTGTCCCTGTCTTCCCCCGATAAAGTGAGGTGTTCGCAGCCTAGAAGTTATTGCCCAGAATTCGCAGCGCATGGCGATTGCTTCCCCCGTTACCGCGCCGCGCCGCGCCCTCTGCTAAGCTCGCGGGCGGTATGACGGCAGCGGCAAATTCCACCCCCACCACCCCCCTGATAGACGCCCCAGCGGTGCAGAACTCCGGGGTTCAACCCTTTGTGGTTCAGAACTATTTGGGCAACAATTCGGGCGTCGCTCCGGCGGGCGAGCGTGTGCTTTGCGCCATGTCGGGCGGCGTAGACAGCAGCGTCACGGCGGCCCTCCTGAAAGACGCGGGCTATTCGGTGGTGGGCGCGATGATGCGCTTTTGGCCCGATGACAAGCGTGTGGATACCTTCGACACCTGTTGCTCGCCCGACGCGGCCTATGAAGCGCGGCGCGTGGCCGAACAAGTGGGCGTGCCATTTTATCTGCTGGATTACCGTGAGCAGTTTCAGCGCCACATCGTCGGCCCTTTTCTGGACGAGTACGCCAAGGGCCGCACGCCCAACCCCTGCGTGAACTGCAACACCAAAGTCAAATTTGACGAACTGGTGAAGAAAGCCAAGATGCTGGGCTGCCGCTACGTTGCCACCGGGCATTACGTGAAGCGCGTGGAACTGGGCAGCGGCGAGGTGCAGTTTCACCGAGGCGACGATCCCCGCAAAGACCAGACCTATTTCCTATGGGGCACGCCCCGCGACGCGTTGCCGTTCATCTTGTTCCCGGTAGGCGAACTGGAAAAACCCCGCGTGCGCGAGATTGCCGAAGAACGCGGCCTGCTTACCGCCCGCAAGCCCGAAAGCCAGAACATCTGCTTTGTGCCCGGTAAGGTGCAAGACTTTGTGGCCGAACACATTCCGCAGGCCACCGGGTTTATCCGCGAAATCAGCAGCGGCGAAGTGGTGGGCGACCACATGGGTACGCAGTTTTATACGCTGGGCCAGAAGAAGGGCATGGGCCTGTATCAGTCTCACCGGGTACGGCACATCGTGCACCTTGACCCGGCTACCAATACCGTCTGGGTGGGCGACTACGAAGATTGCCTGTGGACTGATCTGAAGGCTGAAACGCCCAATTACCTGCTGGATTTGGCCGACTTGCCCACCGAACTTGATGTGCAGGTGCGCTACCGCACCAAGCCAGTCCGGGCCACCGTTATCCGTGCTGATGAAACGGGCTTCGAGCTGCGCTTTGCCGAACCGCAGTTTGCAGTTGCGCCGGGCCAAAGCGCTGTGCTGTACAACGGTTCTCACTTGCTGGGTGGTGGCCTGATTGCTGACCATACGCGGGTGTTGCCTGTACTGCCTGCTTAAAATTGAAGTTTAGGGTTTTCTCCTACTCTTCGCCCCACCCCCCAGCCCCTACCCCACCGGATAAGGGGAGCGACGCTCCGCTCAGGAGGATTGATCTTGTCGTATGTGGACTCGGCGGTCTAGCTCACTTGAAGCGGAATCGCCAGTTGTCTTGACTCTGGAATTGGCCCGCCCACTGCGTGGACGACGGCCTCACACGGACTTGAGCGGGGCCGAGGTGAGGTGGCGGTGTCAGCGCTGCTGTTGCCCTCGCCCCGTGTGGGAGAGGGGCGCTGTGAAACAGCGGGGTGAGGGGGCCACCCAGAAAGCGCCCCCGCCCAAGCACCTTAGTCCCTTGACCCTTAGACCAACCCCCAGAAAACTTAGCCTCTAATACCGCCGCCCCGCCGTAACCTTGCCTTCCGGCTCGCGCCCGTTCAGCATGTCCAGCAAAAAGTCCCGTGTCAGACGTGCGCCGCGTGGCACGAGGTCTTCGGTGGTGCTGGCAATATGCGGCGTGAGAATCAGGTTGGGCTGCCCCCACAGCGGGTGGTCTTTGGGCAGCGGTTCGGGGTCGGTCACGTCCAGCACCGCGCCGCCCAAGTGCCCGGACTGGAGGGCCGCCAGCAAGTCATCCGAGACGATCAGATTGCCGCGCCCTAGATTGTTGATCCATGCCCCAGGTTTTAGGCGGGCCAGCAAGTCGGCGTTCACGATGCCGCGAGTGTCGGGTGTGCTGGGCAGCAAGAGCACCACCCAGTCGGCCTTGGCCAAAGCTGCATCCCGTTCTGCTGGCGGGGTAGCGCTGCGAATCCCTGTCACCTGTGCGCCAAACGGTTCCAGCATTCCTTCCAAAATCCGCCCGATGTGGCCGTGACCCCAGATGGCCACATTCAGGCCATCCAGCGTGGTCAGGCCAGAGTTGTCGGGCAAGGCAGGCGAGGCCCACTCGCGGCGGGCCTGTGCATCGCGGAAACGGTGGAAACCGCGTGCAGCACCCAGCATTCCGGCCACCGCATGCACCGCTACAGCCCGGTCGTGCAGGCGGTTGGCGTTGTACAGTTGCACCCCTTTCGGTAGGTGGGCCTGCACATGTTCGATGCCCGCCGTGAGGGTCAGCGCCCACGCCAGCCCCGGCGTTGCCAGCAAGCGGGCGCGGGTGTGCGGGCCAGTGAGCCACAACACCACGCCGTCAGCATGGCCGTCCGGCACATGGGCGGTGGAATAAAAGTCGAGGTCTATGCCCGGTACGCCGTGTTCATTGTGCAGGGCGAGGGCGCGGAAGGCGGGCAGATCGGGCAAGAGAACGCGCATGGGGCAACCTCAGGGGCAAAGAGAAAGGAAGGCGGTCATTGGGGCAATGGCGGATTTTCGGGCAGATTCAGCCATTCTGGACGGGTAATCTCCATATGAACATCGGTACGCTCCGGGCGTTCGCTGCGGCCTACTTCGCGGAAGCCGCACGCCAAAAAAGCACGCTGGGCGCGGCGGTTGTGCCCAAAAGTGGTGAGGCGAATGCGCGACAGCGGAATGGTGCGTTCCTCGAAAGCCCAGCGCAGGAGCGCCGCCACCGCTTCCCGCCCGTAGCCTTGCCCCCACAGTGCTTGCACGCCGATCATGACGCCCAACGTGGCGACGCTGGGAATGCTGGGCGGGTGCGGGCGCAGATCGTACAGTTCCGCGCTGCCTATAAGTGCGCCGCGTTCGTCCAGCACGCCGAAGCCCGCGCGTTCGCCTGTTTTTTCTTCGTCTTGCATTACTCGCCGAAACAACCATTCGGGCATTTTGATGGGCTTGGCATCGTTCCAGTCGGCCAGTTCCCGGTCTCTGAAAAAGCCGTGCAGCGTGCGCCACTCGCCCGCGCCAAAGTCCAGCAGGGGCCGCAGCGTCACGCGCCTGCTGACGTGCTGCTGCGCCTGCCCGGATTGTTCCGGCTCTGGTGGGTCTTGCTCTGGCATGATCGGTAGTTTAGCCCCCGTGTGGCCCGTGAGGTTGCTCATTCAGTGCGCCGATGGCCCGCACCACGTCCCGCGTCAGGCGCGACAGGTGGAAGGCGTCGCCCTCGGCCCGCTCTACGGTGCGCGTGGCTGGGTCAACCACCAACAGGGCCAAGGTTTGCCCGCCGCCATGCCGCACGTTCACGCCCAGATGCCCCGCCAACGCCGCCTGATCTGCACCCGGCAATGTGGCCCAAGCCAGTGCCGATTCTTCCAGCCCCAGATGCGCGGTGGGCAGGGCGCGGGCGGCCAGTTCTGCCGTGAGCCATGCCAACGCCTCAGGCCGTCCGCCCACGATGCCCTGCTCTATGTGCGGGCTGGGTTGGTTGTAGCGAATCGGGAGGCCGTCGCGCCGCAGCAAGTCTCCACCCGATGCCCGTAGCAGCGCGTGGCCCGCCGCGATGTCCCATTCACTACGCGGCGACATGGTAAACGTGGCGTCTGCCTCGCCCGCCGCGATCCGGGCCAGCTTCAGCGCGATGCTGCCGCTGGGTTTCATGCCGGGAAGATCGTGCAGATGCAGTTCGCGCTTATATTCCGTGCCCGAAATTGCCACGATGAAGGGGTCATTCGTGCCGCCGCTGCGGGTGCTGACGCTGATGCGTTCGCCATTTTTCGTTACACCCGCGCCCACCATGCCCGCAAACAGTTCACCGCTTGCCGGTGCGAACACCACGCCCAATACAGGCTCGCCGCCCACCGCTAGGCCGATGCTGACGCTAAAATCGGCAGTGCCTTTCACAAAGTCGTTGGTGCCGTCTATCGGGTCAACGATCCACACCCGCTCTCGCCCCAGCCGCTCGGCTTTGTTTTCGGGACTGTCTGTTTCTTCTTCACTCAGCAGGCCGTCGCCCGGAAACGCTGCTTTCAGGCCCGCCACGATCAGCGCCGAGGCTTCCCGGTCTGCCGCCGTTACCGTGTCTTCTGCCGAGGTCTTGTATTCCACGATGAGGCCGCGTGCCAGATGCGAAAGCAGCAGTGCCCCCGCTTCCCGCGCCAGTTGGATGGCGGTGTCTAATTCTTGTTGGAGTTTGGCGGGTGGGAGGGGGGGCATGGGGGCAGGATAGCGGGGGGCGGGGTTGAGTTGATGCCGCGTGTAAACCCCCCAGTCTGCTTCGCAGCCAGCCCCCCTTAAAGGGGAGCGCAAAAGCTGTTGTCCTCCCCTCTCCTGCGGAGCTTTTCAAGTCTAAGGGGGGGCGTTGCGGAGCAACGGGGGGGTTCATCCATAACCTCAGATAACAATCCCTCAGTCATCCCCGCCCACCATCTCCCCAGTCCCCGTCCCCTTTCCCCCATCTAGCGGCGTACTTTCCAGCCGCATCAGGGCGGGCGAGAGGAATCCGGCGAGGCTGGCGAGCGTAGCCAACACACCCGCCACCACGAAGACCCAGCGTACGCCGATGGCCGATCCCAGCGGCCCCACCAGCGCGAGGCCCACCGGCGCGGCAAGCCCCATGACCGTAGACAGCAGCGACAGGGCGCGGCCTTGTAGTTGGTTGGGAATGATGGTTTGCAGGGCGGCGGTCATGGGCGCGTTGCCGTACACGAAGGTTGCGCCGCTGATGACCCACCACACGATGGCCAGCCAGAAGGCGTCGGCGGGGGCAAGGGCCGTAAACGCCACCGTAAGGCACGACAGCGCAAAGGCGATCAGCACGGTGGCGATCCGCCGTTTGGGGTTCAGGGCGGCCACCAAGAGTCCGCCCGCGATCATGCCGATGCCCGACAATCCTTCCATCAGGGCCACCTGACCTGCGCCGCCGCCAAAATATTGTTTGACCAGCAGGGGCGTGAGGGTAAACGTGGGCATAATCGCCAGCACGACGACGGCCAGCAGCGCGTACAGGCGGCGCAACCCCGGATGATTCCACACCAACGACACGCCCTCGCGGAATTCCTTCCAGACACCTAACCGCTGATCTTTGGGGGTGCGAATCTGCGGAATCTTGTAAATCAGCAGCGGCACGATGCCCAGCAGGGCGGTGAAGACGTCGATCAAGAGTGCGCCCTGAAGCGGCATCACGCTGATGGCGAGTGCGCCCAGCGGCGCGGCGGCCACCGTCATGATGCCCATGAGCGACTGGTTGAGGCCCGCTGCACGCGGCAAAAAGTCGCCCGGCACCAGCATGGAACTGCTGGCCGCCGAGGCTGGCCCCTGAAACGCCTGCATACTGCTGCGAACAAACATCATGGTGTAGACGTGCCAGAGTTCTATGCGCCCGGTGGCAAACAGAAAAATCAGCACCAGCATGCACAGGGCGCTGACGGTATCGGCGACGATCATGATCAGGCGGCGGCTGTAGCGGTCTGCAAAAGTGCCGCCGAGTGGCCCCAGCAAGGCTTGCGGCAGCAGCGCGGCCATGCCTGCTGTAGCTAGGGCCGACGCGCTGCCGGTGGTATCGGTGATCCACCACAGCAGCACGAACTGGGTCAGGGCCGAGCCGATCATGGA
This sequence comes from Deinococcus sp. Arct2-2, assembly GCF_004801315.1. Classification (GTDB taxonomy): domain Bacteria; phylum Deinococcota; class Deinococci; order Deinococcales; family Deinococcaceae; genus Deinococcus. The sequence goes on from NZ_SSNW01000010.1 coordinate 9,277, forward strand.
GAGGGCTTGGCCGCCAAAAATGGCCCAGAACCGCCGCTGCCAGCCGGGGCCGGGGTCTGGGTGCTGTGCGGCTGAATTCAGTGCGGCTGAATTCAGCGTGTCCACCGAATCAACTCCTCGCGTACAGCATCAAGGTAGGCGGCGGGCGCGTGGCTGAGGCACAGGCCGTCGCAGGCCAGCCGGATGGCATGGGCGCGGCCCAGTGGCAGTCCATCGGCTTCGGCAGCGGCCATCAACTCGGCTTCGGTGGCCTGCCATGCGGCAAGCACGTCGGCTTGCACCGCCAAGGTCTGCATCACCGCGTAAATGGCCTCTTCTTCGGCGCTGGGGTCAAAGCTGACGGCGATGTAGGCCCGCGCCCATGCTCCCGGTTGTTGCCCATGCGCGGTCAATTCGGCCTCCAGCGCCGCTGCCACACGCCCCCGAAACTGCTCCAGTAGCCTCAGCGCCAGTGCATTCAGCAGCGCCTCACGCGAAGGAAAATGATGCAGCAGCCCGCCTTTGCTGACGCCTGCTTCTTTGGCAACAGCATCGAGCGACAGGCCCGCGCCAAGGTCTTTGAGGGCGGCGGCGGCGGCGTCGAGCAGGGTAACGCGGGTCAGTTCGGGGTTACGTGTCCGGGTCATGTGGAATACCTCTGGACTAGACTAGCATACCGTCTGGACGGTTTGTAGACGTGACCTCTGCCCTCGCCTGCCTAGCCCCCGCATTGACCCCCGGCCCCCGCGCCCGCTATGCTCCCCCCTATGACCCGTGCCCGCTTTGTTCGCCAGAACAACGTGAATGACGATCCCCAGTAGGGGACGCCTCGCCGCACGCCGCGCCCCCGTACTCCCCAGCCGGAGTCGGGGGTTTCTTTTAGAGACACAGCCTTTAGAGCCAGAAGCCAACCAGAACCACTTAAGGAGCCGCGCCCATGACCACCGAATCAGCCCAGTCCACTGCTGCCCCCACCCGTCTGCCCCGCACCCTCACCCGTGACCTGTCCAAATTCGACGGCCAAACGGTGCGGTTGCAGGGCTTCGTTCACGCCCGGCGCGATCTCGGCGGCGTGCAATTCGTGGTGCTGCGCGACGTGTCGGGCATTACGCAGTGCGTGGGCAGCGGCCTGAGCCTGCCCCTCCCCGAAAGTTCGGTGGAAGTGGTGGGCAGGGTGAAGGCGCACCCCAAAGCCCCCGGCGGATTCGAGGTTCAGGTAGAAACGTTCGCGGTCATTACGGCGGCTATAGAAGCCTCGCCGCTGGAAATTCCCAAGATGGAATGGAACGTGAACCCCGAAACGATGCTGGATTACCGCTACGTGTCGGTGCGTGGGCTGCGCGAACGGGCGGCGCTGAAGGTGCAGGCGGAATTGGTGTTCGCCTTTCACAGCCACCTGCGCGAACAGGGCTTTACCGAGATCAGCACGCCCAAAATCGTGTCGGCGGGAGCAGAAGGCGGCGCAAACCTGTTTAAGCTGGACTACTTTGGCGAGCAGGCGTATTTGGCCCAAAGCCCGCAGCTGTATAAGCAGATCATGGTGGGCGTCTTCGAGCGCGTGTACGAGGTTGCGCCCGTGTACCGTGCTGAAGAACATGCCACGAGCCGCCATCTGAACGAGTACCTCAGCCTCGATGTAGAAATGGGCTTCATCGACTCGGAAGAAGACGTGATGAACCTAGAAAACAGCGTGCTGACAGCCATGATGGAGCGCCTGAAAACCACATGCGCCGCTGAATTCGCGCTGTTGGGGGCCACCATTCCCGAAGTGCCTGCCCACATTCCGCGCATTCCCCTGATGGAAGCCCGCGCCCTCGTCACCGAAAAGTACGGCCACGCGGTGGGCGGCAAAGACCTTGACCCCGAAGCCGAGCGCCTGTTGTGCCAGCATTACGCCGAGACGGAAGGCAGCGATTTCGTGTTTGTGACCAAGTACCCCCGCGCCGCCCGTCCCTTTTACGCGCACGCCGAGATCAACCCCGATGGCAGCCTCAGCCCCGACATCACACGCGGCTTCGACTTGCTGTTCCGGGGCATCGAAATCACGTCGGGTGGGCAGCGCATCCACGATCACGCCATGCTGATGGACTCGATTCGCGCCTACAAGATGAACCCCGAAGCCATGACTGGCTATTCCGAGGTGTTCAAATTTGGCATGCCCCCGCACGGCGGCTTTGCGATTGGGGCCGAACGCCTGACCGCCAAACTGCTGGGCATTAGCAACGTGCGCTACGCCCGCGCCTTCCCCCGCGACCGTAACCGCCTGACGCCTTAAGAGCCGACAGTTAAGAAGTGCCAGCCCGGCTACTTGCAATTTGAAATAAAACGAGTGTAAAAGTATTCAAACGTTTCTAAGTCGATCGACTTTTAAACACGCCCCGTTCATATCAGACGAACAGGAAAAGTTGGACAACTGGCTTGCGAAGAAGGACGGGGGTTTTCTTTGCCTCTGTCCTTCTGTTCATTTGCTGATAAAATTAACTGCTGAGCCATCAACATGCAATTTTAGCTACACCAATTGGATACAAAAGCGGTGTGTTTCCATACAGCGGGTCTGGTTTTATGCGTGTAATCTAAATTCTGGATGACCACACCCGGTGAGCGTCGTCAAAACCTGCGTCTGCCTGCCTTGCCAGAGCAGGTACAAGAAAATGGTGTGTCTTGGTCTCAACTCTTGCGGCGGCGGGTCTACTTGGTGGCCTTGGCGTTTGGCGTTCCAGTGTTACTGATGGTCTGGGTGCTGGAATTTGGTCAGCCCACGCCCGATCCATATATCTTGTACGCCCACCCCTTGCTGCTGATCATGTGCGCGTGGGCCACAGGCTGGCTGCTACGCGGAAGGCCGTTGCGGGTGGCCGAGCAGGTGGTCTTTGGGTGCAATGTGGTGGCGGTGCTGGCCCAGTCCCTGATTACGGCGCTGACTCCCGGTGCGCCGATTCTGGATTTGTCCAGCAGCACGTACTGGATGTTGGTGGCCCTCTCTATTTTGGCTTTTTTGATGTTCGGCACGCGCCGCGCCGGAGTCCTGACCGCCGCGAATTACTTGGTATGCGTGGCGCTCCCTTGGGCCGCATTGGTGGCACGTGGAGAAGGCAGCCTGAGTGCCAACACCAGTTTGTTGCGCGTGCAACTGACTTGCGGCGCGATTCTTATCTTGCTGTTTGGGCTGGCATGGTACCGGGCACGCTTTTTGCAGGAGCGCCATGAGCGCCTTACCCTGTTTCATCTGGCACACACCGACCCGCTGACCGGGCTGCCCAACCGCCGCGCCCTCTATCCCGCCGTAGACGCCTTGTTGCTGGCTCTCCCTCAAGGCACTCCCAGCAGCGTCATTTTGCTGGATTTGGACTACTTCAAGCGCATCAACGACACTTACGGCCACAACGTAGGCGACGACGTGCTGATGTACACCGCCGCCCTGCTGCGCTCGGCCCTGCGCGACGGCGAAACGGTGGGCCGCTGGGGGGGCGAGGAGTTTCTGATCACCTTGCCCGATACCGACACGGCAGCCGCCACCAAAGTGGCCGAACGCCTGCGCCGACTGATGCAAAACACGCCCCAACCGCCCGCCGGACAGGTCACCGCCAGCTTGGGCGTAGCCACCTGCGAACCCGGAGACGACCTGCGGGTGCTGACGGCCCGCGCCGACGCCGCCATGTACGAAGCCAAGCAAAAAGGCCGCAACCGCGTTGTCGTCGCGCAGCGGTCTGCTTTGGCCGAACCCGGCACGCTCTCGCCGCCCACCTTGACCTTGTGGGGCGAAGAAGTGGGCTAGGAGGGCATAAGCTGGAGCATGAACAGCGACTGGGCCGCACTTCTAGACTTGCTGCTGGCCCCGCTTTCTGATGAAGATGGCTGGCAGGTACGCCGCGCCTTTGTACAGGCCTTGGAAACGTTGCTCCTAGATTCGGGTTCGCTGCCCTATGCCCCCGAACAACTGCGCTGGGCGCGGGCTGATGCACTGATGGCCGCCCTGACCGCTCATGCCGAAGATCAGGCCATTCCGGCTTGGTGGTTGGTGCTGCAAGTGGACTGGAAGGCCGCCGATGAGGTGGAGTGGCAAGCCCAGTTAATTGCCAAGACACAAGGCCTGACCAAACCGTATGAATGGCAGGCCAACCCCGGTGACGGTGTGCCAGAAGGTTTGGCTGCCTTTGCCGCTTGGCTGGAACCGCAGGGCTTTTGCTACCGCCCTTGGCTGCGTGACGAAGATGCTTACGCTGGATTTGTCGTGCCGCACGCGCTGGCTGAGGCTGTTGAAGTGGTGGCCTTGCGTGTGGGGCTGGATGGGTGATACGGGCTCCGAATAAAAAGCTTTAGAATAGGGGGATCAAACAGACCCTCTTGACGGCCCCCCTGGCACACGATGCCGAAGTCTTCTGGCAGCTCTACACCGCGAGCACCTGTGCCGTGGAACGGCGCAGGGCGCACTTCTTCGCGCTGCTGGCCGAAGGGCGGCGACCGAGCGAGGTCTTGCACGTGACCCGCTACAGTCAGTTCACCGCCTACGAACTCATGGCGCGGTATCGCGAGTTGGGTCTGGCCGGACTGCGCGATGGGCGGCAGAGCAACCGGGGCGCACCCCGCGTGCTCACCGCAGAGGAGCAACAAGCTCTGGCCGCTCAATTGCAGGCAGATGTTGAGCAGGGCATCGTGTGGTCGGGCAAAGACGTGCAGACGTGGGTGCACGAACAGTGTGGCAAGACCGTGTACTTGGGCCGCACCTCTGAATTCATGCGGGCGGCGGGGTTCTCCCCGCAACAACCCCGACCCCGTCACGTCAAAGGTGATGAGGCCGCCAAGACCGACTTCAACACAAAGGGCTAACGGAGGCGCTCCGCACGGCGGAGCGTCTCCATCCTCGGGTGTCGCTGTGGTGTCTGGACGAACACCGGCTGGGGCTCAAACCGATTCGCCGACGGGTCTGGGCGCCCACAGGTCAACCCTTCACTTGTCCAGTGAAGCCCGCCTACGAATGGCTGTATCTGTACGCATTTGTCAATCCAGAAACCGGCGAGAGCCGATTCTGGCTGGTGCCCGTTCTGAACAAACAGGCGTACACCGCCGTCATGACGGCGTTTGCCCACAGTGTCGGCGCGGGTGCCGACCATCACGTGCTGGTGGTCCAGGACGGCGCCGGTTTCCATGTCCCTGCTGGGCAGGGACAGCCTCCGGGGATTCAGACGATCACCCTGCCACCCTATGCTCCAGAGTTGCAGCCCGCTGAGCGGCTCTGGGCGCTCACCGACGCCACCGTGGCTCATCGGGCATTCGACACGCTGGACGATTTCTCTGAGGTGCTGGGCCAACGTTGCGCCTGGCTCGAAACACAGCCCGACCTCCTCACCCAGCACACCCTCTTCCACTGGTGGCTTTTATCAACCAACTAATCGGAGTCCGTATGAGAGGGATGCTTTGGCTTTTGCGCTGAAGGACGGAAAGGATTTGGGTTTCTCGCCTGCTCCCACGCTTTCCCCCACCCCCCAGCCCCCACAGGGGTCAGGGGAGTTTGTCGCTCCGCTGAGGAGGATTGATCTTGTCGCGTTCAGATTGGGCTAGATCGTTCATCTGAAGCGGAATTGCCAGTCGTCTTGGAGATGGGATTGGCCCGCGCGTTGCACGCACGACGGCCTTGTACGGATGGGGTGGGAAGGCTGTGTGTGTTTTGTCCCTCTCCCCTTGCGGGGGAGGGCGCTGCGCAGCAGCGGGAGGGGGGAAATGAGCGATAGGGATTGCCCTTGACCTGCCCTTAAACCCTTAGACTTCCCGCAACCCAGCCGCCCCAGCCCACGCCAAATGCTCTAGCATCTGCCCCATGCTTCCCGCTCAAGAGCAGTTTGCACAGTTTTCGGTCGACGGTCAGCGCCTCTACGGTTTGCTTCATATCCCTAGTGAACACAGTCCCAGTGGCGAGCGGCCCGCGCAGGGGTGGCCCTCGGTGGTGCTGGTTCACGGGTTTACAGGCAATCAGGGCGGCGATCACCGCTTGCTGCCTGTGCTGGCGCGGCATTTGGCGGCGCGGGGCGTGGCCTGCCTGCATTTCGATTGCCGGGGCAGCGGTATCTCTCAGGGCGACTTTTCTGAAATGACTGTGACCCGCGAGGTGCAGGACACGGCGGCGGCCTTCGAGTACATGCGCCACCAACCCGGCCTAGACCCCGAACGGGTGATGCTGCTGGGCTTCAGCATGGGCGGTATCGTGGTTTCCTTGGCCGCCGCGCAAGTTAAGCCGCACCGTTTGGCACTGTGGGCACCCGCCCTGCCCGAACTGTGGCTGCCCCTGCTGCGCGGCGGATTCGTGCCGCCTGTGGTCAGCGATCATGGGGGCTGGCCCGTCAGCCGGGAATTTTTGCTGGAAGTGACGCGCCTGAAGCCCCTAGAGGCAGCGGCAGCATGGGGACAGAGCATGGGCGGCGGCGTGGCCCGCGTGTTTCACGGCGACGCCGACCAGACCTGCCCACCCGAATATGGCGTGCGCTATGCACAGGCTCTAGGCTGCGACGCAGTGGCGATTCCCGGCGGCACGCACACCTTCGAGAGCTTTAGCAGCACCGAAATGTTGTACACGGAAACGGTGCGCTTTTTGACGGGTGGGTGAGGGGGAAGTCTAAAGGTCTAGGGTCTAAGCTCGACTTTGGCCATTAACAGGGGAGCAGCTTGCTGCTCCCCTGTCAGACTTGAGCATGTCACCGCTTCCGGAGTGGTTCACTGGCATCGTCCAAGGCTTCGCTCCTCTCTTTTCGACGAGAATTTGGCCGCAGATCCAACTGCTCGTGGTCGGGGCGCTCCTCTCGCCTGGCAAACGAACCGTGACCGCAGCGCTGCGGGTGCTCGGTCTGGCGGATGATCCAGGGTTCGGCACGTTTCACCGCTTGTTAAATCGAGCGCGCTGGTCGAGTCTTCAGGCGAGTCGGGTGCTGCTTGAGCTGCTCACCGCCTTTGTTCCCTCTGGCCCACTGCTTCTCGGCTTGGACGACACCACCTTCCGACGTACTGGAGCGAAGATCAGTGCCAAAGGGATTTACCCTGACCCGGTGCGGTCGAGCCACGGGCCCTTCGTGAAAGCCAGCGGGCTCCGCTGGCTGAGCCTGATGCTGCTGACCCCCATTCCCTGGGCCCAGCGCACTTGGGCGCTGCCGTTCCTGACGGCACTGGTGCCGTCACAGCCGTATAACGCAGAACGCGGTCACCAGCACAAGAGCCTGATGCACTGGGCCCGGCAGATGCTACGTGTGGTGCAGCGCTGGTGTCCTGGACGGCCGCTGATCGTGGTGGCGGACAGCGCGTATGCCAGTATTGCTTGGCTCCATAACCTCCAGCAGGGCCAGCCGATCACGGTCATCACCCGTCTTCGCCTAGATGCCGCCCTCTACGCCCCCGCACCCGAACGCAGGGCCGGCCAGCTGGGCCGGCCCCGGCTGAAAGGCAACCGCCTCCCGACCCTGGCCTCCTTGGTTCACGACGCAGAGACGCATTGGGAACGCCTCCAGGTAGGCCGCTGGTACGGGGAAACGAACCGCGAGGTCGAGATCGTTTCTCAGACCGCGGTTTGGTATCACAACGGCCTCCCACCCCTTCCGGTGCGCTGGGTGCTGATCCGTGATCCCAAGGGCAAGTTCTCCACTCAGGCCTTGCTCTGTACGGACCTGTTGCAGACCCCCATCCAGATCTTGGAGGACTTCGTGCAGCGTTGGCAGTTCGAGGTCACCTTTGAAGAGGTTCGGGCACATTTGGGCGTGGAAACACAGCGGCAGTGGACTGATCTGGCCATGGCCAGAACAACCCCAGCGTTGCTGGGGCTGTTCTCACTTGTCACCCTGATGGCTCACGAACGCTGGAAGAGCCATGACGTCTGGGTTCGTCGGGCCGCTTGGTACGACAAGACCCTGCCCACCTTCGTTGACGCGCTCGCCGAGGTTCGGCGAGCCTTGTGGAAGGTGCCGACTTTTCGCACATCTGCACCAGAACGCGAAATGGTTCAAGTCCCGCTTGAGTTTATCGACCGTCTCGCAGACGCACTCTGCTACGCCGCCTGATGGTATTCAATGGCCAAAGTCGAGCTAAGAGCCTGTTTATAAGGTTCCGTTGAGCTTTTTCAGCATTGCGAAAACGCCGTATCTATGGTGTGTTGCTCCCTCTCCCCTTGCGGGGGAGGGCTGGGGAGGGGGGAAGTGAGCGCAGCGAATGCTGTTCCACACGCGATTTGCCGAAACTGGCCACCCTTCATAAACACGCTCTAGGAAAAAGGGCACCGCCCTCTATGGCCGCACCGCCAGCCAGATCGTATGTTTCGCGCCTTTGCCGGGGCGTTCGCGGGCTATCCGGGTTTCTACGTTGTAGCCCGCTTTGATTAGGCGGGCGGTGAATTTGGGGTCTGGGTCGACCGACCAAATTGCCAACACGCCGCCGGGGGTCAGGGCAGCCGAAATTGCCTTCAGTCCCTTCATGCTGTACAGCCAGTCGTTTTCCTTGTGGGTCATTCCGTCCGGGCCGTTGTCTACGTCCAGAAGAAGAGCGTCCCACACAGCGCGGCTGCCCCGAATCAGTTCAGCCACATCGCCCACATGCACGCGGGTTCGGGGGTTGTCGAGCGGACGGCCCGCGCACTCGCCCAGCGGCCCCCGGTTCCAGTCCACCACTTGCGGCACCAGTTCGGCCACCGTAACAAGCGCATCTGGCCCAGTAGATCGCAGCGCCGCCGCCAGCGTAAAGCCCATACCGAGGCCGCCCACCAGCACCCGCACGCCTGCCCGCCCCGACACTATTGGGCAGGCATATTCGGCCAGCGCGTCTTCGGAACCGTGCATGCGGCTGTTCATCAGTTCGCTGACGTAGCCGCTGATCCGGATCGTAAATTCGTCGTCCCGCTGATACAAAATCAGGTCTTCGGAACTGCCCGGAATTGGGGCGCGGCTGAGGACGGTGTAACCACTCACGCGGCCAAGTGTAGCTGGGGTTAAGGGCTAAGAGTGGCTCATGAACATTTATTTTTGCTCCCTCACCCTTGAGGGGGGAGGGTTGGGGAGGGGGTGAATGAGCGCAGCGAATGCTTTTCTCAGACCCTTCGACCAAGCCCCAGAAATCGTCCCCTACAGCCCAATCAGCGCCCCCACAACCGCCGCCCCCACCACCACCAACGCCGAATTGAGGCGGCTGCGGCGCAAGATGACGAACGTAATGGCCGCCAACGCCGCCGCTGCCCACGAATGAATGCTGGTTTGGCCCAGCACCAGCACGCCCGCCAGCATCACGCCGCCGCCGAAGGGGAGCAGGGCGTCCCGAAAAGTCAGGCTCCACGGGTGGGCGCTGTGCCGCTTCCAGAGTAGGGCCGCCGCTGCACTGAGTACCGCTGTAGGGCCATAAAACCCGATGGTGGCGGCTGCCGCGCCCCAGCCCCCGGCGATCACGAGGCCGTAATGCGTGACGGCCAACAGGTTCGGCCCCGGCATCAGTTGGCCCAGGGCAAAGCCGTTGGCAAAGGTGCGGGCGTCTATCCAGCCACGTTGTCCCACCAGCAGGCGTTCCATTTCGGCCAAATTGGTGCCACCAAACCCAGTCAGGCCGAGGCGCACGAAAGTCAGAAAGAGGTCTAGGAGAAGTTCAGGCGTTGCCATGCGTTTCCTTGGTTGGACGGTGTGCCACCAAGCCCACCCCCACCAATACCGCCAGCACGGGCAGCAAATCCAGTCGGAGCACGCCCAGCGCCACAAAAGTCAGCACCGTGACCGCCGCGCCAACGGGCAGGCGTCCGGCCTTCACGCTCCAGCCCACGCGCACGATTGGGCCAACCATCGTCAGCATCACGGCCAACGCTGCACAGGCCGCGCCCCGCAGCGCACTTTGCAGCACAGGAGGCAGGCCACCGGGCAGGCCCAGCAGCAGGATGGTGACGGCGGTCATGGCGATCAGCCCCGGCGTCAGCACACCCAACGTACTGGCGAGTGCGCCGCGTTTGCCGCCCAGCCGCGCCCCCACCATCGCCGCCAAATTCACGCCGTTCGGCCCCGGCGTCAGTTGGGCCAGCGTAAAGGCCTCGGCAAATTCGGCGTCGCTGAGCCAGCCCCGGCCCAGCATGGCGCGGCGCGTATGGGCCGGAATGCCCCCGCCGATGCCCGCCAGCGCCACGCCCACAAAAGCGCGGGCCAGTTGGAAGGTCGTGGGTGCGTCTAGCTGGATCGGATCATCCTCCAAAGGGGGCGGCAGAGTGGCAGTCACCCCCGCAGCCTACCCCCGTCAGGCACGCCAAGAGGCCAAAAACAGCGTGACCGTGCAGGGAACACAGGCACACACAATGCACAATATTCATCCCGTGTGAAGTCTGTAAATTCTGCCCCGCCATTTCGCCTATTTGGAACTCTGGCCTCTGGCTTATGCTGTGAGGCAACATGACATCCCCGCCGCCCAACGTTGCCGTGCAGGTGCGCGACCTCCGCAAAAGTTACACCGTCCACGAAAAAGACCCCGGCTTCGTCGGCAGCGTCAAGTCGTTTTTCAACCGCAAATCGCATGAAGTGGGGGCCGTCAAGGGCGTCTCGTTCGACCTTGCACCCGGCGAAGTGGTGGGGTTTTTGGGGCCGAACGGGGCAGGGAAGACCACCACCCTAAAGATGTTGTCGGGCCTGCTGCACCCTACGGGCGGCACGGCGCGGGTGGCAGGCTTCGAGCCACGCAAGCGCGAAACCCCGTTCCTGAAGCAAATTACGCTGGTCATGGGCCAAAAACAACAACTGATCTGGGATTTGCCCGCCCTCGATTCCTTCCTCGTGAATCAAGCCATCTACGAAATTCCCGAGGCGCAGTACCGCGCCACCATGCGTGAATTTACCGAGGTGCTGGGGCTGGAAGGCATCCTGAAAAAGCAGGTACGCAAGCTGAGTTTGGGCGAGCGCATGAAGTGTGAACTGGCCGCCGCGCTGCTGCACCGCCCCAGAGTGTTGTTTCTCGATGAACCGACGATTGGCCTTGACGTGAATATGCAGGAAAGCGTGCGGGCCTTCGTGCGCGACTACAACCAGCGGTTCGAGGCCACCGTGATCCTGACCAGTCACTACATGGCCGATGTAACGGCGCTGGCCCGCCGAATTTTGGTCATCGACGCGGGCGTGCTGGTCTTTGACGGCGACCTTGCCAGCCTTGCTGAACAGAGCAGCGGCGGCAAAACGGTGCGGTTGCAACTGCGTCAGCCAATCTCGCTGGCCGAGTTGTCGCGCTACGGCTTTGACGCCAAAGTGGACGGCCTCAGCGCCGAACTGAGCGTGCCCCGTTCAGAAGTGAGCGCCCGCGCCGCCCGCCTGTTGGCCGATTTGGATGTGGCGGATTTGACGGTAGAAGACCCACCGATTGAAGCGGTGATGGCGGAGTTGTTTGGGGCCGGGAAGGAAAAGGCGGTGGCTGAAGGTGTGGGGTAAAGCGAACGTGGAACGTAGATCGTGGATCGTAGTTTGGTGCTTTTGCCTTTCCCACGATCCACAATTCACACCCCACTTCCCCCGCCGGGGGCGCACATGACTCCCTTCCTCCGCAAGTTCCGCGTCCTCTTTTCTACCCAATTCGCTCTGATGACCGAATACCGGGCCGAAATCGTTATCTGGATGCTGTCTGGCACGCTATCCCTCGTCATGATGCTGGTTTGGATGGGACAGGCCGCCGCCGCGCCGGGGGGCCAGATTCGCGGGTTCTCGGCGTCCGACTTCGCGTCGTACTTCCTTGCCACTTGGTTTGTGGGGCAACTGTTGGTGGTCTGGGTGGCGTGGGAACTGGATTTCGAGGTCAGGCAAGGCACGCTGTCGCCCAAGCTGCTGCGCCCGATGGATCCCATGTGGGGTCACTACAGCGGGCATGTGGCCGAAAAAATCGTGCGTTTTCCGATCATGCTGGTGCTGGTTGGCCTGTTCGCATGGCTGGCCGAGGCGCGGTTCAGCCTCGATTGGCGTGTGTACGCCGCCGTCTTGGGTCTGGTCATCTTGGGCTTCACGGTGCGCTTTTTATGGGAATACTCGCTGGGCCTGCTGGCCTTCTGGACAGAATCCAGCACCAGTTTTCAGGAAGTGGTCTGGCTCGTGTACGCCGCGCTGGGCGGCCTGTTTGCGCCGCTGGCCTTCTATCCACAGTGGGTGCAGGACATCGCCGTCTGGACACCGTTTCCGTACATGCTGGGCCTGCCCGCCAGCCTGATCGCCGGAAAAGCCACGCTGGAACAGGCCGGACAGGGAATGCTGGTGCTGCTGGGCTGGCTAGCCGTGTTCGTGCTGGTGCGCGTGTGGGTGTGGCGCGTGGGTCTGAGGAAATATGGGGCGGTGGGGGCGTGAGCGCCGTTGGCAGGATCGTGGATCGTGGGGGGTGGATCGTAGAAAAATCCCAATCACGTTACACGATCCACGTTCCGCACTCCATTTTTTCCCACACCCGACAACCCACGTTCCACTCCACGCGCAAAGGGCGCACATGACCCGCTACCTGCGCCTCATCCGTATTTTTACTGGGGCCACCATTTCGGCGCAACTGGAATACCGGGCCAACTTTTTGGGCGCGGTACTCGCCAGCCTCGGCGAAGTGGGTGTGGCGTTGCTGGGCATCGCGGTGCTGTTTGGGCAACCGGGAACCGTCAGCGTGGGCGGCTACTCGTTTCATCAGGCCTTGTTAGTAGTCGGGTTTTTCATGCTCACAGAAGGCTTTATCAGTGTGTTCGTGCAGCCCAACATGAGCAAAATCGCCGAAGCCGTTCGCACGGGCAGTATGGATTTCACGTTGCTTAAGCCCATCGACGCGCAGTTCAACGTGTCCACGCGCAACCTGAACGTGTTGCGCGTCACTGACATCCTGATCGGCCTCGGCCTGATCTTCTATGCTGCCTCGTTTCTCACGGTCACGCTGGGGGGCGTGCTGGCCGCCGCCGTCATGTATCTGTCGGCCCTAGTCATCGTGTACTGCATTTGGTTGGCGCTCAGCACCACCGCGTTTTGGTTCGTCAAAACCCAAAACATGTCCGAATTGTTCAACGGCGTGTTCGGCGCAGGCCGTTTTCCGGTCACGGCGTTTCCCGTTCCGGTGCGGGCCTTCCTGACTTTTGTCGTGCCCATCGCGTTTATTACTACCGTGCCCGCACAGGCGCTCACAGGCGGATTGTCCACCCTGCTGGCGCTGGCCTCGCCGCTGGTGGCCGCCGTGCTGTTTGTCGGCAGCCGCCTGTTTTGGAAGAAAGCGGTGGGCAGTTATACGAGTGCGAGCAGTTGAGGGGAAGAGAAGGGTAATCGCTGGCGCTCACTCACCCCCTCCCTGCGGGCTGTACCAGTCAAGGGGGAGGAGCAAAGCCTCTAGCCCTTCGTTAGACCGCCCCGCCCCCTCCCTGTACCCGCGCCCACACGCTTTCCAACGTTTCCTCGCCCCCAGCCCAATAAAACTGCGTCACATAGGCCGTGTCGCCCTCAAAGCGCACGCCAGCCCTGTCCTGAAACTCGGCCAATGTCCAGCCCCACGCGCTGCTCTGGTCAATTAGGCCGCGCAATTCCTCGGTACTGGCAATGGCCTGCTGGCCCGTCACCACACGGTTTTGGGCAAACGACATGAACGTTTCGTAGCCTGAGTCATAGTCCGTCATTCGGAGTCTATTCGCACGCCACGCCGTCCCCGTCACCGTCCATCTCGGGGCGGTAGCCGGGTTGCCCACGCCGAATTGGGGCGGCTCCGGCAGCGCGGGCAGCGGCGCAACTGGCAAAATAGACCGGGCCAGAAGCTGAACCAGAGGCCGAAGCTTCGGCGTCTTCGCGTGCGCCTTCCTTGTCGGTGGGGCAGCCCTTCAGCGGCAAGGTGTATCGGTTTCCGGCGGCCCGATTCACGCGGTAGCCCAAGTCTTCCAGCGCCCCCAGCGTCAGCGGACTCACCGGATTCACGCGGCCCGTGTAGTCTCCAGCGTCGCCCGACAAGATTTCGGAGCAGACCGCGCCGCCCGCCCAGTGCCCCGCGTCGGCGTCCAGCGGAATGCCCGTGCTGACCTTGCCGCCCAAGTTCTGATAGGCCGCCAACGCTTTGGCCCCCGTGTAGAAATACCTCCCGTTTACCTTGCGGATCAGGTTTTGGTCGTCCGAATCGCCGCTGAGAGACACCCGGTAATCGGCTTCCCATAAGGTGCCTACGCCGAGCGCGTGCAGCATTTCGTGAATCATGGTGTCCAGCAGGTCTACTTTGGGCAAGTCGCTGAGGCCATTGGAATTCAGGTCGACGACGCCGTAAATTGGCAGGTAGGAGCCGTCGTGCAGGTCGCAGGGCGCGGCTTCGGCGTATTTGTCTTCGCCCAAATCGCTGACCCGCACAAAAACAAAGAATTGCTGCACCCTTTCCTTGATTTTCGGCAAGTTGGAATCGCAGGAATTGGCGGGCAAATTCAGCGTGACGGGGGCAAACGGAGAGGCGATCAGGGCCGAGACCCGCGCCGCCGCCTCGCGCACGGTGGCCTGCTGCGCGGCGTTCAGGGTCTTGCCCAAAAACCGGAGTTCCACAGCGAAGGGAGCTGCGGCTTGTGCGCTGGCGGCGGGCGCACACATTAGGCCTATGCCGAGGCACAGCAGGCGGAACCAAGGGGATCGTTTCACGGTGGATTGAGATTAAAACATTGACTTGTTCAAAGTTCTGTCAGAGGCCTTGCTTTACGGCGCGGTGCTTAAAGAGGCGCTGTGTTTAAAGAGGCGCGGTGCTTAGAGAACGGTGCCTAAAGACTTGCCCCGCTTTGCCGCGCATAGTTTCGGCGGATCATCGCATTGCCGCGCTGCATTCCCAGCCGCTCGTAAAACGGCACCAATTCATCGTCGCAGCAGAGGTCTACGGCGTACAGGTGGGCCAGTTGCCCAAAGAGGGCGTCCATCAGGCGCGAGGCCAAGCCCTGCCCACGCCATTCCGGGCGTACCTCCAACAGAGGAATAAAGGCGGTGAGCACGCCGTCACTGATGGCCTGTGCAAAGCCCACCACTTGCTCATCCTCTACGGCCAGCGCGATGCGGTAGGAGCCGGAGAGCATCTGGTGCAGCGTTTCGGGCGAGGGCGGAGTGGGCCAGCCTTCAAAAAAGCCGCCGAGTTGGGTGGATGTGATTCCTTCTAACGAGGTGACGATCTGGGGGACATAGCGTCATTTTCGCCCCTCCACAGCACATTAACCCCAGCACCTTAAGCATCTGCCTGCTGGCCTAACCCGCGCCCGCGCCCTAGATTTGGCGCATGACTGACGCCGCCGCGCCCCTGCTGTTTCAACCCTTCAAATTGGCTGGCCTCACGCTGCCCAACCGCGCCGTCGTGTCTCCGATGTGCATGTATTCCTCGCAAAATGGCCTAGCCAACGAGTTCCATCTGGTGCATCTGGGCCAGTTTGCGCTGGCGGGCGCGGGCCTGATTTTTACCGAAGCCGCTGCCGTGTCGCCCGAAGGCCGCATCAGCCCCGAGGATTTGGGCCTGTGGTCTGACCAACACATCGTGCCGCTGGGCCGCGTGACCGATTTTGTTCACGCGCAGGGCGGGCGCATCGGCATTCAGTTGGCGCACGCCGGACGAAAAGCCAGCACCTATGCGCCTTGGCGGGGGCGCGGGGCGGTGCTGCCGGAACAGGGCGGCTGGACAGTGATCGGGCCGGACGATCAGCCGTTCAGCGACACCTTTCCTGTGCCCAGCGCCATGACTGAAGCCGATATTCACCGTGTCACCGCCGATTTTGTGGCCGCCACCAAGCGGGCGGTGATGGCCGGATTCGATGCCGTAGAGGTTCACGCCGCGCACGGCTATTTGCTGCATCAATTCCTCTCGCCGCTCGCCAATTCGCGCACCGACAACTACGGCGGCAGCTTCGAAAACCGCACTCGTTTTCTGTTAGGAGTGGTACGTGGAGTGCGGGCCGCGTGGCCGATCCATCTGCCACTGTTCGTGCGGATCAGCGGCACCGATTGGGCCGATGGCGGCTGGGACACAGCCCAAAGCACGCAACTGGCAAGTTTGCTGGACAAAGAAGGCGTGAACGCGATGGACATCAGCAGTAGCGGCCTGACCACCGCTCAGCAAATCCCCGTCGGCCCCGCCTTTCAAACGCCGATGGCCGCTCAGATCAAGCAGGCCGCTCCCGACTTGGCCGTGATGACAGTGGGCCTGATCGACACGCCCGAATTGGCCGAAAGGATTTTGCAGGCCGGAGACGCCGACCTGATCGCGCTGGGCCGCCCGTTTTTGCGTGACCCGCATTGGGTACATACGGCGGCGGCGGCGCTAAATGTGGCCCCCCAACAGGTGAACCAATATGCCCGCAGTGGGCGTTGATGTGTCTAAGGGTCTAAAAGTCTAGGGTCTAAGGTGCTGGGGCGGTGGGGTTTTGAGGTGGGCAGAGCGTTCAAACAGACCTCTACCACAGCCTTTGCCCTTCTTAGACCCTAGACCCTTAGACGCTTTTCGCCCCTCAGCCCAGTCTCCTAACTCCCCTCCACCATCCGGCCATCCAGCAGATGCAGCGTGCGGTCAGCGCGGGCCGCAAGCCGTTCATCGTGCGTGACCAGCAGCACCCCCGCCTGATTTTCCCGTGCCAGATCAATGAGGAGGGCGGCCACCAAGTCGGCGTTCACGCGGTCTAGGCTGCCGGTGGGTTCGTCGGCCAGCACCACAGCGGGGCGCGAGGCGAGGGCGCGGGCCACCGCTACCCGTTGGCGTTCGCCGCCGCTCAGCACGCCGGGCAAGGCTTTTTCGCGTCCGCCTAGGCCTACGCGGGCCAGCAGTTCGCGGGCGCGTTCTGTGCCGTCTTGCCCCGACAGCAACGCCGGAACCCGCACGTTGTCCAGCACATTCAAATCTTCCAACAAATAATGGTGTTGAAATACCAGCCCGACCCGTCCTGCACGGCGCGTGGCGCGGGCCTGCGTGTCCAGCGTATCGGCCCGCTCGCCTGCCCACCACACCTCGCCCTCCTGCGGCACATCCAGCCCGCCCAGCAGATGCAGCAAGGTGCTTTTGCCGCTGCCACTCGGCCCGGTCACGGCCACCACTTCGCCCGCCCCCACACTGAGCGATACGCCGTGCAGCACGGTCAATTCCCCAAAGCTGTGGCGCACGTTCACGGCAGCGAGGGCCGCAGCCAAAACGGTGGGGATGAGGGCGGTGGGCGCGGGCAAGGTCACGCGGGGCATGCTAGCTCATGTGAGGCCGCTCAAAGCATCTCAAGACGGCACCTCGCCCCGGCTTAACTTTGTTGCAGATCATCAATCATTGTGAAGTTTCTTACTTAAATGTGCGGCTTTCTTGTTGTTGACGGTTGTCACGCTAAACTGCTGCCGATGTCTCGTTTGGAAGTTCTGCGCCGCTCGCCCCTCTTTCAGAATGTGCCCGAAGAAGCCATGCGGGACGCCCTGCAAATTCTGACTCCGCGCACCTTCCGCCCCGGCGAGGTGGTGCTGTCGCAAGACGTCTCGGGCGACGCGCTGCACCTGATTACTGGCGGCGTGGTGCGGGTCAGCCGAGTCAGCCTCGGCCACCGCGAGCGCGTGATGGGTGACATCTACGCTCCCGGCGTGGTGGGAGAAACCTCGGTGCTGTCGCATCAGCAGCGCAGCGCCACCGTCACGGCCCTCACCGATGTGACCACGCTGATACTGTACCGCGAGCATTTCAAGGTGTTGCTGAACCGCCATCCCGAGGTGCTGTGGAACTTGGCGGCCATGCTGGTGCAGCGCGTGACCAACCTCAACGATGAGCTGATCGCCTTTGGCCTGAATACCGAAGCCGCACTCGCCCATGTGTTTACCACCCAGTACCGTCAGCGCCTCGCGGCGGGCGTGCCAGACCCCGAAGTGTTGCCGCTAGGCACGCAAGACATCATGCAGCGCATCAGCGCCAGCCGCGAAACGGTGGCCCGCGTCATGAAAAAACTGGAAGCGCAAGGCCTGCTGGAAATAACGCCCCGCACGGTGCATCTGCTGGACTTGGAAGGGCTGGGAGCCGTGCCGCTTGATGATGAAGACGGGGAGTAGGGGGCGAGAGGCAACAACTGGACAGTCGCGCTGATATACACGCCAACGCTGCTTACACCCTTATCCACAAAAGTAGAGTCCAACTCACCGACATCTTCGGTAAGTTGGACTTGAATAGTTTGGATTTTGCCTAAAGTTTAGCCGCCGTCAGCGTAAGTCCAGCGCCTCAACACTTTTTTGCTTTTCCCCTGCACCATACTGCAGAGCTACCCTTCTTTCCGGAGCAAAATACTCTTCAAGTACAGGCTTTCCGGCACGCTCAGCAAGTGGGGATGGTCGGCGGGCTGATAGGTGATGGCGGTCACTTCGGCGTCGCAGTTGGCCTCGCCACTGGCTACCCGCGCCGCGTCCAGCAGGTCGTCTACGCGGATGTAATGGGCACAGGTACTGATCAGCAGATGCCCGCCGGGAGTCAGCATTCGCAGGGCGCGGGCGGCTCCATCGGTAAAAATCCGTTTGGCGCGGGGCACGTCGTCTTTGCGCTTAGCCAACGTGGGCGGGTCAAGCACAGCGGCGCTGAAGGTGCGTTTTTCCTTTTCCAGCCGGGTCAGTTGCTCTATCGCGTCGCCCCAGCGCACGCCCACGCGCACTTCGTTCAGGCCAGCTTCGCGCTCCAGTACGGCCAGCGCCACATTATCCTTGTCGATGGCTACGGCTTTGGCCCCGGCCCGCGCCGCGTGCAAAGAGAATCCGCCCGTGTAGCTGTACACATCCAAAAAGTTTTCACCGGGTTTCACGAGGCCGCGCATCATGCGGCGGTTGTCGCGTTGATCCAGAAAAAACCCAGTTTTCTGCGCGTCCATCGGCGCAAAGTGCAGGTTCAGATCGTCCTCGAAAAAAGTCACGCGCTCCGGCACGTCGCCCCACAGGATGCTGGTGTGCAGGCCCAGCCCTTCGCGTCGGCGCTCGCCCGTGTCGCTGCGCTCGAAAGCACTGGCCGCGCCCGTTTCTTCACGCAGGGCACGCAAAATCAGGTCGCGGTGACGCTCTACGCCCGCGTTGCGAAACTGCACGCTCAGCACGCTGCCAAACTGGTCGGCAATAATTCCGGGCATGCCATCTGCTTCGGCGTGCAGCACGCGCATGGCGTCGGTGTTCAGAATTCTTCCGGCCCGCCGTGCCAGCGCGGCACGAATCCGGGTGCGGTAAAACTTCTGGTCAATGTCTTCTTTTTGCCACGTCAACATTCGCAGTGGCGTCGCACCTTCGGGGTTAAAGTAACCGCGCCCCACAAACGGCCCGCCGGGGTCGCGCACATCCACCACTTCGCCGGGGGCAATGCCCGCATCGGAGGCCGCAATATCGCCGGAATGCCCGAACGGATAGCGCCCCGCGATGCGCCGAACGGCAGCAGGGCTGAGGGTCACAGACAAACTCTTCTTCATGTGACTAGGCTAGCAGGCAACGGCGGGGCGGCGAGCGTCAGCATAAAAAATTCGCTGTTGCAGGAGGAGAGGAGGGGCGCAAAATAAGGCCACCATGAAACAGACCTTGCTTACTGCTGCGGCTTTGGCTTCGCTGGCGTTCTCGTCCTGCGGCGTCATTCCCACGCCCGCCGTGCCCATTCCCGACGCCGAAATCAGCCTGCCGCCCAGCAGCGCGGTAGCTGGCCGCGTCATCTACATGAAAACCGACGTGCTGGGCGGCGTGACTCTGCCCAGCGTGTTGCAACAGGTCAGCATCACGGGCTTGGCGACCTATTCCAGCGGCGGCGGCAACCTCAGCGGCGCAACCGTCTTTATTCGCAGCTCCATCGACCCCATGCCTGCCGGGTGCGCCACCACCACCCTCGCCCCCGTGCTGCTGTGCGACCCCGCCGGAGAAGTGGCCCGCCAAATTGGAAGCGTCAATTTGACTTCTGGCACAGCCAGCGCCTTTACCCTCAGCGGCCCAGAACTGGACGCGGCGGCCAAAGCGGGTCACGGCTACATCGGTGTGCTGATTACAGGCGGCAGCAGCGTGCTGACCGACAAGTTGAAGCTGACGGGCATGGAAGCGCGGGCCAAGTTTTAAGGCAGGAGTTTTGATTGGCGTGATAAGAATTGAGCGTTGACGATTCCGAGCAACCCCCCAGTCTGCTTTGCAGCCAGCCCCCCTCAAGGGGAGCGCAACAGCTTTTAGTCCCCACCTCTAAGGGGGGGCGTTGCGCCAGCAACGGGGGGTTCACCTTCCAAGCCAGCCAACAACAGCACAGAAAAACGGGCGGCAAGGCAAAACCAAATGCCTCGCCGCCCTCTTCCTGAAAGTCTTTACACTCCCTTCCAGTCGCAACTGCGCTTTTCCACTTCTTTCAGCACGTCTGCCGCGTGGGTGGCTGGGTTCACGGTGCGCCAGTGGCGGGCAATGCTGCCGTCTGGAGCGATCAGGAAGGTTTCGCGGGCGGCCATGCCCAAGAGTCCGCCTAGTCCACCGATGACGCCGTAAGCCTTAGACAGTGTGCGGTCTCCGTCTGGAATCAGGGGGTAGGACAGGCCGCAGGAGTCGCGGAATTTGGCTTGCCGGGCTTCGGTATCGAGGCTCACGCCGATCAGTTGGGCGTTTAGGGCATTGAAATCTTCCACTTTGGCTTCAAACCGACGCGCTTCGATGCTGCATCCGGGCGATCCGGCACGCGGATAGAAGAACAAAATCACCCACCCACCGCGCATTTCCGAGAGGCGCAGGGTGCGGCCATCGTCGCTGCGGGCCGAAAATTCGGGGGCCATGTTGGGTGCTTGGCTGGCAGAAGGCGTGAGGGTGGTCATGCGCCGATTGTACGGGGCCGACTAGAATCGAACGGTGTTGTCGCTGACCTCTCCACTCCTGCCCTACGCTGCCCAAACTGTGATTGTGGGCGTGTCGGGCGGGGCCGACAGTGTGGCGCTGTTGCTGGCGCTGCGGCTGGTGGGGGCGCGGGTGGTGGCGGCCCATCTCGATCATGCCCTGCGCCCCGAATCTGCCGAAGATGCCCGCTGGGTGCAAGAGTTATGCACCGAACTGGGCGTGCCCTGCGAAGTGGCGCGGGTGGATGTAGGGGCGGTGGCCGCCCGCCGAGGCTGGAATCTGGAAGACGCGGCGCGGCGGGTGCGCTACGACTTCCTCTCCAGAGTCGCCAAGAAAGCCGGAGCCTCGGCCATCCTCACGGCCCACACCCGGCGCGATCAGGCCGAAACGGTGCTGATGGCCCTGCTGCGTGGAGAAGCGGTGCTACACGGCATTCCTGCCGTGCGAGGGCGGGTGCGTCGGCCTTGGCTGGCGGTAGCGCGGGCCGACATCGAGGCCTTTTTGGTAGCCCAGAACCAGAGCTGGCGAGAAGACCCCAGCAACGCCAACACGGCTTTTACGCGGGCGTGGTTGCGTCTGGAAGTCCTGCCTGTGCTGACGGCCCGCTTTCCGGGCATAGAACTGGCGCTGGCCCGCATTGCCCGCCTGAGTGCCGAAGATGACATGGCCCTATCAGAATTGGCCGCCCGCCTGACCTTACATGCGTCGTTGCCTTCCCAAACGCCCGCCGTGCTGCGCCGCTGGGTACGACAGGAACTAGTAGGCGCGGGCTTCAGCTTTCATGCCGATCAACTAGAAGCTTTGGCGGCGGCATTGCGGCAGTCGGTCACACTACATCTGACGTTGCCGGGGGCGCGGCAAATCACCACCACCGGGGGCAAGCTGTACACCGTGCCGCAAACGTGGCCCCCGCCCGATTTTGTCATCCCAGACGGCTGGATTCTGCGAACTCGGCGGCCTGCCGACCGTATCCGGTTGTCTGCCGGAACCCGCAAACTCAGTGACCTCCTCACCGATGCTAAGGTGCCGCGTGAAAGCCGGGACGCCGTGCCCGTACTGGTTTCTGTCGCTGGGGTGCAGTGGGTGGGTTTGCGCCCGCCTGTGTGGGCCGAGGGTGCCCGCGCCGCAGCAGGCGCACCAGAAGACGTGCATCACGCGGCAATGGGCGAGGCGTTGGCACTGGCCCACGCCGCAGCCGAGGCCGGAGAGGTTCCGGTGGGCGCGGTGGTATTGCACGGCGGCGAGGTGGTGGGCCGGGGCCGCAACACTTCCCGGCAGGCGGGCGACATGACCCGGCACGCGGAATTGGCCGCCCTCAGGGAAGCCGCCGCCACGCTGGGCACGCCGTATCTCACCGAATGTACGCTGGTGGTTACGCTGGAACCCTGCCCGATGTGCTTGGGTGCGGCGCTGGAAGCAAGAATTGGGGGCATCGTGTACGGCGCGGCCAACCCCAAAGCTGGGGCGCTAGGCGGCGTCATGGATGTGTTGGCAGCCCACTGGGGCCACTCGCCAACGGTGCGGGGCGGCGTGCGTGCGGCAGAGGCGGCGCGACTTTTGAAGGACGCCTTCCGGCAAGTGCGACAAGCAAAATTACCCACCCAAACACACGAACGCGACCCCGTTTGAAGGGTCGCTGCTTGGCTGACATTCGGTTGATCTGCTTAATCTGAATTCAGTGGTCTAAAAATGCCGACGCTTGGCCGAAATGGCTTTCCCCACATCCCACTCCCTACAGCCCAACTCAGCTTCCGCACCCGCCGCCGCAGCCACCCCCGCAACTACTGCCGCCGTCGCTGCCCCCAGAATCGCCCCCGCCCGAATCGCAACTGTCGCCGCCTGCGGAGGCTCCGTAGCTCTCCCCGCCACCCGAACCGCCGTCGCTGTTGCGGTCTTTGCGTGGAGTCTCTGGACTGCCAGACGCCAGTGCTATGCCCACCACCACCAGCACACCCAGCGCGATGATGACCGCAAAACTGCTCCATGCAAAGGTGGCCCAAGCGATCATGGCAGCGGCCAGCGGAATCAGCCAGCGCCACCAGTTCGGGCGGCGTCCGGGTGCGCGGTTCTGGCGTGGGTCAGGCCACAGGTCGGCGGGTGGCTGCGTTCCGAAGGTTTCGGCGTACAGGTTCAGCGTGGAAAGGTATTGGTCGGCGTAGCGAGCCGCGTCGCCGGGTTGCCCGTTGGCGGGTTCGTGGTGCAGCGGCGCGGGTAGCAGCGGCGTCAGGCGCTCCCAGTAATCGCGGGTAAAGGTCAGGTGCAGGTGCCACACTTCATCCACCAGTTTGGACGGCGTGACCGGAGAGCCGCCCGTTGCCGCCAGCACCAGAAAGCGGCGATATTCTTCCAGCGCCCGCAAGGTCAGAGCAGGCGTCCAGCGGTGTTCGGCTTGCAGGCGGTCTATCAGCGCCGCAGGAAAGGTGTAGTCCAGCAGGGCAGAGGTGAGCGGGCTGGGGTCTGAAGTGGCGCTTGGGCTGACCGTTCCGTGACGACTGAAGCTAGGCAAAGTGTGCATCTGCTGTCTCCTGTTGATGCTTGAAAGAGTGGCTGTGACGGTGTTTCTTCCTGCTCCCAGCGTCCGCCTGTGCCGTCAGCCATCTGTCACGCGAAGGTCAAGGCAGGCCAGAGCCTCGGCTTCACTGCGCCCGCTCTAGGTTTGCTACACTTCAGAAGTTGCGAGGCGCACTGGAACCTAGTCCGGTGCGCCTCGCTGTTGTTGGTGGGAATGGGGTGGGGGCGTCGCTGAACTGCCCCCTCTGCTTCGCAGCTCTGCGAGCCACCCCGTTGCTTAGATCAAGCGTTCGATTAATCCTTATTCCCTCGCCCCTTGTGGGAGAGGGCGTTGCAAAGCAACGGGTGAGGGGGCCACCGGGCAACCGTCAAAACTGAAACACACCACCAAGCCCTTCCTTAGACCTCAGACCCTAAACCCTTAGACAAAGCCCCCTTAAACGTTTTCCCTCCGTTCCACACCCTAATTCTGCCCGTCCGGGTCAGGCATACTCGCCGTCACTCCTGCATCCACGCCGCTCTCGAAGCGCTTAAAGTTTTCGCGGAACATGCGGGCCAGTTTGCGGGCCACTGCGTCATAGGCGGCGGCATCGGCCCAAGCGTGGCGCGGGTTCAGCACGCCGTCCGGCACGCCGGGAACCTCTGCCGGAATCTCTAGGTCAAAGTGGGGGTCGCGCTCGAAGGTCACGCCGTCCAGCCCGCCCGACAGCGCCGCATTCAGCATGGCCCGCGTGTGCCGAATGCTCATGCGCTTGCCCTGACCGTACATACCGCCCGTCCAGCCCGTGTTCACCAGCCACACCCGCGCCCCGCTGGCGGCCACTTTTTGGGCCAGCAGCCGCGCATATTCGCCGGGATGCCGGGGCATAAAGGGCGCACCGAAGCAAGTGCTGAAGGTCGGCTGCGGTTCCGTAATGCCGTCTTCGGTGCCGGGAATCTTGGCCGTAAAGCCGCTCAGGAAAAAGTACATGGTCTGTTCGGGCGTCAGGCGGCTAATCGGGGGCAGCACGCCGTAAGCGTCGGCGGTCAGGAACACGATATTGCGCGGGTGTCCGGCGCGGCCCGCTTCCACGATATTGCCGATCTGATGAATCGGGTAGGCGCTGCGGGTGTTCTCGGTGAGGCTGCCGTCGTTCAGGTCGGGCGTGCCATCGCTGCCCAGCACCACGTTTTCCAGCACCGTGCCAAAGGTATGCGTGGTGCGGTAGATATCGGGTTCAGCCTCGGCATTCAGCCCGATCACTTTGGCGTAACAGCCGCCCTCGAAATTAAATACGCCATCGTCTGTCCAGCCGTGTTCATCGTCCCCGATCAGGGCGCGGGCGGGGTCGGCGCTGAGGGTGGTTTTGCCCGTGCCACTCAGCCCGAAAAACAGCGCTACGTCGCCTTCCGGCCCTACGTTGGCCGAACAGTGCATCGGCATCACACCGCGCTCTGGCAAGAGGAAATTCAGTACGCCGAAGATGGCTTTTTTGTTTTCTCCGGCGTATTCAGTGCCGCCGATAAGTACCATTTTCCGGCTGAAGTTGACCAGAATGAACGTATCGCTGCGAACGCCGTCCTGCACAGGGTCGGCGCGGAATCCGGGCAGGTTCAGCACCGTCCAGTCGGGCGCAAAGTCGGCCAATTCCTCGGCACTGGGCCGCACGAACATATTCCGTACAAACAGCGAGTGGTACGCCATTTCCTGCACAAAGCGCACGCCGAGGCGGTGGGCCGGGTCGGTGCCTGCAAAGAGTTGCTGCACGAACAGTTCTTTTCCATCTGCATTCGCGTAGGCCGTCATCTTGTCCAGCAGACGGTCGAACACCACCGGGCTGATCGGCGTGTTGAATCCGCCCCACCACACGGCGTCCCGCGTCAGGTCGTCTTCTACGATAAAGCGGTCTTTGGGGCTGCGGCCCGTTTTGTTGGTGCGAACTGCCAAGGGGCCGCCCGCCGCAATCCGGCCTTCACCGCGCCGTAGCGCTGCCTCGTACAGTTCGGTCACGCTGGGTTGAAGGTGCAGCGTGGCGCTCTGAATGCCCAACTCGTTTAGGATGGTGCTTGGTGCGTCTGGCAACCCCGTCGCCTCTTGGCGTGCGCTGGTCAGGCTCATAAGTCCTCCCTTGAAGGTGAATAAGTGTGAACGGTTACCCCCTGATTGTGGCCTGTGAAGCGGTTCCAGACCAACCTTAGTGTCGTCACCGCAGCAGGGACAACACTTTCGATGTGTACGCAAATGCATGCTGCATAAAGCTTGGGTAAGCCCGGAAGTTCTGGCTTGGACAGGAAAAGGGCCACACAGCTTCCGCATGCGTGGCCCTTCAGGACAACAGGTTTAGATATGTAAAGACTTACTGCCCCAGTTGCAACGGCGTACCGTTCGTATCTACTACGCGCACTTGGCTGTAGCTGCCGCTGAGGCGAACAAGTGTCCAAGGGCTGGTGATGGCCTGCGTGGTAATCGAACCTGCACCGGGAGCCGTGACCGCTACCGTCAGGGTCAGCACGCCGTTTTGGGCGCTGGCGTTCGTGACGCGCACGCTGTAGCCGCCCGTGTTGCGCTGGCCGAGGAAAATCCCCACTGCCGTTTCTCCTGCATTCAGGCGCGGCGCGGCAGGAATTCCGGTTTGGCGGCCATAGGCGGTGGCGTACACGCTGCCGAGCGAGGTCTGGGTATTAGCAATCTGGATTGCCCCGCTAGTCGCGCTGGAATTGGTGCCGCTGGCGACTTCTACAAAGCCCACGCGCCCAGCCGTGGTTCCCGTTCCCGGAGTGGTGGTGACCGTGCCAGTCGTGCCTGTACCGATGCTGCTCACCGTTCGGACTCCCGGCAGCACATACAGCGCGGTTCTTAGGCTTTCTTGGGGGGCGGGTTCTACCGTCAGCGCGGCGTCGGCTACGCTTTGTTCGTTCAGCACAGCCACCGCCAATGGCCCTTGCCCCAGCAAGGCTTGGCCCAACGCCGCACCTTCCTCACTGGTCAGGTTGCCCGCGCCTGCCAGTCCATTCACGCCCACTCCGGTAGCAACGCCGTTGGTGGTGCTCAGCTTTTGCCAGCGCATGCCGTCGGTAAAGTACACGCCGCTCAGGGCCGCGCCGCCTTCTGGCCGCACACTGAACAGGCCTGCCGCGTCACGGGTCACGTTCACTTTTACGTTGCTGGGCGTGCTGGGCAGGCGGTAGGTGGCCTTGCCGTTCACGCTGAGGGTTCCGGCCAATGCCAGCGGGTCTTGCCCGACCTGAGGCTGCAATGTCACTGCCGCGCCGCCAATTTTTAGGCTGCTCTGGGTGCTGCTGCCCAGCGTGCCGTACACCCACACGATGCGCTCCTGCGTGCCGCCGTACAGCGTGGCTTCGTGAACCCGCACATTGCCTGCACCTGTCATGCTGCACCCCGCGAGTAGTCCGGCGCTGAGTGCCAGCAGACCGCCCAGAACGAATTTAGAAGACTTCATACGGGCAGCTTAGGCGGGCTGCCTGATGACCGACTGAACTGGCCTTGAGCAAATGCATACGCAGGGCAGGCGGGGCGGTTTGGAGGTGAGGTGGCTCCCTCTGCTCCGCAGCTCTGCGAGTCCTACAGGGGGCGAGGCCTACAAGGACAGGAATCGTGGGCTTTTCGCTCCTCACCCTTGGCTGGTACAGCTCCGCAGGAGAGGGGGGAGGCTGGGAGGGGGTGAATGAGCGAAGCGATTGCCCTGTCGCCTTTCCTTAGACCAAGCCCCACCAATCCCAGGCCACAACCCTCAGCGGCTCAGCAACTCCCGCGCATGCGTCAGCGCCGCGTCCGACGTATTGCCGCTCATCATGCGGGCAATTTCTTCAAGGCGTTCTTGGGGGTTCAGCAGACGCACCCGGCTGACTGTGCGGCCCCCTTCCACATGCTTTTCTACTTTGTAATGCTGATCGGCGCGGGCAGCAATTTGCGCGAGGTGCGTGACCACCAACACTTGCCGTGATGCGGCCAGTCCCGACAGTTGCGCCGCTACCGCCAACGCCGCCGAACCGCCAATTCCGGCGTCTACTTCATCAAAAATCACGGTGGGCGTATCGGCCCCCAGCACCGTGCTGATTGCCAGCATCACCCGCGACAACTCGCCGCCCGACGCGACATCGGCCAGTGGTGCAAGGTCTTCGCCGGGGTTGGCCGTGAAGTAAAGCAGCACGTCACTGATACCGCTCAGCACAGGCGTGGGCAGAGGCGACAGCCGGAATTCTAGGCGGGCGTGCGGCATCCCCAATTCCCGAATAACGGCCAGCAGCGAGGCGGCCAGCGGGCCAGAGGTGCGGGTGCGGGCGGCGTCCAGCGCCTTGCCTGCGGCCAACGCTGCGGCTTTCAGCGCGTTCACATCGGTTTCCAGCGTTCCGGCGTCGTGTTCGTCGCGTTCCAGCGCGGCCAGTTCTGCATTCACCGACTCCTGAAACGCCAGAACATCTTCCAACGTCGGCCCGTATTTGGCCCGCAGCTTGCCCAGTGCCGACAACCGCGCCTCTACGCGGGCCAGTTCTTCGGGGTCGGGGGCGCTGTCCTCGGCGGTGCCGCGTAGCTCGCCCACGATGGCCTGCACCGCGTCCAAGGCTTCGCGCAAGTCCCGCTGCAACCCGGCGCTCGTCTCGTCGTATTTGGCCCCAGCGTTCAGCGCCCGCACTGCTTCGGCCATCAGCCCGGTCACACTCACTTCTCCATCCGATAAGAGTTCCAGCGCTCCCGCCGCCCCCTGCGCGATGGTGTCCAAGTTTGCCAGCCGGGTCAGGTCAGTTGCCAGCGGTTCTTCCTCGCCGGGCTGGGGGGCAATTTCGGCAATCTCACGGGCCTGAAAGGTCAGTAAGTCCAGTTGCCGCGCCCGCTCTCGCTCGCCCGTTCGCAGGGCTTCCAGCCGCGCCGCCGCTTCCTGCCACGTCCGGTAAGCCACCCGGTACGCGCCCGACTCTGCCGCCACTTGCCGGTCAAGGAGATCACGCTGGTTGGCGGGCGTCAGCAAACTGACCGCGCTGTGCTGCCAGTGGATCGTGAGGTGCGAGGTGGCCCATTCCTGCAATTCGCGCACGCTGACCACTTCGCCGTCCAGCCGCGCCGTGCCGCGTCCCTGCGTGGTCACGCGGCGGCTGGCGCTAAATTCATCTGACTTCTTCTCCCAGAAGCCCGAGACCAGCAGCGCGTCTTCTCCGGTGCGGATCAGGTCGGTGTTGGCCCGCGCCCCCAGCAGCAGCCCCAGCGCGTCTACGATGATGCTTTTGCCCGCGCCCGTTTCGCCCGTAAACGCCGAGAATCCGCCGCGAAGTTCCAGCGTCAGGGCCGGAATCGTCGCCAAATTCCGCACTTCCAGCCGCGCCAGCCCGCCAGTTGAAGGAGAGCCGCCCTGAGAAGAACTGGGCTGGGGCTGGGGCGCTGGTTGGGACACGGCGGGGGGGTGGGGGGTGCGGGCCTTGCGGGTCACGCCCCGGAGTTTAGAGCTTTCGCGGGTGGGGGCATGGAGAGCGGGGCCGCGATTGGGAAACCAGAGGTGAAGGAGTCGCTACTTCAGCGCCCGCCCGACACGTCCAGAATGGCCCCAGTCGTATACGACGCTTCCTCCGATAGAAGCCACAAAATGGCCCGCGCCACGTCCTCCGGTTCCCCGCCCCGGCCCATCGGCACGCCCCCAGACAGCCGCGCCACGCGCCCCGCCTCGCCTCCGCTGGCGTGCATGTCGGTGGTAATCAGGCCGGGGCGCACGCCGTTCACGCGGATGCCTTCGCCCGCGACTTCGTGGGCCAGCCCAATGGTCAGGGTGTCTACGGCTCCTTTCGAGGCCGCGTAGTCTACGTATTCACCCGCCGAACCCAGCACCGCCGCACGCGACGACACGTTCACGATTGCACCGCCCTGCCCGCCGCGCCGAGTGGACATGCAGCGCACGGCTTCGCGGGCACACAGGAAACTGCCGATCACGTTGGTGTCAAATATCCGTCTGAGGCGGGCGGCGTCCAGATGTTCCACGCGGGTCTGCTGCTCCAAAATGCCCGCGTTGTTGACCAATGCGGTCAGTGTGCCCAGCTGCTGCGCGACTTCCCGGAACATTCGTTCTACACCGCTTTCACTGCTCACATCGGCCTGAATGGGGACGGCTCGGCCGCCATTCGCTTCTATGGCAGACACGATGTTTTGGGCGGCGGCAGCGTCTTGCCTGTAATTCACGGCGACTGCGTAGCCTTGTCGGGCGGCCAGAAGTGCGGTGGCCGCGCCGATGCCCCGACTGGCTCCCGTGACCAACAGAACTTGACTCATAGGGTCAATTTAGGGGAATTTACTGCGCTTGGGCGCTAAACCTGTACCCATCTCCCCACGCCGCCCCCGCCGAACATGAACCCCGCGTTACATTCTCCCCATCCTCAGCGAGGGGAAAAGGGTTCACAATGACCGCATTGCCTGCTCTGGACAGTGAACCAAAACAAGCACTGAGTTGCAGAGCAGGTGTGATAAGGAGAACCATGAACAACGACATGAACGGCGGCGCAAGCAAACGCAGCCTGATACTGCTGGGCGGCCTCGCGGCACTCAGCCTGAACCCCGATCTTCGCCGCAAGCTGGTATTGGGCACCCGTGACGCGCTGGGCACGCTAGACGGCACCATCAAGCCCGCACTGGCAGGCGCAGCGGTGCAGGCCGGACACGCGGGGCATGTGGCCCAAGCTGCCGCGCAATCGGCAGTGCAAACCGCGCTTCAGAGCGCCACCCATACGATAGAAACCCTGCGTGAAGAGATGCCGCCCCGCGCCCACGCCTTGCTTGGCAGCGCACAGGAAGCGGCGGGCGTGCTGGCTGCTGGAGCCGCCGCCAAAGCTGTACAACTGCGCCACGATGCAGGCGAGGCCGCGCATGTGGCCCGCGAGGAAGCAGGCAAACGCCTGAGCACGCTGTCGGGCGAAGTGATGGAGGCCACCGCCGAACGCCGCGAAGCCGCTGCCAAAGCGTTGACTGCTGCTCAGGTCACAGGTAAAACCGCAGGCAGTGCCCTGATTGCCGACGTGAGCAGCCGGGTTCAGGGCTTGCTGGGTGACGCGCAGGACACCGTAGAAAGCCGCCGCCATACCGCCGAAAAAGCACTGGCCCGCGCCCGCAAAGACGCCGAGAAAGAACTGCGTGCCGCCCGTAGAGAGTGGAAGCCTGCCAAGTTGGAGAAGGCCGTCGCCAAGCGGATTGCGCCCCTGCACAAGCAGGCCGAGCGCGAGTTGGCCCACTTTGAAAAGGAACTGAATAAGAAGACCAAGCAGGCAGCACGTGGTGGCCGCCAGATCGAGGCTAAAGTGAAGAAAGAAGTGGCTGTGAAAACGGTGAAAGTGAAGGCGGCCAAAGCCAAAGCGATGAAAGAAGCGCGGTCTGAGCGCAGCAGTAGCAGCGGCGTCATCGGCCTCGTGCTATTGGTGACTGGCGCAATCGTGTTGGCCCGGATTCCGGTGGCGCGTCAGGGCATCCTGAACGCTGTGGAGTCCATCAACCCCGGCGCGGCGCAGGGCCTGAGGAATGCAGGCCGCAGCGCTCGCAACCTGATCGGCACAATGTGGCTGGAGCGCATGGAAGAAGAACCCAAACCCGCCACGCCGCCCGCTGCGAGTGCGCCCGCACCCAGCACTGCCGCCGCCGCTGTGGCCCCCGCCGCCGGAGCCGCCGCCGATACGCAGGCCGCCACCACCGGAGCCACGTGGGGCGGAGCCATTGCCCCCGATTCTCCCGCCGCAGGCAACGCGAGCAACACCACTAAGCCCAGTGGCACGGACGCCAGCAAAACAAATTAAGGCAAGTTGTTCTGGGGTTTAGGCTCTAGGGCATGAACAAAAGAGGAGAGGCCGCCGCGTGCGTGCCTCTCCCTTTCTCTGGGTTCTGGTGACTTGTCGGAAAAGCGCGGTGTTCACAGCCTAAAGCTCACGATTTAGGGCCAGAATTACTTCACCTCAATCCCACCCAAAAACTCCTCTGTATCAGCCACGATCTGTGTTTCAGCCTCGGCGCGGGTCACGGTGGGAATGCCGTCGCCCTTTTGCGGGCCGTAGCGTCCGAAGAAGGCGTGATTGGCTCCCTTGATGACGGTTAGGCGGGCGGAAGTAGGCAGCCGCGTCAGGCCGTCCCGAACATCTTTTGCAGTGGCGACTTCATCATGCTCGGCCAGCAGCGACAGCACAGGTAACGGCGCTCCCGGCAAGTCGCGCAGGCTTACATTGCCCGCTGGGTACGCGCCCATCAGGATCAGGCCCGCCAGTTGTGGCCGGTGGTCATGGGCGTATTGGGCCGCCATCGCGCCGCCGAGCGAATGCCCCGCCAGAATCACACGTTTGCCTGCGCCAAATTCTTTAATCAGGGCGTCGGCGCGGCCAATCCCGGTCACGGCCAAATCCAGCGGGAACACTGGGATCACGGTTCGCACGCCCCGCCCCGCCAATGCCGTTCCCAACCATTCATACGCTTGCGGGCGCACCAAGCCGCCGGAATAGAACACCAGCAGCGTGTCGTATTGCCCACCCACAGGCTGAATATCCACAAATCTGCTGGGGCTGGCTTGCAACGTGGTGCGGGCTTCTGCGCCCTGCACGGCGGCATCTTGACCTACCACCAGCGGTGGGCGATTCACTACCCCAATGCTAACGGCCAGCAAGTACCCCAGAAATCCAGCCAAAAAAATAGACAGCCACACTCGCGCACGGGGCGAGAGTCGGGGGCGCTGGGAACGGAGACGGGTCATGGCCCCAGCCTAACCGCCGCCCAAATTCCGGCCTCCTTTACCCCGCCTTCATCTTTCCGGCGCGCCTGATCCAAACAGCTCTGCCGTGCATATAGCTATTCGAAACAAGAGGCTGAACGATCAAAGCCCACAAGGAGAACTACCATGACGAACCTTAAAATTGGACTGACCGCCCTCGCCGCCCTTTCTCTCGCTTCCGCCGCCAGCGCCCAAATGGGCCAAGCCTACGTGCGTGTGGTTCACGCCGTCAGCGACGCGCCCAATGTCGATGTATACGTAGACGGCGTTCGCACGGTTGCCAACGCACCCTTCAAGGCCGTGACCAGCTTCGGTGAAGTGCCTGCTGGCGCACACAAAGTCATGGTCACCGCCGCCGGAATGATGGACACCGTTGTCTTTGAGGCCGACGTGAACCTGACCGCCGGAACGTACTACACCGTCGCCGCTGTCGGCTACCTGAAGAACGTCAAGCCCAAGATCTTCACGGCCACCAGCATGAACATGAACAAGGCCAAGGCCACCGTCAACGTCTACCACCTCTCTCCTGACGGCCCCCGCGTGCAGGCACTTGCTGTGGACATGAGCAACGCTAAGCTGCTGCCTATGGGCCTGAGCTACGGCAACAAGGCCAGCCTGCTCGTCAACCCGATGGGCGTCAACCTGAACGTCGTGCCTTTCGGCAAGATGGCCCCCGTCGTCAAGAACATCAGCGGCATTAGCGTGGCGGGCGGCAAGAGCTACAGCCTGTTCGCAGTGGGCACGCTGGGCGGCAAGACCTTTGATGTCGTCGTGGCCGAAGACAAACTGGTCATGGGGAGCATGAACGAGAAGTAAGTCTGATTCGGATTTCGGGGCGTAGTCTCCGAAATTTGAATAGGGAAAGCAGGCTGGGGGGCGCAGAAATTTGGCCGCCCAGTCTGTTTTTTTGGTCTGAAGGGGGAGGGGACGGTTGCTGGGTGGCCCCCTCTGCTGCGCAACTCTGCGAGCCACCCCGCTGCGGTGCAGCGCCCCTCTCTCTTCGAGCTGTTCCAGTCCCACAAGGGGCGAGGGCAACAGACAGAGTGCAAGAATCTAGGGTTTTTAGCTCCTCCCCCTTGAGGGGGGAGGCTGGGAGGGGGTGAGTGAGCGCCAGCGATTGCCCCCACATTCCATAACCGCACATACACAAAGGAGAAACCAAAATGAAATATCTGCGGGCGTTTATCGCCGTCGCCCTGTTGAGTGTGCTGGGCTTTGTGGGACTGCAACTGTTCGGCTGGGTCAGCCCGGTGGTGGCGCTGTTTGGCCGGGTCACTCAGGCGTTGGGCGTGCCCGCTGTGTTTCAGGTATTGCACCAAATTTTCGGCTTGGGAAGCACCGGCAAAAGC
This sequence comes from Deinococcus sp. Arct2-2, assembly GCF_004801315.1. Lineage (GTDB taxonomy): Bacteria > Deinococcota > Deinococci > Deinococcales > Deinococcaceae > Deinococcus. The sequence goes on from NZ_SSNW01000010.1 coordinate 42,586, forward strand.
GTGGCCTTTGCAGGCGTGCTGGTGGGCTGGATCGGCGGCCTGACACTGCTGGGGGCGTTGGTCAGGCCGTGGCAGGCGGGCGCGGTGCTGGGGTTGGCGCTGCTGGTCTTTACCCCATTAGAAGTCGCGCTCGGAAGCGGCTTGGTCTTCGGCCTGTTGTTGTGGGCCGCAGAGAAACTTCTGTCTCCCCGCCTTGCCGTGGCTGCGGTTGCGCCGCCTGCATCTGCCGAGTTGGTGCAGCCGCCTCATCTGCCCAATGTGCGGGCTGACCGCACCAATGCCACGCGCCGCACAGTGACGCTGGCGTTGGCGGGCACGGGCGCAGCCGTCCTCACTGCCGGAGCAGGCCGCCTGATCTCCATGAGTGGCGGCGGGAGCGCGTCGGCCTCGGCAGTTCCGGTCACGCCCGGTAGCTTGCCCGCTGGTGTCACGCCCGTCTCCAACTGGTACTACGTCAGCAAGAATCTGGAAGCCCTGGACCCCCGCATCAAGGCCGAGAAGTGGCGCTTGAATGTGGACGGGCTGGTGGGCACGCCCAAAACCCTAACGTTAGAAGACTTGGCCCGCTTTACTGCCGTGACCAGTGAGCGCACGCTGGCCTGCATCAGCAACCCGGTGGGCGGCCCCCTGATCTCCAACGGTATTTGGGAAGGCTTCCGCCTCAGCGACCTGCTGCGCGAGGTGGGCATCGGCAAAGAAGCCCGTTTTGTGCTGTGGGAGGCCGAAGACGGCTACACCGAAAGCCTGCCGCTGGGCGACGCCCTTGACCCCGAAGTGCTGTTGGTGACGCGCCTCAACGGTGCGCCGCTGACGCCCAAGCACGGCTTTCCTCTGCGCGTGCTGATTCCTGACCGCTACGGCATGAAGCAGCCGCGCTGGCTGACCAAAATTACCCTGAGCGCCACCGATAAACCCGGTTACTGGGTGCAAAGGGACTGGAGCCGCACCGCCCGCCTAGAACTGCAAAGCCGCATCGATTTTCCCGAAGAAATCAACCCGCAGGTGAAGGCAGGCCAGCCCATCACGGTGCGTGGCATGGCGTTTTTTGGCAGCAAACCCATTACCCGCGTGGAGGTCAGCACCGACGGCGGCAAAACGTGGGGACAGGCCAAGCTGACGCCGCCGCGCAACACTTCGGTGTGGACGCTGTGGGCCTTCGACTGGACGCCCACCGCCGGAGCCGCCATGCTGATGGCCCGCGCCTACAGCGGCTCAGTCGTACAAAAAACCGCCGAACGTGACGCCCTCCCGGAAGGTGCAACGGGGTATCACCGGTTTATCGTCAACGCGGGCTGATTGTTCCGGCTGGCAAGGCAAGTTGAGTTGCGTGTAAACCCCCCAGTCTGCTTTGCAGCCAGCCCCCCTTAAGGGGAGCGCAACAGCTTGTGGCCTCCCCTTAAGGGGGGCATTGCGCCAGCAACGGGGGGTTCACCTTCCACGCCAGACCCCCACCTTTGGGATGAGGCTCACCTTCCCCCTTAGTGTTAGGCTCACCCAGATATGGATTGGTTCTACGCACTCATTTACGGCATCGTCGAAGGCATCACCGAATTCCTCCCTATTAGCTCTACCGGCCACCTGATCTTGGCCGGAAACCTGATGAACGTGCCGTGGCCCAAAGCCGTCAAAGACACCTTCGAAGTGGTCATTCAGGGCGGCGCGATTCTGGCGGTGCTGGCCTACTACTGGCGCGACTTCATGCAGCAGGGCCGCGATATCGGGCGCGATCAGCCTACGCAGCGGCTGTGGCTGGGCATCATCGTGGCCTGTATTCCCGCCGTCATTCTGGGCCTCGCCTTCGGAGACGTGATCAAGGCTAACCTGTTCCGCCCCAGTGTGGTCGCGTGGGCCTTGATCGTGGGCGGCGTGATTATGTGGTTCATCGAGAGCCGCAAAGTGCAGCCTGTCGTTCACGACATCAAAGACATCGGCATTGCCAAAGCCCTGATGATCGGCGTGCTGCAAACCCTCGCGCTGCTGTGGCCCGGATTTTCGCGCAGTGCCAGTTCTATTTTGGGCGGCATGGTGCTGGGTTTAGACCGCCAAACCGCCACCAAATTCAGCTTTTATCTGGGTGTGCCCACGCTGGGCGGCGCGGCCCTGCTGGACTTCATCAAAAGCCGCGACATTCTCAGTCAGATCGGCCTTGTGAATGTGGCTATCGGTGCCGTGACCAGTTTCGTCGTCGCGTATCTGGCGATTGGCTGGCTGCTGCGCTTCGTCTCCACCAACAACTTCAAGGGATTTGCCGTTTACCGCGTCATCGTGGGAATTATTATCCTGATTCTGATTGCCACCAAAGTCCTCAGCAATACGTCGTTGGCCTAACAACTTAGGTTCAAAAAGCCCCCCAACCCTGCAGTTGTCCTCCCCTTTAAGGGGGGGCGTTGCAGAGCAACGGGGGGTTCGCCTTCCAAGTTCGAGTTGAGTCACGTGTGAACCCCCCAGTCTGCTTCGCAGCCAGCCCCCTTGAGGGGAGCGCAAAAGCTTTTAGTCCCCACCTTTAAGGGGGGGCGTTGCACGGCAATGGGGGGGTTCACCTTCCAATCAAACTGCCCAAACTGCCGCCCGAACCCCCCGCTGACATCCGACGCGGTGGGGTTCGGCTTTGCCCTAAACTACTCTCGTGACCCAGCGTTCAGCCACCCTCTACCGCCCTTTCCTCAGCGGCAGATACACCGTGTCAGCGGGCCTGTTCCGCCTTGGCGTGCAACCTGTGCCGTTTATAGGGCCAGATGCGGCAGAGGTGCTGGAGACCCATACTTTTGCGCTGGACGATACCTACCCAGCCTTTGTAGCCAGCAAAGCGGCGGCCCATGCGCGGGCCTTGCACGAATACGCGGGTGAGGCGGGCCTGACACCTGCGCTGCGTGGGGCGGCCTTGGCGTTCATCGCACACACGTTGGCTGCCGACAGTGACGGTGTTATGACGTGGGACGGAAAGCAGTTCAGCAACGCGGCGTTGGGCTGGACGGCAGCGCTGGATATAGAACGTGGCACGGTGGAGAGTCTGACCAGAGCCGTTGGCCCGCTTTCACATCTCGTGGCCGACCTTCAGCCGATCTCCGCGCTCGATTTTTTGGCACTCAATGCCCCCGAAGACCTCGCCCTCTTGGCCCGCCATCCGGCCACAGGTGTGGATTTTTTGGCTGCCGTGCATGTGATGTCGCCGCAGCACTGGAACCCGCTGGACAAGCTGGGGCGTGATTTTGCCTTTGTCCACACGCCCGTTGCAGGCAGCGGCCCCCTGAACGCCACCGCGCCGCGCCTCGTAGACGCCGTCATTTCACGCGGGCCGTTCGTGCGTTTTGCGTGGGGCGTGGCGATGAGTGACCACCTAGACCATCATCCTGCTGGCCCGCCCGACTCTGACCGTGCCCACGCCACCACCTTCGATCCAGACCGGGCGTTTTTGCGTGTAGAGCGCCAAACCCTGACTGGATTTCCCGGCGCACACGGGGCGCTGTTTACCATCCGGCCCTACATTTATCCGCTGCGGGAGGCGGTGGCTGACCCTGCTCATGCCCGCGCTTTGGCTGCCGCGCACCGCTCTATGACGCCGGAACAGGTGGAATACAAGGGCTTGACGGCGTTGCTGCCCGATCTGCTGGCGTGGCTGGATGGACAGAGTTCGGATCAGCAGGGTTCGGATGGACAGAGTTTGAATTCATGGAGGGAAATGCTGAGCCGGAAGCCGAATGAGGGCTAGACTGCCGGGCGTGAATGTTCGTCGTTGGTGGGTTGGCTTAGGGGGAGTGATCATAGCGGGATTGTCGGCCTGTTCGCCGCAGGATGGCGGCACGCAGGCGCAGACTGGTCAAGCACAGACACAGCAAGTACAAACGCAGACCAGATCAACCCAAACCGCCGTCCCGCGTACCGACCCGCAAAGCGGCCTGCTCTATATCGCAGTGGCCGCCTTGCCCCGCGAAGGCCAGCAAACCCTGCGCCTAATCGCGGCGGGCGGCCCCTTTCCGTACAGCAAAGACGGCGTCAGTTTTGGCAACCGCGAAGGCATTTTGCCCCAGCAGCCGCGCAATTATTACCGGGAATACACCGTCAAAACGCCCGGAGAAAGCGACCGGGGAGCGCGGCGAATCGTGTGCGCGGATGGCGGCAACGGCCCCAAAACAGCCCAGTGTTACTACACCGCCGACCACTACGCTTCGTTCCAGAGGATTCGGCCATGATCAATGTGTTTAATGCCGCCCCAGACGGAATCCAAACGGCTCCACACGATATGCGGATCGTGGCTGCCGGGTATCAGGTATCGGTGCGCGAAGTCGACCTGACCCGTGTGCGAGACAAGGAAAGCCTAATGCTGGCCTTCCTGCGCGGGCTGGCGCTGACCCAAACCTTCGGGCATAACTGGGACGCCTTGTTTGATGTGCTGACCGACCCCGAGGCCCGCCCCGCCCGCTTCGCGTTGGTGCTGTGCGACTACGATCATTTTCGCAAGCGGCACGCCAAACTGAACACCGAACTAGAAGCTGTGCTGTTGGACGCCCAACGCAACGCCGCCGAGGGAGGCCGCCAATTGTGGGTGCTGGCCGAAGAGCCGGAAAGCGATCTGCGCCGCTGGTAGGCTCGCGGTGCAGGCGGTTGGGAGGGCGAGGCCAGTTGTCCGGCCCCGCGTCCTCTACACTTGGCCCCGATGAACGCCGCGCCGCTGCTCCCCCAATCTGCCCCTTCTGACCACTTGCCCCGCTACATTTTGGGCATAGACACGTCCTGCGACGATACGGGCGTGGGCGTGGTGGAACTGTTGCCCAGCGGCGGCATGCAGCTGCGGGCCAACCGGATTTGGTCACAGCAGATTCATGCCCAGTACGGCGGCGTGATGCCCGAACTCGCCAGCCGCGAGCATGTGGAGCGCATAGACGAAATTATGGGTGCGGCGCTTGCAGAAGCGGGCCTGAGCGTGGGCGACATCGGCGCAGTGGCGGCTACGTCTGGGCCGGGTTTGGTGGGGGCGCTCTTGGTAGGGCTGATGTACGGCAAAGGCGTGGCACAGGGGCTCGGCGTGCCGTTTTTTGCCGCCCATCACCTGGAGGGCCATATTTTCGCGGCAGCCTCGGAAGAAGAATTGCAGGCTCCGTATCTGGCATTGGTGGTCAGCGGCGGCCATACCCACCTGTTCGACGTACCCGAAGAAGGCAAGTACGTGTTGGTAGGGGCCACCCGCGACGACGCGGCGGGCGAGGCCTTCGACAAGATTGCGCGGCTAGCAGGCCTCGGCTACCCCGGCGGCCCAGCCATCAGCGAGGCGGCCACGCGGGGCAACCCCGACGCCGTAGCGTTTAAGGAGCCGCTGCAAGGCCAAAAAGGATTCGAGTTCAGCTTCAGCGGCTTAAAAACTGCCGCGCTGCTGGCGCACAAAGCCGGAGCCAAGCCCGAAGATTTGGCCGCCAGTTTCGAGCGGGCCGCCGTGCGCTTTTTGGTCAAAACTACTGTGCGGGCCGCCAATGCTTACGGGCGCGACACTGTTGTCGTCTCAGGCGGCGTGGCGGCCAACCGTGCCCTCCGCGCCGCATTTGCCGCCACCGACCTGCATACCGTGTTTCCCGGTGCGGGCCTGAATACCGACAACGGCGCAATGATCGCGCTGGCCGGAGCCGCCGCCCTGCACGCGGGCCGCCCCAGTCAGTCGCTAGAAGCCGGAGCCGAGGCATATGCACCCTTAGCCAAGCTGATTCCTGAGGCTCCAGCCCTTCACCAGTAAGCAACTAAGTCAGAAAACTAGCAAACTGATGGACTTACTATAGTTTACTTTTCATTTGTTAAGTTTTGGCGAGTCATACTTAGCATTTGTGCAGACATATTAGGTTTGCCTCGCAACGTCGTGCTTTTTCTGATACTGAAACGCAACAGCAGGACACTTTGTGATGTGTGAAAGCTAAAGTTGAGATGAACCCATCTTACTCTTCACCCTGTCTCTTTTTGGCATACAAAAATTCTGTTTTTAAGCTGAGTCTTCTTGAGGTCAGGGCGCGATTTTTCTGCGTCTGTCAGACTTCACCCTACTGCTGATTTGGACTTTGCCTTATCTAATCAAGGCAGAATTCTCATTTAAATGGCTGGCTTGTCATCCCAAAGAGCCTCGGCACATTGACCATTGGCAGATGTACGCCTAATATGCCTTTCACGAGTCATTCAAGATTCGGCAGTTGTTCCTGTTCGCCCCTCACGGCATCAGATCATCCGCTGACCCTTTCCGCGCCTGCGGAACTTGGGCCGTTCTTATCGTTCCCCGCTGCTCTCATAAAGGAGTCACTTTACCTCATGGCCCTGAAACCGATCTCCATTGGCTCGGCACTCCTCCTCGGTACACTTCTCATGGGCTGTGGCCCTACCGATCCTGTGCCCGCTGGCGACACCACGCCGCCTACCATCAGCCTGAGTGCTTCTCCGGCTTCTATCAACATCGGGGGAACGACGACTGTTACGGCAGCGGCGACAGACGATACGGGCGTAACCAAAGTGGAGTTTTACAACGGCACAACCAAGATTTCTGAAGACACCACCGCGCCCTACGAAGCAACGGTGACGCTGAGTGTAAACAGCACAATTACGGCTATTGCTTACGACGCGGCAGACAATAAGGCGACGGCTACCACTTCGGTGACGGTCACCACCCCGCCTGCACCTGTGGGTGATGTGACGGCCCCAACCATTGCGGTGAGTGCCTCTCTGGCAGCAGTCGCTCAAGGCGCAACCATCACCCTGACCGCCACCGCCAGCGACAACGTTGCCGTGACCAAAGTAGAGTTTTACAACGGCGCAACCAAGATTTCTGAGGACACCACCGCGCCTTACGAAGCAGTCGTGACGGTGGGCGCAACCACCACCTACACCGCGACGGCCTACGACGCCGCAGGCAACAAGACTTCGGCCACCACCACCGTGAACGTGGCGGCGGGAACGGGTTCTGTGCAGGGCATGGTCGTCGACCAGAACATCGGCGCTCCGGTGGCGGGCAGCACCATTACGGTCATGCGGGGCGCAACCAACCTCGGTACGTTTACCAGTGGCGCAGACGGCTCGTTTAGCTTGCCTGCTTTGGCCGCAGGCACCTACGACATCAAAGCCCGCAAAGCCGGACACGCAGGCAGTGACCTGTACGGCGTTGTCGTGGCCGATGGAGTGGCCTCGCCTGTGACACTGGTGCAGCGCCCCGCTTTCGACACTAGCGCCACCACCAACCCCGCCAAATTGCTCCTGACCCGCGGCGACGGCAGCACGCCTCTGGCCGGAGTTACGTTCAATGCCAGCACAGGTATAGATTTCAAGATCGTATCGACTCCTGATTCCGACCACGTGGGGCCAGTGCGGATCGTGTATGCGCAGTTGGGCCGTACCCCCGGCAGCGGGGGCATTACCGCCGCCGCCAATGCCAGCAACTACAACTTCTCGCCTCAGCAGAATATGCCCAAAGTCGTGGACTCCGGCCCAGTCACGGTAGGCACGGCAGCCAGCGTTCCTAACTTTACGGCAGGCTTTGGCAGTGCGGCAGGCGAAACCGTGTACCTGACGGTCATGTCTGTGGATTACAACTACAACTACTCGCGCTACGTGGTGCCCATCAAGCTGATCAATACGTCGGCCACAGCGGGCAATACCGTCGAGGCTCCGACGCGGGCCGCCGCCACCGCCTACACCCTCAAGCAAGAAGGCTCTTGGACGACGCCCTACACCACCCCCACGCCCGACGCGGCCCCCAACGGCTCCGGCGTGTTCGTGGAAGTGCGCTGGTGCTACACCAACGTCACCGCTGCGGCCAAGCCGTTTGCCTTTGATGTAGAGCGCTCTAGCGACGGCACCACCTTCACCAAGATCGGCACGGTGGGCGGCAACAGCGTCGCCACTTGCTCGGCCACCAACCAGCAGACCCGGCCCTTCAACTACCGCGACACCAGCTCTGACCTGACGGTGGGCAAGACCTTTACCTACCGCGTGCTGGCGCGTGGAGCCAACAGCGTCGCCAGCAACACCACCCAAACCACGCCGCTGGCTCAGTTCACGCCCACGTTCATCGCGCCCGCCGATGAATCCACCGGAGTTTCTATTACTCCTACCTTCGTGATGGGGCAAAACCAGACGGCAATCGGGGCTGACGGTGCGGGCTACAACTTGCGTCTGCGCGACCTGATGACCCTCAACGGCTCCAACCTGCCCGGCGCGGCCGCCAACGCCCTGATCCGGGTAGAAGAAGGCACAGGCGCAACGGGCAACGCCATTCCCGCCGGACAGTCGTTGGTGTTCCTGAGCGGCAGTTCGGTACTCGGCAAGCCCGCTGCCGGAACGGTACTCACCGACACTTCGGGCACTTACGACGCCACCAAGCCCAATCTGTTCCCTGTAGATACGGCGGCCCACACGGTCAGCATTCCTTTGATCGAACTGACGGGCGCACCTCTGCAAACGCTGCGGCCCTACAAGTGGGAAATGTACTCCGGCTTTGCCTACAAGTACGCCCCCGCCGAGGGTAACCGCATCTCCGCCTACTCGGTGTACACGTGGCCCGACAGCGCGGTGGCCCCGATCAACCAGACTCGCGGCACCAACCTCAACTGGGACTTTATTACGGGCGACAAATAAGGCGCTAGGAAGCGGCGCTGAACTCGCCTGCGCTGAACTTGTCTGCCGCCGCTTCCGTACCCCAGCCCAGTCTAATTTCCCTCGGTCAATCCTAAATCCATCCGACTTCCCGACAGATTCGACTTTCCGATAGAGAGGCAAAACGATGCGTAAGAACATTCCGCACAATCTGCGACGCAACCCGTCCATATCACTCGGCAAATCACTTGGTGTGCTGGCCCTGACGGGATTACTGGCCGCCTGCTCGCAAACCAACCTAGAGGCCAGCGTTCCGGCTCCGGTGGCTTCTGCCCCAGTGGTAGGCGAACTGGCCCAAAACGGCCCCCTGAAATACATCAAGAACGAGCTGGTCGTCGGGTACACCGACGCCGCCAGCCTTCAGGCCGCCGCAACTGCCCTGAAAGGCCAAGTTGTCGCCACCATTCCCGAAATTAAAGTGGCCCTGATCCGCGTCAGTGGCGACGCTCTGAAACTGACCAAAGGGGCTATGCGCCTCAGCGGTGTGCGCTACGCCGCCGTGAACGATGTGGTCACGCCAGAAAAACCGATTTCCGGTGTGCAGCCTGCCAGCCTGACGCCCCTCGCGGCCAGCGCCGACCAGATTTTTGACGAACTGCCCCAATACGCCCTCGATCCCCGGCACCTGAACGCCAAAGTTGCGTGGGATACGGGCATGACCGGGAAAGGCGTGCTGGTGGCCGTCATCGACGATCCCGGCGACGTGTCTCACCCCGACCTGAACCCCAACTGGGCAGGCAAGGCCTTCGATCCGCTGCAAAACAAGACCTACACCAACGCCACCGAATGGGTCAACTACTTCAAGAAGCCTGAAAACTCGCACGGCACCTTCGTGGCGTCCAGCATCGTGGCGGCCAAAGACGGCAAAGGCATCGTGGGCCTCGCTTACGAAGCCAAGTGGATGCCTGTGGTGATGTTCAACCCCGGCGGCTACAGCAGCTTCAACATCGCCCTCGGCGCAATCTGGGCCACCAACAACGGCGCACGGGTCATCAACAACTCGTGGGGCGGCGGCGTGTCCTTCGGGCCAGTCAAGGACGCCTTCGACTACGCCATGAGCAACGGCACCACCGTCGTCGCCTCTATGGGCAACTCTTACCACGACGAATTCCAGTACCCCGCCGCGCTCCCCGGTGTGATGGCCTCGGGCGCACTGGACGGCAGCAACCGCAGAGTGACTTTCTCGACCAGCGGGCGGCATATTTCCAGCAGCGCTCCCGGCCAAGACACCCTGTTGGCGAATCCGACTTGGCTGTGGGGCGACCCCGCCAAGCCCGAAACGCACGAACTGATCTCCGGCACGTCGTTTTCCTCTCCGTACACGGCAGCTGTCGCCGCCCTCGCGCTGCAAAAGTGCCCCGCCGCCACGCCTTACCAAGTGCGCCGGATTTTGGAAACCACTGCTAATGGTGCCATCGGTTCCAACCCCACCGGCTTTGACCGCGATACGGGCTGGGGCGCACTGGACGCAGGCAAGCTGGCCCAGACCCTCACCGACTGCACCAAGCTGCCCGCCAAAGGCGCAAACGTCTATATCAACGTGAAGTATGCCAACGGTGGCGGCACTCAGCCCGGCGAACTCGTTGACGTGATCTTGCGTGGTCAGGGTATGCGGGCCGGAGCCACAGACGACCCCACGCCGCTGTACATCACGCCTACCGACGCCGCTGGCGACGCCCGTTTCTCGGAAATCGCGCCCGGAACCTACGACCTGTACGTGGCTGGAGCCGACCTGAGCATCACGGGCAGCCTCACCGAAGACCGGGGCACGTTCATGGGCACCCTGACCGCCACCAGCGGCAGCACCTATTTCAGCCCTGACCGCAAAAACGTGATGCTGACGGCCAACGCGCCCGACTTCAATCCGGTAGACCCCTACGAGCCGAACGACACGCCCGCCGACGCCAAGACCATCGCCTACGGCCAAACCAGCCAGACGGCCTACATCTTCGGCAAGCCCAAAGACTTGGACTACTTCAAGTTCACGGGTGCGGCAGGCGACCAGATCAAGGCCGAAATGCTGGCTGGCTCTCAACTTGGCGGCTCGCTGGATTCCTACCTGTATCTGCTCGGCCCCGACGGCGTAACCGTGCTGGCCGAAAACGATGATCGTGGCACGCCCCGCATCGACTCGGATTCCGAAGTCAACTTCACCCTGACCGCTGCTGGCACGTATTACCTCGTCGCCACCAGCTTCACCGTGTCTGAGGGACAGGAAGACGACAGCCCCTTCAACAAGTATCAGTTGAAGCTGACCAAGACCAACTAAGCCTCGTTCTTTAGCCCCGGCCCCTGCCTTTGTGCGGGGGCTTTTTGCTAGGAGTGTGGGGCGGCTGTTGTTGTACCGAACGCATTGAATCCTTGAGGCGGGACGGGTTCGCCGCTGAACTGCCCCCTCACCCTGCTGCTATGCAGCGCCCCTCTCTGCTGCGCAGCTCTACGAGTCCCACAAGGGGCGAGGGCAACACATAAGGGCTGGAAGCTGTGTCTAGCTCTTTCCCTCTTTATGGGGGAGGGTTGGGGAGGGGGTGAGTGAGCAACGCGATTGCCCTTTCGCCCTCCCTTAGACCCTCAGACCCTAGACCCTTAGACGCCCTTTTCCACGTCCCACGATCCACACTCCACGATCCCTCCACCCCACCCCCATTCCTGAGCCTCCCCGACTCAGGTTGCTTACGCGCACCTCACTGAAATCAGGCGCTCCGGTCAGGTTGCCGGGGCGTATACTGCGAGGCGTCATGTTCCGTGTCCTGAACAAAGTATTCGATAACAACCAGCGCGACGTACAGCGCATCATCAAAACGGTGGTGCTGCCGGTCAACGCGCTGGAAGAAGAAACGATGAAAGTCGAGAATCTCGCCGAGGCCTTTATGGCCCTTCGGAAGCGTGTGCAGGAGGGCGGGGAATCCCTTGACGACGTCATGATCCCGGCCTTTGCCCTGATCCGCGAAGCAGGCCGCCGCGCCATCGGCAAGCGCCACTACGACGTGCAGCTCATCGGCGGCGCGGCTCTCCATCAGGGCCGCATTGCCGAAATGCGAACTGGAGAAGGCAAGACGCTGGTGGCGACACTGGCGCTGGCGCTGAACGCGCTGGAAGGCAAAGGCTGTCACCTCGTTACGGTCAACGACTATTTGGCGCGGGTGGGCATGGAAGAAATGGGCCTGCTGTACCGCACGCTGGGCCTCACGGTGGGCCTTGCCAACCGCGAACTCCAGCCCGCGCAAAAGCAGGCCGCCTACGCCTGCGACATCACCTACGTCACCAATTCCGAGCTAGGCTTCGACTACCTGCGCGACAACATGGCCCAGAGCCGCGACGCCCTCGCCCTGCGTGCCGATACGCCGCTGCACTTTGCCATCGTGGACGAAGTGGACAGCATTCTGATCGACGAAGCCCGCACGCCGCTGATCATTTCGGGGGCTGCCGAAAAAGCCACCGACCTGTATTACGTGTACGCCAAGCTGATTCGCCGCCTGCAAAAGGGCGAACCCGCCGAACCCGGCAAACGCGCCGAAGCGACAGGCGACTACACCATCGACGAAAAGGGCAAGCAAGTACATATCACCGAGGGCGGCATCGGCAAAATCGAGAGATTGCTGAGTATTCCTGACCTGTACAGCCCCGAAAACATGGACAAAGCTCACATGATCACGCAGGCGATCCGGGCCAAAGAGCTGTATCACCGCGAAAAAGACTACATGGTGAACGCGGAAGGCGAAGTGCTGATCGTGGACGAGTTTACGGGGCGCTCGATGCCCGGACGCCGCTACGGGGAAGGCCTGCACCAAGCCATCGAAGCCAAGGAAAACGTCAAGATCGAGAACGAAAACCAGACGCTCGCCACCATCACGTATCAAAACTTTTTCCGCTTGTACAACAAGTTCGCGGGCATGACCGGTACGGCCAAAACCGAAGAAAAAGAGTTCCTCGACATCTACGGCAGCGATGTGCTTGTGATTCCCACCAACAAGGCGATTCTCCGCAAAGACGCCGAAGACTTGGTGTACCGCTCGCGCATTGGCAAGTACAACGCGGTGGTGCAGGAAGTCGTGGAGATGCACGCCACGGGCCGCCCCGTCCTGATCGGCACGGCCAGCATCGTGACCAGCGAGCAACTCAGCGATCTGCTGAAGGTTGCCAACATTCCGCACACCGTTCTGAACGCCAAATTTGAGGCGCAGGAAGCCAGCATCGTGGCTCAGGCCGGACGCAGCGGCACCGTGACCATCGCTACCAACATGGCTGGACGCGGCACCGACATCAAGTTGGGTGGCGACAGCGAATTCCTGTTGGGCGAGGCCATCGAGCAGAACTTTGGCATCAGCCGATTTGCGCCCGAAGCCGAGAACTTCATCAAAGCGATCAGTCGTCAAGACCCCGCTGCCGCCGAACTCGGCCTGCTGGTTCCCGGCATCACGCCCGAGTTTATTGCACAGGCGCAGCAACTCGAACTCGATACGATTGCCGACCATAGCCGCGTGCAACAAATCGGCGGCCTGCACATCATCGGCACCGAGCGCCACGAATCGCGCCGAATCGACAACCAATTGCGCGGACGGGCGGGGCGTCAGGGCGACCCCGGCAGCAGCCGCTTTTATGTCAGCTTTGAAGACGATCTGATGCGTCTGTTTGCCAACGACCGCGTCGTCGCCATGATGGATCGCCTCGGCATGGATGACAGCCAGCCCATTGAGGCCAAGATGGTCACGGGGGCTATAGAAAAGGCGCAGGCCCGCGTGGAAGACCGCAACTTCAGCACCCGCAAGCAACTGCTGGAATTCGACAACGTGATGAGCGTGCAGCGCGACACCATCTACGGTCAGCGCCGCGAAGTGTTGCTGGGGCCAGACGAAGCGGTGGAAGAAAGCACCGAAGGCATGATTGCCGACTTCGTGGATATGCAGTTGGCGACCCACGCGCCTGCCGACCAAAACCCGGAAGAGTGGGACGTTGAAGGCCTCCAAACTGCGGTGGTAGACGCCGTGCCGCAACTGGAAGGTTTCGACTTCGTAGCTCTGAAAAACGTGTCGCCTGCCGAAGCTCAGGAGCGCCTGCTGACCGCCGTAGCCGACGCTTTCGATGCCCGCAAGGAAGAACTCAGCCCCACTATGCTGAATAGCCTGAGCCGGTACGTGCTGCTGCAAGTGGTAGACCAGCACTGGAAAGAGCATCTGCACGGCATGGACGTCCTGCGCCAAGGCATCGGCCTGCGCGGGTACGGCCAGCGCGACCCCTTTACCGAATACAAGTTTGAAGCCACAAACATGTTCAACGAGATGATCGACAATTTGAAGAATGACGTGACCAAGTTCGTCTTCAGAATGCAGTTTGGTCAGACCGGGTAAGACTCTTAGACTTGTACAACGTCTTAGGCGGCCAGTTTTCTATGGCCGCCTTTTTCGTTGATTGCTTGAGTTGACGACAGCATTCGGTTTGTTCCTGCCCTTCGCCGCTTCCATAACTCGTGAAACTGTGGAGAAACAGGGGCCAGTGAGAGAACCAATCGGCCAACCTTCAAAGACCGTTGTGCTCAGGGTGTTTGCGCTGCCTCATTTGTATTGACCGACTGATCAAGAGAAACAAGTGAGTTCTCCACTGACACGACGAGCGAAATAGTTCACATCATCTAGTATCTGACCTTTTGAACACCAAACACCATTTCGTTTGACATAGGCATTAACTCAGACAAAGAAATGCAGAATACTACTCATCCCCAAGGAAATTGGTTACAATCTAGCTACGGGGGCACTTTTGAATACGTTGACTTCTCTGTCCACACCTGCTCAAGAGCGCAGAAAGTATCTTGTTTCTTGCATTCGTGTTTCGTTGATTAAACGGTGGTACTTGTTGGTCGGGGCCATCGTTTTGGGCGTTGCAATGGGCTTTAGCCTTGGCTTTCCCCGGTTGGAGCAGGGGTTGTTGGGTCTGCTCTGCGCGGTGTCGTGGGCCACTTTGATTGCGGTGCAGTCTTGGCAACGCCACGCCGACGATGTGCCCGCATCACGCCTGACGGTCAATCCAGCACAACTGGAGTAATTCTGTCTGCTTTCACCATTGGCTCCTGCACTGAAGCGGGGGCTTTTTTATGCAGTTGCATTTCCCTAAGAGTTCACCACCAGCACGGTAATAATCAAGGGCACAATCACCAACGCAGAGACGCCGAAGATAAGTTGCAGGCGGCGGGTGCGGGGCAATACTTTGCCTGTGACGCGGCAGTACAGCCACACACCCGCCGTCATGAGCGTCATGACCACCAATGTCAGGATGATCAGCGCAGCGGAAATTGCGAGAGCGCCGAAGAAAGCCACATTCATCATTGTGGGCAGCTTAGTGGGGCGGGTCTTGCCAAAGTGTCAAAGTGTTCATCAAGCGCGTCTCAGCCGCATCAGACCTAGGTCACGCCGCCCCGCCATGATCGTTGGTATGCGCTTTCTCCTGCCAACTTTGGCCCTTGCTGCTGGCCTTGCCACAGCCCAAACCACTCTGTTTCAACCTACTACCGTGCCTGCGCCCCTCAACGGCATCTGGACATTGACACACGTTACGCCGCAGGTAAAGCCAGATCTGAATCTTGCCCCGGTGCAACTGGTCATTGCGGGCGGCCAAGTGCGCGGCGGCATCGGCTGCGGCACCTACGCTGGAACCATTCGGGCGGCCCACAACCGCCTTAGCGTTCAGGTTGCGCCCTTGCCGCCGCGTCCAAACGAACGGTGCTTGTACGCTCAGCCCCTCGCGTTTCATGCGGCCTTAAATGCGTCTTCGGGCTACCTGATCAGCAGCGATACCCAACAACTGGTGCTGTTTTCTAAAACCACGCGGCTCACCTTCAAGCGCATCGGCTACGTGACGCCTGCCAAGCCCTGATCCTGAAGTTGACTCTGACTGGCCCCTTCTCAGAGATACTAAGCCATGACTTTCGAGTTCAGCGGCCCCATCTGGTTCTGGAAGGGGCCAGCCCCGTGGTATTTCATCACTGTTCCCACCGAACAGAGCGCCAAAATCAAAGCCGCGTCTCGGTTCGTCACCTACGGCTGGGGTATGATTCCCGTCCAGGCTCAAATCGGCAACACGGCATGGACTACATCGTTGTTCTTTAAAGATGAGCATTACGTCATTCCCATCCGCGCCAACGTCAGGAAGGCGGAAGGGCTGGAGGAGGGGCAAGACGTAGCCGTGCAAATGACGCTGGGGTGATGAGTTGCTGTTGGGATGATTGTGATCATATAAAATTCAACCGGGCCTTCTCGCTTTGAGGCCCGGTTGAATCGTTTTTGAATTTTGCATCAACTCTCCGTAATCGCCCTCAAGCCGTCCCAACTATAAAAACCGCAATAACCCCCGCCTCTCCTGAGGGTGCTGCGCTCCTTGTAACTGCAAAGAAAAGTCTTCCAGCGCGTCTTGCAGCTGCCGTGCGTCGCGCACGATGCCTGCACTGAGGCTCTGCACCTGCGTTTCCCGTTCCTGCTCCCAGTGGTTCAGCACGCGCTCGTTCAGGCGGGCGTGGTCAGGGCTGGTCACGTCGCGTGGGGGGGCGAGGCGGTCACGGGCGGCCTCCAAGTAAGCCACATGGTCGGTGGCGCGGGCGGCCTCCAGATAGCTGCGGCCCTGCTTGATCTGCGCCACCCGTCCCAGCAGGCGCTCGCGCTCCAGCACAGTGCGGGCGCGTTCGCGGCCTTGCAGCAGCGCGGCTCCTACCGCCATCGCCACCAGCGACATCGTAAACACCAAGAGTGACCAATGCTGAGGCACGGCGTTGGTGTCGGTGGTGCTGCTCAGGTCAGTCAGTTGGCCCTGCTGCGCGGCGTTGGCGGCAATTTGTTGGGTCACGCGCAGAATGCCGTCCCAGTTCAGGTAGCCTTCTACACCCAAATACAGCACACTGACCGCCACGATGCCGCCGATATAAGTGGCGGGGCGGCCCATGCCCGGTGTCCCGCTGGCGGCCATTTTTGCGCGGTAAGCCAACTCGTCTACCAGCCACAGCAGCAGCACACTGAACATCACCCCGGCGGTCAGGGCAATAACGGTCAGGTACAGGCGGCTTTCGGGATTGAACAGCAGGTTGATGCTCACGCCGCTGATGACGCCCACAAAAAACTTGCTGAACACGGCGAACCCGTTGAAGACGCGCTTGCTTCCAGTCTGCTGTTCGGGCGGGCGAATCGGGTGGCCTTCGCGGGCGAGGTCGGCCAACGCCTGCTGCTGATAAAAGCCTTCGGCGCTGAGGGTGTCGGGCTGTGCGCCGTACTCGGCCAGCGCATCAAACCGCTGTTGACGGGCCTGTTCTATGGCCTCGGTGGCGCGGGTGTACTCGTGTTCTACGCCGCTGCTGGCCGCGTTCATAAAGCGCAGATGTTCGTCCTGACGTGTCCAAGATTCGCGCACGCCTACGCCCGTTTCGGCCAGCACCCGTGTCAGTGTTTGGCGGGCGAGGGCGTGGTTTACGCGGTACTGCTCCACGTTCAGCGCCAAAATCCGGACGCGTTTGGTCAGCAGGCCGCGGGCGGCAGGGTCGGCCACCAGCGCCAATTCATCCGTCAGGTCATTCAGGAACGCGCCGTAATGATCCGGCGGCAGCACAGGCATAAACTGCTCGGCGCTGAGGGGATCGGGGTGGGGGAGAGCGGCTTCGTAGAGATTCAGAGTCTGTGGCTCAGGGTTGACCACTGGCACGCTGGAAACAGCGTTTTCCTCAGCCAGAGCATCAGCTTGCGGGTTCGTGTCTTCCCCCGCAAAGCTCATATTCACCGTGCCTAAGTCCGGGCCACTCAGAGTCACGCTTTCCAGTGCAGCAGGTGCGTGAAATGAAGTGTCTTCCGAACCATTTTGGGTCTTCGAGGTGGTCATCTTAGCGCCTCGCTTTTTTGGCGGCGTCGGCAAAGGTGGGGTAGACGTTGTTCAGGTCGTAGGCTCCGGCCATCAGCAACCGCTTGTCGTTCACGCCCGTGCCCAGTGCCTTGGCAAAAGCGTCCCGTACCGAATTTCCATCGGCCCCACGTTCTGGACTGAGGCCCGCAAAAAACAGCAGGCGCGTGCCCGCCGCATTCAAAATGCCCTTCACGGTGCTGCTCAGTGCGGCGCGTTTGGGGTCGTCCAGTGTGGCTCCATCGGTAAACATGATGACCACGTCGCCCACGCCAGCGGTGCGGGCTGCCATCGCTTTGGCCTGTGCCAGCGCCGCCGTAATCGCGCTGCCCTTGCCCGTGCAGGGCTGGGTCAGGGCGTTGGTGTAGCGCAAAATGTCGGCTTTGCCCATCCTCGCCCCATTCTGAGACTGAAACTTGAAGTCGGCCACCGTCTGCACGCCCGCGCACACGCGCAGCAGCGTCACGGTATCGCCGGAGCGCACCTGATTCAGCAGCACGCTTTGGCTGAGCAACCGGGCCTGCCCCGCGTACCCGAAGGCCGGGTTTTTAGAACTGCCTGTCATGTCTGCGGCAATGACCACATGCAGCGGCGGCGTGCTGAGGCCCAGCAGGGTAGAAGCGCTGGCCGCAGCGGGGGCGGGCGTCAGCAGCGGCAGCAGGGAGAGGAGGGGGGAGAGGGACATGGGGGGACTCCTTCGGAGGTCGGTAAGTGGTGAGTGGTCAGTCGTCAGTGGGAAAAACAGGAAAACACAGGGGCGTTGGTGGGGGGTTAAAACGCTTTCTTAGGGTGGCGTCGGATTTTTGGGATTCAGCTCAGGCACAGGCACGGCGATGCCGCCCACGCGGGTCATTCCGGCGGGGACTTCCAAACTCCTGACTTCATGCGGCAGGTCACGCAGCAGGCCCAGTTCCCGGCAAGCGGCCTGACTTTGGTACAAGTCGGCGGGCACGCTTTGCAGACCGTCCGGGTCGCCAATCCAGACACTCATGGCGTACTGCGGCGTCACGCCCGCGCACCACGTATCGCGCACGTCGTCGGTGGTGCCGGACTTGGCCCCCAGCGGCACAGTGCGCCCGGTCAGGCGCTGCACGAAGCTGGGGCGCAGGAATCCCAGATGGCCTGCCGAATCATTTACCGCACCCGTCAGCAGGTCGAAGGCTTCGTAGGCCACCGCCTCATTCCACAGCGGGGCGCAGTCGGCGCGGGGCAGGGGCAGCGGTTTTCCACTGCGGTCATACACTTCGGCCAGCAGGTGTGGGCTGCACAGTTGCCCGCCATTGGCGAAGCTGGCGTAGGCGGCGGCCACCTTCAGCGGCGAGGAACGGTAGGTGCCGAGGGCGGGACTGGAGCGGTTGGCGGTGTCTTCGGTGTAGCCCACGCTGTCCAGTACACGGCGCAGGGTGGTTTCGCGCTCTGTGCCTACCCGCACGGCCACCGTGTTCAGGCTGCGGGCGTTGGCCTCCCGAATACTCACGGAGCGCCCCAAAAACGTGCCGGAATTGTTGCGGATGGCTTGGCCTGCATACGATGTGGCCGCGTCGGGAAAGAGGCTGAGTTGGGTCAGGCCCTCGCCAAACGCGGCGGCGTACAACAACGGCTTGACTGTACTCGCTACCGGACGGCTGGCCGACACCGCCCATTGCCGCCCCGGTTGGCTGCTCTGCTCGCCGCCTGTGCTGCTGCTCAGGGCTACAATGCCGCCGCCGCGCACATCCAGCACCGCTGCGCCCTCGGCTACCCCGTTGGGTCTGTCTGCCAGCCTGCGGTTCAGGGCTTGCTGTGCACCCGCGTCTATGGTCAGCACCACGCGGGCCACCCGGCGCGGATCGAGGCCGCCCGCCCGCAGTTCCCGCCGTACCAGTTCCTGCATGGCCCACACGGGTTCGGGTTCGTTGGTGTAATCGGGATTGCGTGAGGCGCTCACCAAGCGCAACTCGGAGCCGCTGCCCGCGTATTCGGCTCGCCACAGCCGGGGTTGAAGCGGTGTAGACACGGCCTCCAGATGTTCGGCGGCAGAAATCAGGCCACGCGAGCGCAGGATATTCAGCGTCACCAGTTGCTGCATTCTCATGCGGCGAAAGCGGGCGGTGGCGGCTTCGGGCGGCGTGCTGTCCGACACCAGATAGTTGCCGGGGGCAGGCAGCAGCCCCACCAAAAAAGCACTCTGCGCCAGTGTCAGGTCAGCGGGGTCTACGCCAAATACCGCCCGCGACGCATCGTAAATGCCTTTGCGCTGACCTATCCCCAGCCACGGCAGGCTGTTCACACTCATCGCCAGCACCTCGCGCCGCCCGTAGCGCCAAGTGACCAACGGGGCCAGCACGAATTCGGTGGCCTTGCGCGTCAGCACCAGCGGCAGCGTGCGCCGCCCAGTATCGTAATCGAAGTGGCCCGCCAGCACGCTGTTTTTCAGAAGTTGCTGCGTGATGGTGCTGGCCCCCGCCCCGCTCAGGAGGGCACGCGGCAGGCGGCCCAAGTCCACGCCCACATGCGAAAAGAACCGCACGTCTTCTTTGGCGACGTAGGCCAGCAAAAAGGCCCGTGAAACGCCCGTGAGGGGCACGCTCAGCGACTCGCGGCACGGCACGGCGTTCACCACCGCGCCCCCTTCCCGGCAATGGTCGATGACGCCCAGCGGCGCACCCCGGCGGTCTTGCACTTCTATAGGTTGCAACTCGGCCCGAAGGTTCCACGCCCGCCCAAACGCTCCGGTGGCCGCCGCGCCGCCCAAGCCCAACCCGATGACGCCCAGCGTGACTGCGCCCACGCCTGCCAACCCCGCCCTTACGATGCGCCGCAGTGTCCACGGTACGGGCCGGGTCACAAACGGGGTACGCGGCCAAGGCGTGCGCCGCCGCCAGAAGGTCAAGCGGGGTTCCTGTGGTTGGGATTGTTCTGGCTGGCGTTCACATTACTAGTACGTCCTGAAGGGTGGCAACGTTGCGGATTTACCGCACCACATCTGAAATGCCCGCCGCCGCTGCCCGGAACTGCGCCGCCTGCCACACCTGATTGGCGATGCCCGACACGCCCACGATGGAAATCAGCAAGATGCCCAGAATTGCCAGTGTGGTGACGGCTGTGGCCCACGAAGAGCGCGGCTGGCGCGGCGTTGCCCGTGCTTGTTTTTCGCGTTTGAGAGCGCGTTGACGTGCAGGCTTGGGCGTCGGCACAGGCGCGTTTCCCAGTCCAGAAGAACCCAGCCCAGCAGCATTCAATCCAGAAGAATTCAGGCCCGAGGAATAAGGCCGAGGCTTGCGGACAAAGCTCATGCCCACCAGTGTAGGTGGCGCAGATGAGGGAGGAAACCGACTTTTGGTGGAGGCGCAGAACAAAAGTGTTCTTTGTCGGAACTGGCCTATCCTCTTGTTATGCTCGGTAGCGCGTCCCTGACGGTGGCAGACGTTCAGCAAGCACGCCATCTGATTCAGGCGTCGGCACAATCGCTTTGGCCCAAGTTTCAGCCTGCACAGATGCCTTTGGTTGTCTATGACGGCCAAATTACGGTGCTGTGGGGTGCCCAACCTGTTGGAGCAGGATGGCAAGCCAATTCTGACTACCCCACGGAAGACCGCTGGGTCTTTCAGGGCCGTCATCCACAGGTTTGGGCCAACACATCTTGCCAGTTAGAGGAAGGATTGTTGGCGGCCAGCCTGCTCTTACCCAGCTTGCCCACGCCTTGCCGCCCAACTGATCTGGCAGCGTTGGCGGTTCATGAGGCGTTTCATGTGTATCAGCGCGGTCAGGCTGGCGTGACTTGGCAAATCAATGAACTTGACGCCCTGACCTACCCCGCCACCGATTCCGCATTGCTGGTTCACCGGGCGATGGAACTACAGGCACTCCAACGGGCGCTGACTGCTTCCGCTGCAACTTTGCCAGAGGTGGCCGCCGAAGTCCTGCATTGGCGAGAGGCGCAATCTGCACATTTGGCCCCTGAACATATCGAGTACATTCGGGCCGCCGAAAGGGTAGAAGGCTTAGCGCATTACGTAGAACTGGCTTCAAAGAGGTTGAACCAAAATTTCCAACCATTGATTTTCCCGCCTCGGCGGTGCGGTTGCGGGCTTATACGACTGGCGCAGCGTATGGCTTTTTACTGGATCGACTGTTGCCCGACTGGAAAGAACGGGTCGCTGCCGAAGGTGCCGCACTTGATGAACTGTTGGGTTCGGTTGTTGGCCTGCATTATTCCAGCCGGTCAATTCCATCTCATATTCAGCATTGGGCGGGTGCTGCCGCCGAAGAAGAACTGCTGCATCAGCAACGGCTCCTGCAAGCATTCGACACTTGGCCCGGTCAGGAATTGACGTTGAGAAGCGCCGCTCCACTCTGGCCCAAAGCCTTCGACCCTATGAATCTGCAAGTGGTAGGACAGGGGCGAGTGCTGCACCAGCGCTTTTTGCAATTTGCAAACAGTGTCGTAGAGGGCGAAGTGATGGATTGCCTTTGTCTTACGCAGTCCGGCGGCGCCGATCCACTAACTGGCGGCTTTCAGGAACTTCGGCTGAGGGGAGTCATTGGTGTGCAGGCCACATCTGAAGGTTGGATTACATCAGGCGGGGGGATTTGCGTAGGAGGCAGAGCAGGCACCGTCTCTCAGTCCGATCGGGGCTGGCTGATCGAGGTCTAAGACTGTTCGGCGCATTCCCCATCCCGATCTAGACCAAGTTCATACCTCTCCCCCCGTCCGGCGTGTTAAACTTCACGGGTCAGCACGGCAACAATGTAAACCCCGGATTCTCGTTCAGCGTTCCCCGGTTGTCCGACCCCGTTTCTGCTCAAGCGCAGAGGCATCTTTCACGGACAAGAGCAGGGGCGAAAGGTAGGCACACTCATGGCCGAAGTCATTCTGGAGCACATCAACAAGCGGTACGGCAGCAAGCATCACGCGGTAAAGGATTTCAACCTGCACATCGAAGACCGTGAATTCATGGTGTTCGTGGGGCCATCGGGCTGTGGTAAATCCACGACCCTGCGGATGGTAGCGGGCTTGGAAGACATCAGCGACGGCGTGCTGAAGATCGGTGACCGCATCGTGAACGATGTGCCGCCCAAAGACCGCGACATTGCGATGGTGTTCCAAAACTACGCGCTCTACCCGCACATGAACGTCTACGAGAACATGGCCTTTGGTCTGAAACTCCGTAAGACGCCCAAAGAAGAGATCGACCGCCGCGTCCGTGACGCCGCCAAAATTTTGCAGATCGAGCATCTGTTGGGCCGCAAGCCGAAAGAGTTGTCGGGCGGTCAGCGTCAACGTGTCGCGATGGGACGCGCCATCGTGCGTGAACCCAAAGTGTTCCTCATGGACGAGCCGCTGTCTAACCTTGACGCCAAGCTGCGCGTCGAAATGCGCTCGCAGATCTCTCAGCTTCACCGCCGCCTCGGGGCCACCATCATCTACGTGACCCACGATCAGGTAGAAGCGATGACGCTCGGCAACCGTATCGTGGTCATGCGCGACGGCGTGATCATGCAAGTCGATACGCCCATGAACCTCTACGATTTCCCCAAGAACAAGTTCGTAGCAGGCTTTATCGGCAGCCCCAGCATGAATTTGCTGACGGCCAAAGTCACCAACGGCGAATTTGTGTTGGGCGGCAGCCGCGTTTCGGCGATGGGTCTGCTGGCCCGCTCGCTGAAGGCTTACGAAGGCAAAGACGTAGCCATGGGCATTCGCCCCGAGCATATCGGCGTCGTCGGTATGACCGATATTCCACGCGGAAACAACGTGCTGCGCGGTAAAGTCGTGGTTGTGGAGCCTTTGGGCGCACAGACCGATCTCATCATCGAAGTGGCCGGACAGAACCTCACCTGTAAGGTAGAAGGTCAGGCCATCGTGCAGCCCGGCGACGACATCGATCTGCTGATCGACCAGACCCGCCTGCACGCTTTCGACCTCACCAGCGAAGACGCCATCGACCGGGGCACGCCTACGGGCAAGCGCGGTCAGGCCGACACGCTGAACCTCGGTTACGAGTACCCCGGCGTTCCGAGCAGCGCTGCCGCAGCCGTTCCCGTCGGACTCAACAAGATCTAAACTCAGTTGTTCTGAATCTGCTGCTCTGAATCTGCTGCTCTGATCTGCGCCGCCTTCCTGTTGGGGGGCGGCGCAGTTGTTGCGTGCGGGAGCATGTTTCCTAACTTCTCACGCCGCGTGCCTTTACCTGGCTTTCATCTGACGCTAGACTGCCGCATCTCAACACCCACCGCTTTCCCGATTAGGGAAGACGTGACCCATTTAAGGAGAACCATGAAGCGACCCCTACAGACCGCCCTCCTGACCCTCACCGCCCTTGCTATGCTTGCCAGCACCGCACAGGCCCGCACTTGGACTGATATTAAAAAGAGCGGCACCATCAAGATCGCCACCGAAGGAGCCTTTCCTCCTTTTAACGTGCTGAAGGGCAAGGAACTGACAGGCTTTGAAGTCGAACTTGCCAACGAACTTGCCAAAGGTCTCGGCCTCAAGGTGCAGTGGGTCACGCAACCCTTCGACAATCTGCTGATCGGCCTGAAGAGTGACCGCTACGACTTCGTGATTGCCAGCCACGGCATTACGCCGGAGCGGGCCAAAGCCGTCGATTTCGCCAATCCTCACTACTGCACGGGCGGCGCAATCGTAACCAAACCCGGCGGCCCCATGACGGCAGCCACCCTGAACGGCAAAACGGTGGCCGTGCAAGTCGGTACCACTTACCTTGAAAACGTCCGTAAAGTTCCCGGCGTGAAAGACGTGAAGACCTTCCCCAAAGACACCGACGCGCAGGCCGCGCTGATGGCAGGCCGCGCCGACGCGTGGGTGGGCGACAAATTTACCGGCATCGAACTGGTGAAGGCGCAGAAGGGCAAAGTGGTGCAAGGTGCGTTGTTGTTCAATGAGCGCATTGGCATGGCCGTGCAGAAGGGCAACGCCAGCCTGCTGAAAGAACTGAACGCTGCACTGACCAAGTCTCTGAGTGACGGCACCTACGCCAAGCTCAGCGGGCAATACTTTGGTCAGGACGTGCGCTGCAAGAACTGAGGCCTGAAAAACAGATCAACGGGGCGGCGCTTGACAGGCCGCCCTTTCTGGTTGGAGATTGCTTCTCTGGCGCTTGAAACTCCAGTAAACGTTCAGAAGTCGAGCAGTCATCTAGCCCCCCTTTGTGTCGGATGTGACATCATTCAACCAATGCAAAACCTGACTGGATCACGTTTCTGCCCTTGCCTCATGTGGGTGGGCGCATGACCAAACCCGCAACCACGCCCCGTCAGCAACCGATGGGCGGAGGCACGCTGCTGCTGTGGTTCGGTGCTGCCGCCGCCGCTTTTCTCCTCCTGTTCCTCCTCATCACCATTATTTTGCGCCAGTTGCCCGACCCGATTGGCCCCCGCGCCGACCTGTTTGTAGAAGGCGCTCGCATGACGCTGATGCTGACATTGGTCAGCGGCATCATCGGGCTGGTTCTGGGCGTCATCGCGGGCATCCAGAGAACCAGTGCCGTGTGGTGGGTGCGCCTGCCCGCCAGTATCTTTATCTGGTTGGTGCGTGGTACGCCGCTGCTGGTGCAAATTTTGTTCGTCTACA
The DNA here is from genome assembly GCF_004801315.1 of Deinococcus sp. Arct2-2. Lineage (GTDB taxonomy): Bacteria > Deinococcota > Deinococci > Deinococcales > Deinococcaceae > Deinococcus. The sequence continues at coordinate 67,646 of NZ_SSNW01000010.1, forward strand.
ACGCCGTGCCGCCTCTGCTCAAAAGCATCGGCATCAATGTAGAACTCAATGAATTTTGGTCGGCAGTGACGGCTTTGGCCCTCAACGTGGGCGCGTACAACGCCGAAGTGATCCGGGCAGGCATTCTCGCCATTCCCCCCGGACAAGGCGAAGCCGCCCGCAGCCTCGGCCTGAACGGAGCGCAAACCATGTCTACGGTGGTCTTGCCCCAAGCTCTGAGAATAGTCGTGCCGCCGCTGGTCAACAACCTCGTGGCGTTGCTTAAAGATTCGTCGTTGGCGAGTTCTATTGCTCTGCTGGAGCTGACGTTGGCCGGATCACGCGTCAGCAGCGAAAGCTTTGAGCCGATTCCGGTGCTGACCACTGTGGCCGCCGTGTACTTGGCGCTTACCACTGTGATGACGCTGTTCACCGATCAGTTGGAGAAACGGGTAAAAGTGGGCAGCCGCTAAATATCGCTAACCCAAACAAGGCCCGCCAGAGAATGTGGCGGGCCTGCTCTTTGTCTTTTCACACGCTCCACAATCCACGATCTTTCTAAAACCCAAAAAAAGAGGCGACCCCCGAAGAGGCCGCCTCAACTTAATCGGAACGAATTTACTTGTTAGGAACCTTGATCTTGCCGCTGATGATCTGGGCCTTGACGGCTTCGACCTTGGCGACTTGGGTGCTGCTGATCAGGCCTTTGTTGTAGGCGTCCACGGCGTAACCGACGCCGCCTTCCTTCAGACCGAAGCGGCGCTCTCCGCCCTTGAAGCTGCCTGCCTTCACGTCTTTGATCAGGGAGTACACGGCGTTGTCTACGCGCTTAAGCATAGAGGTCAGGCCGTGGTTCATGGTGGCGGGGTTCTTGTCGAAGTCGCCGAGGTAGTTTTGGTTGCTGTCGACGCCGATGAAGAACATGGGGCGGGTGTTGCCAGCGCAGGCCGACTTGTAGCTGGTGCTCTTGCCCACAGCGGCAAAGTTGTTGGTATTGAACTTCACGCCGCTGGGCAGGCTGCCGACCTTCAGGCACTGGGTCTGCTTCACGTAGTCGATGACGCCGTTGCCGCTGCCGCCTGCCGCTGCGAAGATGATGTCAGCGCCGCGAGAGCGCATGCTGGCCGCGATTTCCTTAGCCTTGCCGGGGTTGTTCCAAGCGTCGGGGGTGGTGCCCACGTACTGGGCATACACTTTGACTTTGGGGTTGGCGGCTTTTGCGCCCGCCGTGTAGCCTGCTTCGAACTTGTGAATCAGGGGAATGTCCATGCCGCCCACGAAGCCGAGGACGCCGGTGCTGCTGTTCATGGCGGCGAGGTAGCCCACGAGGTAGCTGCCCTCTTCTTCCTTGAAGACGAGGCTGGCCACGTTCTTGGCGGCGCTCACGTCGTCGATCAGGCCGAAGTAGAGGTCAGGGTTTTCTTTGGCGACTTGGCTGATGCTGGCATTGTTGGCAAAGCCCACGCCGATGGTCAGGTCAAAGCCTTCGGTGGCAAACGAACGGATGCCCTGAATGACTTGGCTGGGATCGCTGGGTTCGAAGTCTTTGACCTGAATGCCGAGGGCTTTGGAGGCCCGCTGGCTGCCCTCGTAGGCGCTTTGGTTAAAGCTCTTGTCGGCTTTTCCGCCTGCGTCGTAGGCCATGCCCACGCGAACGGCTCCCTGCGCGGTGGCAAGGCCAGTGGTGAGGGCAAGGGCAAGCGTCAGGCTTTTCTTCATAGAACTGGTCTTCATGGGTGATCCTCCGGTAATTTAGGTTGAACGGAATGCTTGAATAGAGTATACGCAATCTGCCCGGTGTCTAGACCCTGCCAAAAGTCACCCTGCACCTGACGTGGATGAGCGAAACGGGAAGGGCGTCCTGAGGCGTTCTTTATGTTTCCTTTACCTTGGTCAGCTTCAACGTCTGGCTGGGCTGGCCGTTGCTCAACGCCGCTTTACATTTCTGAGCCGGGGTACTTGAGGCCGGAATGGTAGGCTGCCCCGTATGGACGCTGTGCCCGCCGGGAGTTCCGACCTTGCCCCTTCCGACACCCTGAACGATGTGCTGCACGCCCGTTATTTGGCGCTGCGGGCTGAAGTCGATCACCATAACCGCGCTTACCACGAGCAAGACGAACCCGAAATTGCCGACAGCGACTACGACGCGCTGGCCCGTGAGCTACGGGCACTGGAAGCCGCGCACCCGGAATGGGCCGCTGCCTTTGTGGGGGCTGGCGTCAGTCCGGCGCAGGCGGTAGGCGGTGCACCCAGCACCGCTTTTCAGCCCGTGAATCACCCCACGCCCATGACCAGTTTGGACAACGTGTTCGATGACGCCGAATTGGGGGAATGGCGCGAAAAGCTGGCGCGGTCTTTGAACTTGCCTGCCGACACCGACACGTTTACCTTCACGGGCGAGCTGAAAATAGACGGCCTGAGCGTGAATTTGTACTACAGGGACGGAGAATTGCAATGGGCGGCCACACGCGGCAACGGCGTGACCGGAGAAATTGTGACGGCGCAGGTGCAGACCGTACCGGGCATTCCTACCACCCTGCCCGGCCTGACCGGAGAACTGGAAGTGCGCGGCGAGGTCTACATGAGCCGCGCCGATTTTGCCGCCTACAACGCGCAGGCCGAGGAATTGGGCACGCCCCTGCTGAAAAACCCGCGCAACGGGGCCGCCGGAGCCTTACGCCAAAAAGACCCGGAAATGACGCGCACCCGCAACCTCAAGGCCATTTTCTATTCGCTGGGCAAGCGCGACGGCGTGCAGGCCGACAGCCAATTCGAAGTTTTGGCGTGGCTTTCGGAGCGGGGTTTTCCGGTCAGCCGCTATTCCGAGCGCCTGACGGGAATAGACGCCGCCGCCGAGTACCACCGCCGCATGACCGACAACCGCGCCCAATTCGAGTTCGACGCTGACGGCACCGTGCTGAAGCTCGATCCTCTGAATTTGCAGAACGAGGCCGGATTTACCAGCCGTGCGCCGCGCTGGGCCATTGCCTACAAGTTTCCGGTAGAAGAAGTGGAAACCATTTTGGAAGAGATCGTGGTGAACGTGGGCCGCACCGGGAAACTGGCTCCGCTGGCGCACCTGCAACCGCGCCTGATCGAGGGCAGCACGGTCAGCCGCGCCACGCTGCACAACGAGGATTACATCCGCGATATGGATTTGAGGATCGGGGATACGGTGGTCGTTCGTAAATCGGGCGGCGTGATTCCGCAGATTATGCGTGTGCTGGCAGAGAAACGGCCTGAAGGTGCAGCGGCCTACGCCTTTCCCACCCACTGTCCCCAGTGCGGTCACGCCGCCGTGCGAACCGAGGGCGACGCCAACACCTATTGCCCTAACCCGGCTTGTCCCGCCCAGCAATTCGAGCGGATTCGCTATTTCGTGTCGCGCGGGGCGATGGACATGCGCGGCATCGGGGAAAAGCTGGTGGCCCAACTGATCGAAAGCGGGCTGGTGCGTGACGCCGCCGACCTGTACCGCCTGACCGCCGAGCAGATCAGCGCACTAGATCGCAGCGGTGACAAAAAAGCCCAAAATATTTTGGCGCAGCTAGAGGCCAGCAAAACCCGTCCGCTGTGGCGACTCATCAACGCACTCGGCATGAGCGGCGTGGGCGAGCGCAATGCACAGGCGTTGGCGCGGGCACTGGGCACACTGGACGGCGTGCTGGCCGCCACTCCAGAGCAGATCAACGCGATTTCGGGCATGGGCGATACGCTGGCGCAGAGCGTGACCGCTGCTCTCTCTGACCCCAACATGCAGGACATGATTCGCCGCCTGCGCGACTCTGGCCTGAATCCGGTGGAAGAAGCCACGCTGCGGACGGATCAACTCAAGGGCCTGAACTTTGTGATAACCGGAACCCTCAACCAGCCCCGCGAGGCCATCAAAGCCACGCTGGAAGCCGCCGGGGGCCGCGTGACCGGCAGCGTGACGGGCAAAACCAGTTATCTGATTGCCGGAGCCGATGCCGGAAGCAAGCTGGCCCGCGCTCTGGAACTGGAGATTGCGGTGCTGGATGAAGCGGGGTTGGCGGCGCTGTTGGAGGAGAAGGGGGTGTAAGGGAGTTGGCTTGGAGGGTGAACCCCCCAGTCTGCTTCGCAGCCAGCCCCCCTTAAGGGGGGCGCAAAAGCAGTTGTCCTCCCCTCTAAGGGGGGGCGTTGCAAAGCAACGGGGGGGTTCACCTTCCACCTCAAACTTCCCCAACCCACCCCTATCTTCCCCCACAGGTACACTGTGCCTATTGGCGGCCCCAGTTTGTGCGGGCCGTGTGGAGGCATCAAGCATGGCGAACAACAACACCCCCCAACCGTCTTTCCCCGAAGTCGAAATTAGCCGCAACGTCCTGACCGATATCGCGCAGGCCACGCTGGAAGGCATCGAAGGTATAGAAGTCGCGCACGCCTCGCTGAATGTGGGCGAAGTGTTGCGGAATCAAGGCAACCCGCGCCGTCCCCGCGCCCTGAAAGTGACCCGCGAAGGGCAGGCCGTGACGGTGGATGTGGGCCTGAACATTGAATTTGGCCGCAACCTGACCGGATTGGCCGCGCAAGCTCAGCGGGCCGTGTGCGAGAACGTAGAACTGATGACCGGCCTGAAAGTCAAAGCTGTGAACGTGACCGTGCTAGACGTGACCCTGCCCAAGGGCGGCCACGCTTGACCCGCCGCCGTGAGAAGGCCAACCAACCCGTCGGCACGCGCCGTGCTGCCCGCGAATTTGCGTTCAGGGCGCTGTTTCAGGCCGACCGGGGAGACTTGCCCCTAAACGACGTGTTTATCCGGGCAGAAGGCGATATGCGTGAGGGCGACGACACTTTTCCGCAACTGGCCCCCGATGCTGTCACCTTCGCCCGCGAACTCGTAGACGGTTTGGTCACGCACCGCGATACCATCGACCAAACCTTGCGCCAGACCATTCGTGGCTGGAGCTTCGATCAGATGGCCCAAACTGACCTGAACGTGTTGCGGTTGGCAACCTTTGAGATGATGTACACGGGCACGGCGCACCCGCCCGTCATCGAGAGTGCCGTGCGAATTGCCCGCAAATTCGGCGGCGACGATTCGGGCCGCTTCGTCAACGGTGTGCTGGCGGGCCTCAGCCGCACTCTGCAAACCGCGCCCGCCGTGCCTCAATCTGACGACGGGGCCGACGAGTGACCGATGGTTCTTCGGGGTTGACCGCTCCCGGCCCGCACCTTGCCCGCCCATTGCCGGGGCCGCCCGCTGCCGCCGCGCTGCTGGCCGATGCTGCCGCCCGTGCTGCACGGCTTCAGTCGCCACCTCACCTGTCTATCGTGCGGCTGGGAGAAGACCCCGCCAGCGTCAGCTATGTGCGCGGCAAAGACCGCAAGGCGCGGGAAGTGGGCCTGCACAGCACCGTGTACGCGCTACCCGAAGATACCTCGCAGGCCGACTTGTTGGCGCTGGTGGCCCGCCTGAATGCCGACTCCGATGTGAACGGCATTCTGGTGCAGTTGCCCCTGCCCGCCCATGTGTCCGAACAGGCCGTGCTGCACGCCATCGACCCGCGCAAAGACGTAGACGGGTTTCATCCGGTGAACGTGGGCGAACTGTGGGCAGGCCGCCCGGTACTGGCTCCCTGCACGCCTGCCGGAATCATGTATATGCTGGGCCACTACAGCATTCCGGTAGCTGGGGCGCGGGCTGTCATCGTGGGCCGCAGCCATATCGTGGGGCGACCCCTCGCGGCCATGCTTCTCAACGCACACGCCACCGTGACTGTTGCCCACAGCCGCACACCTGATTTGGGCGCAGTGACGCGGGAAGCCGACCTCCTGTTTGCCGCTGTAGGCCGCGCCCACCTGATTACGCCTGACATGATCAAGCCCGGAGCCACCGTGATCGATGTGGGCATCAACCGGGTCATGGGCGCAGACGGCAAGGGCCACCTGACCGGCGATGTTCACCCCGACGTGGCGGCAGTAGCAGGCGCACTGACGCCTGTGCCGGGGGGCGTGGGGCCGCTGACCATCGCGCAACTGCTGGCAAACACGGTGACAGCTGCAGAGATGCAGCGAGTGGCCCGCCTCTAAATCTGACCCGTGCAAATTGGAACCCGGTGCAAGTCTTTTCAGCGGCTAGAATGAAGGCCGCGTGAATACGTTCGCTGAACTTCTTGGAAACCGCTGGCTGCTGACGGCGGTGCTGGCCTCTACAGGCGCACAGGTCTTCAAAGTCCTCTTGATTTTATTGATAGAGCGGCGCTGGCGGCCCGCTGCATTTATGGAAACAGGCGGCATGCCCAGCAGCCACTCGGCTATGGTGGCCGCGCTGACCACCGGCATTGGCCTGACGCAGGGTGTGGGCAGCCCACTGTTTGCCGCCAGCGCCGTATTTGCCCTGATCGTCATGTATGACGCGACCGGAGTACGCCACAGCAGCGGAATGCAGGCCCGCTTGCTGAACGAACTCGTAGACGAACTGCGGGCCGTAGTGCGCGAAGGCTTTGCGCCGCTGCCGCTACGGGTGCTTTTGGGCCACACCTATTTAGAAGTGGGGATCGGCACGTTATTGGGAGTAGGAGCAGGATTTTTCGCCTTTAAGGTACTTTAAAACCCGTGAGTCGTGAGTGGGTAGTGGAAAGGGCAAAACCCCCGATCAATCCGGGTGCTTTTGCCCTTCTCTTTTCTTACTTCCTACTCACGACTCACGGGTTTTCTACGCTACTCCCTGAACCGCTCCCGTCAGCAGCAACCCCAACCGTTCCCGCGTGAAGGCGCGTTTGCCTTCCCAGAGGCCGCCTTCTGGCCCTGCGTGCAGATGCCAATGCTTGCTGCCGCCCATCAAGCGCAGGCTGATTCCTTTTAGGTCTACATGGCGCGGGCTGACGGCGGCCACCAACAAGGGCTGCCCGCCCGTGCCTACGCTCACGCTCATCACGGTGGTGGGCAAGTCGTAGGGGCGCTCCATCCGGTAGATGTAGTCGGGGAAATCGGCAATTTTGGTGAAGGTCAGGCCACGCGCCGCAGCCTCGGCGTCCAGCCAGCCCAGCAGGTCTATCCAAGCGGAATACAGTTGCCCGTCGGTTGCATGTGCCATGTCGCACAAGTGTAACTCAGGGGGCGGAAGTGGGAAGAACTAAAGCTGTTGCGCTCCCCTCTAAGGGGGGCTGGCTGCGGAGCAGACTGGGGGTTTGCCCGAAATCGTCGACGCTCAACGCTTCCCAAGCTTGGCAATCTTTGGATGCTGCTCAGCTCTACAAAGAATCAATAGGCTGCCGCGCTCCGTCAATCGGCCTATTTCCCCCGACGCCCGCTCATGCTCTCCTATTTCGGTGCAGCGCATCTTGGTCATCGGAACGACGGGCAGCGGCAAAACCACGTTGGCGCGGGCCATTGCTGGGCGTTTGGGCCTGCCACACGGCGAGCAGGATTCTTGGTTTCATCAACCCGGTTGGCAAGCCGCGCCTACACAGCAGTTTCGGGCGCAGGTGGCCGCGTTTACGTCCCAAAGTGCTTGGGTCATGGACGGCAACTACAGCAAAGCGAGGGACATCGGCTGGGCGCGGGCCGATACCTTGGTGTGGCTGGATTATCCGGCCAGAGTAGTGTTTTGGAGGTTGCTGACACGGACGGTGAGGCGAACCTTGTCACAACAAGAACTGTGGAATGGCAACCGCGAAAGCCTGCGCTTGCAGTTGTCACGCGACAGTATTTTTCTGTGGTTTTTCCGCACGCACTGGAAACGGCAGCGGACAACGCCGGAGCAGATCGCCCAATTTCCACACTTGCGGGTCGTTCGGTTGTGTTCGCCGGAAGCGGCTGCGGCTTGGGTGGGGGCGCTGGTGGAAGAGCAATCGCTTCGCTCACTCACACCCTCTGCTGGCGCAGCTCTGCGAGTCCCAACCCTCCCCCCTCAAGAGTGAGGGAGTTCATTCTGTTTATGAATTGGTGCTATCAGCCCTGAAGCAGCAACCGCCCGCCCACTGCATTCAGCGTCACTTCTCCGCCCGTCCACACTTCGCCCGTCAGCGCGTCACGCCATTCTCCAGCAGGGAGCCTCAGAGTGATTTCGTGCGATTCGGTGCGTCGGCTGGCACACACGGCGGCGCGTTCGGTGCGTCCGTCTGCGTGGGTGTATTCGCGTAGGTAAGCGATGGCGTCGGCCTCGGCGTGCAGGAAGCGCAGATTGCCCTCTTGCAAGGTGTGGGTGCTGCGGCGCACCCCAATCAGGGCCTTCACTTTGGTGCGTAAATCGGTGTCCCAGTCGGCTTCATCCCACGGCATCGGCTCGCGGCACCACGGCATATTTCCGGTTCGGCTCTGGGTCACGCCCACTTCGGAGCCGTAGTAGGTGCAGGGCACGCCCGCATAGCCCATCAGCAGCGTAAAGGCCGCCAGAAAGCGCGTGCGGTCATTGCTCACCCGGTACATGGCCCGCCCGATGTCGTGCGATTCCAGCAAATTGACCATGCTGAGGCCCACTTGCGGCGGCAGCGCGTGGTAAGCGTCCCACAAAATCTCGGCCACTTCTGGCCCTGCCAACTGGCTGGGTTCCGAAAAATAGGTAGCCCCACTCAGCCACTGCATCACGGGCAACCCGAACCCGTGATAGTTCATGGCGCTGTCTTCGCCCCGACCGTCTAGGGCGTGTTCGGGGTCAAAAAAGCGTTCTCCGAAAATGAAGGCGTCTGGTTTTTCCTGCCGCGCCGCCGATTTGAGGGCGCGGTGCAGGGGCAAGTTGTCTTCGTCGGTGCCGTCCGTGCCGATCATGTGGGCCACGTCCAGCCGCCAGCCCGCTGCCCCGCGCCGCAGCCAGTGGCGCACCACGCTTTCTTCTCCGCTCAGGAATTCCTGCACCGCCAACTCGTTGCGGTAGTCGATTTTGGGCAGCGTGGGCACATCAAAAAAGGCGTGGTAAGGCGGCTTGCCGGGTGTGTCGCGCCAAGTAAACAAGCCACGTTCGGGGGCCGTTTCGTCTTTCAGGGCTGCCTGAAACAGCGCATTTTCATTACCCATATGATTGAAGACGCCGTCCAGCACCAGCTTTACGCCTGCGGCTTCGGCGGCCTGCGCCAATTCGTCCCACGCCGCGTCGCCGCCCAAATGGGGGTCAACTCGGCGGTAATCGGTGATGTCGTAGCGGTGATTGCTGGGCGAGACAAAAATAGGTGTGAGCCACAGTGCATTGATGCCCAAATCGGTGAGGTAGGGGAGGGCCTGCGTCACGCCGTTCAGGTCGCCGCCGTAATGCGCGTGTATGTCGCCGTGCGCGTCTACGGGCGTGTTCCATTCCACATGCTCCACCGGGCGGCCCTCGTAGATATATTCCCCGGTTTGTACGTCGTTGGCGGGGTCGCCGTTGCGGAAGCGGTCAGGGAAGATTTGATAGAACACGCTGCGCCATGCCCATTCCGGGGCGGTGTGGCCGGCCAAGTACTGAAACCAATTGCGGAAGCCCCGGCGGGTGTGGTGTAGCCCCAGCGCCGTCAAGTTCAGGTGATCGCCGGGCAAATCCAGCGTCCATGCGTAGCGCACCCGGTCACTGTGCAGCGGCAATTCGGCCTCGAACCAGCGGCCTTCGCCGTTCCAATCAACTCCGGCCAAGCCTTCAACCTCCCGCGCCGCAAAACTCTCGATTTCGCCCACTTGCACGACGCGCAACCTGACCGCCGTTACAGGCAAGGTGGTTCTCATCCGCACGGTCACGCTGCCGCCCCGCGCCGCCCCCAACTGCGCTGTGTAGGCGGGCGTGTGGTCGTGCTGGGCACTCAGGATGGACGAAAAAGAGGTGCTGGTGGTCATAGAAAGCCTCCGAACAGGGGAATTGAGAACATAAAAAAGGCGTCTGGCACGGCCCGCCTGCGAGTGCAGAAGAAGGTCGTGCCAAACGGCAAGCGTTGCCTGTGAACTGTAGTGCCCCCAGATTAGCTGGATTCCGGTGTGGATGAAAGGGGGCCGGGGTTGAGGCGGCGGCGGACAGCTCAGGTGGCTCTCTCCGGGCCTTATATTCGGCACTACCCCCAGCGGGTGAGTTGCTGCTTTTTTCACGCACGGGCGCACTGGGAGCGAGAAAACACACGGGCAGCCGGGGCTGGGCGCGGCAGCATGGAGCCGATGAAACGCACTGCCGCCACCGCTGCTCGTACTGCCGCCCCTCGTCCGCTGACGGTTGCCCCAACAGGTGCGCCCGCCCGCCGTTTTTCCGGGCTTGCGTTTTCTAGCCGCGCCCTTACGCTGGCTCTCATAGCCGCGTTGGGTGTGGCTCAGGCCGCGCCTATCCGCACCATCGGCCTCGCGTTCGATGTAGGCGGCGTCAAAGACGGTGGATTTAACCAAGCGGCCTACGAGGGAGCTGTGCGGGCGGCCAAAGAACTCGGCCTGACCATCAAAACAGCTCAACCCAAAAAATCTGCCGAAATTGGCAAGGGAGTGACGCCGCTGGTGCAGGGCGGCGCAGGCTTGGTCATTGGTGTGGGGTACGCCAACAACGAGGCTATTACGGCTTCGGCGGCGGCCTACAGTGGCAACCGGTTTGCCGTTGTGGATGACCTGCCCAAAGGCAAGAACGCTGTGGGCCTGCGCTTCCGCGAGCAAGAAGGCAGCTTTTTGGTGGGCTATTTGGCGGGCAAGCAGAGCAGCACGGGCATCGTGGGCTTTGTAGGCGGCGTAGACGTACCCGTGATTCAGAAGTTCCGGGCCGGATTCGCGGCGGGCGTGAAGTTTGCTTGCCCCAATTGCCGCGTGGTCAGCGCCTTCGTTGCCAAAACCAGCGCCGGGTTCAATGACCCCAAAGCCGCCGCCCTCATTGCGGCGGGCATGACCAAGCAGGGCGTAGACATTATTTTCCCCGCAGCCGGAGCCAGTGGTCAGGGCGTGGTGAACTTCATCAAGGGGCAGCCGTGCCTCAAGGCCAGCAGTTTGCCCGCAGGTGTGAAATTTAAGAGCGATGTGTTTGCAAGCATCGGCAAAAGCGCTGCCTACAAAAAACTGTGTACCACCGCCTCACGCCCCCTGTTCTTTATTGGCGTAGACACCAACCAAAACGCGCTCGGCGACTTCGACAAGCAGGCCGCTACCCTCAATCACGGCCTGACCAGCATGGTGAAACGGGTAGACAACGCCGTGTATACCATCGTCAAGGAGTACGCCGAAGACCGGCCTTGGCGCGGCGGAGACCGTTCGTTCGGCCTCAGCAACGGCGGGGTCAGCGTGGCTATCGATAGTTACAACCGCGCCCTGATTCCGGCCGCCCTAGAAACCAGCCTGAAAAAAGTGGAGCAACTAATTACGGACGGGGTCATTAAGGTACCCACCCAATAAAGTCAGTAAGACGGGCGCACGAACGGGTCGGCTAGGCTACAGGTACAGCTTTCGCTTCAAACTGTGCGCTCCACAATTCGCGCTTCACAATCCACTTCCCTCACTTCTGTCGTCTATGGCGCTTTGACCATCTGGGTCGGCTCATCTATGCCAGCGAAAGGAGCGTATGAAAACATTGCCTTCTGGCCGCCGCGCTGTCCTGAGTTTTTCCCTTCTTCTGTGTACCAGCCTCGCCGTTTCTGCCCCCGCCGTCCCCAGCGTGATGCTGCTGTTCGATCCAGCGGGCCGGGCCGACAACGCTATCAACCAAAGCGCCTCGGACGGCCTAGACCGCGTGGTGCGCGACAGTGGCATCGCCTTCGGCTCGAATGCGGTCACGGGTGCCGACGATGCGTTGGCCCAAATTCGGGACGCAGCCAAGTCCAATTCGGTGGTCATCGCGGTGGGCGGCGTCAGTGTGGGCGCACTCACCAAAATCGCCAAAGAGTTTCCGAACGTCAAATTTATTGGCGTCGACAGCCTGCCCAGCGGCCCGAACACGGCGGGTCTGCGGTTCCGCGAGCATGAGGGCGGCTTTCTGGCAGGCGCGATGGCGGGCAAAGCAAGCAGCACCCAGATTTTGGGTGTGGTGGGCGCGGGCAACGATCCAGTGACCACCAAATACCGCGCAGGCTTTATTGCGGGCGTGAAATTCGTGTGCGGCAACTGCACCGTGCTGACTGCAAATGTGACCAAGCCCAACGATATGTTTGGGGCCACCACCCTCACCAAAGGGTTGTTTGCCAAGGGGGCCGACATCGTGCTGGCCGCTGCCGGAAGCAGTAGCCGGGGCGTGGTCAGTGCGGCCACCTCCGTCGAGTGCCTGACCGCCAAAACCTTGCCCAAAGGCGTGACTTTTAAAAGTGATGTCTTTAAAGCCGTTCCCCGCAGCGGCACCTACAAAGACTCCTGCAAGGGCGACACCCGCCCCGTGTTTGCCATCGGCACCGAAAGCAACATGAACCGCTACGGCGACACCGACATCGACCCCAGCACCCTGAATCACACCCTGACCAGCGTGATCAAGCGGGCCGACAACGCCGTATACGCCATCCTGAGCGACATTGCGGCCAGCAGACCTTGGCGACCCGGCGAGCGCGGCTTTGCCCTCCAAAACGGCGGGATAGAACTGTCGATAGACAAAACCAACCGCTCCCTGATTTCGCCCCAAATGGAAAAAGACCTGACAAAAATCCAGAAGCTGGTCACAGACGGAGTGATTAAGGTTCCGATGCAGTAAGGAAAGCGGCAAGTGGTGATTAGTCAGTGGTGAGTAGGAAAGGCGAAGACGGCGCTGAGGCTGTTTCGCCTTTCCCGTTTTAACTCCCGTACCACTCTGCCACTCTGATTGAGCGTTGACGATTCCGGGCGAACCCCCCAGTCTGCTCCGCAGCCAGCCCTCCTTGAGGGGAGCGCAAAAGCAGTTGTCCTCCCCTCTAAGGGGGGCGTTGCGCCAGCAACGGGGGGGTTCGCCTTCCAACTTTGATTGAAGTCACGTGTAACCCCCCCAGTCTGCTGTGCAGCCAGCCCCCCTTAGAGGGGAGCGCAAAAGCTGTTGTCCCCACGTCCCGCCCGTTTCCCTTTCTTCCCGCCGCCCGCCGCGTAAACTAAGCCTATGAGTCCTGCACGCCGCCAAACCGTCACCGCTTGGGTGGGCCATGTCCCTGTGGGCAGCCAGCATCCGGTGGTGGTGCAGTCGATGACCAACACCGACACCGCCGACGCCGAAGGCACCGCCATTCAGATTGCCCAGTTGGTGCGGGCGGGGTCGGAACTCGTGCGCGTGACCGTGAACACCCGCGAGGCCGCCGCCGCCATTCCCGACATCGTGGCAAGGCTTGCCGAAGTGGGCATCAACGTGCCTATCGTCGGGGACTTTCATTACAACGGCCACATCTTGCTACGCGAATTCCCCGAAACGGCCCGCCTGCTCGCCAAGTACCGCATCAACCCCGGCAACGTGGGCGCGGGCCAGCACCACGACGCCAACTTTGCCACCATGATCGAAGTCGCCAAAGAGTTTGATAAGCCCGTGCGGATCGGTGTGAACTGGGGCAGTTTGGATCAGCAGGTCTTGGCCCGCCTGATGGATCAGAACGCGGCGGCAGGCAGCCCCAAAACCGCCACCGATGTGATGATCGACGCGATGGTGGTGTCGGCGCTGGAAAGTGCCGCGTATGCCGAAGAATTAGGCCTTGCACACGACAAAATCCTGATTTCGGTGAAGGTCAGCAGCGCCCCGGAACTGTGGCAGGTGTACCGACAGTTGGCCGCGCTGTGCGATTATCCGTTGCACCTCGGCCTCACTGAAGCGGGCATGGGCATGAAGGGCATCGTGGCGAGCAGTGTGGCCCTCGCGCCGCTGCTCACGGAAGGCATTGGCGACACGATCCGTGTGAGCCTGACGCCGGAGCCGGGGGCCAGCCGCAAACTAGAGGTAGAAGTGGCGCAGCAGATTTTGCAAAGCCTCGGCATTCGCCAGTTTTTGCCGCAGGTCACGAGTTGCCCCGGTTGCGGGCGCACCACCTCCATCTTTTTTCAGGAACTCGCCCAAAAAATTCAGGACTATATCCGCGACACCATGCCCGACTGGAAGGCGCGGTATCCGGGTGTAGAAGACATGCAGGTGGCGGTCATGGGCTGCATCGTCAACGGCCCCGGCGAGAGCAAGCACGCCAACATCGGCATTTCTCTGCCCGGTACTGGCGAAGACCCCCGCGCCCCGGTGTATCAGGACGGCAAGCTCCTGACCACCCTGCGCGGCCCCCGTATTGCCGAGGACTTTCAGGAACTGATGGAGAAGTACGTGGAACAGCGGTACGGCCAGCAGACGGCTGAGGTGTGAGCGGGCGTTCTGGGTGGGGCGTCTAAGGGTCTAAGGTGCTGGGGCAGTGACAGTGTTGGCTCCCACAGTGGTTGCAACTGCGACTCGCCAGCTTTAGATTCTGGCATGATGGCCCTATGAACGTTTGGGGAACTGGCCCTTTTGAAAACGATGCAGGCGCGGCTTTTGTGCAGGAAGTCGTGCAAGACGGCGAATTTGCCTTGGCCGAAGCCTTCGAGGTGGCCCTAGACCCCGATACGGTGTTCTTGGCGGCCGAAGAAGGCCACCGCGCCTACGCCGCCGCTGCTGTGCTAGCTGCCGTGCTAGGCGGCGAAACGGCGGGAATGACCGACGCGGGCCTGCGCTCGTGGGTGCAAAATGCCGATCAGTCCGACTTGGCCCCCTTGCAAGACATAGCGCGGGACGCCCTAGAGCGAATTGTCGGCCCCGACAGCGAGTTGCCTGACCTGTGGGAAGACACGGCAGATGCCGAAGCATGGCAAGCCGAAATAGAACGGTTGCAGGGCGTACTGGAGTAGGGGAGTGGTGATCAGGTGAATAGGGAGCGGGTGAGCTTCGCCCTCAACATCGATCCGGGTAGCGTGCTTGACCTGTTGGTGTCTGAACGTTACGGCCCGCCCCGCCTCTTACCTGAACAAGTGGAACCGTACTTGAATGAGTTGGCAAGACGCTTGGGGTGGCAGGCCAAATCCGTGCCGCCGATCGGGTACCAGAGCTTTTGGGCTAGGCATTGGCAAGACCGATATGGCTCTGCGCTGGGCGTCTCTCTTCACCGCGAAAGTGTGACCGCCGTTGTGTTGCCGGGCGATCAGGAACCGTTGCTGGATGAGCGCAGCTATCAGGCCAGTGGTGTTCTGTTGGCGGCCCTAAGTGCAGACGGCCAATTGATCTTGCCCGAAGCCGATTGGTTGGCCGCGCCGTTTACAGCGTTTACAGCCGCCGAACGCGAACGCATCCTCGCCTCGCCCTCAGGCACTGGGTGGGAAGCCTATAGCCTGCGCTACTGGAAGCCGACTTCACGTGGGTCAGCCTTGTTCAACGGCTGGGATTGACCTTCTAGCTGAAGCTCAGAATCGAATTTCCAACCCCAGCCCGCCGCCAAATTGCCCGCCCGTATTGCCGCGCACGAAGGCCCGCCATCCCGCTGGCCCCAGCAACGGCCCACGCAGTCCGGCTTCGGCATAGCCCACCACATCGCTGTTGACGCTCGACAGTTCGCCGCCCACCGTACCAAATGCATCTACCCGTGTCAGGGGCAAGTTCACGTCGCGCAGGGTCAGGCCCGCGGCGAGGCGTCTTGGGCCATTGTTCCGCTGTTGCTCGGCGCTGCCCTCTACGCCCAACGTGCCAATAAACGGCACCCGCAGCACCGATACGCCCGCGTGAACGCCGTATCCGGCAGTATTGGCGTTGGCTCCGGCCCACAGAGTCGCGGCAGTGGCCGGGGCAGACAGAGCGGAGAGGGCCAGCAAAGGCAGCAGAAGACGGCGCATGCAGACAGCTTAAGCGGGCCGCATGAGAGCCATTCTGCTTGGCGCTGAGGCAGTTAACGCCGCGCTTAGCCGTTCAGCCGCACCTGTGCCACCGTTGCCAGCAGCCGGAAGGTCTGAAACAGATGGTAGGCGTCCGGGCTTTGCCAAGCGACGGTGACGGCGTCCACCCGCATGATGCCGGGAACACGCTCGCACTGATCGGCGCGGGCTTGATGATCGAAACTGAGTTGAATTTGTGCGGGCCAGCGCGTGGTGTAGGGCGTGGTCTGCGCTGCCGCTCGTACGCCCGCTTCTGCCCCAGCCCGAATGCGGCGCTGGGCCTCGGCGGGGTGCAAATGCACGGCGGCAAAGGTGCTCAAGCCCTCTTTGACAGCCACGCCCACTACCTGTTCTCCCAATTCCGCCTGAATCTCGGCAATGGCTACATCGTCTCCGGCGGCAAAGACCACAGGCACGCCGTATTGTCCGGCCAGCAGTGCATTCAGGCCGTATTCACCCGTAGACAGGCCGTTGATGCGGACATCCCGAATAAAGCCGTTCCAAGTGTGCGCCAATGGGCCGCGTGGACTGCCTGCGCGGGCGTGGTAGCCCACGAATAGCAGCGCCGCCGTCCCCGGTTTTTGTACGCCCTGCACCATACTCAGCGGTTTATCGTTGCCACTCGTAAAAGTCAGGCCCGGCAAGTCAGGCAGCAGTTCGGGCAACAGGTTCCGCATCGTGTCGTGGCTGTCGTTGATCAGGACTTCGGTGGCCCCGCCCGCAAATGCGCCCTCGGCGGCGGCCACCGCTTCCAGCGTCATGCGTTCGCGGGCCGCTTGGTATTCGGTGCCGTTCACCAACCCGCCAAATTCCGGGGGGCTGACCTGTACCCAACTGGCAACGCCGCACACGCCTTCCATATCCACACTGATCAAAACTTTCATGCTCAGAGCCTAGAGCGTTTGGGCCAGCAAAACCGCTGATGGTGGGTTTTAGGGGTGCGAGTGACTGGAAGGGCGGCGATCTTTTACGTACAGCACGGAAGTTTTGACGTGTGGGACAGGTTTAGAGCTTTCTGAAACAGAGTTGAGAAGCTCTGTCCGTCTGCGGCAGAATCGAACAGGCAGGAGGGATGATGTCGCCCACTTGCGCTCTGCGTCGTGGGAGTGACGCCCGTTCCCAAAGCATCGGCTTAGGCGTGCTACCCTCATTCGTTATGATAGGAAATTGCGATGAGTCGAAGACGCATCCGAGCGGAGCGATTGGCAAAAAGGACGGGCTGGCGGAGATGGACGACTCTCCAGTGTTCTTCCGGATAGTCGGGAATCGCAGCAAGTCCGTATGAGTCGAGTGGCCCTGAAATCTGCCCGCGAAATCGAAGCCATGCGCCGTGCGGGGGCGCTGGTGGCCGATACGTTCCGGGTGCTTGACCCCTTCGTGAAGCCCGGCGTAACGCTGGCCGAACTAGACCGGATTGCCGAAGAACACATCCGCAAGGGCGGCGCGACTCCGGCTTACCTCGGCTACGGCCCCAAAACCAATCCCTTTCCGGGCACCATTTGCGCCAGTGTCAACGAGGTGATTTGTCACGGCATTCCTACCGGGCGCGTGCTGGAGGAAGGCGACATTATCGGCGTAGACATAGGCGTGCTGATGAACGGTGTGTACGGCGATGCCTGCTACACCTATACGGTGGGCAACGTGAGCGCCGAGGTGCAGGGCCTCGTAGACACCACCCGTGAAGCCCTCGCCGCTGGCCTAGAAGTGGTGCGCCCCAATGCCCGCGTAGGCGATATCGGCCACGCCATCCAGACCCTCGCGGAAGGCCGGGGCTACGGCGTGGTGCGCGAATACACCGGGCACGGCATCGGCAAACGCCTGCACGAAGAACCCACCATCTACCATCACGGCGCACGCTACACGGGCCTAAAACTGCAACCCGGCATGGTCTTCACCATCGAACCCATGATCAATCTGGGCCGCCCCGAAACCCGCCTGCTCCCTGATGGCTGGACGGTAGTCACCGCCGACAAGAAACCCAGCGCCCAATTCGAGCATACGTTGGTGGTCACGGCGAAAGGGCATGAGATTCTGACGCTGTAAACGTGGGCTGTGGGAGAGCATTGAGCGGTGATGATTCTGGGTGAACCCCCCAGTCTGCTTCACAGCCAGCCCCCTTCGAGGGGAGCGCAACAGCTTTAGTCCTCCCCTTGAGGGGGGGCGTCGTGTCAGCAACGGGGGGGTTGCTCCGCCCAGCCCCTTGACCATTCCCTACCCCGCAGGCCTTACAATTCCCTGCGTATGGGACGTATTTCTATGCAGGTTTCTCCGCGACTCCTCAGGCAGCCCCGCTGCTCCGCACTGAGGGCACGCCCATAACCGCCCCCACCTTCAAGGGCCGCCGCACCCGCGAACTGTCGGCAGACGCGGCGGTGAGCGTCGTGGACGTGTTCAAGAGCTTCCGCAACGCGCAGGGCGCAGAGACGCGGGTGCTGGACGACATCGACCTCGATATTCGCAAGGGCGAGTTTTTTAGTCTGCTGGGGCCGAGTGGCTGCGGCAAAACGACCCTGCTGCGAATTCTGGCGGGCTTCGAGCAACCTGACGCGGGCGCAGTCCTGATCGGCGGGCGCGATATGACGGGTGTGCCGCCCAACTTGCGCCCCGTGAACACTGTGTTCCAAAGTTACGCTCTGTTCCCGCACCTCAGCGTGTACGACAACGTGGCGTTTGGGCTGCGGCAAAAGGGCATCGGCGGCGCGGCCCTGCGTGACCGGGTGGGCCGGGCCATGGAAACCGTGCGGATCGGAGATTTCGGCACACGCAAGCCCGACAACCTCTCCGGTGGGCAGCGGCAGCGGGTGGCGTTGGCCCGCGCCATCGTCAACGAGCCGGAAGTGTTGCTCCTTGACGAACCTCTCTCGGCCCTTGATCTGAAATTGCGGAAGGAATTGCAAGTGGAACTGTCCAACTTGCAAGAAACGCTGGGCATGACTTTTGTGTTCGTCACGCACGACCAAGAAGAAGCGCTGGTCATGAGTGACCGGATTGCCGTGATGAACCGGGGCCGCGTGGAGCAACTCGGCAAGGCGGAAGACCTGTACGAGCGCCCCCGCACGGCATTTGTGGCCAACTTTTTGGGCCAAAGCAACCTGATTCCCGGCAAAGTGCAGGAAGTCAGTCCCGGCGGCGCGGTGGTGCTGACCGAACACGGCCTGCTGCGAACCGTATACGGCGCAGACCTGAGCGTGGGCCGCGAAGTCATGCTGTCTATTCGCCCTGAAAAGCTGCGGATGGAGCGCGACGATGAAACCGAGGGCAACGAGGTACGTGCCCGAGTAGACGACATCGTGTACACCGGGGCCGAAAACCAGTATCTGCTGGAGGCCAACGGTCAGCGGTTGGTGGCCTTCCAACTGAACTCGGACATCGGGGCCGACGAAGATTTCGACTATGAGGAAGAGGTGGCGCTGTATCTGCCGCCCGCCAGTCTCGTGATTCTGGAGGAAGGCTGATGGGGGCGGGTTATGCGGGCATTCTGGGTGCTGGTCTAAGGGTCAAAGGGTCTAAGGGACTAAGAACCCCAACGCCTCTGCACCTTCGACCCTTCGACCCTAGACCCTTAGACGACGCCCCCTCACACGCTGACGGTTCCCCCCTATGCTGACGCTCAGGCGCTTTTTTGCCACCCTTGGCCCCGGTGTGCTGTGGCTGGCCGTCTTCCTGATCGTTCCCGTCGCCATCATGTTCGGCTATTCACTCCTGACCCGCACCGATTTGGCGCAGGTGGGCGGGCCACTCACTCTGGAAAGCTGGGGCCGCGTGTTCGGTTACGACGCCCTGTTCCGCGAATGGGTGCCCGACAACCTGCGCGTGCTGGGGCGCAGTGTCCTGATCGCCGGATTCTCCACGTTGCTGTGCATCCTGATGGGCTACCCGCTGGCCTTTTATATTGCCCGCCAACCCGCACGGCGCAAAAGCTTTTTGCTGCTGCTGCTGATTATTCCGTTCTGGACAAACTTCCTGATCCGCGTGTACGCGTGGATTCTGATCTTGCGCCCTTTCGACTTGGTTCCCAGCCTCACCGCCACCTTCTTGGGCATGGTCTACGCCTTCTTGCCCTTCTTCGTGCTGCCCGTGTATTCCAGCGTGGAAAAGGTGGATTGGCGTTTGTTGGAAGCCGCCCAAGACCTCGGTGCGTCGCCAATAAAAGCGTTCATGGCCGCCGTGTTTCCCCAAACCTTGCCCGGCCTGATCGCGGGAATCCTGCTGACCTTTATTCCGGCCCTCGGCACCTTCGTGGTCAGCGATATTCTGGGCGGCGCAAAAACGGCCCTGATCGGCAACCTCGTGCAAAACCAATTCGGTCAGGCCGGAGACTGGCCCTACGGCTCTGCCCTCAGTTTCCTGCTGATGGGCGCGGTGTTGGTGGGGCTGTGGCTGTATGCACGGTCAGCGGGGCAGAAGGGCTTGGAGGAGCTGATATGAGTTGGCGTGGAGTTGACGGTTTTTGTCTAAGGGTCAAAGGGTCTAAGGGACTAAGAACCCCGGCGGCCCTTCGCCCTAGACTCTTAGACCCCGCCCCTTCACACGCAGGCGGCCAAACATGATGCGGCGCACTCATCCCGCCCTCTCCGCGTGGGCTTGGCTGGTCTACGGTTTCCTGTACCTGCCCATCCTCGTCCTCATCATTTTCTCATTCAACGATTCCAAATTCGGCGGGACTTGGGCGGGCTTTACCACCAAATGGTACGGCGTGCTGCTGGCCCGCGAGGATGTGCGCGAGGCGCTGACCAATACGCTGCTGGTGGCGCTGTCCAGCACGCTCATCAGCACGGTGTTGGGCACGCTGGTGGGGCTGGGGCTGTGGCGCTATTCCACCCGGTTTCGGCTGCCGCTCACGTTCCTGCTGGTGACGCCCATCGTCATTCCCGATGTGGTCATGGGGGTCTCGCTGCTGATGTTCTATTCGCTGGTGCGCGGCGGCCTAGAACTCACGGGCTGGACGTTCGAAAACGGCTTCTGGACAGTCATGTTCGCCCACGTCACCTTCCAGATCAGTTATGTGGCCCTGACCGTGCGCTCCCGCTTGGCAGGCTATGACCGTTCGCTGGAAGAAGCCGCCCGTGATTTGGGCGCAAGTTCGGTGCAGTCCTTCTTGCGCGTGATTTTGCCGCTGGCTTTGCCGGGTGTGTTGGCAGGGGCGCTGTTGGCCTTTACCCTCAGCCTCGACGATTTCGTGGTCACGTATTTTACCAGTGGTTCTGGCTTCCGCACCCTGCCTGTGCTGATTTATACCAGTGTCAAAAAGGGCGTCACACCCGACATCAACGCGTTGAGTACATTACTGGTGCTGGTCACGGTAGTCGCCATAATTGCGGCCAACGCCATCATGCGCCCGCGTCCGGGCCGGAGGGGAGAGGCATGAACCGCACGCTGTTGCTGACGCTGGCGCTGCTGTCCCTAAGCGCCTGCCACCGCATAGAACGCACCGACACCGCCGCCGAAGGGCAAGGGGCCACCACGCCCGCTCCTGTTCAGCGCAACGGCGGGCGGGTGCTGAGAATCATCATGTGGTCTGATTACATCGACCCAGACGTGGTCAAGCAGTTCGAGAAACAGGAAAACGCCCGTGTGATTCTGGATACTTTCGAGAGCAACGAGTACATGCTCGCCAAATTGCAGGGTGGCGGGGCCAGTTATGACCTTGCCACGCCCAGCAACTACTTTATTCAGGTCATGGCGCGGGCCAAGTTGCTGCAACCGCTGGAAGCCCAAAAGCTCTCCAATTTCGGCAACATCGGCGTGGGCTTCCTGAACCCCAATTTTGACCCCGGCAACGTGTACACCGTGCCTTACCAGTACGCAGCCACCGGGTTGGCCTACAACGGCAAGCGGTTCACGCCGTCCTCGGAAAGTTGGAAACTAATTTTTGGAGACACCGACACCGTGCGCTTTTCTTTGCTTGATGATCCCCGTGAAGTGATCGGCGCGGCCCTGAAATATTTGGGGTACTCGGTGAATTCCAGTAATGTCGCGCAGTTGCGAGAAGCCCGCGACTTGCTGCGCCGCACGGTGTCCAAGCGCGGTTTCGAGTCGTTCAGCGGCGGCCCGGAGGTGCGGAACAAACTGCTGGCCGGAACGTTGGATTTGGGCCAAATCTACGTGGGCGACCTGCTGCAAGGCGCTGCCGAAGACCCCAACCTGAAGGTGTACTTGCCCAGCGAGGGCACCACCATCAGCACCGATACGCTGGTGCTGTTGCGCGGTAGCCCGAATCCCGCGCTGGCCCGCAAATTCGTCAATTTTGTGCTGGAGGGCGAAGTGAGCGCGGCCATCAGCAACTACACCTACTACGGCAATCCCAACACCGCCGCCGCGCCCCTACTCGACCCGTTTTTGCGCTCTCAGAAGGCCTTCAACCCTTCGCAAGACGACTTGAAAAGTGGCAAAGTGGAGTTCATCAACGAACTCAAAGCAGGCAATACCACGCGGCTGTATGACCGAATCTGGACGGACTTGAAGGCGCGGTAGGGGAGGGGCAGTCTGACTCGCCCTGTTGCCTTCCCTCTACACCGTGCCAGTCGGGGTTGAGGGAGCTACACCAGTCAACCTACACGGTTTCCGCCTGACACAACGCAAGACCGATTTCGAATTAGGTAGGCTAATCCTATGACCAAGCACACCGTTTCCTTGACCCAAGCGGCGGCGCTGGCGTGGTGCGGCCAAACGAGTTGGAGCCGGGGCCGTGAGTATGTGCGTGGGTTGACGGGCCTGACGGTTCAACCCGCCGCGCCGCCGCCCGGTACAGTCGGCGCACCTCAACCCAGCCTGCGGATTGCCGGGGCGGCCTATGGACAAGAGCGTTATGAGGTATGGGCCACTGTGCAAGGTGGAAAAATAACGGGGGCCAGATGTAACTGCCCGGTGGGAGGCGACGGGCGCTGCAAGCATATGGGGGCGCTGCTCACGCGGGCCACCGAAGATGCCCAAGCGTTTGCCCCGTTGCCTGATCTGTACGAAGTCCTGAGTGCCTTAGACGAAGCGGCCCTCCGAGACCTGATTGTTGGTTTGGTAGATGCCGAACCTCAACTGCTGGCCCTCGTCTTAGCTCGTTCGGTACGCCCACCCACCGCACGAGCCGCCGCAGCCGAAACAGCGGCGGCTTGTGCAGCCATACAAGCCGCTTTTGAAGCGATCCAGCGGATGTTCGATCCTTACGAGGATCAGGAAGACGGCCCGGATGACCGCGCCATTTGGGAGGCGATGCAGGGCGCAGACCGCCTGCTGGCGCAATCCGAGCCTCTCCAACCGGTTCAGGCGGCGTGGGCACTGGCCGTGTACATTGCCGTGCTGGACGGCGTAGAAGAAACCTACAGCAACATGGATTTGGATTGGGGGCTGGATGAGGTACAGGCCCATGCCTTCCACGCCGTTCAGCAGTTGATTCGGGGCGGCCACCTGAGCAGCCACGCGAGGGCCGACGCCACCGAGTCTATCTTCAGCGAAATAGCCTCTGGGCGCGGCCAATTGCAGGACACCGAGCGTCTCCACGACTTTGCACAGGCGCTGGACAGCAGTGAACGGCAAACGCTCTTGAATCTCCTGAAAGATCTGATGACCAGCACGCCGCACGATTTTTACCGCAGCCAGTATGCCCGCGCTCTGGCCTTTCTGACCAAAGACGATGAAGTGAGCGACAAGGAGCGTGAGGCCTTGTTGCGGGCAAGCGGTGATGTGGCTGCACTCGTGGACTTCTTTTTGAAGCGTGGGCAATCCAAAGCGGCAGCGGAAGCCGTGCAGCAGGCCCGTTTGCGTGTCTCCCTCCCTAGTTTAGCCCCCACTTTCGCCGCCCACACTCAACTGCCGCTCCTTGAAGACCTGATGCGGGCCAATGTAGAGGCGTCGGGCGTTCGGGACTGGCTTTTCGAACGCTACGTGGACACCGGACGGCGCACCGAAGCGCACGCTTTGGCTCTGGCTGCCGTACAACACCGCCCGTCTGCCCACTGGCTAGACACCCTCAAGAGCGTTTCTGTCGACTGGAACAAAGAAGGTCCCACAGTCATTGCCAACATCTGGAAGACCGGCCAGCACACCTCCACCCTGATGGCCCTGCTGCTGTCGGAGGGCCTGACCCAAGACGCCGTTCAGTTGGCCGGAGAACGGCAGGATGTGCCTGTTCAGCAATTGGTGCTGCTGGCCGACGCCCTAGCCGAAGAGGGCCAAACCCAGTGGGCCGCCGTCCTGATCAAGCGGGCCGCGCAACGGGGGATAGACCGCAAAAGCAGCACCGGATACGGCGAGGCGGCCAATGTTTTGAAGCGGCTGGACACCTTGCTGGGCAAAGCCGAAAGCCGGGTGCAGGTACGCGAAATCATGAACCGTCACAACCGCCTGAGCAGTCTGCGAAAAGCATTGGAAGGGGCGGGGTTGTTGTAACGGCTTCATTTTGCCGAACCCGTGTAGACGTGTGGGCTTGCCTTCACCGCGCCAGCCCTGTACAGTCTCCCCATGCAAGTATCTGGCCTGCTTCTTCTTAGCGTTCCTCCGGTGGAGTGAGCGGCTAAGAACCGTGTCAGCCCCCCCGGAGGAACGCCCTTCGGGGGGTTTTCTTTGGTTTCTCGCCCTTCTCCAGCTTTCCCTACCGCACCTCAAGGAGCTACCACCATGACCCAGCACACCCCCACCATCCAGCCCATCCGGATTTTTGACACCACCCTGCGCGACGGCGAGCAGAGTCCGGGCGTGGCCCTGAACCACAGCCAAAAGCTGGAGATTGCCCACCAACTGGCGCGGCTGGGCGTAGACGTGATCGAGGCGGGCTTTCCGATTGCCAGCCCCGGCGACCTAGAGGGCGTGAGCCGGATTGCCCGCGAGGTGCGGGGGCCGATTATTGCCGGGCTGGCACGCGCAAACCGGGCCGATATCGAAGCTGCCGCTAAAGCTGTAGAACTGGCCGAGCGGCCCCGCATTCACACTTTTATTGCCACCAGCCCGATCCATATGTCGAAGAAGTTGAATATGGAACCCGACGCGGTAGTGGAGCGGGCCATCGAATCGGTTCGGCTGGCCCGCACCTTTGTCGACGACGTGGAATTTAGCGCCGAGGACGCCACCCGCTCCGAGTGGCCCTTTTTGGCGCGAATTTTTAAGGCCACCGTGGAAGCGGGCGCGACCACCATCAACGTGCCCGATACGGTGGGCTACACCACGCCTGAAGAAATGCGGGCGCTGTTTGCGTTCCTGAAGGGAGAATTGCCCGATCATGTGATCTTGTCGGCGCACTGTCACGACGACCTAGGTATGGCGGTGGCCAACTCCATCGCGGCGGCGCAGGGCGGGGCACGCCAGATCGAATGCACCATCAACGGGATTGGCGAGCGGGCGGGCAACGCGGCGCTGGAAGAAATCGTGATGGCCTTTCATACCCGCAAAGACCATTACGGCTTTGAAACGGGTATCCGTACCCGCGAAATCTACCGGGCCAGCCGGATGGTCAGCCGCCTGAGCGGTATGCCGGTGCAGCCTAATAAGGGCGTAGTGGGCGACAATGCCTTTGCCCACGAATCGGGCATTCACCAAGACGGCGTGATCAAGGCCCGCGAAACCTACGAAATTATGAACGCCGAACTGGTGGGCCGCGAAGCCGCCGTACTGGTGATGGGCAAGCACTCGGGCCGCGCCGCCTTCCGCAAAGCCCTGACCGACTTGGGTTACGACGTGGCCGAAGACCGCATCAAGGAAATGTTCGCCCGCTTCAAGGACTTGGCCGACCGCAAAGGCCAGATATACGCCGACGACTTGCGGGCGCTGGTAGACAGCCGCACCGATATTCCTCAAACCTTCGTGCTGGAAAAGTTCCAGATCACCAGCGGCACCGATATGCAGCCTCTCGCTTATGTGCGCGTGACCACACCAGACGGCCCCCGCGAGGCCACCAGCAGCGGTGACGGGGCAGTGGAAGCTATCTTCCACGCACTGAACGCCGTGACGGGCATTGCCCCCGAACTGGAGGTCTACCGCGTGCAGGCCGTGACCAAAGGCACCGAGGCGCTGGGAGAAGTCAGCGTGAATACCCGTTACGGCGAGATCAGCATTCACGGCACAGGCGTCGCCCCCGACGTGGTGGAAGCCAGCGCCCGTGCGTGGCTGCGCGTGATCAACCAAATTGTGGCAGGCATGGGCAAGAGCCGCCAAGTAAGTCAGACGACGGCGTAAGGGATTGTGGGGGTGGATCGTAGATCGTGGATTGGCTGTCACCACGATCTACCTTCTCCACTCATGACAGCTCAGGCGATTGTGGTTGGCTAGTTTCAACGATCCACATTCCACGATTCAGCCTCTACACTCCCGTATGCCCGAACCGATCCTCGAAGTTGCTGTCCTCAACGTCATTCCCGGCCAGAACGCCGAATTTGAAGCCGCGTTTCGGGAGGCGCAGGGCATTATTTCGGGCATGGACGGCTACCTGCGCCACACCCTGAAACACTGCCTAGAGCGGCCCGGCGAATACGTGTTGCTGGTCTGGTGGGAGTCGTTAGAAGCCCATACGGTGGGCTTTCGGGGCAGCCCGCAATACACACAGTGGCGGGCGCTGCTGCACCATTTCTACGATCCGTTTCCTACTGTGCTGCATTACGGCTCGGTAGAGGGCGTGCCCGCCTGAGTGTCTGCATCACCTGATTCATGACAACATGACGGGCGTGAATCCTCTTCTTCTCCGAACCGTGATCCTGACGGGCGTCCTGATCGGCGGCATCAATATCGCGTTTGCCGGTGTGAAATACGGCTTCGAAGCCTTGCCCATCTGGTTTTACCTCTCGCAACTGCTGATTATTCCGGCCATGTTCATTCCGATGCGGATGTTTGCACAGGCTTCGGTCACGCCCGAATTCCTGCGCCGCGCCTCGCTGTATGCGCTGGGGTGGGCCGTTCCCTACGCCATCTACAAATTCGCGGGCGACGCGCTGAGTCCGGCGTTCAGTCCTGCCTTTTCGTTGATCGGCTACGTCATCACGGTGCTGTTGTTCGCTGGAATCTTTGCCGCCATTCGCAAGCCGAAATAACTTGGAGACGTGATGAGACTTGCCATTCTGTCTGATGTTCACGGCAACGGCTTTGCGCTGCGGGCCGTGCTGGACGATATTCATGCCGCTAACCCGGACGCGCTGTACAACCTAGGCGATACGGTCTGGGGAGCTGCTGACCCAGCTACCGCTTGGGCGCTTCAGGCCGAATTTGCGCCGCCCACCGTGCGCGGCAACACCGATGAACGCATGGCCGGAATGCGGGCAGGCAAAGAGGAAATGCGCGGCTGGGTGACCTCGCAATTGCCCGAGAACATAGGCGCACACTTGGGCCAACTCCCCACTTTTGTAGACGTGGCGGGCGGCGAGGTTCGGCTGGCTCATGGCAGCCCGCGTGACCCTTGGGAAGCCCTGATGCTGTCGGGGGAAGAAGAACGGCCCGCCACGCCGGACGAGATGCGTGAACGGTTGGGCGAGTTTAGCGGCGCGGTGTGCGTCGTCGGCCATACCCACTCCGAAATATTTCGGAGAATTGACGGCCTAAGTTTAGTGAATGTTGGAGCCGTCAGCCAACGTCATAGAGAAGGCCCACCGCTCGCCCGCTGGCTCTTGCTGACCCGCCAAAACGGGCACTGGAACATAGAATTTCGCCGCACTCCGTATGACGTGCAGGCGGCGGCAGCGTGGGCCAGAGCCAACGCCCCCACCGACATTGGCGAGGATGAGGCAGCGTGGTTGTTGGCAGGGCAAGAGCCTTGACAGCCGAACGCCCGCTGCGTGTACTGTTCATCTGCGCCCAAAACAAGCTCAGAAGTCCAACTGCCGAAGCGGTATTCCGCACGGGCCACGACTGGGAAGTGGCTTCGGCGGGCACCAACCGCGACGCCGAAACGCCTGTCTCGCGTGACCTGTTGGAATGGGCAGATGTGGCGGTGTGCATGGAAAAGCGTCACCGCGACATCCTGCGCCAACGCTTCCGGGGCGCACTGCCCGACAACCGAATTCTCACGCTGGGCATTCCCGACGACTACGACTACATGGACGCCGACTTGGTGACGCTGCTGGAACGGCTGATGCCGGGGCGCTTAGCGGGCACACACCCCAAACAGGAGGCTCCATGAAACTGATCGGCATTCTGGGCGGCATGAGTTGGACAAGCAGCGCGGAATACTACCGGTTGCTGAATGAAGAAGTGGCGCGGCGCTTGGGTGGCCTGCATTCGGCGCGGGTACTGCTGCATTCGGTGGACTTTGCGGAAGTGGCGGCCCTGCAACGTGAGGGACGCTGGGACGAAGCGGGAGCCTTATTAGCCGAGGCTGCCAGAGGTCTGGAACGGGCTGGAGCCGGAGCCTTGGTATTGGCAACCAACACCATGCACAAGGTCGCCCCGCAGATAGAGGCCGCCGTCAATATTCCCCTGCTGCACATCATAGACGGCACAGCACGGGCAATCCGGGCAGCGGGCCTCAGCCGAGCTGGGCTGCTGGCGACGGCCTTCACGATGGAGCAAGACTTCTACACAGGGCGGCTGAAAGACAAGTTTGGATTAGAAACGCTGACGCCGCCCGCCGAAGACCGCGCCGAAGTACACCGGATTATCTACGACGAACTGTGCCGCAATGAAATTCGGGAAACCTCACGCGCAACGTACCGGCGGGTGATGGCCGATCTGGTCGCACGCGGCGCACAGGGCATCATTTTGGGCTGCACCGAAATCACGTTGCTGGTGGGAGCCGACGATACCGCCGTTCCTGTGTTCGATACCACCCGGCTGCATGTACAGGCCGCCGTAGACTGGGCGCTGGAGTCTTGACCCTCCTCAGCCTCTATTTGGCCTGAATGGTAGAGCGGCGAATGTTGAGTTCCGAGCCGCTTTCGGTAGTCAGGGTCAGACTGTCGGCCACCCGCAGGGCGGTCAGGGTTTGGCCCGACAAGGCCTTGATCAGTGAGGTTTCTTGCTGACCAACCGCCACCGAACACGCCACACGGGTGCTGACCAACACGCCGAAGGTCAGTTGATCGCCCTTGAGGGTCACCGGGCCGTTGATGATGTTGCAGCCTGCCTTACCCGTCACGCTAAGGCTCTGGCCTGCGCCACTGAACTTGAGCGTGGGCACGTAGCCGCGCACCGGAATCACGTTGGGCAGTGTCCAGCCCACCACTTTCCAGTTGCCCACAACGTCAGGGGTGCCGGAAGGCTGAGCTTGCGCCAATGCAGACGTTGCAGAAACAAGGAGGAGGGCGGCCACAGGCAAGAGATTCATCTTCCCGTTTTACAGAATTCAAGCTGATGGAGTGTGAGATTTCACACAACTGGCTTGAGAAACTGGCTGAGCGCCGGGTGGCCCGCAGTGGATCAGCGTTTGAAGGTCAGGGTCACATCGTCGGTCTTGAGGGTGAGTATTGCGCCCTGCACCGTCAGGGTGGGGCGCTGGCCCAGCACCGATACGAGGGGCGAGTTTTCCCCGTCTGGGCAGGCCATCATGGTGCTTGCCAGCGGGGAGGTCAGCACCAACTGGTTGCCTTCCATCTGGTAAGAACCGCGGTAAGAATTGCAGCCGTCATTGCCACCTACTCGGCCTTCTTCTAGCGTGAGGGTCACGGGTTTGAGGGTGGTGGGGGCCGCTTGTCCGTTGACTTGCCGGAGCGTATAGGGCGTGGTGGCGGCGGGCGGCTGGGTTGTTCCGGCTCCTGCCCCGGCTAAGCGCGAAAGCGTGACCGTTCCGGCGGGGCCAGTCAGCACCACCGTAGACCCACTGAATTGTGCGGCCAGCGTGCCTGATAACGCCTTCAGGAGCGCGGTTTCCTGTGCCATGCGCGGAGCTTCGCAGAGCATCCGGGTGGTGGCGAGTGGCCCGAATGTGACCGCAGAGGCAGAAGCTGTGACCCTGCCTACGGCGCGGTTGCAGCCCGCCGTACCGCTGAGCGCAAATCCTGTTCCTTCCGGCGCAAACGTAAACGAGGCCTGTGCGGGCAAGGCCACGTCACGCCCGCCTGCCACCACCCGCGTCACGAACCAGTTGCCTTTGAGTGTCGTCATGCTTGACCCCAGTGTGCCGGAAGGAACGGTGGGCAGCGTGGCTCCGATTCCCGCCGTAAAGATGAGTTGATCGGTCTTGCCCGAAAACAGCGTCAGTGTTTTGCCCTGCACGTTGAAACGCGAAACGCCGCGCATCAGATTCACAAAGCGTTCTTCTAGTCCGTCAATACGGTCAGGGCAGGCGCGGCGAGTCGTAGACAACGCCGTAAAACGCAGAATGTCGCCGCGAGTGGCAAAGTTGGCGCGGTAGGTGTTGCAAGACGTGCTGCCCGACGCCGCCGTGCCCTCTAAGCGCAAGGTGGGACGCGGCGCAGCTTGTCCGGGCGACACGACTTTGCCGTTGTCGGTGAGTCCCGTCAGTGTCCAGTTGGTGCCGACAAGGGGCAGGGGTTGGGCCGAAGCCGGAGCAGCGAGGGCCACCGTCAGGGCGGCGGCAGTCAGAGCAAAGAGGGAACGCATATGACCAGTTGTACGCTTTTGATCTGACGGGGACGTGAAGTTTGGCTGACGGGCACACATAAACGGAGACGCAGTGGGGACGGCTTCTGCTCTGCCGTCCCCACTGATATTGTCTTTCCGCGATGATTTGGCCTTGAATCCAGTCCACCGCTCTCAAGTTCTCACACCCGATCAGACCCCAAACGCTGCGCCTGACAAGCCTTTCTCACTAGTCCTGACCACTCACCACTGACGGTTTTAACTGCGTGGCCCCATCTCGAACACGGCTTGCCAAGGCTTGTAGATGGTACTGACCTTGTCGCTGCGAACGCCCGCAGCGTCCTTGATGGTGCGCGTGATGTACAGGTTGAACCCATCGGCAGCCCAATCAACTTGCTGCACCGCGCCGGGGCGCAAGTTGGGATTGGTCACGTATTTGGCGGCGGGGTGCGCTGTGCGGGCCGTAATCACGGCGGGGCTGATGGTGACGGTGCGGGCAGGCTTGACGCCCCACACCTGCACTTCCAACATGGATTGATCGTTGTGATTGATGGTCTTGATGAGCAGAGGAGCGCCCGTATCGTTTCTCATCTTCAGGTCGAGACCGGGATCGTACACAGCGGCCTCGAAGCCCACTTGAGGCTCGTAGTAGCCCACGCGGTAGGAGTGCTGGTTGCGCTCCACAACGGGCAATCCGGCCTGATAGAGCGCCCGGAAGGTGGTGGTGCTGACCTGACACACGCCGCCGCCCAACCCGTCTACGGTGCGGCCCCCGCTGATAATTAGGCCGCCCACAAAGCCGTTGTCGGCGCTGATACTGCCCAGCGAATTCAGGAAGCTGAAGTTTTCTCCGGCGGCCACCACAGTACCGTTGATTTTGGCGGCGGCGTTGGCGACATTGGTGCGGCGGGCAGCGCTGGAATGGTAATAGGTGCTGCGCCCGGTGGTGATCAGTTGCAGTTTGGCGGCGTCGGGGAGCTGCGCCAGAGTGAGTGTAGGCCGACTGACTTTGCCGGGCAGCACCACGTTTTTCACAGCGGCGTCGGTAATAGCTTTGCGGAAAGCGGCCAGTGCCAACTTGGGATCGGCCACCTTGCCCGCCTGTTCCTTCACGCGCACCAACTTGCTGCCCTGTAAGGCGTAGCGGGCATTCTGGGCAGGCTGATCGACCAACCCGGTCAGGCGTTTGAAGGCCGAAGTGATGGCGGCGTCATCCAGTACGATGCCCGTTTCGCGCACCCAGTACAGGTTGGCGACTTGCAGCCCCGTGAGGCCCGCCTTGCGCGTGGTGCCCTGCAACTGCACGCTCAGGGGACGAATCAGGGTGTTGCCTGTGGTCACGTAACCCTGCAACTGCTCGGCGGTGTATTTGGCCTTCCAGTCGGTCACGGGAATGCTGAGGGCTGTCAGGGTAGGGGCGGCTACATAGGCGGCTACAGCAGCGTTCACGTCGGCCTTGCGGCCCAGCGTATCGGCGGTGACGGTGTAGTTTTTGGTGGTTTTGTCGAACAGAATCGTCGCGTTTTTGGGCTGGGTATTGAGGCTTCTCGTGAGGGCGCTGAGGCCCGCTTTGGCCTGAGCCGCGTCTACGCCTGCGATCAGGGGAAAATCTTGCGCCGGAGCCTGACCTAAGGCGGCCTGCACACGCTCCAGCACACTGCGGTCACGGGTGGCACGTTCGGCAGCGGCAATGCTGTTTTGGGCATCGGCCCGCCAACCGAGGGTCTCGGCCCCCACCGTCCAGCTTTGGCCGCCTGCCGTGACCGTAACCTGCGGCGCGGTGGCGGCCCGCGTTCCCAGAGCTTCTAGCGCCTGCTCGGACGTCATGCCGCCCACGTTGATTCCCGCAACTCGCAATCCTGCCGCGAGCGTTCCATTGTTTTGTGTCGCCACGCCCATAGCCAACGCTCCACCTAAAAGCGCCGCCGCCGAAACCCCAATCACCCAGACCTTCATCACGTCCTATTGTAAGGAAATTCACGAGGAAAAGAATGATAAATCTGCACAGTCTGGTGAGAACAGCATAGGCAAAAAGGCGCACCCAGACGTGTCAGAAAGCTGTCAGATTGAGGAAAACCTTGCAGTTGTACACTGATTCAGTGACCGACTTTACATCAGATTCCCCCGCGCTGGTGCTGTCTTTACTGACTGGACAGTTTGTGGTGGCGCAGCTTCCGGCGGCCTCGCCCCTTCCGACTTGGGCGATGTCGGGAACCCTATGGGCGGTGGTGGGTGCGCCGGACGAGATGAGCATCGTCACGGCTGAGGAAAACGTGCCTTCGCCGCTGCCGGGTGACCTGAAGCTGGAAGGCGGCTGGGCAGCAATCCGGCTACACGGCCCCTTCCCCTTCCATCTCACCGGGATTTTGGCGGCGGTGCTGAATCCGCTGAAGGCCGTTGGCGTGGGCATTTTCGCCCTGTCTACCTTCGATACCGACTACGTGCTGGTGAAGGCCGAGCAAGTGGCGCAGGCGCGGGCTGCGTTGGAAGGGGCGGGGCATTCGTTCAAGGACTGAGCGGGGAAGGCTGATGACCGCGGTTTGTCAGTGGAGAGCGGTCAGTGGAAAAAACATAGTGGCCGCACTTTCTCCACTTTGAAGAAGTGCCAACCCGCTTAGAACGTTGGACTCACTGCTGCACACTCACTTTGGCACGGGCAACAACAGCGGATCGCCCGGATGCAGGGGGCC
This sequence comes from Deinococcus sp. Arct2-2, assembly GCF_004801315.1. Lineage (GTDB taxonomy): Bacteria > Deinococcota > Deinococci > Deinococcales > Deinococcaceae > Deinococcus. Next base: position 100,459 of record NZ_SSNW01000010.1, read on the forward strand.
GTAGCGCCGCCCGGTGTCGCGCCAGCCAGTGCCGACGCGCACGGTGGTGGGCAGGCCCGGAATGATCCAGCCTCCCACATCGGCGGCGCGGGCAAAGGCGACATTCAGCACCGTGAGGCCTTCGCGCTTCAGGAAGGCCCCAGCCGTTGCGGGCGTTTCTCCGATGTTGACGGCCAAGACCCGCACCCGGCCCGCCCGCTGCGCTGCGAGCAGCAACGGCAATTCGGCGCGGCAGGGCGCACACCAACTGGCCCAAAAGTTAACGACCAATGGTTTTGAATCGCTGGGGGCAGGCATGCGCAGAGGTTGGGCGGCGGCAGTGCTGACCTCCAGCGCGGGCAAGGTTGCTCCGGCGCTGGCTTGCCCTCCGGCAGAAACCAAGCTGATACAGAGCCATATACACAACAAACGCATCTGCTCAGAAGCTTGAGCGGGAGGTGTCAGAGCGGCGTCAGAGGGCGTGGAGTAGGGTGAGATCAGAGGGGAAAACCCGATTCTGTCTTGAATGACAGTAGTACGCCTGACACTCTCTTGACCTAATCTTGAGACTGAATACTCATTATCACTATTTTCTCACGGAAAGCTGACCGAAACGTGATGTTTGGCTGACTTGTGCGGGATGAAATACCTCCGTATGCGTCCCCTTCTGCTGACCGCTGCGCTCCTGATGACCGGAGCCGCTTCTGCCGCCGACCTCAAAGTGTATCCCTACGACGGCTCGCGCCTGCTGGCTGGGCAACGGTTCGACCTAAGGATCGAGGCCGAAAACGTCAAGAACTATAAGTCGGCTACCATTCGGCTGGACGGCAAACTGATTGAAGGTTTGGTGCAGACCAATACCAAAGAAACCAGCACCGAATGGACGCTGCGTGACCAGAGCATCACCCCCGGCGCTCACTCGGTCAGCGTGGTGTTTTCTGACGACGCAGGCGTGCAGACCAAAGTGGCCCGCTGGACGGCGGACGCCCCCGCCACCGCCAAAGCCAAGAAAGTCATCTTGTTCATTGGCGACGGCATGAGCTGGAACGTGATGAACGCGGCCAAAATGGTGGCCTTCCCCTACAACCCGGCCAACGGCATGTCTACCGGCAAACTGGCGATGGAAAGCGACCTGAGCAGTATGGCGAGCGTGACCACCAGCTCTTACGATTCGGCTCTGGCCGATAGTGCCAACACCGCCAGCAGCATTGCCAGCGGCCAAAAGATTCTAGTAAACGCGCTGAACGTGTACCCCGACAACACGGAAAACACGCTGGACAACCCCCGCATCGAGCCGATCACGGGCATCTTGCGCCGCACCACCGGAGCCTCCATCGGCATCGTGTCGGACGCCTTCGGGACGGACGCTACGCCCGCTGCCTTCTCCGCACATACCCGTCGCCGGGGCGATTATCAGTCTATTGCCGACCAGTACTTTCAGGGCGAAGTGAAGCCCGACGTGCTGCTCATCGGCGGCAGCCGCGACTTTATTCCGTCTACGGCAGCAGGCAGCCGCCGCAAAGACACCACCGATTGGATCGCCGACAGCCAGAAACTCGGCTACAACTTTGTCAGCACCCGCACCGAACTGCTGGCGGCCAACAGCAACAAGTTGTTCGGGCTGTTTAATATAGACAACGTTCCCAGCTACCTTGACCGCGTTCAGTATAAGGGCGAAAATACCCTGAAAGACTTTAAGGACATGCCCTACTTGTGGGACAGCACCCAAAAAGCCGTAGAGACGCTGGAGAAGAACCCCGACGGCTTCTTCTTGATGGTGGAATCGGGCATGATCGACAAGTTCGAGCATCCCCTCGATTGGCAGCGGGCCGTGTGGAACGTGCTGGAGCTGGATAAGGCCGTTGCGTGGGCCAAAGACTACGCCAAGAAAAACCCCGATACGCTGGTCTTGGTCACGGCCGATCACGCCCACTCGCTGACCGTCTTCGGTGGCTACGACACCAGCAAAGGCCCCGGCCAGCGCAACGCCGTCGGCATTTACGAGGCCGCAGGCTTCCCCACCTACGGCGACAAGCGCGACGTGAACGGCTTCCCGCTGCCCGAAACTGCCCGCACCTACGCGGTAGGCTTTGGCGCGACGCCCGACTACTGCGAAACCTACCTAGGCCGCGCCGAGTTCCTTGACCCCACCGTGAGCAACGGCAAAACCGGGGCCGAAGCCGGATTCGTGCCCAACCCCAAAATCTGTGCGGAAGGCGCAGTGCAGCGCGTCGGCAACCTGCCCACCAGCGCCAACCAAGGCGTGCATACCGCCGACCCCCTGCCCCTGTTCGCCTTCGGAGCCGGAGCCGAGAACTTCATGGGCGTGATGGATCAGACCGAAATCTTCTTCGGCATTGCCAAGGCGATGGGTCTGGACGGACGCAAGAACAAGTAAGCCAGCGTTAGGGCAGGGGCGGGACACTCTGAATGGGGTGTTCCGCCCTTCGCTTTGGTTGCGTTTTGGTGTTGTTGCGGTGTAGGGGGAAGGGCGTCTGAGGGTCTAAGGAAAGGGTGGGAGGGCAATCGCTGGCGCTCACTCACCCCCTCTGCTTCGCAGCTCTGCGAGTCCCCGGCCCTCCCCCCTCAAGGGTGAGGGAGCAAACAGCCCCAGATTATTGCCCTTGCCGTTAGCCCTCGCCCCTTGTCGGACTGGAACAGCTGCGAAGCAGAGAGGGGCGCTGCACCGCAGCGGGGGGAGGGGTAATGAGCGTAGCGATTGCCTTTCCTTAGACCCTCGACCTTTAAACCCTTAGACCAAGCCCCCTCACCCCGCCGCAAACCGCCGCCCCAATTCCCCACCTGACACACCTCTGACCCGCCTCTGACGTGCTTGCGCTCTCATGTCAGAGATGAACCGCCGCCGCTTCCTCTCCCTATTGGCGCTGCTGCCCGGTGTGGCCGCCGCCCAACGTGCCGCCCCCCCCACTCCCCTTAAATTTACCGAGCTGTACGGCAAAGTTACGGTGCGCGGCGTGGAATTTAGCGACAAGCTGAAGGCGCTGAACGGCAAACGCATCAGCATGAGCGGCTATATGGCCCCGCCGCTAAAGCCCAAACTCGACTTTTTTGTGCTGACGCGGGAGCCGATGAGTACCTGCCCGTTTTGTACCACCGCCGCCGACTGGCCCGCCGATATCGTGCTGGTGCTGATGCCGGACGGCAAGGAACTTGACCCCACCACACGCGGCCTGAACATTACCGGGCGGCTGGAAGTGGGGGCCAAGAAAGACGACGAGACAGGTTTTGTGAGCTTGGTGCGTCTCTACGCCGACGCGGTTGCTGCCCGGTGATGTCCGGCGCAACCACCGTAGCTCTGCCCCCGGACATCAGGACTGGTTCTGCCCTGACCACACACGGCCTGAGCTTTCAGCATGGGCGCGAAGTCACGCTGACCTACCCTGATCTTCACCTGCCAGCGGGCGCACAACTGACCATCACGGGGCCGAGTGGCACGGGCAAAACCACGTTGCTGCACCTGCTGGCCGGACTGCTGCGGCCCACCACCGGGGAAGTCCGGTTTGGCCCCACGTTGGTCAGTGCGCCGCAAGAAGGCCTGCGTGAAGCCTTTCGGCGCACGCAGGTGGGCTACGTATTTCAGGATTTTCACCTGATGCCGGGCCTGAGCGCGCTGGAAAACGTGGAATTGGGATTGCGGGTGGCGGGCACGGCGCAGCCCCACGCAAAGGCTAAAGCCGCGCTGGAACGGCTAGATTTGGGTAAGCGCCTGCATCACGCGCCGCACCAGCTGTCTACGGGCGAGCGGCAACGGGTGGCGCTGGCCCGCGCGGTGGCCCACTCACCGGGCCTGCTGCTGGTAGACGAACCCACCGCGCACCTAGACCGCAGCCGCGCTGGGGCCGCACTGGATTTATTGTGCGAAACAGCTGACCAGTTGGGCGCAACCCTGATCGTGGTGACGCACGACCCGCTGGTAGCGGGCGCTTTTGCACAGCGCATAGAACTGGGTGAGCTGGGACTTGGAGACAAGCAATGAACACGTCCCTATGGATCGCCATTCGTGCGCTGCGGGCGCGGCGGGGAGCTTTGCTGCTCACGGTGCTGGCGGTAGCTTTGGCAACGGCTACAGCCCTCACGGTGCCGCTGGTATCGCGGCAGGTAGAGCGTGGGGCGCAAGACGCCGCCCAAGTCTTCGACCTGCTGATTGCGGCTCCCGGCAGTCCCACGCAGGCGCTGACTTCCAGTCTGTTTTATTTGGACGCGCCCAACGGCAACTTGCCCGCTTCGGTGTATCAAGACCTAAAAACCTCGCCCGGAACGCGCCGCGCCGTGCCGATTGGCTTGGGCGACAACCATCTGGGCTTTCCTGTCGTGGGCACCAGCACCGCCTTTTTCGATCAGCGCATCAAGCCCAAAGACCCACCTTATTTCCGGGTGGCACAGGGCCGCATCTTTGGCACCGAGCATGAAGTGGTGGCAGGCGCACGGGCGGCGCGGGAAGCAGGGCTGCGGCTGGGAACGACATTTAAAGGCGCACACGGCCTAGAAGAAGCCGAACAGCATGAGGATGAAGTAGAACACGAAGGCGTTTACCGCGTGGTGGGCATCTTGCAGCCCACTGGCGGCCCAGTCGACCGCGCCCTGCTCACGCCTATAGAAACCATTTGGGAGGCGCACGGCCAACTGACTCCGGCCTCGCAGCAAGTCACGGCGGTGCTGTATACCTCCGAGCAATTGGCGGGAATCTATACCACCGTGCAGCGCATCAACGCGGGCGGCAAAGCAATGGCGGTGCTGCCCGGACAGGTCTTTGCACAGGCCCGCGACGTGCTGGCGCAGGGGCAGGCGGCCTACGCGGGTCTGTCGTTGTTGGTGCTGGGCATCGCCGCCCTGACCGTGTGGCTGGGCGTTCACGCGGCCACGCTGGAGCGCCAGCGCACGGTGGCCCTTCTGCGGGCGCTGGGAGCCGGACGCCCCACCGTATTTGGGCTGGTGCTCACCGAAACGCTGTTGACCGTGACTCTGGGCGTGCTGCTAGGGCTAGGGCTGGCCCTGCTCGTGAGCGGTACGGGTGGGCAAGTGCTGGGCAGCCGCTTAGGATTCGTGTTGCCCGCCCCGCAACTGACTTGGCCGCTGGCACTGCGGGCGCTGGCTCTGATTCCGCTGGGCCTACTGGCGGCGCTCCCCCCGGCCATCGGCGCAGCACGCCTGAGTCCGTTGCGCTACTTGTCATCCTCCTGACCTTCCCCTGACCTAATGCTTAAAGTCGGCTGACAAGGGAAGCGCAGGCTTGGGCATGACTCATTTTGCGTCTCTATTGCCTGCCGTGCCGCCCCGCCACTCTTCCAAACCAGTGCTTCTCTCCGACGCTGCCGACGCCTTTTTGCATGTGCCTCCGCTTCACAGCTTGGTAGACCGGACACGGCGCGGGGCGTTGCTGGTCGCCTTCGAACGATTTTTGGGTGCGGGCCTCAGCGAGAGCGTGCCGCTGCTGGCCTATACGCGCCTGACGGGTGAGGCATGGCTGCACACGTTGGCTGAGGCCGAACGCGCCGAAGCTGCCGTACTGCTGACCGACTTCCGGGCATATTTGCGCGACTGGGGTTGGCTGGACAGCGCCCGCCCAGTGAACCTGCTGGACTGACGAACGTTCCTACGCTTGTTTCTTTAACCCACCCCTTTGCAAAGCAGGAACGCCTCAAAGGAATGAGGTGGCTCGTAGGGATACATCAGAGTGAAAGCCAAATCTATAAGGCTTTCACTCAACATCCATATCAGTGGCACAGTCGCCACGTTCGGAGACTCTGCGTTCTAGTCAACTCCGTTCAGATTCAAACTACCGCGCAAGCCCTAGCGGATGGTGGCCTGCATACAAATCTGGCCCGTGCTGCCACTGCCCAGCGTGCCCAAGCTCAGCTTCATATTCTGGCCCACCAATTCGCCCCTGTCGCTGTCGGTGGCGGACGTCAGGTCGGTGACAACGCTGCCGAGGGTCAGGCGCAGGCCAAGATCGTTGCCCAAGCTATAGCCGTCCAGCTTGGGCTTGGTTTCGGCGGGCAGGGCGTCCTTCAACACAAAGTTGGGGGCCGTGCCGCCCGTATTGCTAAAGTTGACGCAGTATTCCAAGAGGTTGCCGGGCGATCCAACCACGTTTGTGCCTGTTGCGCTGGCCTGCGTGATGTTGCGTACCGTTTTGGTCAGGGCCACCGCAGGGCGGACTGGCACAACCGTGACATGGTCGCTGGCGCTGTTGTTGGCTGCCGCGCTGTTTTCCTCGCCGCCGCCGCCCACGCTGGCCGTATTGGTAAAACTGCCCGCGTTGGCCGCTACCACCGTCAGCGTTATATCGGGAAAAAACGCGCCTGCGCTGAGGCTGTCAGAGCGTGTGCAGCGCAGCGGCGAGAGGGTGCAAGTCCAGCCCACGCCGCCGATGCTTTGGGCAACCATTCCGGCGGGCAAGGTATCCGTCATCGTCACCGTGCCTGCGCTGGCCGCCCACCCCGCCGTATTCGAGACCCGCACGGTAAAGCTTCCCGGTCGCCCCGCCAAAAAATTCCCCGTATGCGTTTTGGTCAGCGTCAGGTCGGGGCCTCTGACGATCACGGTGGCGGGCTGGTCGCCGGTCAGGGTAGAGTCGCCGTCGCTGGCGTCAGTGATGGTATTGCCCAGTGTTTGCTGGCGGTAGCTCACGTTGCCCGTGTTGTTGATGGCCGTGCCGCCGAGCGTACCCGCGTTCACCTGCACCCGGAATTTAACCCGCGATTCGGCGGTGGGAAGAAGTACGCCGCCCGTCAACGCTGTGGCTCCTGTGCCCAGCCGGAACACCACCCGGTTAGTGGTGCTGTCATACTCCGCCTGATCGTCGCCCGCCGCGTTCGTCTTGGTTCCGGCATTGGCCCCGGTCAGGCTCAGCGAACCTGGCACGAAGCTGGTGTTGGCAGGCAGCACATCGGTCAGAATCACGTTCACTGCGCCGTCGTTGCCCTGATTCTTGATGACCAATTCATATTCCAGTTGGTCTCCGGGCAACACGCGCCCACCGTTGATGTCGGTCACTGTTTTGGTCAGGCTGTCTTTGATATTGGGCAGAAAAATATCGGTGGCGAGAGTGATGATGCCCGGATAGATCACGTCGCCTGAACTCCCGATAACCCGCACCACCGCCGAAGTACTGCCGTTGGGAAGGGGTGTATTTGGTTTAAAACGTGAGTTCGGGTTAAGCCACGAGCTTCAAGGGGCCTGCTTGCGGGATCAGCGA
>NZ_SSNW01000011.1 GCF_004801315.1 Deinococcus sp. Arct2-2
CCGCGAAGGGGGCCGCACCGTCGGTGCCGGCGTCGTCGCCAAGGTTCTGGAGTAAGTATTTCTAGAGCAAGCGTCAGCACAAGCTAGGTTCCCGAATTTGGGAGCTTAAAAGGGAGAAGAGGCCAGTGCGCCTTCTCTCCCTTTTTCGGTTGAGCTTGGAGGGTGAACCCCCCCGTTGCTGACGCGACGCCCCCCCTTGAGGGGAGGACAAAGGCTGTTGCGCTCCCCTCTCCTGCGGAGCTTTGCAAGTCAAGGGGGGCTGGCTGCACAGCAGACTGGGGGGTTGCCTGGATCGTCACCTCGCTAGGCGTGCCAACCTCAGCACACGCCTCACGTTGCTGAGCCGCACGGGAATCGATGTTTCTATTTCAGCTTGCCATTCACTCTCTAGTACACATGAAAATCCCGTAGCCCAGTGCCTTCGCTGTACTGGGTCTGGACTTCACGCACTCTGGCATGGGGCGGCCCCCGGTGAAGCCAGTGCAGCAAGCGGTCTAAGTCGGCCTGCTCGCCCTCTGCGATGACTTCTACCTGCCCATCGGTGAGGTTTTCGGCGTAGCCTTGAAGTTTGAGGTCGCGGGCGTACCTTTGCACAAAACGGCGGTAGCCCACACCCTGAACGGTTCCGGTCACAAGAGCGGTAAGGCGCATATAGGGCGCATGGTAGCGGGCGCGGGGCGGGGGCAAGTGTCTGTCAGGTTCCTCTGTGCGCCAGACAGGTGGGCCGAACACCCCGCCGTGTCTGATGGTCAGGTGAGACTGTGCCGCCTGACATTCATGTGAGTGTGGATAGAATGACAGGAATGCCCGCTCCTGTCGTCTTGGCCTCTCCCCTGTTTCTCGCCGCCGCCCGCGTGGGTGACGTGTGACAGACGGCCCTGCACCGCGCCCCGATCCTGCTCCTGTGGCTGATATGCAGCCTGATGACGGCAACCCTACCCCATTGATGCGGCGGCGCAAGCGGTGGCCTTGGGTATTGCTGGCGGTAGTTCTGGTCTTGGCGGCCCTGCTGACCTTGACCCCCCGCTTGTTCGGATCGCTGATTTTGTCCCGCTTGGGGGCCGATCTTCAGGTGAAGGCAGACCGAGTGGGCGGGCCACTGTGGTCGCCCAATTTGTCTGGGGCCACCATCAAGTTGCCCGGAATTGAGGGGACGGCGGGCAAGGCGGGCGTCACGGTAGAGGGCGTCAATCTTGCGACGCGCACCGTGAAGCTGAATGTGGCTGTGCAAGACGCCACCGTGAATCTGAAGTTGCAAGAACTCTTGAAAAAGGGTGCGGCTGGAAAGGGCGGCGGCTGGAAAGTGGTGCTGGGCGGGCTGGATGTACAAAACGCCCGCGTGAACGTAGACGGCAAAGGCGCGAATGTTCCCAATGGGACTTTCCGGGTAGAACAGGGCCAAAACGGGGCGCTGACGGTGAAGGGCCGCACCAATGACGGCGATTTGAATGCCGATGTGCAGGTGTCTCAGGGCAAGGCGGGCAACATTTTCGGCCTGAATCTGGACGCCGACGCCCGCGTGCTGAACCACTACTGGCCCGGAGTGACGGCGGGCCGAATTACTGGGCGCTACGTGCTGAACGACGGCCCGATTCGCGGAGATTTGAAGGTGACAGACGCCGCCTTGCGTGTGCCACAAGCCAAATTCGTAACGGTGACGGGCGTGAATGGAACCGCCACCCACCGGGGCGACAAAGTTGATCTGAAACTGGCGGGGCGCGGCTGGAACGGCACAGTCAACGCAGTTGGCGCAGTGGATTTGAAGGCCAAAAACTGGAGTGTGACCGCCGACGCCGACCCGACTGTGGAAGGCTTAGCCAAAGCATTCGGCACCACAGGCACGGGCAATTTAAATTTGAGAGTCACGGCGGGCGGCTGGAGTACGGTACGGGTAAAGGCCTATGCCAAAGGCGCGGGCCAAGTGGGGGGCGTGCCTTTCCAGGATGCCAACGTGGAATACACCCTGCTGACCGAAAACGGCAACCGCGCCGGGCAGACCAACGATCTGGCCTTTAGTGTCAAAACGGCGGTGGCGGGCGATCAGGCCATCAGCGGACGTTGGGCGCTGGGCCGGGCCGGAACCGCACAGGCGCGGGGCACGCTGGCGGGGCAACCCCTTACACTCGACGCCACACTGGATGCCAAGAACAAGCTGACGTTGGCGGGTACGGCGCTGGGCGGGCCTGCACGCGGCTCCTTCGACTTGAAAACGCAGGCGCTGGACGCCGTGCTGAATCCCAAAGTGAGCGGCGTGGGCGCACGCGTGGCCCTGACAGGCAAACCTTCCGACTTGCGGGCAGCCATCAGCGGCGGCACGGTAGGGCCATTTGGGGTGGCAGGCACGGCGCGGCTGAACGCACAGGGCTTGACGGCTGACCTGCAAAGCGGTGAGGGAACGGCGGCTGGAACCTTAGCCCTCAATCTTGACCGCCAATTTAAGGGAACGTGGAGCGCCCAAAATCTCAAGGGCGCGGGCGTAACTTTGGGCGGAAATGGACAACTGGACGCCACAGGCGGCGACTTGACAGGCACGCTGACGGCCAGTTTGCCCGGATTGACTGCGCCGCTGACCGGCCCCCTGAATCTGAATTATGTTCGGCAGCGCGGCACCTTTGCACCCGGCAACCAACGCCTGACTTGGAACCGCGACACCTTCGGCCTGACCGCCCGCAACTTGGCTGTGGCTGGCGGCGTGACCGTAAACGGCAACTTGAACGTGACCACCGCCCTGAGAGCCACCGGGAACCTGACTGCACGCGGCAACGGCTTTGACGTGACCGCCACCGCACGCGGCGACACGGCCAGCTTGCGCGGCGTGTTGGGCGCGGCAGGTAACCGCGTCACCGTGTTGGCCGACACGCAGCTTTCCGCAGGATTTCTAACGAGCGCCCAGATTGAGGGGGCCGACATCGCGGGCACGCTCAGCGTAGAGGACGGCATCCGCTTTTCGCTGACTACCGCCAATGCAGCAGGCAGGCGCGACACTGCACGCGGCGTAATCGACGGCTCCAATTGGGACGCCATAGGCCGGGTCAATCTGGCCGCCCTGCGCCCGCTCTTGCCTGCGCTGGCCGAGCAAAAGCTGGACGGAACATTAGATTTGGCGTTGGCGGGATTGGGCGGCAGCGCCCGCGTGAATGCTTCGGCGGCGGGCGCAGGCGTAGCCGGAACATTGCAGCGTAACGGACAGGGGGCGCGGCAGCCCATCACCGCCGATCTGAACGTGACCTATCCGAGTGTGAGGGCACGATTGGCGGGCCGCGTCTTCCCCGATGTGCAGGTCAGCGGCAGCGGCACCTACCGCAACGGAACAGACGCGCCGCAAACGCTGAACGCTGTGCTGGCGGGCGAGTACGGCAACCTGAATGCCCGCCTGACCGGGCGCACCGGGCCGCTCTCGTTTAGCGGTGTGACTATTCCCGCGCAGGCCGTGAATCTGACCGGAACCGTGACGCCCAACCTGACGGCGGCGGGCACGTGGGGCGACCTGAACGTGACCTACGACGCCCGCACCGGACTGGCCCGCGTGACCGGGCGGCAAACCCTGACCGCGCTGGGCCAGACCGGAACCGTGCAGGGCCGCGCCACGTGGGGGCCGGGGCGCAGCACCGATGCTGGAGGGGTCAACTCTTTTCGGGGAGCCGTGGAAGCCAGCGGCGTGCTGGATCAGTACACGGTGGCGCTCAGCGGCCCTTGGGACAGCCTGAACGTGCGCCTCAGCGACGGCGAAGGCCTGCGGGCCAGCGGGAAAGCCTCCTTGCCTTCGGGCCGATACGACGTGGATTTGCGCGGCCCGATTGCGGGTGGGACGGCGGCGGGCGGCCTCTTTATAGACGGCAACGTGACCGGCACCGGCACCGAGCCACGCGGCACCGTGAACGTGTTTGACGGCGCGGGCGGCAGCGCCAGCGTGAGCCTGCGCGGCTTTTCGAATTTGGATGTGCAGGCACGCGGCCTCACCCTCGGTGGACAAAAACTCTACGGCGACCTGAGCGCCCGCAACAACGTGCTGAGCGGCGTGATCGACGCTGGCCCCTTCCGCCTGACCGCTGCGGGGGGCCGGGTGCGTGCAGTGGGCAAATTCGTGGGCCAAAGCGTCGTCGCCAGCGGCAAACTGACCCTGCCCGCCACTGTGTCTGACCTGAATGTGCGGGTGGACGGCCCGTATCTGAGCGCCAGCGCCACTGGCAGCGTTTCGGATTTGCGCGGCACGGTGCGCCTGAATGCTCAAACGTTTGGCCCGGCACAGGCACGGGTCAGCGTTCCAGCGCAGGTTTTCCCCCTCACGGCTTCGCTCACCGGAGCGCGGGCCAATATTGGCGGCCTGACCTTCTTGGGCGGCGACTGGAGCGGCGCGGCAAACTTGCGCTACGTGTTGAGTACGGCGGCCAGCAACACCCCCGGACAACTCCGCTTGGAAGGCAACGGGCCGCAACTGCTGGCGATTCCATCCGGCCCGGTGGCAGGCCGCGTCACTGTGCTGCCCACCATCGGCGGCACGCTCAGCGCCAGCCTCGCCCCCGCCCTGCCCTTCTTGCCGCAAGCGGTTCGCAAGGAAATTGTGCCCGGCAGACTCGTCGCGCAAATTTCGGCAGCGGGCGCAGTCCTGACCACCACTGGCACGCGCTATGTGGGCGAGCCGCTGAACCTCTCGGCGCGGGTGAATTGGAAGAACGGCGTCACCGCTTCCGGCACGCTGACCCACCCCGGTTCGCGGATTCCAGTGCGCTACGACGGGCGCGATCTAACCCTCGACGGTTTGGTGCTGAATGCCCGCGCCCTGCAACCCGTGTTGCCCGGACTGACCGGAACCCTGACCGCCAGCCTGACCGTACCCAAGCTGGACTTCGCACAGGCCGATGGGCGGGCGCGGGTGAATCTGGCGTTGGGAGGGCAGCGGGCAGATGGCTTGGTCTCGCTGCGACGCGGGCAACTGGATGCAGACCTGACCAGCACCCTCGCGGGCCTGAATCTGCGGGTGCGCGGGCCGTTGTATCCACAGGCCGACGCTGTGCTGAACGTAGACGGCGTGCGCGGAACCCTGACTGGAAGCGCCGCCAACACACTGAAGTTGCAGGCAGCGGGCGACTTTCAGGGCCAAGCTCTTGACCTGACGGCCAGTGCCGCAGGACTGACAGGCAAAGGCCAAATTAAATTGGCGGGCAATGTGGCGGGCCAAAGCATCAGCGCCAGCGGCAACCTCGTTTCCGGCGTGCTGTCAGGCCTGAATCTGCGGGTCAGCGGGCCGTATCTGACGGCCAATGCCAGCGGAAACTTGGCTGATCTGCGCGGCTCGGTGCGGCTGAATGCCCAAACCTTCGGGCCAGCACAGGCCCGCGTCACTCTTCCGGCTCAGGTGTTGCCCCTCACGGCCTCGGTGAGCAAGGCGAGCGTGAATGTGGGCGGCCTGAACTATGCAGGCGGCCAGTGGAACGGCGCGGCGAACCTGAGCTACGGCTTCGGCAACACGCCCGGACAACTGCGTTTGCAAGGCAACGGGGCGCAACTGCTGGCCCTTCCATCCGGCCCCGTAGTAGGCCGCGTCACTGTGCTGCCCACCATCGGCGGCACCCTCAGCGCCAGCCTCTCCCCTGCCCTGCCCTTTTTGCCGGAAGCTGTGCGGAAAGAGTTCGTGGCCGGAAGGTTGATCGCCCAAATCTCAGCTACAGGTGCGGCACTGACCACCAACGGCACGCGCTACGTGGGCCAGCCGTTGGGACTGGCTGCACGGGTGAATTGGAAGAACGGCATCACCGCTTCCGGCACGCTGACCCACCCCGGTTCGCGGATTCCCGTTCGCTACGACGGGCGCGATTTGAATATTGACGGAGCCGTACTGGACGCGCGCACCTTACAACCCCTGCTGAAAGGCGTGACCGGAACCCTCAGCGCCAGCCTGAGCGTGCCCCAATTGGATTTTGATCAGGCCAGCGGGCGGGCACAGGTGAATTTGGCGTTGCAGGGCCAGCGGGCGGTGGGAGCCGTGACCGTGCAGCGCGGGCAAGTGGGCGCAGACCTGACCAGCACGCTGGCGGGTCTAGACGTGCAGGTGCGCGGCCCCCTCTACCCGCAGGCCGACGCCGTGCTGAACATAGACGGCGTGCAGGGAACCCTGACCGGAAGCGCCGCCGAAACGCTGAAATTGCAGGCGGCGGGCGAGTATCAGGGCCGGAATCTGAATCTGAGTGCGAGTGCAAGCAATCTGACGACTGGGGCCGCTTCGGCACAACTGACCGGAACCGTGTCGGGCGCGGCAGTGAACGTGAGCCTGAAGCAAAATGCAGGGAAATGGAACACGGCGGGCAGCCTGAACGTGCCTGACCTCCGCACCCTGACGGCCACCAGCGGTTCGGGCGGCACGGCGGGCAACCTGAGCGCCACCATCGGCGGCACGCTGGACAACCTGACCCTCAACGCGGCGGGCGTCGCGGCGGGCGTGCGCTTCACGGCTCCGGCCAGCTACCGGGGCGGCGTGCTGCGGCTGGCGGGCGCGTCGGCCACGCTGCCTAACCTCGTGAGCGTGCGGGCCAGCGGGCCAGTCTTTCCCACGTTGGGACTGAGTGCCAAAGCCACGCTTAAGGACTATCTGCCGGGAACATACACGGTGCAGGCCAGCGGCAGCCTCTCCAAACCCGATGTGAACGCGCAGGGTACGCTGCAAAGTGCGCCCACCGGACTGCAAGCCGGGGGCAGCCGCGTGACCGCCCGCCTGCTGGGGCAGGATTACCGCCTGACCTTTGCGGGCGAACCGTTGGCCGGATTTGTGCGCGGGAAACTGGGGGCGAATGCGCTGGGCGGGCTTTTAGATTCCCGCCTCGCCCTGAACACCAGCTACATCGGCGCGGATGGCCGGCGTGTGGCCCTGAACGGCGCAACCGGTTGGAATGCCCGCCGGGGCTGGCTGGGCAGCTTGCAGGCTCGCGGCACACTGGGCGAAAACAACACCCTGAACGCCACCCTGAACGGCTCTGGCCCGCTGGCGATCTCGGCGTCTCTCCAAACGCCATTCAACGGGCAGCCGCGCACCGCCAGCGTCACCGGAACCCTGCCCGCCGACCTTCCCTTCCGGCCCGGTGGCACGCTGGATTTGGCCGCGCTGGACGTGGGCGCACTGTGGGGACGCGCCGGACAACTGGCCCTAACTGGGCAAGCCACGCTGGGTGGCGGCACTTGGAGCAAGCTGGACGCGCAATTCGCAGGCCAGATAGACGACAGCGCGGGCGAATTGACAGGGGATCTGGGGGCCACCTACCGTGCTGGTGACGTTTCGGTGCGGCTGGCCGGAGAGCGCGTGTCGGGCGGCGCGGTGCTGGCGGGCGGCAAGTACGACCTGACCTTGCGGGCCGAACCGCTGCGTCTGGCACGGTTGCTTCCGGTCAATCTGGATATGGACGCCCTCACCTTCGGCGGCACGGTTACGGCGGCGGGAACGTTGGCGGGCGGGCCGTCTAAGGTCACGCTGCGGAACTTGGCCCTGAAGGGCGAACAGGGCAGTATTCGGGACAGCGGCATCGGGCCATTCAGCCTGTACGGGAGTGCTTCCTATGTGTGGCAGCCGGGGGGCCAAAATGTGCTGGAAGCCGCGCTGGACGGCAGCCTACGCGGCGGGGTCTTGCAGGCGCGGGGCCAGTTGCCAGCAGGCGTGCGCGTGACGGCGCGGGACATAGACGCCCGCACACTCGGCGCAGGCGTGCTGGGCGCGGCCCTGAACCTGACGGGCGACCTGACCAACCCGGCAGTCGCGGGGCAAGTCAGTACGGTGGCCGACGCCTTCGACGCCCGTGTGATCTTGTCTGGGCGGGCACTCAGCCTTAAGGCCAATGCGCGGGCCGATTTGAAAGGCAACGCCAAAGGCACGCTGTACGCCGAAGCCTCCGACCTGAACCTGACGGCGGGCGCGGCGGGGCTGGAAAACGTGCGGGCGCGGGTGTACGGCACAGTCGCCAGCGGCACGAACTCGGCCAAGTTGGACTTGAACGGCGTGTGGCCTGCGCTGACGGGCACGGCAACCGCTACTGTCGGCGGTATTGCTCAGCCCATCACCCTGACCGGAGACGGACGCGGCGGCTACGCCCTCAGCGGCGGCGAACTGGGGGCCGGAAGCGTGACCCTGACGCGCACGCAGGGCTTTATCCCCGCACTGGCTGCAACGCTGCGCCTGACGCCGTTGCCACTGGTGGGCGGAACCGGAGCAGCCACCGCCGAAGTGACATTTGGCGGCACACTGACCGCGCCTACAGTGGCAGCAACCGTGACCACCCGCAACGCGGCCCTGAGCGGCGTCACGCTGGCCGATACCACCGGAAGCATCACGGGCACGCTGACTAACCTGAGTGGCACGCTGGCACAGGCCGGAGCCACCGTTGCGACGCTGAACGGGCAAACCGTAAACCTGACGGGCCTCACCGCTTCTGTTGCTGGGGCCACCGTGAAGGCCACTGGTACGGCGGCGCTGGACGGAACCGCCGACTTGAATCTGGTCAGCAGCGGCGCACTGGACGGCAACCTGAAGGCCACCTACCGCGCCCGTGCCCTCTCGCTGAACGGCACTTTGGCCGCGCAGGGAGTCTCGGCGGCGCTGAATCTGGATGCCGACCCCTTCACTGGCTGGCACGGCACCGCCCGCCTGAGCGGTGGCCCCGCCGGAGTGCTGACCCAGGCCGCCACCCTGACCCTGAGTGGCCCCTTCGCTCACCCGCTCGCCACTGGAGACGCCGGACTATTGGGCGCAGGGGCGAGGATTGTCGCCAGCAGCACGGGCGTACAGGTGCGCCTCGTGGACGGCCCCGGAGCCACCGCCAACGGGGCCGTAGAGCTGCGGCCCAATGCAGCGGGCCAGTGGCAATGGCTGGGAGCTACCAGCCTGACGCGCCCCGAACTGAGCCTGAGCGTCACGCCTTCCGGCCCATTGGCCGACCCCAACTTGCTCCTCAGCGTGCGGCGAGGCGAGTGGCGAGCCAGCGGCACAGCCAGCCTACGGGCCGCCGACCTGAACGTCAGCGACGGCCTCAAAGATGGCCGCATCACGTGGACAGACCAGATCGTGCGGGCTGACTTGCCGGGACTTGACCTCTCGCGCTTGGGGGTTAAGTTGGGGAGTACCACACTCACGGGCCGCTTGACTGCGCAGGGGGCCATCAGCACCGACACCCGCGACGGTCAACTGACCCTGAACATTCAGGATGTGACCACCGACTACGAGGTGCCGTATCTGGGCCTGAAGGTGAACGGAGACGTGCAGGCCACCGTGAATCTGACCGCTGGAAAACCCACCGTGCAGGCCAGCGCCACCTTGCCCGCCGGAACGCTGACGCTGAATGCCCAACAGACTGGCACAGGGCAGGCAGACAAGAACTGGACAGGCCGCTTGACCGGATCGCTGGCCCAAGACGGCGGCACACTGGCCCTGAACGTGGGTGCAGACGGGGCGGGCCTGACCGGAAACGTGACGGCTACGCGCTACCCGGTGTCGGGCGCGGGCCAAAGCGTGCGGGTAGACGGCACGGTGGCGCTAGGCGGGCAAACCTTTAGCGCCAACCTGACTGCCGCCAACGAAATGGGAGAAGCCCGCGTGATCGGTTCGGGCGGGCTGGCCGACGTGGTGCCTGCGCTGAGCAGCGTGCTGGCCGTGCGCCCCACCGATCAGGGCTACAACTTGCGGGCCACACTGGACGCCGTAGAACTGAAAGAACTGGCGATTGCGCCCGCCTTGTCGGGCCGGGTCAGCGGCGAAATCAATATCAACGACGGTGGCGGCACCTTCGTCGTCCGTAGCGCGGGCCTGACGCTGGGGCCAAAGACCCTGCCCGCCCGCGTGGAAGGCACACAGATTGGCGGCGACTGGCGAATTCGCGGCTTTTTGGGCGAATCCGATCTGTTTGGTGGCCTCAGCGGGGGCGAGCTGTTTGGCAACGTCACCCTGAAATCTTTCCCGGTGGGCGCGATCGTAAGCGCACTGGTGGGCAACAGCCCCGGCGAAGGCATCGTGACCGGAGTGGCCCGCTTCCGGGTGCCGGTAGCCGACCCGTTGGCAGGCAGCGCCACCGTTGTGGCCGAACGAATCCGCGTGAGTGCCACCAGCGGCGAAGGCGCAACAAAAGTCACCGAAACGCTGCTGGGTTCCGGCACGCTGGACTACGCGGCGCGGGAACTGCGGAACGTGAACATCCAGTTGGCGGGGGCCGGAACGTGGGACGTGCGCGGAGCCTTCAGCCGCTCGAACGTGGGCCTGACCGCGCAGTTTACCAACACCACCTTTACGCCCGTGCTGGTGCTGGTGCCTGCTGTTGCCGACCTCGGCCCCAGCCTCAAGGGAACGCTGACCCTCACAGTGGCCGGAACCTATGACCGCCCGCGTGGACAGGTACGGGCCTCTAACCTCAGCGGCACGTTGGCGGGCCTGAGTCTGCAAGTGCCTACGCTGTCGGGCGACCTGCCGGATTCGGGCGCGTTTATGGCCACTGGGCGCGTGCTGACCGGCGGCGTGGTAGGCAGCGACGGCACCTTGAACGTCAGCGGCCAACTGACGTTGGGCGACCTGAGCCAAACCCGCGTGCGCTTTGAAGGGCTATTGGCTCCGAAAGCCCTCGGCGCGCTGCCCAATACCACCGTGACGCTGGCGCAGGCCGCCACGTCCAGCTGGACACTGGACGCCCAAAGCCGCAGCACCAACCCCGTGACCGGAGCCGGAACCCTAAGCCTAACCGGGCAAATTGCGCCGCGCTGGGACTTGGCGCTGGCGGCCCGAAATTACAACTTGCCGCTGGCGGTGGTGTACGCCCGCGAAAGCGCCCTCAACGCTGACTTGCATGCGGTAGACGACGGAACGCTGATCCGCGTGAGTGGAGCCGCCGACTTCTTGCGCCTGACACTGGGGCGTGTGGGGGCCACCACCACCATTCCTGCACCGGGCCAAAGCAGTACCGACGATGGCACGGGCAGCGGCGGGCGCACCACCGACAGCTACGCGACTCCGCTACCCGACATTTATTCCACCTTCCCGGAACCGGGCCGTGACCCCAACGCGCCCGCCCCCGCCCGGCCTTTTTTGCAGCGCCTTGTTCTGGAAGACATTCCGATTCGCGCCCCCAACGGCATCCGGGTAGACGAGGCCTTAGCCCGCGCCGAATTTGGCGGCTCCTTGGTGGTATCGGGTACAGGCGCACAGCCGCGTATTACAGGCGACATCACCTCTCAGCGCGGCAGTATTTTCCTGCGTGAAAACGAATTTGCCATTCAAAGCGGCTTAGTGAGCTTTACCGGCCAGAGCCTTTTTCCCACCTTTGCGATTCTCGCCAGCGGCAACGTGCAGGCCAGCACCACCGGGCAGCGCGTGCCCGTGACGCTGGACGTGAAGGGCGAATTCCGCACCCTCGCCAGTGGAGCCAGCACCCTTGACCTGACCACCGCTCTGCGCTGTACGGCCATTGCCGGAGCGTCGGGCGGCACGGGCAGCGGCGAATGCACCGACCCCAACACCACGCAGGCCTACAGCGAGGCGCAATTGTACGCACTGGTCGCAACGGGCGTACCTAACCTAGAAACGCTGCCCGGCAACCTGACCGCACTGGGGGCCAGCGCCCTGCAAACCGCACTGAACATCTTCGTGCTGGGCGAAATAGAGCGCAACGTGGCCCGCGCCCTCGGCCTAGACGTGTTCCGCCTGACGCCCAACCTCTCTACGGCAGACGGCAGCCTCGGCGCAACCATCACGCTGGGATCGTACCTGACGCGCAATCTGTACTTGCAATACCAGATCGACCTGACGGGCGCGGGCCTCATTGACGCCACGTATTCCACGCCCAACAAGCAATTTACCTTCAAGGTCAGCACGCCCCTGAACGGGCTAGACCTGCAAAGCGTGCGCCCCAGCTTCAGCGCCGCCTACAACGTGAATGACCGCGCCAGCGTGAGCTTGGGCGTGCAGAACAACCCCGAAAGCACGAGGCTGCGGTTTGGGGTGACGTATAGGATTCGGTGAGAATCAACGGTTCGGATAGGTGGCAAATTTTGCCCGAGAATACGGGGGTTGCTCCTCTCCCCTTGCGGGGACTGGAACAGCTCGCCCGCGAGAGGTTGGGAGGGGGAAGTGGGCAGTACGTCCTAGACGAAGTTTCTCTGTGGCCTGTTTTTTAACATCAACACCTGTCCGAACCGTTAGACATTACAAGCAGAGTCGATTTGATCATTGGTACAAGAGAGCCGCCTGAACTGCATTGTTTCGGCGGCTCTCTGCTTGATTTGGGATTCGGCCCACATCGTCAACATTCTCTGAGTTTGCCCAACCATCACACGGCTTTTTTTGTGTGTTGGGCCAGATCCGTCACACTCTGGATGGTCAGGTCTCTCCCAGGTCAACAAGCCAGTGCTTTTTTCCAGCCTTCCAAGGCCGCATTCTAGATCTGGCCGACCTGGGCTCTTTCTCTGCAACGCTGAACCCTATCCGAGGCCCCAGAGCCTGCACCACAAGAACAGTGCCGAGAAAGACTGTGCCTGACACGCTTTGCCCAGCTCAGGAGGTGCAGCATGTTGGTGCTGGGCATGGATGTCGGAAAACGAGAGTTGTTCGTTCAGCTGCAGGACACCACAGGAAGTTCGCTCGGTCAGCGCGGCCCCGTGGCCAACACACCCGCCGGACTTCACCAGTTGAGTGATTGGGTTCACAAGTGGACTGAACCCACACAACTCCATGTGGTGATGGAGGCCACCAATGTGTATTGGGAGCGCTGCGCACACCATTTTCAATCGCTCGATTGTGTCGTGAGTGTGGTGAACCCCGCACAGATCAAGTATGTTGCTCGTTCTGTCCTGCGCCGGGGGAAAACCGACGTGATGGATGCGGAGCTGATCGCGCGCTATGGAGTCGTCATGCATCCGGGCGGCTGGACGCCGCCCAGCACCGCGTTGAGTGACCTCAAGCAGCTCACTCGAGAACGGGAAGCCGTTCTCGTGCGCCGAACTCAGGAACAGAACCACCTTCAAGCCTGGCAAGACGCCCATCGTGCTTCGGAGACCGTCGTCAAGCTCACCCAGCAGCGGTTAGACCTTATGGTTGGGCAAGTCGGAGAGATTGAGGCCGCCATGCGTGCGCTGATTGAGGCCGATGAAACCTTGTCGCAGCAACTGAAGTTGCTGCTGAGTGTGCCGGGGTTTGCCTTTGTGGCGGCAGCAACCATTGTGGCCGAGACCGTGGGATTTGCCCACTTGGAGACTGGACGGGAGATTTCTGCGGCCGCAGGCATGGCTCCCTCCCCACACCAATCGGGCGCCAAGCGCGGTCAAGGACGGATGTCCAAAACCGGCAATGCCCGCCTGCGACGGATCGCGTATCTCTCAGCCTTAGGCGCGTCAACATCACACAGTCGAATGCGAACGTACTCTCGCCATTTGCGGGACACCGGCAAGCCAGCCAAAGTGGCGTTAGTCGCGCTGGGACGCAAATTATTCATCACTGGACTAGCGGTGGTGAAATCTGGGCGGCCTTATCAGGATGACTTTTGTCGTTCTCAAGACGGAACTGGCCCAACACCGACAACCGCCCAGCCACAGACTTGACAATCCATTAGCGACACCCTATTTAGATCAATGCCGCTACACTTCCCCATATGGCTGTTTCTGTCGCAGGTTCTCAGGTCACTTTTTCGGCTCCGGCAGGGGCGGCGGCGTTGGTGGGCGACTTCACCGATTGGCGCAAACGCCCCGCGCTGCCTGTGGTGGCGGGCCAGTCCATCACCCTGAGCCTGCCGCGTGGCGCGTGGGTGGAATATGCGTGGCTGGACGAGGCGGGCACGCCCTTTGCAGACCCCGACAACGCCCAAAAATCGCTGAATCCTTGGTGGCCTTACCCACGTGCGGTGGTGGTGGGCCAGTACGCGCAGCACTCGCTGTGGGCCGCGCCCGAAGCCACCCAGAAAGGCACGGCGCACCGCCTGACGTGGGAAGGCACGGTGTTTCCCGGCACGCGCCGCGCCATCGTGTACACGCCGCACGGGTATCAATCGTCTCAGGTCGTGCCTGTTTATTACGTGCAGGACGGCGTGGCCTTTTACCGCACGGGCAAACTGGGTGAGGTGATGGACAGGGCGGTAGAAGCTGGCCTAGCGTCAGGCGCGGTGTTGGTGTTTGTGGAACCCGGAGACCGTAGCGCCGAGTATTACCTGAACGACCGCTATCTGGACTTCCTGCAATCCGAAGTGTTTCCGCGTGTGGAAGGCGAACTTGCCACCGCCAGCGAGCGCGGCTTGTGGGGCGCTAGCCTCGGCGGACTGATTAGCCTGCATTTGGGCGCGGCCCACCCCGATCTATTTTCCCGCGTGGTCAGCCACAGCGGGGCGTTTATTGCGCGGCCCGGTGCAGAAAAAGACGGCATCATCGACACGACGACTGCCGGAGAATGGCTGCGCGAACGCCTGAGCCTGCACCCGCCCACGCACCTGAAAACCAGCCTAGATACAGGCGTATTGGAATGGCTGGCCGCCCCGAACCGCCGCATGGCCGCCCTCTTTGCCGATGCCGATTTGCCCCACCAGTACCGCGAATATGCCAGCGGGCACAACTGGGTGACGTGGCGGGCGGCGTTGCCGGAAGCGTTTTTGTACATGCAAGGTGGGTGAGAAGGGCGGCTAAGGGTCTAATACGGACTCCGCTTAATTCCGCCACAATCGGGACAGCACCGCTTGCGGCTCCATAACGCGTAGCCCGTACTTTTTCCCGCTCGCTCCGCTCGGATTGAATCCCAGAAAGTGCAGGATTCAATCGGAATCCGTATAAGAAGGGCCATCGCTGACGCTCACTCACCCCCTCCCAGCTTCCCCCGCAAGGGGGGAGGAGCAAAAACAAAGTTTCACAAGTCCCCCTAGACCCTTAGACGCGCCACCATCCAGCCAAACTCACCCGCCGCACCCCTCTCACGCGGCATAGTCAGCACCAATGCGGATTCCTATTCTTCTTTCATTGCTGCTGGGCAGCGCGGGGGCTTCCACCATGACCTATCCGGCATCCACCACCACCGTTCACGAGCGGGCGCAGGACTGGGCAGGCGCGGAACTGCGCGGCGTAGAGGTGCGGGGACAAACGCTGACGCTGACCGCAGGCGCAACGAGCGGCACGCTGACCGGGCAGCCGATTAAAGTGGCCGCCTTTGATGAACTGGTGCCGTCTTGGAACAGCAGCACGGCGGGCGCGGGCAGCGTAACGGTGGAAGTGCGGGCGCAAACGGGCACAGCTTGGACGCGCTGGTTTTCCTTCGGCACGTGGAGCAGCGCCGATGGCCGGGCCAGCCTGAATGGACAAAAGGACGCAGCGGGCCAGATCCTGACCGATACCCTGCGCCTGAGTGCCAAAGCCACCACCTATCAATACCGCGTAACGTTGCGCGGCGCGGGAACGAATGTGCGCCTGTTGGCCTTCAACACTTCTGACCGGGCCAAGCGGGCCGCCGGACTGGGGCAGGCCAGCAACCGGGCGGCGTGGGGCAAAGTGACCGACGTGCCGCAGCGTTCGCAAATGGTGTTTGCTGAGGGCGAAGGCTGGTGCAGCCCCACGAGTACCTCTATGATTCTGGCCCTCTACGGCGTGAATGTGCCCGTGCCTACCGCCGCCAAAGGCATGTTCGACCGCGTGTACGAGGGCACGGGGAATTGGCCCTTCAATGCCGCTTACGCCGCAGAAAAAGGCATGCGGGCCTTCATTACGCGCCTGCCCAGCCTTGCCGCCGCCGAGAAGTACACGGGCGCGGGCCTGCCGTTGGCGGTCAGTTTGGGTTGGAAGGCAGACGAGTTGCCCGGCGCACCGATTCCCAGCAGCGGAGGCCACCTGATGGTGCTACTGGGCTTCGACGCCAAAGGCAACCCCGTGATGAACGACCCCGCCGCCCCCACCGACGCGGGCGTGCGGCGAACGTATCCCCGCGCCGCCTTTGAGAAGCTGTGGCTGACGCATTCGGGCGGGCTGAGTTACGTGATTGCACCGCAGGGAACAGCGTTGCCCTGAGGGGCAAGACCGCGGAGTGTGGAACGTGGGAAAGGCGCAAGGCCAGTCAGAATCAATCGACTGGCCTTGCGTTTAGGGTTGTTGTGGATGAAATTAAATTCTAGCTTTGGCGGCCAAAACCCGCACAGTTTTTAACCACAATCCACGATCTACTCTCCACGATCCAGCCCTGCTTTACCGGCTGATGCTGGCGCGGGGTTCCAGCGCGTAGAACGACACCAGCGCCACGAGCGTGCCAACCCAACCGGGAGCGCTGCCGAGGCTCAGTTCGAAATTGCGGCCCAGTACGGTGCTGCCCAGCTGCCCGACGAGTTGATCGCCGTTTTGCTGCGCCACCACGTTCCAGCCCACGATGGGTTCGCCCATGTAGCCAGTCACGCGGTCTACGCCACGCAGCGTCAGCTTTTGCGAGCCGACGTTGCCTTTGAGTTCGCCGTCTTGAAGCTCGATCTTGAACGGGTCTGCGCCGACAGTACCCTGTACGCCGCGTTCCGTAATTTCGAGGTCGATGTCTTTGCCGTGGAGCTTGCCACCTGCGCGGCCTGTAATGCGGTCACCGTCGATGATACAGCGGATGTCATATCCGTCTGCTCCACCCAAACGGCCCTTAATCTGGTCTTCCATGCGGCGAAGTATAGCGGGGCCGGACGTGTTAGAGATGCAGGCTCACCTACTCGCGTTCACATGTTGACGCGACGCGAAGCCGAAGACACCGTTCTAGGCGCGAAAAAAACATCCTCAACTTTGCTGCCCCCTGCATTAACAGTTCGGCGGGATCAGATGGATACAGGCTCCGGCACAGGCTGTTTGCTGCCGCCCACCAATCCAACCCGCTCGAAATAGGCGCGGCGAGTGAGCATCGGCCCGCCCTCGCCCAGCCGCACCCGCCCCACATTCCAGCGCTCGAACAGGATGCGGAGTGCCCCGCCCAGCAGCGCCGCGCCGTACCACGCGGGCAACTCGGCAGAGGAAACGACGCTCCAGCGCAAGCATTCCCCGTCCCACGCCAAATGCGGGCAAGTCTGATCGTGCGCCGCCCAGAACATGCCCCCCCGCCCGATGCCCTCATCCCTTAGACCCCTAGTTCTTAAACTGTTCGGCCCTTGACCCTTAGACGCCGCACTCTCCGGCCCCCACTCCCTAAACTGCTGCCCCCGCACAGTCAGCGGAGGCTCGCGCACCTGAGCGTCGTAGTTGGGCGCGGCAAACGCTTCGGCATACAGGTCATAGAGGTGGTGCTGGAGCTGATGCGTTTGCGCCCGCAGCCGCGCTTCTTCCCGTCCGGTCAGTGCACCCGTCGCATTCAGGCTGGCGCGGGCCTCCAGCAACTGGTTTTCTACGGCCACGAGGCGTTGCCGGGGCGTGGGCAAGGGCGGCGGGGGCGGTGGATCGCCAGTCAGGGAGCGGGCCGGGTCGAGGTACTCGCCGCTCTTCCAGCCCGAAGACGCCCAACCGGTGACCTCACGCAGAGCCGCGTCTTCGATGACCCACAGCCGGTTGGCGACTTCGCGGGCAAAACGGCGGTCATGGGTGACGATAACAACAGCGCCGCCATACGCATGCACGGCTTCTTCCAAGGCTTGCAGGGCGTCCACGTCAAGGTGGTTGGTGGGTTCGTCCAGCAGCAACAAGTCGGCCCGCAGCGCACTCACCAGCGCCAAGCCTGCCCGCGCCCGCTCTCCGCCCGACAACACTTCCGGCAGCTTAGGCCAGTCGGCAGCCACGAAACCCGCACCGCCCAGCAGGGCTTTGGCCCGCCCGCCAAAGCGCCGCTCAAACTGGGGCCGCAGCGCCTCGCCGGGGTTCAGGCCGTGCCAAATCTGATCCAGATACGCCACCGAGACGCCGCCCGCCACACGCAGCACCGGTTCCGGCTGACCCAACCCTGCCTGATCTAAACGGGGCGCGTCGGCGTGCAGGATTCCGGCCAGCAGCCCCAGCAGGGTGCTTTTGCCCGTGCCGTTGGCTCCCATCAGGGCCACGCGGTCGCCTTGCCGCAGCTTGAAGGCCACTTCTCGCAGGACAGGATGATCGGTGTAGGTTTTGCCCAAGTGCTCGCCCCATGCCACCAGTGGGGCGCGGGCGCTTCCGGCCAGTAGGCGCATTCTGAGTTGGCGTTCGGGCAACGGGGCTTCTGCGATGGGCAGGCGCTGGGCGCGGTTTTTGAGGGGGCGGGAGCGGCGGCCCCACACGTCCAGGCGTTCGGCGCTACCTTCCAAGCGGGCGGCTTCCTGCTGGCCCAAACGGGCGGCGCGGGATTGGGTGCGGCGCTCTAGCTCTCGCTGGGCGCGGGCGCGGGAGTAGCCGCCCGCGTATTCGGTGGCCTCGCCGCCCTCCAGCCACAGGCTGCGGCCCGCCACTGCATCCAAAAAGTCGCGGTCATGGCTGGTGAGGATCACGCCGCCGCCGTAATCGCGCAGCCAGCTTTCCAGCCATTCACGCATCCGAATATCGAGGTGGTTGGTGGGTTCGTCCAGCAGCAGCAGATCGGGTTCGCGGGCCAGTGCGAGGGCCAACGCCAAGCGGGTGCGCTCGCCGCCCGACAATGACGCCGCATCGCGCCCCAAAAACCGCGTGAGGTCAAGGACACCCAGAATGCGGGCCATGCGAGAAGGCCAAGCATAGGCCTGAAGATCGTCTAGGCGAGCGTGCAGGGCCGTCCACGCGGTCAGGGCGTCGGGGTTGCCCAAGTCGGCTTCCAGCGTCAGCAACTCGGTTTCCAGTTCCCGGTAAGGATGAGCGGCGGCTACCAGATCACGGACGCGCACGCCGTCTGCATGGGCATGATGCTGGGCCAACACTGCCACCCGCAGCCCGTCCTCACGCCAGACCTCGCCTTCATCGGGAATCAGTTCGCCTGTCAGCACCCGCAGCAGCGACGTTTTGCCCGCCCCGTTGCGGCCTAGCAGGGCCACCCGCTCGCCTTGCTGCACATTCAAACTCACGCCCGACAGCACCGCCCGCTCGCCGTAGGCAAGAGAAATGGATTCGGCGGTGAGGAGCGTGGACATGCAGGAGAGAGGCTAGCAGGAATGGGGCGGGGGCAAATGCGCCACAAGGCTCAGAAAGCATTTGGGAAGTGGGTGTGGGTTGTATCAGCGGGAAAAACATTGTGGCCCACCCTATATGGAATTAAATTGACTCCTTGACATGTGCGATATAGGCCGGACGCGTAGACGTGTGGCCCCTCCATCTGCGGTACGCCACAACCCTCCAGTCATCTACACTTGCAGCACATGCAAGCAACCGACGCGGATATCTTGACTGGCTGGCGAATCGTCGTGGGCGCGTTAGGCATCTTGATCTTGCTGAATTTGTTGGGGGCCGTGCTGCCCCTCCTGACCCAACCCTCTGCGGGAATGACCGAGGCCAGCGCAGGTCGGCTGCTCCTGACGGCACTGTTGGCGTGGCCTGTCTACCGGGGAAAACGTCATGCCCAGTTTGAAGTGGCGCTTTTGGCGGCGTGGGCAGCGGCTCAAATGATCTTCAGTGCCTCAGACGTGGCGGGCAGCCTACGAGTGTTGTGGGGCTGCGCGGGCCTACTCAGCCTCAGTTGCGGCCTCGCGCTGGTTGTGTTGCCGCAGGTCGGTGCCTATCTGGAATTCGCCAAAGCCCAAGAACCCTAAAGTCCCAGCCTTTGCCCCAGCCCCCACCGCTTATACTGCCGCCCGTGATGGTCGCAATTGCCCATGTATCAGAAATGTCTGTATCTAAAAAGACAGAACAGAGCGCCCCGTATATCGTGGCTGCCCTCTACCAGTTCCGTACCGTGCCGGACGCTGCCGCCCTGCGTGAGCATCTGCTAGACGTTGCCACCCGCCTCAGCTTATGCGGCACGCTGATCGTTGCGCCCGAAGGCATCAACGGTACGCTGGCCGGAACGCGGGAAGCGGTGAGCGAGTGGCACGCGGCCCTGATCGCCGCCGGATTTACGGGCATGGAATACAAGGAATCGAGCAGCACCGAGCAGCCCTTCAAGCGCCTGAAAGTACGGCTGAAGCGCGAAATCGTGACGATGGGTGTCCCCGTGACGCCGCCCGAAGAAGCAGGCCGGTACGTGACGCCCGCCGAGTGGAACGCCCTGTTGCAAGACCCGGATGTGTTGGTGATCGACACCCGCAACCGCTATGAGGTCAAGGCAGGCACGTTTCAGGGCGCGATAAATCCCGAAATAGACAGCTTCCGCGAGTTTCCGGCGTGGGCCGATGAGCAGTTGCGCGGGCAGGAAGGCAAGCGGATTGCCATGTTCTGCACGGGCGGGATTCGCTGCGAAAAAAGCACCAGCCTGCTGCGTCAGCGTGGCTTTAGCGATGTGCTGCACTTGCAGGGCGGCATTCTGGGGTATCTGGAACAGGTGCCGGGCGAACAGAGCTTATGGAACGGAGAATGCTTCGTGTTTGATGGCCGCGTGACGGTGGGGCACGGCCTAGAAGTCGGCGGGGGCGAAATGTGCCATAGCTGCGGCTGGCCTCTCACGCCCGATGAAACCGCACACGCCCACTTTGAGCGCGGCGTGAGTTGCGAGCATTGCCACACCCAAACGACGGCAAAGCAGAAAGCGCAGTTTCGGGAGCGGCAACGGCAGCTAGACGAACGGGCTTAGGGAACGTGGATCGGAGGTGGGCTATTGCCACACTCCATGATCCGAAAAAAGCCTGCCCACATCGTTGCAGATGTGAGCAGGCTGCTGAACTAGAGTTACGCGCTAGGAGCGTCCACCGTCTTGCGGGCGGCTTCCAGTTGCCCGCCCGTGCGAACGGTCACGGTGCGCCTCTGGGCGGCTTCGCTGCGTGGCACACGTAAGGTCAACGTGCCGTTGGTGTAGTCGGCTTCCACTTTGGTCAGGTCGTACTTGGCAGGCACGCTGAAAGTGCGGGCCAATACGCCGTGAGCACGTTCCACACGGTGAGCGGTGCGCCCCTCACGGCGGCTGTAGGTGCGCTCGGCCTGCACGGTCAGGGTCTGATTCTCCGCCTCTATCTGAATGGAATCGGCCTGCACACCGGGCAAGTCCAGCGTCAGTTCCAGTCCGGTTTCATCTTCATGTACGTCGACTGGGGGAGCAAGGCGGGCGGGAGCGGTGCTGGCCGCACCAAAGGCACGATCCATGCGCTGGGTCAATTCTTCGATATCACGGAAGGGATCAAATCGCATCACTTTCATACCTCCTGAAATGGGTCGCGCTGGCCGCTGCTTTCTTGGCCCCGCGCTGTTATGCATATACTATTACTTGAGTGTTATTGTGTCAAGTTTAGTGCTGCTTTAGCGTAAGGTAATATTTTCGGAAGGCGGCGCGGCAGTCACATCTCGCCTAGCTGCTAAACTCGCGGGCGGAAACAGGGTCAAACCTTGACCCGCCCACCTTTCTCAGCGATCCCGTGAGGTCGCGCCCGCCCTGTGAGGCAGGAGAGGAGTTCATATGAATGCACGCCTGACATCTGTATCCCAAACACGCCGACAGCCTGCGCTGGACGGCCTTTTTTTTGTTGGGGGCACTCCATGACGCCCCAGCCCAAAGCCACCATTCTGACCGCCGACGAGGTGCGCCGCGCCATGACGCGCATTGCCCATGAAATCGTGGAGCGCAACAAGGGCGCGGAGAATCTGGCCCTGATCGGCGTGCATACGCGGGGCATTCCGCTGGCCGCGCGGTTGGCCGCCAAGTTGGAAGAGTTGGAGGGCGTCGCCATTCCCACCGGAATGCTGGACATCACCCTGTACCGTGATGACCTCTCCGAGATTTCGCACCAGCCTGTGATCCGCGAAACGCATGTGCCATTTGATCTGGCCCGCCGCCGCGTGATTTTGGTAGACGACGTGCTGTACACAGGCCGTACCGTTCGCGCCGCACTGGACGCCCTGATCGACTTGGGTCGCCCAGAAGGAATTCAGTTGGCCGTGCTGGTAGACCGGGGCCACCGCGAGTTGCCGATTCGGGCCGACTACGTGGGCAAAAATCTGCCTACCGCCAAGTCGGAATTGGTGAAGGTGAAGTTGCTGGAAACGGATGGTCTAGACCTTGTGGAACTCTGGGACTTGAACGGGACGGCAGACCAATGACCGCCCGCCCGCGCCACCTGCTGGACTTTGAAGGCTGGACGCCCGAACGCCTGACCGCCCTGCTGGACAACGCCGACACCATGAATCAGGTACTAGAGCGGCCCGTGAAGAAGGTTCCGGCGCTGCAAGGCCTAACGGTCTGCACGGCGTTTTTTGAAAATTCCACTCGCACCCGCATCAGCTTTGAGTTGGCTGCCCGCCGCATGAGCGCCGATGTGGTCAGCTTTGCCGCCGGAAACAGCAGCGTCAGCAAAGGCGAGAGCCTGCGCGACACAATCGAGGTACTGACGGCCTACAAAGTGGACGCCTATATCGTGCGTCACGCCGCTGCCGGGGCCGCGCATCTGGTGGCCCGCTACAGCGGCAAACCCGTGATCAACGCGGGCGATGGCCGCCGCGCCCACCCCACGCAGGCCCTGCTGGACGCCTACACGGTGCGGCAGGAATTCGGCTCGCTGGAAGGCAAAACGGTGGCTATCATCGGGGATATTCGCCATTCTCGGGTGGCCCGGAGCAACGCCGAACTGTTGCCCAAGCTGGGAGCCAAAGTCGTGCTGTGCGGCCCTGCCACGCTGCTTCCGGCAGATTTGGCTGCCTTGCCCGGAGTCACCCTGACCACCAACCCGCGTGAGGCGGTGCGCGGCGCACACGCGGTCATGGCTCTGCGCCTGCAAAGCGAGCGCATGAGCGGCGGCTACCTCGGCAGTTTGCAGGAATACGCCGACGTGTATCAGGTGAACGAGCGCCTGTTGGCGGGGGCCGAAGCGGGCGCAATCGTGCTGCATCCGGGGCCGATGAACCGTGACTTGGAAATCAGCGCCGACACCGCCGATAGCCCCAGAAGCCGCGTGCTAAAGCAGGTAGAGAACGGGCAGGCAGTACGTATGAGCGTGCTGTATCACCTGCTCGTTGGTAGAGAATAGGGAATGAAGTTCCTCTTTTTGCTGACCACCTGCCTTGTGATGAACGCCTGCACAGCCCCAGCAAGCATTGCAGGAAGTGCCGTCAAGCTTTCGCAGGCCAAACAGAAAGCGGCGCGGGCTGAAGGAATGGCCTACATGATGTTCTTGAGAATGGGTTTGATGGTGGCTTATATAGATGCCGGAAACAAAGTGCTGAGTACGATGGATTGTGCTGACGCCCGTTTAGGTGAGCCTCGCCCACTCGAAATTTTGAAAGTGACACAGTGTAAAGCGCAGATTATTTCGTACAAGGAATACACCATCGCTGCTGAATTCAACAATGGGTTTGCTTTTGTGGCCGATCAGGATGGAGTGCGCCAAGTCGAAGCAGCCCAGCTTCCAGTTTTGAAATGAGGGGTTCGAATAAATGTTGACGGCATTCAATATTCACCAAACAAAAACTACAACCCTACGATGAAGCGGGCGTTGCTAGCTGGCCTGATGCTGACGCAGGGGTGGGCGGAGGCGTGTGACCCCGCACCGTCTCTCGCAGACTACTTGTTAAGTGTGGCTGATGTCAGCCCTACTCCTTGCCCATATAAACAAGCACTTTCACCAGAAGACGTGCGGGAATGTTTCACTTCTCCATTCAAGCCGAACGCAATTGTTAGCAAAATTCAGTTGGAAGGCTACTACTTAGACCCGAAAAAATTATTTGTATACAACGCAAGCTCTGTCATAAAGACCAACGGCTTGGGCGGCTGGGTTGACGTGAGTGCGAGAATTCTAAACTATTCATCTGGAAGTTTAATTCTTCTGGAAGATTCATACAGTTTCCAAGAGTATTTAACCGATCTTCTTGCACCCATCTACTACGATGCGAACAGCAACTTAAGGCTCAGTACAACATGCCTGAGTTTAGGGTTGAACGTCAAAGACATTTTTAAATCCTGCTCATCGGATGACAAAATTGACGCCACTGGTGAATACATTCCCCTCAAATTTGAACTGGCTTTTTCGCCTGATACATCTCTCAAAACGAACAAGCCGTATACCTTCTACATAACCTCTGGTACTTGTTCAGTCGCAGTCATCGAAGAAGTCTCTAAATAGCTCAAGCAGGAGTCCCCATGACCCTAACAATCACCAATATCCGCCGTCCAAATTCCAATACGTTGGAGTCCATCACCCTAGAGAATGGCCTGATTAAAGGCTGGAACCTGCCCGTTGAAGGCGAAATTATTGACGGCAAAGGCGGGACGCTTGCGCCTGCGCTGATCGAACTGCACGCGCACTTGCGGGAGCCGGGGCAAACGGAAAAAGAAGACCTCGCGTCGGGCCTCGCGGCGGCGGCGGCGGGCGGCTACGGCACGGTGGTGTCTATGCCCAACACGTCGCCGGTGGTGGATGACCCCGCCATCGTGCGCTCACTCATCGAGAAGGCCAACCGCCTCGGCTTTGCGCGGCTGCGGCCTGCGGCGGCCCTGACCAAAGGGCAAACAGGCGAAACGTTGGCCGAACTGACCTTTTTGCAGGAAGCGGGCGCGGCCATGTTTACCGACGATGGCCGCACCAACGAAGATGCGCGGGTGCTGCGGCTGGGGCTGGAATATGCCGGAAGCCTCGGCATGGTGGTCAGCGTACACGCCGAAGACGCCAGCTTGCGGGCCGATGGCGTGATGAACGAGGGCGCAGTCAGCGAGGCGTTGGGCCTGCCCGGAAACCCGGCGGCGGCAGAAGCGGCGCGGGTGGCGCGGGATATAGAGATCGTGGCGGGCTTGCAAGCTCAGGGCCGCCCCGTGCGCCTGCATGTTCAACACCTCTCCACGGCACGGACGCTGGACTTGGTGCGCGAAGCCAAGCGGCGCGGCCTGCCCGTGACCTGCGAGGTGTGCCCCCACCACCTCACCCTCACCGACGAGGCGATGCGTTCCTTCGACTCCATCTACAAAGTGGCCCCGCCCCTGCGAACTCAGACCGATGCCGAACACCTGCTGAGGGGTCTGCTGGACGGCAGCGTGGATTGTATCGCCACCGACCATGCGCCCCATACCCGCGCCGAAAAGGAACGTGACTTGCTGACCGCGCCGTCCGGCATTGCCTATATAGAACTGGCCTTTCCGCTGATGTGGACGCGGTTTGGAGATGTGCTGGGGCTAGAGCACCTGCTTGACCTGATGACCCAGGCCCCCGCCCGCGTGATGGGCTGGCCCGAACCCTCGTTGGACGTGGGCGCACCCGCCGACCTGACCGTATTTGACCTAGACACAGAGCGCACCGTAAACCCGGCAGAGTTCAAGAGCAAGGCCAAATTCACGCCGTGGGCAGGCGAAAGCCTTCGCGGCTGGCCCACGCTGACGGTGGTGGGCGGGGCGGTAGCGTACAGGCGGGAGTAAAGGCGTCTAAGGGTCTAAGGAAGGGCGGAAAGGCAATCGCTGGGGCTCATCCCCCTCACCCCGCTGAGGTGCAGCGCCCCTCGTTACTGCGTAGCTCTGCGAGTCCTATAAGGGGCGAGGGCAAACTTCACGGGCTGAATCTTGGGTTTGGCTCCTCACCCTTGAGGGGGGAGGCTGGGACTCGCAGAGCTGCGTTAGCAGAGGGGGTGAGTGAGCAACGCGATTGCCCTTTCTTCGACCCTTAGACCCAGCCCTCGCCGTACAGCACTACAACCCACACCCGCTATCATGCCCCGGTGAGTTCTCCCGCCCGGTCTGCCCCCCGAAGTGCTGTCCAACACAGTTCTGCCCGCGCCGCTGCCATTCCCGAAGGCACGCGGGATGTGTTGCCGCCCGAATGGGCACAGCGCGAGCATTTGCGGGCGCGACTTGTCGAAGTGTTCGGTGCGTGGGGGTACCGGGGCGTGGAGCTTCCGGCCCTTGAGTACGCCAGCGCCAATCACCCGCAAGATGCGCGGGCCTTCAAGCTGATCGATTCGGGCGGGCAAGTGCTGGCCCTCCGTAGCGAATTTACGACCGCGATGGGGCGGCTGGTGCAGTCCCGTTTTCCGGCGGGGCCGTTTCCGTTGCGGCTGCAATACGGCGGGCGGCTGTGGCTGCGGGCGCTGACCAGCGAGCTTGGAAGGCTGCGCGAGTTTTATCAGGTGGGTGTGGAACTGATCGGCGTGGCGACCCCGCAGGCCGACGCCGAACTGCTGCACTTGGCGGCGGCGGCGCTGCGGGCGGTGGGCGTTTCCGCTCAGTTGGAAGTGGGCTATCCGGGCTTCGTGGACGCTGTGCTGGAAGATGCGGGCCTGCACGGAGAAGCGCGGGACGCCCTGCACGACGCGATAGACCGGAAGAGTGGCGCAGATGTAGACCTGTTGGCGCGGCGCGGCGGCCTGAGTGCAGAGGTGACGCGCACGCTGCACGCCCTGACCGACCTGTACGGCGGCCCGGACGTGTTGGACACGGCTCAGGCTTTGGCACAAGGCGAGCGGGCGAGGGACGCGGTGGCGCACCTCCGCACGGTGGCAGGCCTCTACAGCGGCCCCCTCCTGTTCGATTTGGGCGTCAGTCGGCGCTACGGCTACTACACGGGCATCACTTTTCGCGCCTATGCAGACGGCCTGAACCAGCCGGTATTGGGCGGCGGACGGTACGCGCTGGAAGGCGGGCTGCCCGGTGCAGGCTTCGCGGTGGGGCTGGAACGCCTGACCGGGGTGCTGGCCCCCACGCTGCCGCCCGAACCCGAAGTGGTGCTGGCGTTGGACTTGGCTGGTGCAGCCTTAGCCCGCGCCGCTGGCCTCACGGCAGAGTTGGCATGGACGGACGACAGGGCGGAGTTACACGCATTCTGCATGGCACGGGGGATTAAACGCATGGTGCAGGGCGAAACATTTACCGCTGTAGACGGAGCAGAGGCATGACCCCCGCCCCCACGCGCACACCCGATCACCTCACGCTGGCGCTGCCCAAAGGCCGCATTCTGGAAGAAGCCCTCGTGCTGCTGGCCCGCGCTGGCCTGCCCCTCACCATGCCCGAAAAATCGCGTGCCCTGCGCCACGAATTCCCCGGCATCACGCTGCTGGAACTGCGGAATCAGGATGTGCCTGTGTACGTGGATTTGGGCGTGGCGGACGTAGGCATCGTGGGCAAAGACGTGCTGATCGAATCGGGCCGCGCCGTGTACGAACCTGTAGACCTACGCTTTGCCGCCTGCCGCCTCTCGCTGATCCGCGAAATCGGGGCCAGCGGCACCATCGGGCGGGTGGGCACCAAGTACCCGCGAGCCGCCCGCGCCTACCTGAACGCGCAGGGGATCCCCGCCGAGATCGTGAAGCTGAGCGGCAACATAGAACTGGCCGCCCTGACCGGACTGGCCGACGCCGTGGTAGACCTCGTGCAAACGGGCGGAACTTTGCGGGCCAACAACTTGGAAGAAGTGGACGTGCTGTTTGAATCGAGTGCGAGATTGGTGGTGAACCGTGCGGCCCTGAAATTGCGGCGAGAGCGCCTGCGCCCACTGATCGAGCGTCTGCGCGAACTGGTGGCCGCTGACCAATTGGTATGAACTGGCAAGCCGCCCTGAGCCACCTCACGCCCGATCTGGTGGCCGCTGGGGCCAAACGCTGGGGCGCGGGCCACGTGCGGCCTGTAAATATGGGCTTCAATC
The DNA here is from genome assembly GCF_004801315.1 of Deinococcus sp. Arct2-2. GTDB lineage: Bacteria > Deinococcota > Deinococci > Deinococcales > Deinococcaceae > Deinococcus. The sequence continues at coordinate 27,564 of NZ_SSNW01000011.1, forward strand.
ATGTATACCGGGCCACCACCCCCACCGGAGACATCGCCCTGCGGTTTACCCATTCCAGCCTGCGTAGCCCCGACGCCTTGCGCCCACCACTGGACTTTCTGCGCCATGTCCACGCGGCGGGCGCGGGCGTGTGCCCACCATTGCCCAGTCTGGCCTTGAACTTGATAGAAGCCCTCCCAGACGGCTTTCTGGTCACGGCCATTGGCTGGATAGACGGCCCCAGATTATCGGAGTTACCGCCGACGCCCGCGCTGTACCGGGCCTTCGGGCAAGCCATTGGCGAGTTGCACGCGGCTGGGCGTAGCTTCCGGCCCATTCCCGGCACACCGAACATGATTGCTGCTGCCTTTCCCGGAGTCTTCCCGTCATGGCGATTTTTCTGGCACCGCGCCGCCCCACACGCTGCTAAGCACGCTGAGCTGGCCCGTCACTTTGTCCGCCTGACCCCGCTGGTAGACGAGTGGGGCGGCCCCGCTGGGTGCTGGCCGGATAACGAAACACAGGGCTGGGGCGAGGGCTTCGGCCTCACGCACGGCGATCTGCGCCCCGGTAATGCCATCTGGGACGGCAAACGTGTGATCATCATCGATTTTGACGAACCCGTGTTTGGCCCACTGGCAACCGACTTGGCCCGCGCCGTACTGGAATTGCCCGCCGACCTGCTGCCCACGCTGAGGCCGCACCTGCTGGACGGATACCGCTCAGTTGGCCCATTCAGCGCCGACTGGGAAACCCGCTTACCACTGCTCACGCAATGCCGCGCCGCCCTAATGGCCGCTTGGACGCTGGACGGCGTAGGCAGCGCGGCGGAGGTAGAAGCGTTGGCAACAGCGCCAAAAGACAGTGACGACTCTGGTGCAGTGGTGAGTTTCGGGGCGTTGGTGGAGTTGCTGAGTGAGGCGGAGGGGTAATCGCTGACGCTCATTCACCCCTCTGCTAGCGCAGCTCTACGAGTCCCCGACCCTCCCCCCTCTCCTGCGGAGCTTTGCAGGCCAAGGGTGAGGGAGCAAAAACCACCACACCGCCACCCCACAACGTCCCGCCTCATCCGTGTGAGGCCGTCATCCGCACAGCGGGTGGGCCAATTCCAGTATCAAGACGACTGGCAATTCCGGTTCAGATGAACGAGCAAGCCGAGTTTGGACGCGACAAGATCAATCCTGCCGAGCGCAGCGACAAACTCCCCTGACCCCTTTGGGGGCGGGGGCTGGGGGGTGGGGGAAGGCGTGGGAGCAATCCCAAAACTTTACTTTTATTCCACTCCCCCGCCCAACACCCCCGCTATCCGCTCCAACGCCTCGGTCAGCAGCGCACGGCTGGTGGCAAAGTTGACCCGAATAAACCCCTGATAGTCGGCCTTCTGAGGATCGGGCGCGAACAAGGGGCCGTTGTGAATGGCAATCCGCGCCTGCTCCAGCAAAACCTGTTGAATGTCGCCCGCGTGCGGATGCAAGCGCACATCCAGCCAAGCCAGATAGGTGCTTTCTACCGCATAGGACTTGGTATACGGCAATCTTTCGGCCAAAAATGCCTGCAAAAAGTCGCGATTGCCGCGCAAGTAGGCCACCGTTTCGGCCAACCACGGCCCGCCCTCCTGCAACGCCGCTTGCCACATGGTGATGCTCAGGGCGCTGGGATGTCCCATCAGACCGCCCACCGCCGTTTTAAGGCGCTTGATGAGGGCCGGATCGTGGCTGAGCATGGCCCCGATGCCTAGCCCCGCTGTATTGAACGCCTTGCACGGCCCCGTGAGCGTGACTGTACGGCCCCGCACACGCGGATCGGCGGCGAAGGATTCGAAGGGCGCGTCGGCAAAGCTTAAGTCGGCGTGCAACTCATCCGAACAGACATACAGGTTGTGCTCCAGTGCAAAGTCGCGCAGTTTGCCCAGTTCCTCGGCGTCCCACACGCGCCCGGTGGGGTTGTGGGGATGGCACAGCAGCATCAGGCGCGTGGACGGCGTGACCGCCCCTTCCAGCGCTTCCCAGTCGATTTCCCAGCGAGTGCCGGAATCTTTGAGGGCGGCAGCCTGCACCACGCGGCGCTGATCGTTGATGCTGAGGTGAAACGGGTGGTACACGGGCAGCATGGTCAGCACGCCGTCGCCGGGGGCCGTGAGGGCGTGTACGGCGGCAAAAATCCCCGGTACGACTCCCGGCAGCAACGCCACACCCTCGGCGGGCAAATCGGTCAGCCCTTGCGTGGCAGCCTTCTCCTGAATTAGGCGCGTCAGGAGCGGATCGCCCATCAGTTGCGGGTAGCCTAAACCGCGTGTGAGACGGTCTTGCAGGGCGTTCAGGATGGCGGGGGCCACCGGGTAATCCATGTCGGCCACCCACATCGGAATCACATCTTCGCCGTACAGGGTCCATTTCAGCGAGTCGGCGTGGCGCAGCGCGGCGGGGTCGAGGTGGCTGTAGGCGTCGGCAGCTTCCAGTACGGACGTTGTGGACAAATTCGGGCCAGTCATAGGGCGAGCATACGCCGCCGCGCCGTGCAGGCATAGGTCAGCGGCGCGCCTCCTGTACACTGCCCCCTATGCTGGCGATCATGGGCGCGATGGACGAAGAAATCGAGTTGTTGTTGGCCGACTTGCAGGCCCCCGAAACCCTGACTTTTCCGGGGGTGACGCTGCACAAAGGCACACTGGACGGCGTACCCGTGCTGCTCACTCGCGGCGGCATCGGTAAGGTCAATGCAGCCCTGACCACCGCGTATTTGCTGATGCAGGGAGCCACGCAAGTTATTTTCACCGGGGTGGCAGGCGGCGTACATCCAGAGCTGCGGGTAGGAGACATCGTTGTGAGTACCGACTGCGTGCAGCACGATGTAGATGTGGGCGCACTGGGCTACGAACTGGGCAGCATTCCGGGCGAGCTTCCTGCGTGGCCCGCCGACGAGCAGTTGCGAACACTAGCCCTCGAAGCAGCGCGAGATGTAGAGGGCGTGCGTGTGCTGGACGGCAGAGTTGCCAGTGGTGATCAATTTATTGCTTCCCGCGAAGGCGTGCAGCGGCTCTGGACATTGTTCGGGGCGGTCTGCGCCGAGATGGAAGGCGCGGCAGTGGCGCAGGTGTGCAGCAAGGCGGGCGTGCCGTTCGTGGTCATTCGCAGCGTCAGCGACACCGCAGACCACGATGCCAACGTGGATTACCGAACCTTTATGCCGCTGGTGGCCCGCCACGCCAAACAGGTGGTGCGCGGCATGCTGGCCCGCCTGACGCCGCAAGCCTAAGCCGCATGACCTCACAGACCGCTGCCCTGCCGCCCGCCGTGCGCGTGGTGCTGGGGTTGGGCGTGCTGGTGGGCTTTGCCGCCCTTGGAGAAGGGTTGATGAGGCTGCTGCATTGGCCCCTGCCGGGTTCGGTGGTGGGCATGGTGCTGCTGCTGCTGTCGCTGGGACTACGTGTGGTGCGCCTGCACTGGATAGAACCCGCCGCCGATGGGCTGCTGGGAATCTTGGGCCTGCTGTTTGTTCCGGCCACTGTAGGGGCCATTCAGTTTTTGGGGGCCGGGGCCGAGTGGGGGCTGTGGCTGCTGGTGATGGTGGCCGGGTTGCTGCTGGGTGCAGGTGTAGCGGGAATCGTGGCGGGGCGGCTGGTGCGGGACTGACATGGAAGGTGAACCCCCCCGTTGCCTTGCAACGCCCCCCCTTAGACTTGAAAAGCTCCGCAGGAGAGGGGAGAACACAGGCGGCTTGAGATGATCTGGTTTGCCCTTACCCTGCTGGCGTTCGCACTCGGCGTGGTGCTGCAACTTCGCTTGCAGTCCCGCCCACTGCTGCGAACCCTACTGAACCCCACCTTGCTCGCCACCGTTCTAGTCGGTATTTTGCTGCTGCTGACACGCACGCCCTACGACACGTACACGCGGGCAACTGAATTCATCTCGGCATTCTTGGCCCCGGCGGTGGTGGCACTGGCCGTGCCGCTGCACCGCTTGCGTGGGCTGCTGGCGCGGCAATGGCGGGCGCTGTTGTTGGGTGGGGCGGCGGGCACACTGGCTGGCGTGGCGGTAGATACCCTGCTCCCGCGTGCGCTGGGCCTGAGTCCGGATGCACAGCGGGCGTTGACAACGGCCCCGGCCACCAGCCCAGTTGCGCTGCAATTGGCAGACATCACGGGGGCCACTCCGGCGCTGGCGGCCACGTTGGCCGTGCTTTCGGGCCTGTTGGGGGCGCTGATCTTGCCCGCCTTCCTGACCCGGTTAGGCGTGCGGCATCCCTTGGCACGTGGTATCGCACTGGGAGCCGTCGCACACGGCATCGGCACCGCCCGCGCCCGCGAGGAAGGTGAGTTGACGGGAGCCGCCAGCAGCATCGGCATGGGGCTAGCGGCGTTGGTGGTGACGTTGGTGGTAGCGCTGCGGGGCTGAGCGCTACTTTTTCTGTCCTCTGCGTCCCTTGCCTTGCCAATTAACCTGACTATACTGATCGGGTATGGGCGAACGAACCTTAGATGCACTGAACCCCGGCGAGGCCGCCCATGTGGTTGATCTTGACCGCCTTCACCCGTTGCGGCGGCGACTGCTGGAGCTCGGCTTCGTGCGGGGCGCTCGGGTCATGGTGGTGCGCCGCGCCCCGATGGGCGATCCGGTAGAACTGCGGGTGGGCGGTACCGATCTGGCGCTGCGGGCGTCCGATCTCTTGGGCATCCGGGTACGCGAATGACCGCCACTGTTCCACCTGCCATCGTCCCCACCACCACTGTGCCGCCTGCCACCGCCCTGCCCCGCCTGCCCGACGAGGCCGCTTGCCTGCAAACGGTGGCCCGCCTGAAGGCCGCCCACGAGCCGAGGGTGGTGGTGGTGGGCAACCCCAACACGGGCAAAACCACCCTGATCAACGCGGTGGCCGGAACCAACTTGAAGGTAGGCAACTGGGCAGGCGTGACCGTAGAAAAGCGGGAAGCGCGGCTGAGCGTGCAGGGCCGCCCTCTGCTGCTGCTGGACTTGCCGGGCGCGTATTCCCTCAGCCCGCACACACCCGAGGAACTGATTACGCGCACCGCCCTGCTGGATGAAGGCCCAGACGTGATTCTGAACGTGCTGGACGCCGGGAACTTAGAGCGCAACCTGTACCTGACGTTGCAACTGATGGATTTTCATGTGCCTGTAGCAGTGGCGTTGAATCTGGTGGACGAGGCCCGCGAAAAGGGCTTGACGGTAGACGCGGCGGCACTGTCGCGGGTGCTGGGTGTGCCCGTCATAGAAACCGTAGCCAGCAAGGGGCAAGGCACGGGCAAGCTGCTGGATACGGCGCTGAAGGGCGCAACGCTGGGCATCGGCGTGCGCTATCCGCAGGCCATCGAAGCCGCCGCCGCCGACCTGATCACGCGCATGGCCGAGCTACCCACGCTGCCGCCCCACGCGCACCGCTACCTTGCGCTGGCCCTTTTGGAAGGCGATCCCAGCGTGCGGGGCCGCCTGAGCGCCACGGGACACCTCCCGCTGATAGACGCCGCCGACGCGCATTTGGCCGCCCTAGACGCCGAAGGTGTAGACGCCCTGATCGAAATTGCCGAGGCCCGTTATGCCCGCGCTGGCGACCTTGCGCGTGTGGCTGTGCCACGTGCCGAAGCGCGGCGCACCCTCTCGGAGCGGCTAGACCGACTGGCGCTGCATCCGCTGCTGGGCATCCCGATTTTTCTGGCGCTGGTACTGCTGGTCTTCCGGCTCACGTTTAGCGTGGCGTCCCCGTTTGTAGACCTGATCGGCGGGCCGCTGCAAACCACGCTGGCGGGCTGGGCAGCGGCGGCGCTGGCGTGGTTCCCACTGGGGCGTGACCTGGTGGTGGGCGCAATTATTCCCGGCGTGGGCACGGTGCTTAGTTTTCTGCCCACCCTGCTGGTGCTGTACCTCGCCATGAGTTTTCTGGAAGACAGTGGCTACATGGCCCGCGCCGCCTTCCTGATGGACAGAATCATGCGCGGGCTGGGGCTGGATGGCCGCGCCTTCATTCCGCTGATTCTGGGCTTCGGGTGCAACGTACCCGCCGTGAGCGCCACCCGCACGCTGGAGCGCCGCAGTGACCGCGTGGTGGTCAGCATGATTTTGCCCTTCATGAGTTGCTCGGCCCGCTTGCCCGTGTACGTGGTGTTTGCCGCCGCGCTGTTTCCGCGTTCGGGAAGCTGGATCGTGTGGAGCATGTACATTCTGGGCATGGCGGTGGCCTTCGCGTTTGCGTGGGCGCTGCGCCGCACGTCGTTTCCCGCAGAGGGCGGCGGCGTGTTGCTGGAATTGCCGCCCTACCGTTTTCCCGCGTGGCGCGTGCTCTGGAAACATGCGTGGCGGCGCACGGCCAGCTTTGCCAAGCGTGCCAGAACAACGGTGCTGGCTACCGTGGCGGGCGTGTGGCTGCTGCTGGCGCTTCCGGCGGTGGCGGGCGGCAAGTTTGCCACTGTGGCTCCCCAAGACAGCGTGTTTGGCCGTGTGTCGGAAGCCGTGTCGCCCATTTTCGCGCCGCTGGGCTTCGGCAATTGGCAGGCTACGGGCGCACTCGTGCCCGGATTTATTGCCAAAGAAGTGGTGGTGGGCACGCTGGGTCAGATCTATTTAGGTGAGCAGGCCGCCGCCCCCGCCCCCCTGAGCCTGTGGACGGGCGTGCAGGGCGCAGTGATCGCCACTTGGGACACCATCAAAACCAGCGTCAGCGCCATTCCGACTGTGCTGGCGCTGCCCCGCCTCGGCACCGACACCACCGCAGACCAAAAAACCCCGCTGGCTCAGGCCTTGGCGGCGGCCTTTACTCCTGCCGCTGGCTTGGCCTACTTGGTGTTCGTGCTGCTGTACACGCCCTGTATCGTCACGGTGGGAGCCATCGCACAGGAACACGGGCGGCGCATCGCTTGGATTACGGTGGCCTACCAAATGGGCATCGCGTGGGGCATGGGCTTCTTGACCTATCAACTGGCGCGGCTGTGGATGTGATGGCTGTGACGAGTTTAGCCATTCTTGAATCTGCCACCACCACGCTTTTTCCACGTTCCACATTCCACGATCTCCTTCCCGAAGACCGGAGGACTTGAAATGCCGCCCCTAACCGCCCGCCCCCCTTCCCCACTGGCCGCCATTTTGCAGGCCATCGCGGGTGCGCCGCGTACCCCCAGCGAACTGGCGCAGGACTTGGGCAGCACTTCAGCGGCGCTGGACGGCATGTTGCGAACCCTCTTTGCAGGCGGCTACGTGCAGGAAGCCGCCCCCGACGCCGGAGCCTGTGCCTGCGGCCCCTGCGCCCTCAAAAGCCTGTGCCGCAACGCTCCCGATGGAACTCCGATTGTGGCAGCGGCCCCGGCCCTAAATCTGCTGCGGTTGACGCCGCGTGGGGAAACGTATTTGGCTAGGAACAGTGAGTGGGTAGTGGTCAGTAGGAAGGGTGAACAGCAGAACGTAGATCGTGGATCGTAGGCAGGGCTTTTTCCACGATCTACGATCCACGTTCTCTTGCTCAGTTAATCTGCAATTCTGGCCCAAAATGGACGGCAGGAACAGTTTTTTCCACGATCCACGCTCTACGTTCCGTCCCCCGTATCCAGCAGCAGCTTGGGCCGAAATTTAAGCCCATCGGCGGCCACCAGATGTGCCGGAATGCCGTCCACTTGATGAATGGCCCGCTCCGGTGGAACGCCGTGCAAGTGGCCGTACACGATCAGATCGGGCCGGGCCGCTGCAATCACGTCGGTCAGGGGATTGGGCGGGTAGGGCGGCGAGGCGGGCGGATAGTGCAGCATCATCAGGAAGTGGTCGCCGGGTTGCCGCAACGTGTGGGCGGCCTTCACGCTCAGGCTCAGGCGCTCGGCTTCACGGGTCAGCAGGCGCTCATCTTCGGCGTTCAGGGCCTCATGTCCGGGCGTTGTCCAGCCGCGTGAACCGCAGATTACGACGTTGCCCACACGTACAGCATCGTTGACGATAGCCAACATTCCCGCTGGCAGCGCGGCTCGCAGGCGGCTGGCAGTCGGCCACCAATAATCGTGGTTGCCGCGCAGCAGCACTTTGGTTCCCGGCAATTCGGCCACCACGCTCAGGTCGGTCAGGGCGTCAGGCAGGCGCATGGCCCACGACAGGTCACCGGGGAGCAGCACCACATCTTCTTCCCGCACCAGTTCGTGCCAGTGCGCCCAAATTGCCTCCGGGTGGCCTGCCCACTGTGGCCCAAACACCGTCATGGGCTTGGGCGTTACGGTGGCAAGGTGCAGATCGGCAATGGCAAACACGCGCATAGTGAAACTCCGGCAAGAAGGAAAAGGCAGACACGCAACGGCAGTGTCCAGCATAACCGAAGCGGGATCGCCACAAAAAAAACCTCCCACGAGCAGGGAGGCTTCCGGCGTGGTCGGGGCGAGAGGATTCGAACCTCCGACCCCGTCGTCCCGAACGACGTGCGCTACCAGGCTGCGCTACGCCCCGATTCCACGGCCCGCCGCGCCCGTGAGGGTCACTTTGGTGCAATCGGCAGTTTACGCGGGCCAGATTGGGGGTGTCAAGCACGCCAGAAGCAGGCCAAATGGCTGACGGTGCAGGCGTTTACGCGCAAGGCCGTCTAAGGGTCAAAGGGTCTAAAGGTCTAAGGTTTTTGCCTCTCTTAGACCCTTCGACCGCCTTACTCATCATCATCAATAAACTCCGGCTCTGCGGCATCCTCGTCGTCGATTTGTTCGGCGCTGACCTCGCGGATGGCGTTCCAGATAACAGAGCCGGGAAAGCCGCGCCGGGCCAAGAATCCATAGGCGCTAGAGCGGGGATCGCGCTTGCGGCTGAGACTAGGCCAGCGGCGGCTCAGCAGTTCGGTGGCCGAAGCCTGCTCATCGTCTGGGTTGCGGGCCAGCATGGTTTCATCTATCAGCGGGGCTGTGACGCCCCGGCGCTTGAGCGTTTGGCGCACGCGGAAGCCGCCGATGCCACGCCTCGCTCCTTCGGCCTGCGCCACCTGTGCGTCGTCTTGGTAGCCTAGCTCCTGCACGCGCTCCAGCACCTCTGATACCAACGCTTCGTCGTCGCTGCGGCGCTCCAGTTTGGCTTTCAGTTCGGCGGCGGTCAGCGCCCGTGCCCCCAGTGCGCGAAAAGCATAGGCCAGTAAGCTGTCGCGGGCTTCTTCGGGGGTGGGCACGCGGGCGGGCTTGACAGGCCGTTCGCCGTCTAGGTCAAGACGGCCTTGATTGGGGCTGGGACGTGGTTTTTTGGGCCGGAAGCTCACGCCGGACAGTTTAGCGCTTGACCGAATCCGCCATACCGGATACAGTAACGAAGTTGCCCATTTTGCCCCGGATTCATTTCTAGGCACTCTGGATGACCCCGAACCAGATTCAACATGATCTGAACGGGTGCGCCGAAGGCAGCCGAAGTTGCCCGGTGCGTCGAGTTCCCCAGCGTGGGAACCGCCCCGCCTACACAAGCTGTAACGCGGGAGAACAAGGAGAACGAACATGGCCCTACGTCATAAATCTGCCCAGAAACGCCACCGCCAGAGCCTCAAGCGCCGCATGCTGAACCGCAGCCGCAAAAGCACCATCAAAACCTTCGTGAAGAAGGCTGTGGAAGCCGCCCAGCAGAACGTGGCCGACGCCGCCGCCGTGCAGAGCAAGGCCGAGAGCCTGATCGACAAGGCCGCCAAGGGCAGCACCCTGCACAAGAACACCGCCGCCCGCAAGAAGAGCCGCCTCGCCAAAGCCATCAACAAGCTGAAGGCCGCCGCCGAACAAGCGTAAGCGACAGCATTAAATTAAGCAGGGCCGACGCTGGAATATGCGTCGGCCTTGCTTTTTAGTGTTGTGGAGTGACGCTGGCGTGTCAACCCCCCGTTGCTTCGCAACGCCCCCCTTAGAGGGGGAGGACAAGTGCTTTTTCGCTCCCCTTTAAGGGGGGCTGGCTGCCCAGCAGACTGGGGGGTTTACACGCAGCATAGAACGCTCAATCTGCCAAATACCGCAAAAACTCGCGCATGGCGTTCACGCACGGACTGCCTTCAAATTCGGCGCTGCTGCCTGTGACCGTTCGCAGAATGCCGCTGTCGCTGAGGTAAAGCTGGCTGATGCGGTAGCTGACGCCGCCTTCTTCGTAGGAATACGAGGCCAAAATGCTCCATGCCCCGGCGCGGTCTACGGGTTGCGTGACCACCTCGCGCACTTTGCGGGCGCTGAGTTTGGATTGCAGCTTGAGGGCAAAGGCGCGAGCCTGATCCTGCGTCTTGAAGGTTGGGAAGGCTTGCCCGTGTTTTTCCTCGCGCAGCAGGCACGCGCCCGCACCGTCTACCCACTCGTTGGCGTTGCCCGCCACAGGTGTCCAGCCGGTCATGGGAACGATTAGAGCCTGTGCTGGGACGGCACTAAGAGCGGCGACGGTCAGCAGGGCGGCAAAGGGGGTACGGGCAAGCATGGCTCCTTCAGGCTAACAGGTCGGTTATGACAAGCTTGGGATAATTCTCATTCAATCTGAGGCTGGACTTAAGAAGTTGCCGCGTCCAGCCGAGCTTCTAAGCGGGTTTTCACGCTGTGCCACTCATCTCGCAAGATACTGAACATAACGCTGTCGCGGGCGAATCCATCCGGGCGCACCTGATATTGGCGTAACGTGCCTTCCTCCACCGCCCCCATTTTCCTCATGGCGGCGAGGCTGCGGGCATTGCGGGCGTCTACTTTGAAATGCACCCGGTTGGCCCCCAGCACCTCGAAGGCGCGGGTCAGCAGCAACAGTTTGGATTCCGGATTCACCACGCCGCCGCGTGCGCCCGGCAGCAACATCGTGCCAATTTCAATCCAACGGTCTGCGGGCTTCACTTCGCTGTAGCTGATGCGCCCTACCGCCTGCCCACCTAACAGCACGGCCCAGTTGATGCGGTTGGGTAAGGCGTTGAGGCGCGTAATGTACTCGGCCCACGCCTGCACGGTGGCCGCTTCTGGCCCGCCCCGCGCCAACATCGCTACCGTATCGGCATCGGCTCCGGCGTTCAGCGCCTCCGCGTGGGCTTCGGTCAGGGTAGCCAGAGTAATAAAGCGCCCCGGCAAGGTGGGGGCCAGCAGCCAATCGGCAGCGGGTGCGACAGGAAAAGAATCGGGCGTATCGCTCATGAGGAGAACGATACGCCGGAGTTGGTGGGGGCGGGTCTAAGGGTCTAAGGTCGAAGGGTCTCAGCAGGGCAATCGCGTTGCTCACTCACCCCCTCCCCAACCCTCCCCCCTCAAGGGTGAGGGAGCAAACCAAGCTTCTCGCCCTTAGCTTTTATCCCTCGCCCCTTATGGGACTGGCAGAGCTGCGGAGCAGAGATGGGCGCTACTCATACAGCGGGGTGAGGGGAGTGAGCGAAGCAATTGACTTTCCTTGGATCCTAGACCTTTAGACCCTGAGACAACGTAAGCGCCTACTTACTCACCCGCTGCCGCCCCGTCATGGCCCGGCCCAGCGTCACTTCGTCGGCGTATTCCAGCGCGCCGCCCACCGGCAATCCGTAGGCGATGCGGCTCACCAGTGCGCCCAACGGCTCCAGCAAGCGCTGCAAATACAGCGCGGTGGCGTCGCCCTCTACGGTGGTTCCGGTCGCCAAAATGACTTCCATGCCTTCCGTGACACGCGGCAGCAGGGGCCGGATGTGCAGCGTGTCGGGGCCGACGCCGTTCATAGGACTCAGAACGCCGTGCAGCACGTGATACAGCCCCCGATATTCGCCGCTACGCTCGATGGCGATCACGTCGCCGGGTTCTTCCACTACCGCAATCAGATTTTGATCGCGGTTAGAGTCGCTGCACACGTCACAGCGGTCAGCGTCGGTGATATTGAAGCAGATCGGGCAGACGTGCAGGTCACGCTTGGCCGACAAGAGCGCCCCAGCCAGCCGCTCTATGTCTTCGCGGGGTTGCTCAAATAGGTGGAAGGCAAGGCGCTGAGCGCTCTTGGGGCCAATTCCCGGCAAGCGCGACAGCTCGCGGATCAGGGCCACGAGGGACGGCGGATACTTCATGCCTGTCCCCTGCTAGCCACCGGACGCCCGCTCAAAATCCGGGCAGGCCCAGCCCGCGTGTGGCGTCTTGCTGCAACGCGTCAGCTTTGGCCGTGGCGTCCTGCATCGCCACCAAAATCAGGTCTTCGAGGGCTTCCACATCGTCCGGGTCTACGGCTTCGGGCTTGATTTTCAGGGCCGTGATCTTGCCGTGACCGCTCATCGTGACCGTGACAAGGCCACTGGCCGTGCCTTCCACCGACTGCGCGGCGAGGTTGTCCTGAATCTTGGCGGCGGCGGCCTGCGCCTGCTGCATCTGCTTCATCAATTTCTTCATGTCCATAATCGTGTATCTCCTGTTAAGCGCGTGGGAGGTCTAACGCGGTCACTAAAACCGCCCCACCCGGTTGAACCGACATTCTAACCCGGAGCGCCCTCAGCAATTCCCGCCGCCCTTCCGGTTTAAGGTTCGGAAGCCCAGCGGCCACCTCCGCTGCAATTTCCCGCACTTCTGGAGTCAGCGCATCCTCTGGCACAGGCCGGGGCGCATCTTCCCTGCTCAGGCGCTCTTGCTCCAACTGGAGGGGTTTCAGGGCCGCCGAGACGACGTCATCCGGCAGGCCATACCGCACCGCCCGCGTCAGGGTATCGGCCATCTCCTGAGCGATCTCCGCGAGGCGCCGTGAATGATTAGACGGCGCGGCAGGGGCGTCGGTGAGCAGCGGCCGCAACAGGTCAGGCTCTGCCAAAGTGCGGGTGAATTCAGTCCAGCACGCCGCCTCCATCTCCCCCATTCGGTAATTCTTGCTGTGGGAGCACTCCGGGACACGGGCGCAGCGGAGGTAACGGTAATAGTTGCCTTCTTTGCCCTGCCCACGGCCACCACCACTGCTCAGCACGTAACTCATGGCCCCGCCGCACACGCCGCACCGCGCCACCCCCGTCAGGAGGTGTTCGCTCGATGTCATGCGCTCCCCTTTACGCCGTCCCTTGATGACGGCCTGCACCGCTGCCCACGCTTCCGCATCGATGATGGCCGGGTACTCCACAACATGCCCGTAAAACTCCGCTCTGCCGGTATACCGCTCGTTGCGAATCAGCGAGGCCACCGCGGAGACACCCCACGCCTTCCCTTCTGCCGTCGTCAACCCTTCCAGATTGAGTTGCCGTGCCGTCAGCAGGTTGCCCCCGTGTACCGTATACACCTCAAACACCCGCCTAACTACCCGCGCCGCCGCTTCGTCGATAACGGGCAGCGTAGAAATCCCCCGTTCATCGCGGGCCAGCTTGTAGCCCCACGGGACGCGGCCCTGTGCCCAGTGGCCCAACTGAGCTTTATCCCGTTTCCCATCGGTGAGCTGCCGGACGATGTTCGTGTAATCGGACTCGGCATCTACGGCGTCACGTAAGAATTCCTTCCAGTTGCGCGGATGGCTGAGGTTGCCGATACCGGAGACCCAGACCACAGCCCCCAGTTTTTGCAGCTCGCGGGCAATGCCCACGATGATCTCCACATGCCGCGCCACCCGGTTCGAGGCAGAGAAAATGAAGTTCATGCCGGGATTGTCCCGCGCCAGATCGTAGTAAGCGTTGGAGTGTTGCCGTGCGCCTTTCGCGCCGCTGACGGATTCTTCCAGCCAGTGCGCCAGCGTAAGACCAGCGTAGGCTGCCTCGCGCTCGATGTCTCGCCGTTGCCGCTCGGGGCCGTGACGGTCTTCCTGTTGGTCAGTAGACACCCGAATCGCACCTACGGCCTGCTTGCTATACGGTAACGGTAGTGTTTTTGCGTCGGTTGCAAACGTAATGGGCGACGGCGACGTTTTGGAAGGCATGAGGTCCACCTTTACTGAGGGGGATGATGTGGTCAAAGCTCAACCAGCCCTCTGTGATGTCCTGGGCGCAGATATGACACCGCATACCATCACGGTCAAGAACGGCAAAGTAGTCGACGGCTTCAATGACAACGCCGTACTGCTCTGCTCTTTTCTCAGCGCCCAGCTGGGCACGACGAATGCGGGCCCGGGCATATCGTTCAGGGTATTTGTACTTCCACGCACGGTCTCGGGCGCGTTCTTCTTCGAGGTGGGCCGCGCGGTAGGCCCGCCGAGCGGCCCGGCGTTTCTCTGAATGTTCTTGGTAAGACTTCCGAACCTTCTCTCTGTGATGTTCCGGATTGGCTGCACGCGCAGCACGGTGACGTTCCTTTTCACGTTCAGGATGCTTCTCGGCATAACGCTGGCGAATAGCCAGTGCAGCTTCCGGATTCTCTGTTCGGAACTTCCGGCTCCGGGCCGCATTACAGACCTTGCAAAATGAATTGAACGTCCCCCGATTTTTTCGAAAGCTGAAAAAAATCGGGGTCTCGGGCTTCCACTCCCCACAGCGACAGCAAACCCGCGTGGTAACTTCGTCCATGCGTAGCACCCCCAATGTGCTTCGCCACGCCCCGAGCAGGTACGAACTGCGTCGGGGCTTAGCTTTTTTAGGCTAGCACGTAGTTCTTTGGTACTGACGCGAATGCAGCCAGCAGCTTGGTGGGAGGTCATGGGGTGTCAACCATTGGTTGTCAAATTATTGATATCAGCAGTCATGAGGGGTTATGCCGCTGCCATATCAAGCGGCACTGAAACCTTCATCGCTGGCGATACTGTCAACAAATTTCACAGTCGCCTGTACCAATGCAGGCTCATCGTCTGTATTTTGAAACACCTTGAATTTTGTTCTCAGAGCCTTTAATGCATCTTCATAGGCGGTTCGATGTTGCCGATGATGAATAGGTGCTTGCAAGAAGACCCCAAACTCATACTTTTCAAGGAGTCTTGGATCAGCTCCTTTCAAGTCACCAAGGGATTGTAGAAGGCGTAAAGATTGAGTCGTTGCAGGGTCAACGTTCTTCAAATCAAAAGAAATAATGTGCGCAAGACTGTCGACGGCATCAATCCTGTGTCTCGCAACATCGAACTTGTTTTCAAAAAACTCTCCTCGGATGACAGCATGCTGTGTGTAAACAGCACCTCTTCGGTCAAGCTCTTTCCCAACTTGAAATTGGATTATTTCCTTAGTTATGCTATTTCTCTTCTGTTTCCCATCATCCACTCGAATGTAAAGTTCAAATAGTTGGTTGAGCTTTTCCCTAAAGCTTTCCCCTTCTGAAACACGTACAGGTTTGCTCTCCGCAATTCGAATAGACCCATACGTTTGATTGAAACGGTCGAGGAAGGTTGGAATAGCTCTCTCGTCGTAGGCCTCTGTCCATAGACGTTGTGGCCCTTTACGGGTAGCCCTATTCAAAGGCTTCAACAACTCTTCAATCTCTTTGACCATCAACCGAACAATCTCAGCATCAATGGCTGGCCACAAAGCCTGCAAAAGAGAATCCATGTAGGGGCGTACCCGAACACCCGCGTAGCCGTGGCTGGGATTTTGGAGAGCAATACCAATATTCACTCGTTCATCCCTGAGTTCGTTAGGGACGTACTGGATGATGCGCATGTATGTCCGTTCGCCCCAAAGAGCAGGTAAGCCCTCCACGGCGATGACTTCGCGCGGCTGGATAAGAGAAGTGGTTGGGGGTACATGCGTCATACTTTCACCAGAGCGTGGGCGTGAACAGAAGAATAGTGGCTAGTTATGATTCTAGCGTACCTGGCGATTCTCGCCGTGAGGGCACTCACAAGCTGGGCTAATTCATGGGTGTTGGTAAAACCCAACCATGAAGCGGGAACCTCTTGAACAATTGAGTTTACATCCCCCACAGTGAGGCGCTGAAGACTACTCAGATGGGCCAGTACCTCGGCTTGATCATAAAAGTTTATCAACGCCAATGTTTTGAAGATCCCAAAGACCTCATCAGGCCAAGCGCCAATGCTATTCGGCCAGACAGGTGGGATTTTGTTGTCCCACTTTGCTCCAAAACAATAGCCATGGTCTATCAAGGTCATGAGTATGCCAGTGCCATTTGGATTGGGCCTGAATAGAAGATTTCCGGGATTTTCGTTGGCTATATCCCTCATCGGAATAGATCGATCCCAATTCGCCGTTGCCGAATCCAAGGCAACCGCTTGATTGGCTGTAGAGGGATTAACGCACTTTGCCCTAAGCTCGGCGCGAAGGAGAGGAGAAAAGTAATTTTCTAGTGTTTGTGAGCCAGGATAGTACTTCACAGCAAAGTGTTCTCCCGCTGTAAATGAGCCATGGTTCGCATCTCGAAGCTCGGGGTAGTCGTTGAGAAATTCCTCATCGACTAGCATGATCCCAACCTCACCTACGCTAAAGCCAGCGGCCTCCGCAAGGCGACTGCCTACATAGTCGTTGAACGCAGCTTGGTCACCAGGAATCTCCCCTGGCCCATTTCCCTGCCCACTATTCAACGACTTAACAATCCATCCTTGCGGCAGAGTGGAAGCATCCACAACTAACTGAGCTTTGGAGGAGCCAGGCATTTTCACGCCGTTGTAGATGGACGCGGTCAAAAACCGTCTCGGTGGGATGAGCAGATGTCTTGTCATATGTCTCCTTTTAAACCCTCAGCCCCAGCACACGCCCAACACCGCTCTGCCAGTAGTTCACCCTGTCAACTATCAGTAGACATCGCTAGAGATCCCGGTCATAGGTGCAGGCGTGCAGCAATTCTGATGAGCTTCTCGTCGGGGCCATCAATCACGCATTTGTAGCTTCCAGCGTGAACGACCAGCTTCGAGTTCGGGTAAAAGAAGAAGAGGAGAAAGACGAGGGCGAGGGCAAACGAAGCAAGCCCACCGCTCCTCGGATTGTTGGCAATGGCGTCTGGTAAGACATAGCTGTAGGCGTAGAGGGCAACCAATGAATCAGCTACACCACTCAGACCAAAAGCCACGAAAAAAATGGCAAGGGCCAACAGCCAGTAATTGCGGAAGATTCTGTACTCAACGGCTTCAATAGCCGATTTCTTGATGGTGCACTCGTAGCTCCCGCGCCCAAATGAAATCAGTTCGATGGCGTCTGTGAACGTGAATCCTCTTTGGCCGTTGTAGGACACCTGAGCGATGATGTGTGAATTGCTGGTCATGACATCTCCTTGGGGTGATCCTCTTGGCCTATCACGTCTGATGCCCACGAGCGGGCAAGTTTGCCCAGCTCAGCCCCAGCGCACGTCCCTCGGTCATCGGCTACAACCACCCGATCCGCATGGAAGGGAATCCCGTCACCTGAAAACAGCCCTCAGCGTCTGCAGGTGCCTTGATCATTTGGGCAGGGTGATAGCCCCGAAGAGGGCCGTATGTGATGCTCGCGCGAGCTCTTCACCCTGCCCGGTACTACTCACGCTCAAAGTAACTAGGCCTGGGACTTCAGTACAGGTCCAAAGACTGCTGGTGCTGTTGTTAACCGGCGTAAGACCCCCGAACACCCCTGAGTAAGCGGTGGGGGTGCTGGTCACGGTCAAACTTGTGGCCGTGCGATTGGCAACCATGTAGAGAGGCCAGATCGTTGCCCCGCCCAATGAGGCAGGCCGCAGCGAGGGAGCCACCCGCGCCACTTCATCCAAAGCGGCAGCACAAGTCCCCCTGTAGGCCTGCTGATCGGTATACGTAGGCGTTCCCGTCACAGTGGGGGCGCAGCTGGCAAGGGCCAGCAGAGGCACAATCAGTAGCTTTTTCATAGTTCTCCTCATCCCACCCATTGCACGCTGTACGGCCCCAAGTACACGGCATAGATGCGCCCCAGTGGCCGGATGTCTGCCAGCTGTGTGATCGGCTCCACGTCTTTGTTATCGCTGACCAGCGCAGGGCGCCCGCGTACCGTGTCCCGGCGCTTGGCAATAATCCCGTGCGGCGTCAGAAAGGCACAGGGCCGGTGCGTACTGAACGCATCATTCGGATCCACCAAGACAATGCTGCGGTCTGGAATCGTCGGGGCCATGCTGCCACCAATTACGAAAAATGCTTGAGTTCCAGGTCGCCGCTGGGTAGGAGTGAGGCGCAGGCCACGCCGCCCGGCGAACGTCCACACATCGTCTGTCGTGCCTGCATCCGCTGGGCTGGCATAGATCAGACCGGAAACCTTGAGGGGTCTTTTGTGTGGGGCAGAATTGAAGGGTGTGATTAGAGGCGAGAGAGTCAAGGTGGGCACTTCTCCTTAGTTCAGTTGGTCAGGGCGATAGTCGCTGGCGACTCGAGTAATGCGGCCAAGAACTACCGCGTCGGAAATAGGGATCAATTCACGAGCAAGTGCAGGGTTATCAGCAGTAAAGAAGGCCACGCCACCCAGCACCTCGTAACGGCGCAGGAGCACGCGCCCCTGGTGTTGGATAGCGTAGCCTTGCCTTTCTTCAAGTTGGGTCAAATCGGTGCGAAGAAATACCGCGTCGCCGGGGTGGATACTCCGGCCACCGGGACGTTCCATGTCGGTGTTGTCAGCCAGGACAATGAGCAGCTTCGTTGGGTCTTCGCCTGCGTCCAGTTCGAACCCTTCGTAGCTGTGCAGGGTGGGCGTGGGCTGCGCGATGCTGGAGAGCAGGTAGACGGGCATTTCCTCGTCAGCTGCACCCACTGGGGTGAGCTCAGTAATGCCGAGGTCAACGCCTAGCGCGTGCTGCATATCAATCAATGTCCAGTCGAGCGCGCGTGCTAAGGCAACAACTTTGCCAAAACCAGCATTATTGAGATCAACCTTGCCACGTTCGACATCACTTACCCACGCTTGAGTCATCAGGTCGCCTGTAGCAGCCACGATGTCTTCTTGCCCTTTGCCCAGCTCCAAACGGCGCATTTTCAACCTCAGCGCCCATGAGGGCGGGGCTGTCTTCGTTGGTTTTGCCTTTGGGGTCGCCATATGGGTAAGTGCGTACATACTGAACGTACTACGCTCAATGTACGGATTTAGTTGCAGAACGTCTAAAGACACATCCGTGTAGACAGGTTTTACCGATGTCCGTACATTGACAATGTACGGATAAACTTATATTCTGGCAATATGCGAATGAGCGAAATCAAACGACTACGAGAGGAGCGGGGTTTGTCGCGTGACGAACTGGCCGCAAAATCTGGCGTCTCCTCGTTGACTATTCGTGCTCACGAGCTGGGCAACGTCAATGGCACGGAAACTAAGACTGCAGAGGCCATTGCTTTGGCGCTTAGCGTATCCGTCCAGGCTCTTTTTTTTCCTGTCAATATAAACACATCCATACAAACGGACAAATCCGCATGACTCTCCCCGTCCCACCCACCGTCACCGTTACCCATGACCCGGCACGCAACGCCCTGGTGCGCCGCTTGCTGGCAGGTGCTCTCCCCTGCCCCATGTCCGACAACGCCAACCCCACTCCCACCGCGCCCGCCGAGGCACGTCACGAGCAGCCCGCCCAGAAGACGGGCTGACCTGATTCACAACTTCTAGACCTGCCGACTCCACCCGCCTGAGAAACGAGGAGTCGTAGCAGGAAGCCCAAGTAGCTGGAGGGGTTCTTTTGTATCTTGCCCGCCCGACCGTTAAAGGAACGCAAATTACAGACCACACGGTTCTAACGCTGTGCGGCGCGGTTTGCGTTGTCTCCAGCTCTGTCTGAAACGCCATGAAAACGCCCCCGGAGACAAGGCCGGGGGCAAAGGGAGAAAGGAATGACTAGCCAGAGTGTACCGCAATCCCATCTCCAGAGCCACCTTCTCCTGACGGCCCAAGCCGAGAAGTGCGCCCACTGTGGCCGCCCGCTGATTCGCCCTGGCACAGTCGTGCCCTACCTCGGTGTACTGGGCCCAGAGTGCAAGACCAAATTCACCGCCTTGCTGATGCTGGTGGCTGAAGTGGAATTGCTGCAATTCAATGTTGATGATGAAGGCAGCCAACGTCTGGCACACGGCATTGCGGGTACCCTCACGCGCATCGGCTTTGAAGTCAGGAAGCGAGTTGACGTACGGAAGGGCATTTTGTGGCTGGACGTCAGCAGCCGCAGGGCCACCAAACGCGGGAACGACATGGTGAAGACGTGGGAGCAGGTTCGCGCTGAATTCGAGCAGCGTCTTCAACTCGCGGCGGCTGAGCGTGAACTCCACTCTGGGGCGTCGGCATGAGCTTGCGTTCCCCTCTGATCCAGATGGCCTTCACCGTGGCACTGACTCAGCCCGTGGTGGGCTGGGTTGTGGGCCTGACCGCCCTGGTGAGCACGGTTGTGGCGGTCCTGGCATGACCCGCGCCAACTGCCCCGACTGCGACGGCGTCGGCACGCTCTACGCCGGAGAAGACAACGCTCCCCTCGCCTGCCTCTACTGCAACGGCACCGGACAGGCCACCGTGTACCAAGCGCCCTTCTCCATCCCCGTCTACAGCGCCGCACCTGTCGCCCATGTCGAACACGACCCCAGCAACACCGAGCGCCCCGCCCGTATCTACGTTCCCGGCGCGACGATCAATCTGAATCTGGCTGAACTCAGTGAGCTGATTCACGCCTGCCAGACGCTGCGGGAAAGCTTGAAGGCCGGGGCACTGTGATGCACCGTCGCCGCACTGACGCGCCCTCGCCGTCTGTCGACGAGTTGCGGGGCTACCTGTACGCCGAGCACCGCGACATCCAGAACCGGCACGCCGATTTCATGGGCACGCCTGATGAACCCCAGCGTGAGTTTCTGGCCCGGCAACTCCGAATCTCTAACGAAATGCGCCACAACCTGCTGGTCAGCCTCTCGGAGTGTGCCCAATGAAAAACCTGCTGTTGACACCCGTGTTCGTCTTGCTGGTGCTCGCCTCGGCGGCCAAGAAGCGCCTGAACCGGAAGGCCCGCGCATGATTCGCGCCCTGATCTGCCTTGCCTGCTACATCGGAGCCTACCGCCTGATTCCTAACCTGACGCCCGACGCCAGCAGCGGCGTGCGGCTCCTGTTTGGCCTGCTGACGATCCTGGCGGTGACCTGCTTGGTCAGCCTGATTTTCCAACTCATTGATGATTCGGAGGAACGCGCATGACGGCATCACAGATTCAACCTGCCCAGACCATGCCGCTGGCCCAGTTCACCGACTTCAGCCGCGAGCAATTGGAACTGATCAAAACCCAGATTGCCCCCGGTGCCAGTGACGGCGAGCTGGCCCTGTTTGTGGAGCAATGCAAACGCACGGGCCTCGATCCCTTCAGTCGCCAAATCTACGCCGTCATGCGGGAATCGAACGTCAAGACCGGCAACCAATGGTCGAAGGTCACGAAAATGACCATCCAAGTCGCCATTGACGGCTTCCGGGTGATTGCCGAGCGGCACGGCCAGTATGCGGGCCGGGTGGGGCCGTTCTGGTGTGGCCCGGACGGCAAGTGGGTGGACGTGTGGCTGGACAAGGAACCGCCCGCTGCGGCCAAGGTGGGCGTGTTGCGCCGGGGCTTTGCGGAGCCGCTCTGGGCAGTAGCGCGGTTTGAAGCGTATGCCAGCCGCAACCGGGACGGGGTGCTGATGGGGTTGTGGCTGAAGATGCCGGACGTCATGATCGCCAAGTGCGCGGAAGCACAGGCACTCCGGAGCGCGTTCCCCAATGATCTGTCTGGGCTATACACCGGGGATGAAATGGCGCAGGCGGATAACGCTAGCCCCGCTCCTGCCCCTCAGCCCAGCCGCACCGTAGACGTGACCCGTGAAGTGGCCCAGAGCGCAGGCGTTGAACCCAAGACGCCTGTTCAGGAAACCAAACCCGCACTGGATCCAGTCGCCGCCGAGTGGGAACGGAAGCGCAGCGAGATTCGCCAGATGTGGAAGGCCTGCAAAACCAAAGGTCTGGAAGATGCTCTTTCCCCCTTGGGTCTGCGCTACCCGAACTGGCGCACCGATGACGACCAGGCCGACAGCCTGCGTTTCGACCTGATTCACCTGAGTGAAGGCGGGGAACTGAACGCCGTCTGGTACGGCGAGGAAGCTGCGCTCATGACTGCTGAAGCCATGCTCACCCCAGAGCAGCGGGGGCAATTGCAGGCCGTCGCCAAAGCCAGTGGCGCTGTCAGTAGTGTCGAGCGGTACGCGCTGTGGGGGTACATGTTCAACCACGCCACGCCCATCGCCACCAACAACCTGACTGAAGCGCAGGCCGTGTCGCTGCTGGACAGCTTCAGCGCCATGAACCCCGATGAGCGTGCCCAGTGCCTCACCGAAGCCCGCGCCAAATTCAAGGTGGCTGCGTCGTGATCCCTCTCCTGCTTTGGTCAGGGGTGTGGGGTCTAGCGGTACAGACCTACAACCACCTGCTGCCCAGCCTGGGGCGTGAAGTGCCGCTCAATCGGCTGGACGAAATACCAAGCGTCTCTCAAGACTGTGCCGAACCGTCGGGCTTTTCCTGCCGCCAGGGCTTGATCCAGCGCCGTTGCCAAGGGCTGAGCGTCCAGCGCGATCAAGCCGTGAATCTCCCAGCCTTCGGGCTGTACCCCTGTGGCACGCGCAATGGAGTACCCATCGAACCTGCTGAAATCGACCTCGACCCGGTGGGGAGTTTGAAGCAAGGTGAGACTTTTGCCATCGAAGCCGTCAATGCGGTAGTGGGGCACCGGGATGGTCTGCCCTTTGGGAAACGTTTTGCGGTGGATGGACAGCATACGAGTCACGCTAGCGCCTTCCCCCTGGGTCGAAATGAATGCCTCTCCGTTCTGTTAAGGGGGATGGCATGACTGCCCAGACCTGCGGAACGTGCCGTCACGGCGTCCCGATCCAGCACGGCATGATTCAGTGCCGGCTGGGGTGGGAGGCCCATGACGGCTTCTTGCCCAACGTGCGCGGCACGGGCAAGAACCGCGTCGTCACTCCAATCCACATGGCGCATGGCGAGTTGGAGAAGCCGGAAGCCACGCCCCACTGCAGCTGCGGTTGTACGCCAGACAAATGGTTGCCGGTGAAGGCATGACCACCGAACTGCCCCGCCTCAACTCCGTCGAGTACGGCTACCTGCAAGGCGCAGCAGCTCAGTCCTTCCCTGCCGACCCCGCCGAGTTCCGCGCCCTCTACCAGATCGAAAACTCCCGCGCTCCTGAATTCCGGCTGGAAGGGTTGCAAGCCCTGGATGACGACACCATCCGCAAGCTCTCCGAAGCCCTCAGAACAGCCGTCATTGAAGACCCCAGCCAGATCGGGGAACTGTGGACGGTGGTCTGCAACGCGGGTTACATGACCACACTGGGCGGGCTGCAATGAAGCGCGGCGAAGACACCATGATGCCCAACTGGCTGCTCGATGCCATCGAGAACATGACCCTAGCCAGCGACATCAAGATCGCCTGCTACCTCGGGCGCCGCCGCCTCTATCAAGCCAGTACCTTCAAGCCCTGGCAGATCGCCGGAGAGCTGGGCATTGACCTGCGAACCACCCAACTGAGCCTGAAGCGCTTGGCCGATTCGGGGCACATCCTCAGTGCAGGCGGGGAACACTGCTTGCGCGGCGCTTGCGCGAAGATTGCGCACCCGTTGCACAAATCTACTCGCGTGAAAACTACCCTCAAGGCTGTTCAGCACGAAGAAAACCCTTCCCTGAATAAAGAGAATAAAGGGAATAAAGAGGAAGGAAGGAAAGAAGGGGAAAACGGGGTCATTGTTCACTCACCGGAACCCGCCCAGCCCACCCCTGAACCCCAAGAAGGCGGGGCGTTGCCCTCTCCGGTTCCTGCTCCTGTTCAGGAAAGAATTCAAACAGCGGGGCAAGGCGCGAGGATCGAAACAGCAGCCCCCCATCCCCCCCAGTTCCGCGGCGCCCCCCCTGCCCCCCGCCCCGAGCATCACGGGGATGACCACGCCGCCGTCGTTCTGTTCCGCGACATTGCGGGCGGCAGCTTCGTCATCCGCTACCGCAGCGAGTTGGCCCGTTGGCACCGGGACTACTCCGAGGCGTTCTTGCGGCTGGCCTACGTGCTCGCCCCGACCCTGCCCGGTTCCAAAGGCATGTTCGTGTTTGCCGACCTGCTCGACCGCGATGCCCGCAAGCCCTGGCCGGAAGCCCTCAAGGCCCGCTATGAGCTGGACGTGCAGGCCGCTGCCCCTGCCCAAATCGTTCCCGCTGCCCGCGTCAAAGCAGGCGACCTGCTGCGCTGGCCGGACGGCGTGATCGCCCGTGTGGAGCGCGTTGACCATGCCGACGCCGTGACCGACGCTGAAGATGATGCCCGTGGCTACGTGCCCCTCGCCCTGATCGGCAAAACCGTGGAGGTGCTCCGCGCATGACCACCGTCGATCAACTGGGCGCACGCATCGCTCCCCATGATGACCGCGCGGAGGTGGCCGTGCTGGGCGGCGTGCTGCTGGACAACGAGCAATGGCGGCACGTCAGCGACCTGCCTGCTGAAGCCTTCCAGCGCGAAAGCCACCGGATCATCTGGCTGGCGATGCACGCGCTGATGCAAGCTGGAAAAGGGCTGGATCTGGTGGGCCTCTCTGGCCACCTGGAGCGTCTGCCCGCCCGGATCAGTGGCCGCAACGCTCTGGACGAAGCGGGTGGCCTGACCTACCTGATCGGGTTGGGTGAGAGCGTGCCCTACGCCTACCGCACCGCCGAATATGCCCACACGGTGCGGGATTTGTACGCCCGCCGCTTGCTGCTGACCCACGCGGGACGGGCCAGCGCGATGATTTACGGGGTCGGGATGGATCCCCAGCCCACTGAAACCATCCAAGACTTCCTGGCGAATGTGCCCACGCCTGCCGCCCGCGTCACCAGCAACATCGTCACCGGGGCGGCAGCGGATCAAGGAGCTTTGGAATACGTCCGGCAACTCGCAGCGGGCCACAGTCCCGCCCTGCGCACCGGCTATCCGGATCTGGACAGCGAATTCTGCGGGTTCCACCCTGGCAGCCTGACGGTGCTTGGAGCGCGGCCTTCGATGGGCAAAAGCTCTCTGGCCATCGGCATTGCAGAGCGGGTAGCCCTGAGTGGGCGGTATGTCCAAGTGCTGAGCCTCGAAATGAAGGCCAGCCAGATCGCGGTGCGGCAACTGTCTCACGCGGCCCGTGTGCCCCTCAAGGAAGCATTGAATGGGCAAGCCACCTCTGCCCAGTTGGATCGACTGGAAGCTGCGGCTGAACGCCGTGCGGCCCGCAATCTGCCCGCCTACATGGATCAGCCGGATACCACGCTGCCCGCTGTGGAGCGACTAGCCCGCCACCTCAAAGACGCCGGGCGGCTGGACTTCCTGGTCATTGATTACCTGGGTCTCATCAGCGTGCCGGGGCGGGACGGCGATGAGAACGACACCCAGAAGCTGGGCATCATCTCGCGCGGCCTGAAGACCCTTGCCATCCAGTTGGACATCCCCGTGTTGGTGCTGCACCAACTGAACCGCTCGCTGGAAGCGCGGCAGAACAAGCGGCCTGAAATGGCTGACCTGCGCCAGAGCGGTCGGATTGAAGAGGACGCCGACAACATCCTGTTTGTCTACCGGGATGAGTACTACAACCCCAATACAGCTGATCTGGGCGTGGCCGAAATCATCATCGGCAAGCAGCGCCAGGGGCCGCGCAAGGTGACGGCCAAACTCAAATTCCATGCCGAGAGCGCGACGTTTCAGAGTCTCGCCGCCGAACACGCCCTGCTCTAAACCTTCACAGGAGGAACCACCATGCCCACGAAAAGCTACGGAATCTACAGCACCACGCCCCGCACCATCGCCATCAAAGACGACCGCGATAACGGCTGGGTGGCCGACGTGAAATGGGCTTTCGCTTCCGGCGCACGTCCGGAGCGCAAGTTTGAGCTGGCCGACGTGCCCACCCTGAAGGGCGCAGCGGCAGAGGGCGGGCAGATCAAGTTGGAAGTCACGCCCCGCCTGGACGGTGAGCACCTGCCCAGCGTGTACCTGCCCGTGACGCTGCGCGGCAACATCACGATTGATGACGACGGGGCCGTGACCTGCACCACACGGGTAGCCTTCGACGCCTTGGAGAACGCGGGGCTAAGTGTGGACACGATTCTGAACAGCAGCAACTGCTTGGAATGCCGCGTGTCCGATCAGCCCACTCTGGAAGAAAGCATTCAGAGCGAACTGAAGGCCGAACAGCAGGTGAAAGAGGACGTGGCGGACGTGCTGAAAGACACCAAAGCGTTGTTTGATCAGCCCGAACCCGCTGCCCCGAACATCCCGCTTGGCCCGGATCTGGATGTGGAAGAAGACATGCCGTTCCCCACGGATGGCGGCGACGGCTTCGGCACACAACCCAGCGCCTAAACACACCGGGGCGGGTCATTGCGCCCGCCCTCCTGGAGATTCCCATGCCCAAACCACCCACCCTGACCACACAACAACTGAAGGAACGCGGCTGGACGCCCGCCATGATCCGTGACCTCCTCGGCAAGCATGACCGTGTGCGCCAGAACGAGATGCGCGTCGGCAGTCGGAACCGTCCCGTTGATGCGCCCGTGAAGTTGTATCTGGAAGAGCGCGTTTTGAAGACAGAGAGCACTGGGCAATTCGCCCGTGCCCAAGACGTTGCCCGCATTCGCCAGGACAGCGCTAACCAAGCCGCCGAGACCCGAAAGGCGCAGAACACTGAGGCTGTTCGCGCCTACGTTGACGGGTTCACACCTCAGATCACAGGTCACCCTAACGCGGCCACGATGACCCATGACGAGCTGTGGCGGCACCATCTGGACGCGCTGTTCGACTGGGAGATGAAACATTCACTGCCTCGGGGGCTGAGTAAACAGGAGCGGCGGGATGCAAGCACCGCCATTTACGCCAAGTACCGTGCTGCCGTGTACGCCGCATACGGCTGGGAAGACTTCCTGTGATCAGCACCTTGGAACAGCCTGTGATCCAACTTGCCCCTGAAGAACGGGCTGAGCTTGCCCAGCTGGAAACCGTGGTGCGTCAGGGCTGGCAGGGCTTCGTGACTGTCGGAGAAGCCTTGCTGAGCATTCGTGACCGCCGCCTGTACCGCGAGGCTCACAAGACCTTCGGTGACTACTGTGAGCAGGTCTGGGGCTGGTCTCGCCAGCGGGCGCAGCAACTCATGGACGCGGCAGAAACCAGCCACACTTTGACAACCATTGGTTTACAACCGGAGAACGAACGCCAAGCCCGCGAGTACAAAGATGCGGCCAAAGTGGTGGCCACGCTGGAGCCAGAAATGCAGGTGGCCGTGGCCACGTACCTGAAGGCCGCCATTGGGAACGAACGGCCCACCACCAGCCAGGTCAGGGCAGCGGCAGAAGTGGCCGCCGCCATCGACGCGCACGCTACGGTGGCCCACCCGGACACCGGCACAGAGGTGCCCTTCCACACCCTGACCGGTGAGCAGCGGGCCGTCGCACTGGCTGAGAACGTCACCACCGGAACCTTTGAGCGTCTGAAGCGGCAAGAGAACCACATCCAGACCAGCATTCAGCAGAGCAACAGTACGGGCAAAGGCGGCTGGACAGACTGGTGTGTGAGCTATGCCGAACAGCAGCTCACCGACACCCAAGAGCTTCGGATCGTGGTCAAGAAGGACAGCAGTGGCAATGCTCAGGTGCAGGCGTTAATCGTCGATTCGGAGTCGCACGCCACTGTTGCTTACGGCGATACGGCCCCTTATCTGAAGAAAGCCGTGCTGAATTTGGTGGAAGAGGTCAAGGGGTGAGCTTCGCCGCCTTAGAGGCCCGAACCACGCGGGCCCAGCCACTCAAACCACAGCCAGTTGAGTTGACCACCGACCATAACCAACAGCAGGAGCCAAGGAATGATCCGCAAGAGGGTGTTGCGCTTGCCCGGACGATTCGGCACCAGCGTGCTGGACAAGGCGTACAACAGCACGCCCACACTTTGCAGCACTGCCGCAGTGACCTTTCCCGGAAAGTCTTCCGCCCAAAAAATGCTGAAAAGGCAGCCCAACCCCAAAAAGAGCGATCCCAAAAGACTCAGTCGCAGGAGCTTCGCTGTGTCTACCGAATTGCGGAGGCGCATAGCGCCGTCATATCACTTCTTCAGCGCAGTAGGGCGCAGTTATGACCGGGAATGAAGCGCAAATGACGAGAAGAAATGCTCTCATGCTGCCTGAGGGTCAGGAGAAACAGGTTTGCCTGAAGAGAGGAGAATTAAGGCGACAGCAAGCGGTAGCGGCCCCGTGCCACCCGTTCCAAGTCTGGATATTTGCCTGCACCCTGACCGACCGCGTTTTGGCACATCTCGCTGGCGACATGCCGCCGAATGGTGGTGTCGAGGTGCTGGGTGCCTTTGGCTCGCATGGCAGCCACCACGTCTTGTGCGGAAAACGTTCCGTCTGCTTGTTGTTTGCTCAGCTTGCGAGCCACAGCAAGAATGTCGTCACGGCACGTCATCCCTGCATTCTGCCTCAGCCGGTGAGCCGATGACTGCGCTTGTACATGCGCAAGCATGGCGGGCACGTTTTCCAAGCCTCGCACATGTTGAGCGGTATCTGAGCACCATTGCCGATCCTGAGGTGCGGGCCAACACCCGGCTGAAGTTGGGGCTGGTGGAAGTGGCGCAGCTTGTCCCCCAAACGAGTCCACTTGTGCAGCCGCGCCCAGTGCAGGAAAAACAGCCTGAGTGGACTTCTGAGCCGAAACACGCCGAAATAAGTCCACTCGGAACCCTGACCTTTACCCTGCCTTACCCACCGTCTCTGAACAGCATCTGGCGTTCGATCCTCGTGCGCTGCAAGCCTAAGAATCCGAACGCCATCCCGTACCGCGTGCAAGTGCTGCTGAGCGAGCAGGGGCGCAACTACCGGAAGGCCGTCATCTCGTGCGTGCAGAACTGTGGGCAGCCGAAAACCCCGCCCGGCGCACGGCTCGCCCTACTGCTCATCGTCTCGCCGCCGGATCGACGAGCACGCGACCTCAGCAACATTCCTAAGGCCCTAGAAGATGCCCTAACTCACGCAAAGGTGTGGGCGGATGATTCGCTGATTGATGTGCTGATCGTGCGGCGTGCCCCGGTGCATCCAGGTGGGCGGGTCGTGGTGCAGATCACGCCCTTGACTGAGACACTGTTTGGAGTGGAGTGAAGCTCAGCTTAGGGTTTATCTGTGGGTTTCAAGCGGTACACATTCAGCTCCAGTCGTTCCAAAACCCCTTCATTGGCCAGTTCTCTCAAATAGGCTTGAATCGTGCCCCGTCCCCAAGTGATGCCCCGTTTGTAGAGGGCGTCTTGGAGGTCGCCGACCAAGACCGAGCTATCTGGGCGTTGTCCTTGCAGGTGATGCATGGTGCCCAAGATCAGAACTTTGCTGTGCATCCCACCAGTCTGGAAGGCTGGCCCTCACGTCATTCTGACAAGGGCAAACAGGAACAGCTGTGAGACCCCGTGAGCGCAAGCGGCTCGCCAAAGCCCTGCTGAGGGTGCAGGCGGTACTGGCGGGGTTAGAAGACCCGGTAGAGCGTGCCCGCGTCATAGCGGCCCTGAAACGACGCAAGCAGGGGTATCTGGAAATCAAGGACTGTGAACCGCACTATCTGCGGCAATTGGGTCTGGAAGACGTGCTGTACGGGAGGAACTGAAATGAGTGAACAGGTGTTAGGAACGCGACAAGAGAGCGAACAGTACGGCACCCATGAACAGCAAGCCGAACGCAAAACAACCCCAGATGAAGGCTCGTCGACGCTTGGACGTCGGCGTTCGGTTAGCCTCCAAAGCCGAATTGAGCGCGAAACAAATTACAAACAAGGCCGTAAACAGGTCTCCCCAGGTGATGCCTGGAGGGCCCCCAGGCATCACCGCCTCCACCCAACTCAGCAGCAGAAAGATGGAACTGAGCAGGATCAAGAACTGATTGATCACAGGGGTACCCCACCAATTTCTGGCCTCAGTTTGAAAGTACTGTCGAAGAGCCTGCATCGGCTTCAGCGTATAGGAGTGAGCGGGAGCGGTAGGCCGCACATCCGTCAACAGGTTCACCGATGACCCTCACCCTTCCCCGCCCACAGGAGGCGCACTTGAAGCAACGCCAAGCCAAGCGGCCCATCGGTGTCAGCCGGGGCCGTCAGCAAATCGAGAAACTCACCGCGCAACGCACCGAACGCCGGGACACCCGCCTGTATGCTGAACAGTGGTACAACGCGCTCTACATTTGGGACGTGCGTGTGGTCAAGATTCTCAGCAGCTTCCACTATGAGCCGCATTCTGATCTGGACTTTCTGACTTCAGGTGACGCGCCTGCGCCACTTCGCTACCTGAAAACACCCGTTGGTGAATTTACTGAGGGTGAGGTGGGCAGCATCATTACGGAGATGAGTCTCTCTTGGGTGCCCGAGGCCCGGCAACTCGGCAAGATGCTGGACAAGTTGCGGCGTGAGCAGAGTACGTGCATGGGGAGCTTGTTGCGCGGTGCGTCGTGGTCACAGCACCGCGAACGGGCCTTACGTTATGGCGTGGCTGTCCTGACACTGGCCGTGCGGTTGGGGGATGTGTATGCAGAAGGGCCGCTGCAGCAGGTCAAGCAGGAGCTTTCACAACTTCCACTTGTTAATTCTGTCCAAAGCTGTTAACGTTTTTGTAAGCTCCACGAAAAGACCAATTTAGCCGCCCTAACGGGCGGTTTTTCGTTGAGCCTTACCCCATACCCGCGCCTCAGCCATCCCCTCCGGTGGCGGGCGCAGCATCAGAGGCCTACGCGGAAGCAGGCGAATTCACCCCCGTCGCTGGCACGGTGCAACTCCATGCCCTCCGACCACCACCAGCAATCAAAGGAGCGACCCCATGTCTGACACGAAACATCTGTTCGAGTATCAGCATTCCGTGTTTCGTTTTAAGGTTGTCTTGTGGGGTCGGGGATGAGGAGAACGGTTCCTGCACCAGAACTGCCGGTTTCATTGATGAAAAACGTCCCCGTAGTGGGCGGGCCTATGGGCGTACCGAGTGGAAACGTCATCTCCACCCTGAGATATCGGGTGCCTATTCCGCCGCCCGTTGAACCTGTGACCTCAATATCCAGGGTGTTGTTGGTGACTTCGGCTGACAATAAGGCGTGGCCGGGGCCTACGATCAGCAAGGGATACCAACCAGAATAGGAGCCGTTTCCATCCGCTTTGAGACAGAAATCGACCAGACGTCCGAACTCTGCGCCCCCGGACGTCATGGTGTACTTAGCGGTGTAGCAGCCTGTCAGCGGATCTGGAGCGGCACCCAGCAAGGGCGGTCTGGTAGTAGGTGCTGGGGTGGGGGCCGCAGGCTCTGGTGCTGTTGAGCAGGCAGTAAGCACGGTCAGGGCAAGCAGGGCCAGTCGCTTCATGAAGGAAAGTGTGCGTCCCAGAACCAAACAGCTCTCTGACAGGCACTACGGGTGCATTTGCGCTTGTGGGCCAACAGAAGCGATTGTTTTGAACTACTCCGAGCGCACTACGCGGAGCTTTGCGCCGTTGCCCAGGCTGATTAGGCTCACTGTGCCGTTGATGGTGAACACTGGGCCGATGACTTCCACCGTTTGGTTGTTGCTGACGGCTTCTTCTAAAGCCTTGATCTCGTGGGATGAGCTGCCCATTGGGTAATCCACCCACGCGAAGCTTTGGCCGCTGCGGTACATCTGGCCGTCAGTGATTCGGATAGCAGGGACAGGCATGAGGTATTTGAGCATGCCTTTCAATCCATTCGGGACATTCCCCTGACGTTCCCTCGCTAGCTTCTCTTCATCCCAAACAATTCAGAGTGACCCGCCAACAGTGGCGGGTTTTTATCCTCCCGGTGCCGCATTTATTTTTTCTAACAACGGCAAGGCATGTTCGTAAACCGTTTCAAACAGCTGCTCTACGTCATGCCCAACATGGGTGGACACCAAGTGATCGCCATTCAGCAGCTCAATCACGAGATGTTCGCCCAGGGGTTGAGGCTCACCGTCTTTCACCTGAACTTGCACGGAGAGCCCATGTCGCTTCATGTGGCCTAAGAGTTCCCGGTTCTCTGGACTTAAAGCGACGTACCACGCCTTCTCTATTCCATTGGGGTATCTCGACATTCCTCAACATACTTAAGGGGGCGATCTATGTTGGTCAGCTCCCATGACAGAGAGGCAGAAAGCGAGCTGTGATTAAGATTCTGACCCCCTACGACAGCGGTGGGGGTTTTGCATTGCCCGTGGAGGCCGCATGTTGATGCAACGGTTCCAACTGATCAGGCGGGAGGATGTCAGTGGTTGCAGCGGTACCGGGGCGGTGGCTGAGGGCGTGATCTTCAGCGACGGCACAGCAGTGATGCGCTGGAACGTCGCGCCGTACTCCTTAGCGATTTACGGCAGTGTGGACGATCTGATTCAGGTGCATGGTCACGAGGGCCGGACAGTCCTCCAGGTGATTGACCAGCCTGCGCCTCGGGAGTTTCCCAGTGGCTAAGAAGTTGCTGAACCGGGCTGCCCGCCGTGCCCACCTTCAGTCCAGCACCGATGAGGGCCGTGACCGGGTGATGGAGCAAGAGGAGCGAGGGGAAGTCGAGATCACGCCAAAGCAGTGGAAGCAACTCGACCCTGCGCCTTGGTACCTGCCTGAGCTGGGACTGGAGCGCGAGCCGTTTATGGGACTCGTGCCGAGGTATCAGGTTGGGGTGATCATCCGGAAGCGGCGTCCTGCCGCTCCTTGTTCTGAACATCATGGATAGCCTGAAGAAGTTCGCGGGCCATTTCATCCGAAATTTGAGACGAGGGGTGTGACTTCACAACCTGATCCCCAAGCCAGCCTGCCAGCACAAATTGAGGATCGATTACCCCTCCGACGACGTAAAAGCCTACATCGTCGGCCCCGAGATCAGTGGCTGTTTG
Source organism: Deinococcus sp. Arct2-2 (assembly GCF_004801315.1). GTDB lineage: Bacteria > Deinococcota > Deinococci > Deinococcales > Deinococcaceae > Deinococcus. The sequence continues at coordinate 60,151 of NZ_SSNW01000011.1, forward strand.
GAACGCGGTTCTGATGAACAGGCTGAAGCCATCCAAGTCCACACCCATCTGTCTGAACCCGGTCAGCGGGTAGCTGTTGTCATTCAGCCCCAAGTCAATCTCGTTGGGGTTGGAGCTTCTTTCGGTCATTGCCATCCCGCCACCCTACACCTGAGGAGGTGAACCGTATGACCCAGCCCGAGACTCTCAATACCGCAGACGAGCTAGGGCAGACCAGCAGCAGGTTCACCTCCTGCCTTCCCGCTAAGAACCTTATTGGGTGTGATCGATGTGATTCCGCGCACTCTGCAGGTAGATCTCCATGACGTCAAGGGTGGGGAGGGGTTGAGGCCCAGCAGTTGCCTGTCCGTCGATCAGCACTTCAACCATGCTGCCGACGACACCACTCCCGACGACTTCCGGTTCGTGCGCGGCCACAGCACGGACTTCAATGGTCTTGCCTCTGTAGACCTCAGTTTTGAGAACCATTCCCCACCCTATACCTCAGGAGGTGAGTTATGTTTCCATCCTTTCGGCTGATGGTGACGAGACCATTGCGCTGTAGACTCTGTTTACCCCACAACTCAAGCCGACCGGGTGAAGTCGGCGGGCAGCCTCGCAGAAGCGGGGCTTTTTGTTTATCTGATCAAAGGCAGGGCTAAGATAAAAATAAACAAAATGATTATAACAATCACAAAAATGATTGTCATTTTTGCCCATGTGTTCTTTCTTGTTCCTTCTTCGATAAAAGGGTCTAACCGATCTGACCCATTAGGTGGAGGAGAGTTGGAGAGTTTTCTGCGAAGTGCTTTGAAGCCTTCAACTAGATAAGCAAACATGAGTAAGGCAACGACAAAATTGAGCCCTACTACTATCCAAAACCAGAGGATGTCAACTGTCATTCGTTCATTTCCCCTCTTCTCACCATGACTGATGTGGTGTGAAACTCCCTTCACCCTGCCAAGGAGGTGACCAATGGCATCCCCCAAACGAGACAACGCCAAAGCTGCTCGCGCTCTGGTGGACGCCGCCCTCCAAGGTGACGCGCAAGCTTGCACAACCCACGGAATCGCGCTCAGGACGCTCCAAAACTACCGTAAACTGCTCGAAACCGACGAAGAGCTTGCGCAGTTTTACGCCGAGCTTTCGCGCAGCGTCACCACTCAGAACTGGGCCAACGAACTCAACCTGACCCTGACCATCGCCATCCGCAAACAAGGCGAGATGATCCGGGGTCTGGAGACGAACACTGCGGAGAACATCAGTGCCGTGACCGGGGCCATTAAGACCCTCTCCGAGATTGCTATCACCCGTGACGTCCTCGGACAGGGGGTGGACGATGTTGGAGATGGTGACGCGGATTAAGAGCGCTCAGAAGCGCGCGGCCCGAATCCAGCCGCGTAAACCATTGGTTGTCAAAGGGCAGACTGCCCGTCAACGCTGGCTACTTACTGCCCGCTTGAATCAACTGCCGCCCGCTGGGGATTGGTTCGTCTGGTTGATCCTGGCAGGCCGCGGCTTTGGCAAAACCAGAACCGGAGCGGAGACCATCGCCGAGTGGGCACGCAACACCCCGCGAGGCCGCTTCGCCCTAGTGGCTCAAACCATTGCCGATGCCCGAGACACGATGGTCGAAGGGCAGTCCGGCCTGCTGAACGTGCTGGATGAACGCGAGCTGCGAGGGGGCAGCATCGACACCGCCTGGAACCGGTCGATGGGAGAGCTGTACCTGCGGAATGGGGCCAAGTTCAAGTGCTTCAGCAGTGAAAAGGCCCGGTCGTTGCGTGGGCCTCAGCATCACGGTGCTTGGGGAGACGAGCCGGCCACCTGGAACGATGCCGATCAGGGCACGGCAGAAGACACCACCTGGACAAACCTGCTGTTCGGATTGCGCCTCGGCAACGATCCACGGGTGGTGCTCACCGGCACACCTCGCCCAGTCCGCCTGATCCGCGAGGTCAAAAAGGATGAGGGCACGGTGGTCACTGGTGGCAGCACCAGCGAGAACATTACGAACCTTGCCGAGACCTTCAAGCGCAACGTTATTCGGAAGTACGAGGGTACGCGCTTAGGCCGTCAGGAGTTGGACGGCGAGCTGCTCGAAGACACGCCAGGCGCCCTATGGAAGTACGCGATGTTCAACCGAGAAGGCTTCCGGATCAAGCTTGAAGACCTGCCCCCTATGGTGCGGATCGTCGTGGCTATCGATCCACAGGCCAGCCAAGGGAGTGAGAACGCCGAGACCGGCATCATCGTTGCTGGGAAGGATGCGGCGGGTAAAGGGTACGTACTCGATGACCTGAGTGGGGATTACAGCCCGACCGAGTGGGCGGAGAAAGCGATTGGAGCCTACGAGTACTGGAAGGCTGATTGCGTGGTGGCCGAGCGGAACAACGGCGGGGACATGGTGGAGAACACCATTCGGGCCGTGAATCCGAGGATCAACGTCAAGGCGGTCTGGGCCAGCCGGGGCAAACACACGCGAGCGGAGCCGGTCAGTGCTCTGTACGAAAAGACCAATGTCCAGCACGCCAAGATCTTTCCGGATCTGGAAGGCCAGATGACGACCTGGGTACCGGGGGACAAAGTCAGTCCTGACCGGATGGATGCGCTGGTCTGGGCCTTGACCGAACTCATGCTGGGTGTCCAGTTTGAGCCCGAAGACGATACCGGCAGCATCGTGACCCACTATTAGGAGGTGAACCCATGACCCTGAAAGCCCCTGCTCTTCCTGCTGTCTCTGGCACGCTGGCCGTGACCACCTCCCTGATTGATGCGGTCACGCTTGGCTTGCCCACCGCATTGCCGGGTCTGCTGAGCGCGGCCCTGAGCCAGAAGACCACCGACCTCGATGTCCTCTACGACTACGCCCACGACAACCAGATTGGGAAAAACGGTCAGTACTGGAAAGGCCGCAAGCCTGCCGACGGCAACTTGCAAGACGCTCTGCCTCAGCTGGTGCAGGATGACCAGATCGGGCCAGCGCAGGAGCGTGAGGTGGATGCCCAGTTCGCCAAAGACCCGGAGTGGGAAGTGCAGGAAGCTGGCCAAACTCTTGAAAATGCTGAACTGGTTACGGCCCTGACCGACTGGCACCGCGAGGCCGGACTGACAGCGATTCTGAAAGACGCAGCCCGTGCCCGCTGGTGGGCTGCCCGCATGGTGGGCCGGGTCTACATCCCCGAAGACTATGCCGAGCAGTTGCAACGCACGCCCAAGACTCTGGCCGCCATCCTCGAACTGATCCACGTTGAGCCGGTTGATCCCCGCTACGGTGGCCCTCTCTTGGATGCCCACAAGCGCGTGCTGGGTTACTGGAACCGCTACGGGCAGATCGTGAACGGTGAGAAAGTGATCATCGTGGAGCTGTACACCCCAGACCGTTTTCTGGTGTTTCAGCAAGGGGTAGACGGGCACCTCACGCACCTGCCTGAGCGTGACGCCGACAGCCCCTTCAAAGGCGCCGGCACGGCTCGCCGCGCCGAATACCTGATGTGGCACGCCGACCGTGATGGGGGGAGTTCGATCACCCGCAGTGTGCGGGACGCCCAAGACCGGCTGAACGTGGTGGGTACCTACATGGGCCGCAACGATGAGCAGACGGGCTACCGCCAATTCATCGTCAGCAACGCGGAAGGCCCGGTGGATCGGGAGGGTAAACCTGCCGCTTATCAAATGGGGCCAGGCGTGGTAGTGAACCTCAAAGGACTCACCATTGACGCGGTGAAGACGACGGCTGGCGAGCGGCCCCAGCGCCATACGCCGACCTGGCAGATCGTGGATCCTCTGAACCCAGAAGAGTTCCATATTCCCAGCATCAACCAGTGGAAGCGCAGCCTGCTGGAGAAGCTCGATCAGCTCTGGACGCTGACCCCGGAAACGAATGTCAGTGGTGAAAGCAAACGCCAGAGCCGCAAGCCGTTCGACAAGCGCGTGACCTTCGGGAGTCAGGACACAGGGGGTTTTTTGGCATGGGCACTGCGGGCCGCGTTGATGCTGGCCGCACAGGTCATGGAGAAAACCAGCGAATACCAGAACGTCACCTTCCTGCCCAAGCTTTATCTGGACGTGGACGCCGTCAACTTGGAAGAGCTGCGCGTCAAGCTCGCGATGTGGCAGGCCGGAGCACTCAAGCTCACGACCCTGCTCGAAGCCACACCAGGTGTGGCCGATGCCGCCGCAGAAGCCAAAGACCTGGACGAAGGTGGGGGCAGCCCCGAGAGTCAGGCTCAGCAAGCCGCACTGAACCGGTTGGTGAATCCTGACGCCGGGAACACCGGGTGAGCGTCCGCTGGGCTGACCTGGCGCTGGAAGTGGCCCAGCTTCAGCAGGGGGTCACCGTTGATCTGACAGAGTTGCTGCATGACCTGTGGAGCAAGGCCCAGCAGGAGGCTGATACCTCCCGTCTGTTGGCCGCACTGGAAACCCGTGCCCGCCGCGGCATCTTCCAGGCCTGCGATGTCAGCGCCCGGTTCCAGCATGCCGAGTTGCGGCCTGGTGTGCGGCATCCACAGGTGCTGCTTGATACCGCTGAACAGTTGGCGATCTTGCGGGCCAAGGTCGTTCGAGACCGCGCAGAGACCGTGATCCTGAAGGCTACCCAAGGGCTGGTCAGCCCGTATGCGCGGCTGGCCGCTCAGGTCTTGATCACAGATGCCGCCCGCACTGGCACCACGGCGGGCGGTTTGGTGGGCGGAGCTACGCACAAAGAATTCATTCGAATTCGGGGAGCCAAGGAACCTCGAACCCATAGTCGCTACGAAGACACCGTACGGCCCATCAATGGGACATGGCTGATCGCAGGCATCGAAGTGGACGGCCCCGGCGATGCACGGCTGCCGTGGTCGGAGAAGGCTTTCTGTGGGCATATCTGCCGGTACTTCCGGCAATAGGAGGTGAGGAATGTTGCACCACAAACGTCAAGCAGAGCTGTGGGGTTGCCTGTATCACACGCTTTACGCCTTGACCGGAGATACAGCCGTACTGGAGCATGTGCGGGATATCAGTAACGCCCGCTTTTACTGCCGTCTGCACGAGATGGGCTTGATGGCCGTGGCCCTGCACAAGGGTGCGCCGGCTGAACCGGAGTTCTGGGAGACGCTGAACCCCGATGGGGCGCACAGCTTGCTTCTGACCGTACCTGCTGACCATCTCCAAGGGGTTGAGCATGCGGTGGCGGTTGAACTCTGGCCGGGGCGCAGCGCGTGTATCAGCGACAGCAAGCAGCCCACACACCAATGGGTGGACTGGGCCGCGTTCCTGGCGAGCCCGTATGGACGCCCACTCAGCGTCGAAGTGTTGGCGGTGGCAGATCTGAACCGCTACCCCGCTGAAGACGCTGAATACACCCTCGGTCATGCCCTGATTCGGAGCCGAGACCGACCTGACCCACACCCTGACCTCGTGCTCTGACCGTTTCCGGCACCCAGACAAGGTTTGGGGTAAGTCCAGCCCACCCCCAGTTGCCCCCGCAAGGTCGGGGGCTTTGCCGTTCCTGCCAAGGCGCAGGGCCGCGCATGCCCAAGGAGGCATAGACCGTGCACAAACAGACCTTTTCCCGTTCGCTGTTCCTGACCGCCGCCCTCTCGCTCGCCTCCCTGATGCCAAGGGCCGAAGGGAATGAACCCGACGAGGCCACCAAAGCCCGCAACCTGCAGAGCCTGCTGGACAAAAAGAACGGCGACTCTGTGGCGCTGGCGGCGCAATTGCTGGCAGAGAACAACGAAGCCCGCGAAACGATCCGCACCCAACGGGCCGACCTGCAGAAGCTGCAAGTCCCGGAAGGGGGCGTGGTGTTGACTAAAGAGCAGGCTGCTGCGTGGGCAGAGTATCAAGCCCACGGCACGCCAGCCGAGGTCAAGACCAAGATCGAAACAGGTGCGGCGGCTATTGGTGAGCGCGACACCCTGAAGCAGGAAAAAGCGCTGACCAGTGTGGCCGAGGCCGCAGGCTACAAGCCGCGTGTGCTGGGAGACCGGTTGACCGCCGATAAATTGACCCCAGAAGTTCGGGAAATTGATCAGGATGGGAAAAAGGTCAAGGTTGTCTACGTCAAGGGCGAGGACAACAAAGAGCACCTGCTCAGCGAGTACGCCAAAGCGAATTGGGAAGATTACCTCCCTGCACTGACCGCTCAAGGCAGCGGCACAGGCAACGAGCAGCAGCAAAACAACGTCTTGCGGGTGGCCCTCGGTGGCAACGGCAGCAGCGCCACCACCACTCGTACCCCTGAGCAGATCGCCGCGGACAAGAAGTCCAGCGGTGATTACTCAATGTGACCTAGGAGGTCATGACAGATGGCAAATATCACTCGTAGTCCGCGCTCTTCGGTGGACACCACCAGCGCCCAGTTTGCTCAGCAGCACGCCGGGAAGATCCTCGGCGAAGACGTCGCTGCCGGTCAACCGATGGAACTCCGTACCAACGGCCAGCTCTACCGCTTTGTCGGCACCGCTGGGGCCGTGTTCTTCGGCATCGCGCCCCGCAGTGGCCGCACGGGTCAGCCCATGACCGCGTTTGGCCTCAGCGTGCAGTTCCGCGCTTCCGACGTCGCGCTGGTCATCGGCAAGACCTACTTTCTCTCCGACACCGTGGGCGAAATCGCTGACGCGGCAGGCACCAAGGACACCACGGGCAGCTTTTTCGCCGTGAATGCCAACGATCTGATTCTCACCCGCAGCTTCGGGAAGGTGGGCTAATGCGTAAATTTGTCTCTCTGGGCAGCCTGACCCTCTTGGGTGCGGCCCTCTCGATGTCCAGTGGTGCTCGCCGTGGCGTACGCACTGGCACCTATGACCTGCGTGACCTGCAGAACGTCACCAACCAGACCGTGATCCAGTTCGGCTTGGAAGACGTTCAGGGTGCAGTACAGGCTGAACTTGCGGTGCACAACACGCAGGTGAACGACATGGTGGGCACGCTGGTGTCTGCCGCGCCCAGTCGAATTGTTGCGGATGCTAGCGGCCTGATGCTGGACGGCGAAATGCGTGAAGTCGACGAATATGGCCGGGTGGCGACCCAGAAGACGGGCGCTCCAGACCAGATCGGTATTCCCATGCGCCGTTATCAGTTTGGTGTGGGCTTCACGGGTGACTTCCTGTCCCGCGCTACTCCTGCACAGGTAGCCATTGCCACCTACAACGCGGAGTCTGCCGACCGCCGCAAGACCATCCAACTGGTTCGCAATACGCTGTTCAACCCCTTCAACACCAGCTTCTACGACTTCCTGCGCGACAACATGGAACTGAAGACCAAGGGGCTGTACAACGCCGACGGCACGACGCCTCCACTGGGGCCGAACGCCGAGACGTTTGACGGCACGCACAACCACTACATGGGCTTTACAGCGTTCAACCCTGCGGCCCTGGACGCCCTGATCCTGAACGTTGCTGAGCACACCAACAACGCCAAGATCGAGGTTGATCTGAACGTGGCGCAGGAAGCCGCCGTGCGGGCGTTCCCCAACTTCACGCCCGCCGTTGACCCCAACGTGATCGTCAGCGTGAACCAGCAAGTCACGGTGCAGCGCCTGAACACTGGGCGTCAGAACAACCGCATGATCGGCATCTACAACGGCGCGGAAATATGGATCAAGAGCTGGATCTTCCCAAACTACGGTTTGGCGGTAGACACCAACGCTCCGGTTAAGCCGATTGCTCGCCGTGAGCCTGTGGGCGAAGACAGCATCATCGGTCAGCCTGGCCTGCGCATGGTTGGCACCATCGTGACCTTCCCGCTTCAGAGCGAGTACTGGGGGCGTGAAGCTGGCTATGGCGTTCGCAACCGTGGTGCAGCGGCTGTAGCTCAGTTCAACTCGGGTACGCCCGGCGTGTACGCCGACCCAACCAATGGAGGTCTGGCATGATCTTTTTGAACTCAGAGGGAGTCGAGGTCGATTCCAGCGGCAAGCCTGTGGCTGAAGTTAAGGCTGAGGGCACGTCCGAAGTGGACACCCTTAAGCGGCAGGTGGCCGACCTGGAGAAGAAGCTCCAAGACGCTCAAACCGGAAGTGCGTCTGAAGTGAGCACGCTCAAAACGCAGGTTGCTGATCTGACCAAGAAGGCCAAAGACGCAAAGGCTGAAGGCTCAACTGAAGCGGCTGGACTGAAAACGCAGGTAACCGATCTCAACAAACAGCTGAAGGAAGCTAAGGCCAAGCCTGCGCTTCCGGAAGATGCAAGAGACCGTCTGGTGGGCGTTGACGGGATCAATGAAGCCCTGGCTGATAAAGCCCTCGCCGCGCTCGCTGCGAAGTAACTGCACCACAAATCCAGCTTTGGAGGTGACTGACCTTGACGCAGCCAACCCCACAACCGCGCTCCTACGATGAATCGCTGCTGCTTCCCGTCGACCTGACTTCAGAAGACTGGGGCCGGACGTGGGTGCGGCAGTTCATGCGTGACTACCCAGAAGTCAGAACAGGTGGCGTGAGTCCACAGCAGCCGCAGCGTGATCCGATGTGGCCTGAGTTCAGCCGCACCGACGCGGCCCTGAACGCCAGCCTGTTCCTTGACGCGGTGCAGTTGGACGTGAATGGCACCGTGACCCCCTACTACCGCCCGCACTTCACGGCGGCCCGCCTGTACCTCGGTGACCCCAACCTGTGGCGCACCCGCAGTGTGGACGGCTCCAGCGAGACGCGGCGTGATCCGCTGGAAGTCATTCGCGCCTGGCTGAATCAGGGCCGTGCATTTGACGCCCTGTTTCCGTCTGGAACACTTTTACCCGCCTTCGAAGTGGAAGAGGTAGAAACGGTGAGTGGAACGCCGGACTACTCCCCTTCAGCCATTCCGTTGATCATTGGGGGCCTGTGAACGGCTTCGCTGCACTTCAGCGTCGTCTGGCAAGCCTCTCGGATCCTCGCACTCTGGCTGAGCTGCATAACCTTGCTGGCCGTGACGTGGCGGAGCTGGTCGATGCTGGTTTTGCCGGTGAGCATGACCCGAACGGTGACCCCTGGTTACCGAGTCGGGCCGCACAGAAGGAAGGCCGCAAGACTCTGCGAAAGATCGGGAACCTGCAAGACGGCATCCAGTGGAAAGCAGATTCTCGCGGCGTGGTGTTCCAGACCACCGGCAAAGCCAACCGCTACGCCCGCTACCACCAGGACGGCACACGCCGAATGCCGCAGCGTCAGTTTCTGCCGGAAGGAGAAATCCCTTTGCCTTATGAGCGGAAACTCGTTGCGACCTTCCGCGATTACTTCCAGAGTCGGTTCGGCTGATGGAAGACTTCACGCAAGCCCTTCAGAACGCGCTGGGCGGCATCCCGGTCTACCTCGGAGCGGAATACACCGAAGAGCAGCCGGAGATTCCGCATGTGGTTGTGGTGCCCAGTGGCGGCACGTACGGGCCACCTGTTGCTGGCACTAAAGATGCGCTAGCGACCGGCACACAAGACATCCGGGTGCTCTGCAAGTGCTGGAAGTTTCAGGAAGCACAGGACTTGGCGGATCTGGTCTACGCCGCTGCGCCAGGTCGTGCCCCGCTCGCCAAGTTTTCACTTCGAAGCGAGGTCTGGGGTAAATACACCGCCCGCGTGGCCGATCTGTTGCTGACCCTGCCGACCACCCTGACCCGTCAGGACATCACTCGCGTGCGCGTGGAGACCTTCACGCAGCTCGTTGATCTTCTTCCCCTCATCCCGACCCCGGAGGTCTCGAATGACCCAACCGTCCCAGAAGGGCAAACAACCTTTAGCCCCTGAAGACAAGCCCACTGTTCAGTCGGTGGTACAGCCTGACCAGGCCGTGCCCACTGCTGCCGCCACCCATGTTCCCTTTGAACACCTCGCCGCCGAGCAGGGCGTGACGGGCTGGCGCTTGCCTGCCCTCAGAGCGTCTGCGGGCTGGCTCCCCGGCCAGGAAGTGACGGCAGAAGAGTTCACCGCTGCTGTGGAAGCCCTTGATAAGGAAGTGATCCAGTGACCCTTCCGACCGTCAAAACCGAGTTCACCGACTTCGGTCTCGGCATCGTGCCGCCCGCTGGAGCCGACACGCACGCCAAAATCGGTGTAGCTTCCGTTGGTCCGCTGACGCCCCAGAGTCTCACCCGCGCCGATCAGGTGGCTGCCATCTACGGCGGAGGCCCCTTAGCTGGGGCGATGGCTGTGGGTCTCACTGAAGCGTCTCCGATTATCGGGGTACGAGTGGCTACCGACGTGCCGGGCGTGCCTAGCGCAGTCGTCAAGACCGGCACCGGCACCAGCGTGGCTACCGTCACAGGCAGCCCAGTGGACGCGGCCACCATCAGCGTGCGGGTCACCCGCGCTGCCACTGGCCCCACCGCAGGCACCGCAGGCGTGATCGTCAACGTGAACGGCACTGACCGGGCCGAGCGTGCCCTACCTGTCTCTGGGGCATTGCTCATCGACGGTACCGGCTTGACCCTGACTTTTAGCGCAGGCACTCTCGCTGTAGGCGACGTGCACAGCCTCACCGCCACTGCGCCAAGCGCCACCCTCGCTGCTGTGGTGACGGCACTGACCGATCTGCTCAGCACCCGGCCCGCCATCCGTTTCGTGCACATTCTCGGCGTCGCCACTCCAGCCCTCGCGGCGGCGGTGGATTTTGTCTTGCAAGAGCGTGAGTCGGTCAACTACTTCGTGCACGGGGTCATCGAGGCGCGGCCCATGAACGCAGGCGAAACCCTGAGCGACTACAAAGCCGCGATTGATACGCTGTTCAGCGCGTTTGCTTCGGATCGTCTGGCGCTGGCGTTGGATGGCGGCGAGGTCTACAACCCCATTACGCGCAGCCTCGAACCCCGTAACTCGGCATGGAAGGCAACGGCTCGCCGCGCCACCCAGCCGGTCGGTGACAGTGCCTACCGCGTCCGGACTGGGCCGCTCTCCGCGATGGGCAAACTCACCTTCGATGCCAACGTGCTGGGTACCACCGGGCGCTACTTGGCCCTGCGAACCCTTGACGGCAGAGCAGGCGTGTACGTCGCCAACTGGCCGATGCTGAGCGTGGCGGGCAGCGATTACGACGAGGTGCAGGCTCGCGAGTGTGCCGACGAAGCGGCCCGCATCGGCTACCTGAGCGCACAAGAATTTCTGGGTGAAGACCTGCCTGTCGATCTCACGACCGGGTTCATCCTCGAACCCACGGCGCAGGCCTTCGAAGCCTACGTGGCGGGCCGCATTCAGGCCGCGCTAACCGACAACGTCTCCGGCATCCGCATCACCGTTGACCGGGGCGTGAACATCCTGTCCACCAAATCGTTTGCCTTCACGGTGGGCATCATCCCGAAAGGCTACGCCCGCCAGATCACGGTGCGGGTCGGCTTCATCAATCCCGCCCTGCTCGTGCAGACCCTCGCGGCGCCGACCGCCGCACCCGCGGGAGCGTGATCTGAATGCCCAAATTAGATATTGAGAATCCCCGCGCCGGGTTTGCCAGTCTCGTCCTCAACGTCGATGGCAAAGAATTTCTGGTGAAGTCTGTCAGCTATTCGGACGGCATTGACCGGGGGCAGATTGAGGGCAACGCCCGCATGAGCCTCGGCGTGTCCGAAGGCATGTACAAGGCCGAAGAAAGCACCCTGGAGCTGTACCTGGCCGAGTACGACGAAGTGATGGACGCTTTTGCAGACGAGTTTTTCAACAAAGCGTTCACGGTCACAGCAGCCTTCGAGTCGGCGGGCAAAACCCGCACGGACACCCTGGTGGGCTGCCGCTGGACGAAGCGTTCCAGCGACAACCAATCTGGCCCCGATGCCTTGACGCGCTCGCTGAGCTTTTTGCCGCAGTACATCAAGGTCAACGGGAAAAACCCCCTCAAGAAAATGCCCACGGGCGCAATTTAAACCCACACTGGGCGGCCTGGCTGCCCGGTGAAGACTTCCTTTTTGAAGCACAGGAGACGCCATGACCGACTTTGACCAGCCCACGCAGCCGCAACCCGAAAAGCCCACCACCTTCGCCGGAGCCACCCGCACACAGGTCAAAGACTGGCAGAACGAACACGGCGAAGACCGCGTCAAACTGTTGAGCGTGCCGGTGGGACAGGGGCGGCAGCAATTCATCATTCGTGCGCCCAGTCGCGGAGAGTACAACCATTATCTGTCCAACATCGCCAAGTCTGATCGCTCGTTTGACCGGGTGAACCTAGCCACACGCAACCTGTTCAGCACCTGCCTGCTGGCCCCCGACGTGGACACCATCAAGGCCATCTGGGAACAGTATCCCGCGCTGACCGACACCATGACTGAACCGGTCATGAAACTGGCGGGCACCGATCTGGAGGTCAGAGAAGAAACGTTTTGAGGGCCTCTGGCGGCGGTTCGAGAGCGACAACCGTCAGAGCAAGCTCAATCCGCTGGCTGAAGCGCTGCTGGCGTTCCAGTTCTGCGAGCGGGATGACGAGGGTGCACCCAGCCTCAAAGCCCGCTTGGGTGCGTTTTTCATGGCTGAGCAGCACTTGACGCTGCGGGCATACGTCAGGGGAGGTGGAGAATGAGCACAGCATCTGTCGAGTGGGTTTTAAGGCTTGTTGACCGCATCAGCGCCCCCGCTGCCCGCGTGGAGAAACAGCTCAGCCTTGTCGAGCGTGTCTTTGCCCGGATCGACCGCGCCACTGCCATAACGGGCGGTGGTTTTGGAGGGATGGCCACCCAGGCCGAACGCGCTGCGGCCCGTACAGGTCGGGCGTGGGAGCGCGTCAACAGCACTATTGGCACTACCCGGGCCAGCTTGCAAGGGGCGGCTACGGCTGCCCTCGGCATCGGCGCAGCGGCTTACGGTGCTGGGATGCTGGGTAAGTCCATCGTGGATGCCGGAGCGTATAAGCAAGACCAGCTCACTAGCCTCGGGCAGATGCTCAAGAGCAATGCCAAAGGTGCGGCGCTGTTTCAGCGGGCGCAGGCCTTTGCAGCGGCCACCCCCTTTACCACTCAGCAAGTGCTGGACGCCACCAAACAAACGATTGGGGCAGGCTTTACCGATAAGCAGGCCATTCCTGTCCTGAAGTTGGCAGGCGGGCTGGCCAGTGGTAACAACGTGCCCATCGAGCAGGCCATTCGGGCCTTTGCTGCGCTCAAAGGCGGCGATTTTGGACAGGCTTTCGGTGTGGGGCAGGGCTTCAACCAGCTCGGTATCTCGCGGGAGCAGTTGGTTAAAGCGGGCCTGAAATTCGACAAGGGCGGCAGTTATCAAGGCGGCATCGCCGAGGGTTTGGCTGCCGTTCGCAAGATTACTGAAGACAAATTCGGCAAGAGCATGGAGCTGCAAAGCAAGAACCTGAGCGGTCTCGGTTCCACGCTCGCCAGTCGTCCCCAAGAGCTGTTCATGTCTCTGGTGGACGCCAACGGCAACAGCAAAGCCCTCGCGCCAGTGCAGCAGCTCATGTCGAATCTGGCTGATCTGACCGACTTCACCAAAGCACCGGGCAGCCGGATTCAGGCCCGCTTTCAGAAATCAATGGAAAGTCTGTTCGGGGCGCTGTTCAATCCCCTCGCAGGGGCAACAGGCGGCACCGCAGGTGAAAAGTTGATCAACAGTTTGCTCGACAAGTTGGATCAATTCAGCTTGTGGTGGGCGGCGAACGGCCCCGGCATCCTGTCCAACGCTCAGGCGTTCGGCAGTGGGCTGATGAGCGTTTTCGGCGTCATCAAGACCGCCACCGCGCCCTTCGCCTGGCTGATTGAGAAACTGGGCGTCCTAGGGGGTGCGGGCGACGGCAGTTTTGCCCGCATCATCGGACAGATTGCGGGCCTCGCGCTGGCCTGGCGGGCCCTGAATGCTCTTACGGGTGGCGGGGCAAGTGGGGTTGCTGGTGGCCTCTCCGGGTTCCTGTTTGGCCGCTCTGACAAAGGCGGGAACGGCAGTGCGGGCGGCAATATCGACGCCAAAAACGGGACACTGGACGCCGATAACGGTGGTTTAGTGGGTTCCATCGCCGAAGCCCTCAACAAAGCGGGCATGGAGACTCAGGGCGAGTGGCTGGGGGCCATCGGCGCAGCGGCGTCGGGGGACTTCTCCCAGCTCGGCTCTCTGGTGGGGGGCACGATCCTGACCCGCACTGAAAACCTCCGCAAGAAAATCACCCTGGCCAGCAAGCGGGCCTACCGCCTCTACAAAAGCGGTGCGGGCACAACAGCAGCGTGGAACAGTGCCATGAAAATTATGGGCTTCGGTGGGCAAGCGGCCACGAGTGCGGCGGGCCAAGCGGCAGGCACGGCGGCGAGTCGTGCGGTGGCCGGAGCAGCTGGTGGGGCAGCCGGAGCCGCAGGCGCTGGAGCGGCGGGTGCCGCTGGAGCAGGCGCAGCGGGCGGGATGCTCGGCAAACTCAAGGGCCTCTTCAGCAAACTGATCGGGCCGATCATGGCGGTGGGCCGTACCGTGCTGGCCTTCCTGACTGGACCAATTGGACTGGTCGTCGCAGGCGTCACTTTGCTGGCGGGCGGTCTCGCGCTGCTCTACAACAAGTGGAAACCCTTTCATGATTTCGTGGATAAAACGGCAGACAACTTCCGGCCGGGCGGCGCGATCTACGACTGGTTCAGCCAGAAAAACCAAGCGGTTCAAACTTGGAGTTCAGGCGTCGATAACCGCGTGCGGGCAGCCTTTGGCGGCGCAACGGGCACGGCGGCCCAGCAATCGTCCAGCTCAGCGCTGACAGGTGTAGCGCAGCGCCTCGGCATCGATCCGAAGGCCCTCTTAGCGGTGGCCTTCAAGGAAAGCGCGTTAGACCCCACGGCAGTGAACCCCGACAGCAAAGCAGGCGGATTGATTCAGTTCCTCCCGTCTACCGCGGCAGAGTACGGTCTGAGACCCGGCCAGATGGAACGGATGAGCGCCGCAGATCAAGCGCCATACATTGAGCGGTATCTGAAAGATCACGGGGTTAGGGCAGGCATGGGTTTAGAGCAGGTCTACGCCGCTGTCTTCGGGGGCAATGCCAGTCGCGCCGGAAGCACGCTCTACACCACGGCTGACGGCGAGGCTTACACCAACAACAAAGGGCTTGATCTCAACAAAGACGGCTCTATTACGAGTGCAGAAGCCGCACAGGCCGCATTAACTGCCTTCCAGAAATCCGGCATCACGTTCAATCAAACCGTGATCGTGCAGGGCAATGCCAATCCTGCGGCGGTGGCCGCCATTGAGCGGGCCGGACAAACGAGCCTGCTGGCGGCTCAAGCTAGTCAAAACGCCGAAGCAGGCGGGGGAGCCAGACGATGACCAGTCCCATGAATGCGCCCGGCCTGCACGACAGCTTCGTGCTTCTCGACGGAGCCAAGCGCCGCCCGCTCCCCGGTGTGGCCCGTGTGACAGTGGGTCTCGCTGCCAACATCGACACCCAGCAGCCTGCCGGGGACAGCACAGCCGTGACGCAACTGAGCGAATCCACTGCTGAGGTCACGGTGCAGCTCACCATGTGGACCCATGCCCAATGGATGGCGTATCAGAGCCTCTTGCAGGTCTTCCGGAGGGGCACCAAAACCGGGCCAGCCGTGTTCACCACCGCGCATCCGGAAGTCACGGCGCGGCGGGTGAAGCGGCTCTATTTCGTCTCCGAGCAGGGGGAGCCCTATAACCCGGCGGTGGGCTATAAGGTCAGCATTAAGTTCTCCGAGAAGCTCAAGGAGAAGTCCGCCACCCAAAGTGTGGGCACCAGTGAAGGCAGCATTGACAACGCGGTGGGTGTAGACCCCAGCACGGGCAATACACCGGCCAACAGCGAGGCAGGGGCGCGGGTGGTCGCAGCGGCACGGGCCAACGGGGCAGGCACGCCAGCAGCCAAAACCCGCAATGGTGTCAACGATATTTCGGAGGGTGGGTACTGTTCCGCGTGGCAGCGGGTGGTAGGTACCCAAGCGGGCTTCCCAGCCACTCTTTACGGTGAGACCGCGCTCCAAACCGAAGCCCAATTCCGGGCGGCCAAGCTCTCTGAGCCGTGGTCAAGCGCGAGTCAGGGTCAATTGCAGGTCGGCTCTCAAATCTTTTACGGCAATGATCCTTCGGATTCCGGGCACGTCGGCACCTACGTTGGGATGCGGGCAGACGGCACACCGATGGTGCTTTCAAATAATTTGGTCACCTATCAGGCGCGGGGTGGAATCATTGACCGCGCCACTGGACGGGCCACTGGGTACGACTCTGCGGGCAAGAAGGTAGACGCACGCGGGGAAGTGCCCTTGCTCGGCCTCGGCACGCCCACCAGTGTTGCGCCTCCCCCCGGTCAACCGGTGCGGGTGCGCCAAGGGCCAGTCGCCCCAGCTCCAACTCGCAGCGGAGCAACCACGCCGCGTCCGACTCCGGTGGCCCTGCCTCCCAACCGTCCCAGTCAGAGCGTCCCGTTGCCACCCACAGCCGCGCTCTTCACGCCGACACCTAGTCCCCTGTTCAATCCGAGGCGGTGAGTCCCAATCGCATACCTGACTGTTTCCAACATCCCGGCAGGCCAGCCGAGTTTGCTCACACTCCCGCTTCAAGGCCGGGCATGGGCCGATGTCACGCTGGCGTTACGGGCCGTGCCTTTCAAAGCCTTTGACCAAGTCCAAGTGGCCCTGCAAGACGGCAAAACCTACCAGATGACCGTCGAGCGCATCGGCGGGAAGGGCGGCTTCACCTCGGCTTACCTCGTGGGCGGCACGGGCGGCCTCTCCCGCGACATCGGCCCGAAGTTCTACCAGAAGATTCCGGCACAAAAGGTCTTGGCCGAACTCCTACATGACTGCGGCGAAGTGCCTGGAACGATTGACTTACCTGGCATCCTGCCCATGTGGGTGCGGGCCGCTGGGCCAGCCCATGAGGCGCTGAGGGCGCTGATGATGCGGTATCCCGAACGGGTGTGGCGGATGCGCCCCAGCGGAGAAGTTGACGTCATGGTTCCAACTTGGCCCGAGCACGCTCAGGCTCAGCGCATCCTGCATGAAGACGCGGCGGTGGGCAGTTACACGGTGGCGCTCGATCCCACCCTGCGGCCTGGCAGTCACGTCACCCTGAGCCGAGGGGACGAAGAGTTTGGCAAGCGCGTCACGCGGGTCTCTCACAGCCTGACCGAGGAATACGGCTACCCCCACAACCAAGTGGTGCTACGTTCCCATCTTGGTACAGGCGACGGCGAAGATATGGGCATTACCGGACTCGAAGCCACGGTGCAGCGGGCCATGCGCTGGACAGATTATCTGGCGCTCTACGACTGCGAGGTCTTGCGCGATCACGGTGACCACACCCTAGACCTGCGCCCCAGCAACCCGCAGTTGCCGGAATTGACCAAAGTTCGGCTGGTACAGCCCATCGCGGGCTCACGGGTCAAGATCAAAGCCGGAAGCGTGGTGTTGCTCAGCTTTCAGGCCGGTGACCCTTCCCGCCCGGTGGTGCTGCATTACGGCACGGCTACCCTAGAACGGTTAGAGATCGCCACAGGGAAAGGCCAACTGATCCGCATCGACGATGATCGGGGCGAGGTCAGCCCGGAAGATGCGCTGTACACCCGCCCTCACATCCGCCTTCAGGACAAATCAGGTCAAAGCATCGAACTCTGGGCACAGGACGGGGCAGAACGCGTGAAAGTCACCGACAAGGCGGGGCAGACCGTGACCCTGACACCCGGAAGTGGGGATATCAGTGTCAAGGCCAATACCTCCGTGAACGTGACTGCGGCGGACGTCGTGAACATCGTGGCGGACGTCATCAACGTCAACGGGGGGATCGTCAATCTGGCCGGGGGCGGCCCAGCGGTTGGACGGGTTGGAGATCAGGTGCAAGTGGTAGGCGTGATGCCCGGCCCAGCAACGGTGACCGGCACGATCATCAGCGGCAGTGGCCGAGTGTTCAGCGGCTGATGGGCCTTCTTCATGCCCTCACGCAAGCCGGGCAACGCGGCACCCAGTGGGAGCTGGGGGAATTGGCCCGCGCCGCTGGCGTGCCCCCGCTGCCTGACCTCAAACTCCCCCAGCTCCCCGCGCTGATCGGTGGCTGCAATCTCGACTCTTTGGCCGCCAGTGTGGGGCCGATTGCCGCCAACGCCATTGCCGCCCAGTTCAGCGATCCGGTCATTCAAGCCCTGATGACCAGTGACCTGAGCGCCAAACGTACGCAACTCCTTGGCTATCTGGACAGCTTAGACCGTCAGAAAGACACCCTGTTGGGCCAGATCGCTGATTCACTCGGCTCTGAAGGCGCGCTGGGTACGGCACAGGACACGCTGGGCGGCATTCGCTCAGCGTTGGGCGGGGCAGTGGGTTCTCCCCTAGGGGCTGAGGTTCTGGGGGCAGTTGCAGAGGCCTGTCCTGTTGCAGCAGGACTCATTGCCTACGCCGAAAACACCTTAGACACACTCAGCGGCAACATCGCGGGCGTGCAGAGCTTCTCGCAAAGTCTGACCAGCCAGCTTGCCAGTCTGACCAGTTTACGGGCAGCGGCAGAAGACGCCCTAGCGGAGCTGGACGCCCATCTCGATATTCTTCCCGCCCTCTTTACCAGCCTCGGAGGTGGCCCCTGATGCCTGATCCACTCGGAACCGACTTCAACCTGCGCCCCCTCACCGGGGCGCTTTTAAGTGGCCGCGCACTCCTCACCGAAGACTTGGGGCGCAGGCTTCGCACCCGGCACGGCGCACTGTTCTATGACCCCGACTACGGCTCCTACTTGCCCGAATACCTTGGTGAAGGGTTCCAAGATGGCGGGGCGGAAGCTGCCGCCATTTGTATGTTGGATTTGGAAGAGGATGACCGCGTTCTGAGTGCGAGTGTCAACGTGCTGAGCACCGATCTCCGCACCATCCAACTCCGTGCCGATTTAGAAACCGTGTCCGGCCCTATCAGCCTGATCGTCGAAGCCGGAGACGCCGTAAATGTTTTGGGGTACGAGGGGGTGGCTCCCTTTGGCGTTGGCTGACCTCATCCGCCCGCGCACCCGAGAGCAGGTCATCGCCCGGATGCTCACCGCCATTAGCAACAGTCCGAACATCTTTGAGCCGACGTCCTATCTTCCCGGCGGCAGTCTCCGCACCTTGGTCGAGATTCAGGCAGAAGCACAGGCGGATACGGAACGCACGGTCGCGGCCCTTGCTGCTGGGGGTTACCTCGAAAGTGCGGCGGGGCAGTGGTTGGATGCTTTGGTCGCCAGTCATTACGGGATTGCGCGGCAACCCAGCGGCTTTGCTCAGGGCACCGTGACGATGCGCTGTCTGCCGTTGTCCGGCCCGTATGAACTCGCGGCGGGCACCGCCATTGTGGGCACCCTGAACGGCCTACGGTACACCAGCACGGCCAGCGTGACCGTCCCAGCCGGGGGCATGGTTGAGATGCCGGTACAGGCAGAAGCGGCGGGCAGTGGGTACAACGTGCCCGGTAACAACATCACCCTGCTGCATACCCCACAACCCGGCCTGAGCGTCACCAACGCGGCCAACTGGCTCACCGTTGCCGGGGTGGATCAGGAGTCCGATACAGCTCTACGAACCCGCGCCCGGTTGCGCTGGGCGGAGCGGGGCGGCGGGGCCACAGCCGACGCTTACCGGAGCTGGGCGTTGTCTGCTGACCCTGCTGTGGATCAAGTGCGAATCCTCGACGAACATCCGAGGGGACAAGGCACGGTGGACGTGGTGATTTGGGGTTCTGGTGGCATTGGTACCGACGTGGTAGCCCGCGTGAACGCCTACATCCAGTACCGGCGTCCACTGACGGCAGATGTGCAGGTCTACAGCGCTATTCCCCGAACCCTGACCTTCACGCTGGAACTCTACGCACCGGGCGCAGACGCGATCCGGGTGAGAGCTGAAGTGCTGGCGAATCTTGCGGCACTTCAACAGGCCGCCAGCATCGGCGGCACCCTCTACCGCTCCGAGATCATCGAAGCGGCCATGCTCCCTGCCGGAGTGCTGGACGCCCGCCCCGGTGCTGAGGTGCCCGAAGCGTTCAGGTTGGCCCCCACCGAAGCCCTCTTGCTCGCACCCACGCTGGTCTTGAGAGCTGGCCCGTGACCTATACGGCCTATGTTCAGCGGCTCAGCCGGATCAACTCCGAAGACTTTCAGGACGCCGGTACTCAGACCCATCTGGGGGCAGTGGGTGTGAGTCTCGACGACTTGGCGTTACGGGCCTACACCGCCATGCTCAGCCGCCTGATTCTGGTGGCCCCCGAAGAAGCCGTGATGCTGGCTGGAGGCGAGCGTGGCCTGAAGCGGTACCCGAGTGAATCTCTCGACACCTACCGCCGCCGGGTGATCGATGCGTGGGCGTACTGGGAGATGGCGGGCACGCTACCGGGAATGATTCAGGCTTTAGCGAGTGCAGGCTACCGGGCCACCGTGACCGAGCACTGGCGCACCCAGCCCGAGAAATGGGCGGAATTTAGCGTCACCGTCAGCCCACTCAATCCTCTGCCGAACAATGCCCGCTGGGATGGGCAGCGCCGCTGGGGAGAGGGTGCCCGCTGGGGCGTCGATCCCAACGCCGTACCCACCGACTACCTCGCCGACTTGGTGAATTCCGTCAAGCCTGCCCATGCCCGCCTGCGCGAACTCAACTACTACCCGCGTGGCCGTTTCTGGGGCGGCGAAGTCGAGTGGGGCGAAGGCCGCCCACCGCCTGAACCTGCGTTTGGATGGGGCCTGAACTACGGCATTCCCGATTACCGCGATACCGGCACCGACTCTGGCCCCCGTTGGGGCACTGAACCGCCCCTTGTGCTGTACCGAATGGAGGGCTAAATGCCAAAAACCATCAACGCATCCACCAATCAACCTCAAATTAGTCTCTCGACCGAAGTGCCGATGGACACTGAAAGCATTGATGCCGCTGATGTGGTTGTCCCGTTTCAGGCCCTGCTCGACAATGACGGCTTTCTCTACCGCCGCCAGCAAGTGATGCTTCAGCGGCTGGATGAGCTGGGCCGCCAGAGCGCCAGCTTCCAGTTGCAGAGCGCGGTGACCAGTCTGCTCGCAGAGCCTGCCCGGACGTACACCTTTACCGGCGCGATCCAGGTGCAGAAATTCGGGGGCCTCGCCGTCGACATCGCCATCACGCCGATTAACGCGCCTGCTGGGGTGACCGTCACGGTGGTCCCCAATCCGGTGGCAACGACTGCCGACCTGACTATCACGACAGCAGCCAACATCGTGGCAGGTCAATATGACTTGATTTTGCGCGGTGAAGCAGGCGGGCGCATCGTGGATATCCGCATCCCGCTGACGTTGGTGGCCGCCACCCAACCGGCCACCTTTGCCATCACTGCGCCCTCTGCCCTGATCATTGACCGCGCCTCAGGAAACAGCGCCGCCGCTGCGTTTATCAATATCAGCCGTGAAGGTGGTTTTAACAGCCCGATCAATTTCTCTGCCGATCTTCCAGCGGGTATCAGCGCCAGCTTTACTCCGGTACAGGTCACGGGCAATGACACCTTGCAGCGGAACGCGACGACGGTGGCTTTTACGGCGCTGGCAACGGTTCCAGCAGGCACGTATAACCTCCTGATTCGGGCGGTCAGCGGCTCTCTGGTACGGACCATCGGCCTCGCCCTGAGCGTCGGCACTGCTCCAGTGGTGGGCACGCCTGACTTCACCATGAGCATCGTCTATGACGCGGGCGATCCCCTGACGGTCAACGGCGCGACCCTATACATCAACCGCTCTGGCGGCTACAGCGGGCCAGTGTTTCTCAAAGCGTCTCAACCCTACGCCGAGGCTGGAACTGGGCCACTGGTGACCATTAATAACTCGCTGGGCATTGTGCAGGTGGACGGCAACGCCGTGCGCGTGACGGCAGATGGCGTGTCTCAGGGCTGGTCTGGCAGCGGCGTGGCCCCGCAGACGGGCGGCCTGAGCGGGGCCAGCACCTACGTGGTGGGGCAGGACAATGAGCAGCAACTCCGGGACAGTTACGCCGGACCGGAAGTCCTGCGGCGTTACGTGGGCGTGGAAGTGCGGCGCGGCAACCGGACGGTCGGCGGATGACCGACATCAACATCCCCCGTCCGGAACTGGGGCGACCCAGCGACAAACGGGTGACAGCGGAGTTCCTCCAGGCCCGCAATCTGAACGGCCCAGCCTTCGATCCTACGCGGGACGTGGATGTGCTCGACGCGGTTGAGGATGCTCTGGTCGATCTGCACGCACTGGTGGCCTATGCCGACCCTGAACTTGGCCCGGCCTTGCAGGAGCTGGTGGTCGAAGCCGAGCAATCGCTGGCCGATATCGCGCAGAGTACGGCAGGGCTTCAAGCTGCCGCTGCTGGAGCCGTGCCCTACGTCAATCTTGCGGCGTTCCCAGCGGCCAACCTGTACAACGGCAAATCTGCTTGGGCCACCGATACCGGGTTTGTGTACAAGAGTGACGGGGCGGCGTGGGTGAAGACAGGGGAAGTGGCGACGCCGGGGGCCGTGCAAGCGGCTTCAACCGCTGCGGCAAGTGCACTCGCACAAGCCAATCTGCTCGCGGGTGACTTCTTGCTCAGCGCCTCCGTTGCCGCCATCCCCAATACGGCGGGCACCTACCGGGTCACGCAGGGCATAGACGCCGGACAGGTGCATCAGCGGCTTGGCAACGGCACGCTGGTACGGCTGAACGGCCTAGAGGCCATGAGCGTCGGCGGCCTAGAAAGCCGTGATGGTGTCAACGTTCTGGATTACCGCCTCGCCGCAGACGGGTTTGACATTGCCCCCGCTGTTCTGCGGGCGGCTCAGAAACTTGGCGCGGGCGTGGTGAGGCTGGCACCGGGGCAAATCTACACTTGGAGCACCAATATCACGATCCCGGCAGCGGTAGCCGTCCTTGCCACAGGCGCGGTCATTCAGGCCAATCCCGCCGCCCTGCTGCCCCGTGATGCCCTGATCAACTGGGACGCAGGCGCAAGTGGCGGCCTGATCGAGCGCGTGCAGATTCAGGGCGGCGCATGGTACGGCAACGGCTACATCGGCAAGATTGGCGTCCTCAAAGGAAGTGGCACGGTCACCCCCGGAACCGTGCGGGGCGTGAGCATCACCCATACTTACGCCGAGGGCTTCAACGATCAGTTTTGGCGCATAGGGGCAGACGGAGACGCCACCAGTAATTTTGTTGTCGAGGATGTGCTGTATGCCCACAGTACGGCCAAAAACGGGGGCCTGCTCAACCGGATCACCGCTACAGGTGCGAACGGAGCCAGCACGCTCACCCTCACGACTCAAGATGAGTTTCCGTTGGCGTCAAAGTTGGGCATGGGTGCGGGACTGCGGTTCAAACTCGGCGGTGGCCCAGAAATTTACACCATCACCACCTACAACGCCGCTGCGGGGACAGTGGCGATCACGCCTGCGTTGACTCGCGCCGTCACCGACGCTTGGATGTATACGCAGGCCAACACGTTCCCAACGGCAAGCGGCACGGCAGGCCAGACCGCCGTGACCCTCGCCAGTGCCTCGGCAGAGATGATGCCTGGAATGCGGCTGGCCTTTTTCACCTGCCCCGGACAATACGTGGTGTCCAGTGTGGCCGGAACGACTGTCACGCTGACTGCCCCATTGCTGGGTACGTTCGTCGCCCAGCGCATCTTTAACGGGGCAGGCGAGACAGGCAACGCCCTTTATCTGGGAGCCGAAACGAGACGCGCCACCGTGTTTGCCAACGTCTGCCGAGGCATGTCCGCAAACTTCATGGGCAAGCAGGGCGATAAACGCCCCTACACCAAAACCAGCGACGGCGATTTCGTGCTCCTGGCGAACCGGATTGGATACGTCCGTATGGCGTTCGAGAGTGCCGCTCTCGGAACCACGGCCAGCACAGGCACACGGCCTACCGCCACAGGCACAGCGGGGGGCACAGTGCTGACGGTCACCAACAACGGCGGGGCGGGGACGTTTGCCTCACGCGGCTGGACAGTGAACAGTCTGATCAATGTGGCCCGCATTCCGGGGCTATACCGCATTACCGCTGTGGATGACGCCGCAGGAACGATCACAGTGACCCGGTACAACCTCACCACCCGGGCTGATCTGACGGGTGGTCTGACAGAGAGTGTGACGGCGGCAAACCTCTGGATGGTGGAAACGGCAGCAGGTATGGCCGCCACAGAGATCGGTGGGCACCGTGTGATTGTCGTTGGCAATATTCTTGACGAAATCACATGCGAATCAAACGGGTATTTCGTCTCGTGGGGCGCGAATCAGGTTGTCCTCAGTGACAACATCGTGCGGATCACGGAACGCACCGCCATTGAATGCAGCGCAGAAAATATCAGCGGCGGAAACAATACGTACCTGATTCGTAAATGGTTGCCGGGGATGATTGCCCCGCAGAGCATCCTGACGACCCCGAACTGCGGCTGGCTTGTGGGTCACTTTAACTCTGGCACGTTGACCGGGGATACCGTGACGTTTGACGGGTTTGCGTCTTCCGATGTGGTGCAACCCTTCGGGTTTTACGCCCGGAATGGATTTGCGCCGCAGAGCACGGGTTTCACGTTGTCCCATGCCCGGATCACAGGCTTTACCCGCTTCTTTTCGCTGGCAGACGCTGACGCCCGCGCGGATCATCTGCGCTTGGATGATTGTGTGTTTGACGCGCCACTCTGTACGAACCAATTTCAGGTGCGCGGACGGGGGTGGCGGGTCACAGGCGGGCAGATGAAACTGGGTGCAGGACTGGGTGTGTTCATTGCGCCGAGTGGTGTACTTGCCAGCATCGTTGACGGCGCTCTGGATTTCGCCGTGAAGCGTGTGGAAGTGCAAAACCGGGCTGCACTGATTGACGCCACCCTGACCGCCAATACCCGACTCGTCAACAACGAATATCTCAGCGGGGGCGTGTGGGCCTATGACATTCCCGCAGGCACTCCGCCCCTTCCCGGCTACCTCACCAAAGCAGCCGCAGTGCTGGGGCTTGATCCCAAAGCCGTGTTTGTGGACAACTGGCGTACCAAAGCGGACAGTGCCACGCTCACGGCTCCAGTGGTGGGCAGTGGGTACGGCAAGATCATCTTTGGTGGCGCAGGGGATTGGAGCATCAGCGGCGGGAAGGCCACGCTCGCCACCGCCGCCCAGTTGATTGCCTTTGAACCGCAGATCGGCGGCGTTGCGATCTCCCGTGCAGATGCCGACGTGAGTTGGGTGATTGGCGGGTCAGGCGAGGCCAGCCTCCGTTTCCGAGTGGCCGCAGACAACAGTGAGTACCTCGTGTTTGGAGCCAACAATTACCAGGACGGCGTGGCGACGAGTGCCGAATACATTCTGAGCAAGCGGGCAGGCGGCGTGACGACGCGGTTGTGGGGCAGCAACATCGGCACTGATGGCAAAATCGGGGATGAGGTGCGGGTGGTCTACGTGGGCAGCCTCATTAAGCTCTACGTCAATGACGTGCTTAGAGCAACGATCACAGAAGCCGCCCTGACGACCAATACTCGCTTGTTCCTGCTGGGCTTTAACAACGGCACCCGCGCTCCGGCCCTGAAGGATTTCATCGTCCGGACTCCCTGATCCCACACGCCATCGGGCGTTTATCGGCCCCACAACACGACCGCCCTCGGCCACCGCTTAGGGCGGTTATGTTGAAACAGGTGTTTGCGGAAGGGGTGAAGGCGGCGCTGTGAGGAAGCAGGATCAATATTGGTAGATGACCCCTCTTGCTGTCGCTCCTTGTCCTTAGGTAACGCACTAGAAGCGTTTTTGTGACGCCTCACACCTATGCTGATACAAGATGGAAGCTAAGAGTCCACTATAGAGGCCTCGCGCACTCATCCCAAGCTCATTTCACAGCAGTTAGCTCCCTCTAAAACACTTGAGTAGGAGTCCTTTTCAAAACCGTGAGACGGATATCTGTGTGAGATATCTAACTTTGGTCAACCAAAGAAGCCAAAGAAAGAGTGTAAGACTTGTGGCTTGACAGAGGATTGTCCCTGCTAGGATATCTCTAGGAGTGATAGAATGACAGCAAGTATGGGAGACGATATGCACACAAAAAATGCGTCAGGGACGGATTTTTACGTTAAAGCATGTCAGGAATTGCAAGCCGCACTAGAATTTATGCGCAAGAAGTTTGCAACTGTCTCTAAGTATCACGGCAAGGCTGCGAAGGCTTTTTGGAGTGAGTCGAAAGGTATGGCCGAAGATGCTATCGACTGCCTTGAGAGTAATCTCGGTTATTTAAACGTCAAGAGTCAGGACGATTGGGAAAGCCTAGAGGACGCGATCTATCGGATGAAGAGAGGCTACAACGCTTACACCGATCAGATGTCTTTAGCCTACTGGACAGCCACTGCCGCCGTTGAACTACGAGACAGACTTGAAGGACGCAAGCTCATAGTTCTCGTATCGCAGGCTGAACTCCTGATGGAAAGTCTTTTTGATGTAGACCTCAGAGATCTCGACTGGGATTTTCCCGCTCCAAATAAAACGAAACCTGTGGCTGCCCGTCCTCACCAAGCTTGGAGCCCCCCGCCCTCACATCCGAGAAGTAAGTCACAAGCCCCGGCAAATGCCGGGGTTTTTCATAACGCTTAACTGTAGGATAGCGAGGTGCTAAAAATCACTCAGAATCCTCACCCTGTTTTCCTTCGAGAGGTTCTCTATCCTCGCTTTGAATTTAAACGCAATCCCAGTGCCAAGACACCGCTCCAGTTTCCAAAGTTTGAGATAACTGCTTCAAGTTTTATGAAAGACGACGATCAAGCCCTTTTCATTGGCATTAACGTCAAATCAAAGGACAAGAGGAAAAGTACTGCATTGAGTTTCGATGTACTTTGCATGGCAGTCTATGAGTGTACCGATACAGAAAACTTTAAAGAGATACTGAACCAATTCTCAACCTTGGATTCTCCCTACACTATTCTTTGGGCATATGTAAGAGAATTCATGTCACGTACTATCGGACAAACCGGTCTACCAGAGTTCTACTTACCGCTTGTAATCGGCTGGGTGATAGAGGAGGGGAGTGCGCAGGGAAGGGTAGATGATCCGAAGGAAGTCAATTTCCTTAGGCAGAGATAATGCCAACAAAGTTAAACCCAAGCTCAGGAAACGCTGTGGATATCGAAAGCCACAGGGTTGTATTAGACGATTTAATGAAGCTGATAGATAACCGCTCAACGGCGATCATGGATTTCAAAGATCTCATGAATCCGAAAAACAATCTCGCCGAATCTCTTAAACTCATAAAAAGCTCTAGAAAGGCTCATGTGGGGGATGTACCTGCTATGGATCTTTTCTTGAAGTTAGAAGCTGTTGCAAATGCATGCGGCAGTGACTCAGACTGGTGGAAGGTTTTAGGAGAGATTACGGAGTCTACTTTCATAGCACTTCTGCAACACAAGTATGGTCAAGTACCTCTCCAAGAGAAAACAGTAATTTTGGAAAACCCTCAAGGAGTAGAAATTTTTAATTTAGAAGGGAAATCTATGGACGCTATTGTATGGGATGTAGATTTAGATTGTGGGGAAATGCATGAGGTTAAGAAAGCAATCATATCAAGAGTAGGAGATAAAGGATTTGGAAGGAAGTTGCAACTTTTAGCGAAATTCAAGAAGTTGGCAATGAAGCAGAGTGGGAAAACTAACTTTATTGGAGTGTCAACGATTTTTGAACAATCGAGGCTAATCGCTAATCTTTTGGAAAGCAATTTCTCCATTAAAGAGAGGGATATAGACGTTTTGGGTAGAGATAGAATCCACGTGTGGCTAGGGAAAAAGTACGTTGGTAAAGCTAGTTAGTTTCAATAGTATAAGCGCGTACATACCCAAAGACTAGAGGCCTCTATCGAAAACAATGCCTCTTCCGTCAACGAAAAAGAGAAGCCCCCACCAGTTCGGTAGGGGCTTTTGATTGGGAGGGGAATGAGTTGCACAACCTTACGCACCCGCCACCGCCCCGCCCGTTACGCTGGCAAGGCATGTAAAAATCTTTGAAGTTTTTCACTGAATTTAATGGAAGCCATGTCTCGTAGTAGCCGACTGGAGAGAGAACAGACAGATCTACTGGCCCAACCCCTTGAGGGAACTTACAGGTAGATGAGCGCGTACAACTTTTATGGACTTAGATAAAATCACACAGTATCTACCTGCACTGGCGAGCGTCATCGCTGTGGTTGTTTCTTATATTGTGTACGAGTCAAGTAAGATAAAACAGCGCATTGATTCCGGAAAGCTAAACATTGATCTTGTTGATCAGCTTGAAATTAATTTAGCTGGTGGTAATATGCGTAAAGTCGAGTATGCTTTTTTATCTTTGACCGGAACAATGGCTAACGGTAAGTATGTAGATAAGATTTGGTCTTCTGGAGCAAGTATTCATCAAATGGCATATCTCGCAAAGTCGTGCAATGTATATCTGAAGGTGAGTGGGGGAGTAGTTGAGCTTAAAATAAAGAGAATTCGTTTGCAAATGATCATCAGGCTTGCTTGGTTGTTTTTGTCAGCCTTAATAATCTGCTCTTTTTTCTTATTGTCTGTGGCAGAACTTGACCAATCCAATCCAAATCTATATATTTTCTTTCTAATAGTATTTATTTACGCATGTTTTATGTGGTCTTTTATGAGCACTATGGTCTCTATAGATAGGATTTCTGATGTAATGACTTTGATGGGAGCAAGTAGTGTTCCTTGGGTAAACAGTCTGATAGCGTCAAGAAAGTTATCTACAATTTGAGTGTTGAAGTCCAATTTTTTAGGAGTAGCTTGTAAGCAAGGCCCGCATTTGGTTGCGGGCTTTGTCGTTGGAGGAAACATGACCAAGAAAAAACCCGCATTGGGCGGGCTTATCGTTGCTTTGAGATTCGTAGATTTACGAATTTGACTCTTCAAAGGTGAAGAGGTCACCTACAGTCAGGGATTCATCGCCCGTGAGGGTACGCAGGGCAACAATCAAATCGTAGAGCGTAGTCCGGTCAACCCGTTTTGACCGCCCAGCCGCAATCTCGTAGGCGCTATTCCGGTTCACTTTCCCGGCTAACGCCTCGGCCAATTTATAGGCCGTCAAGTCGTGCTGCTTAAGGATTTCCGGTACTCGCCACTCAACCACAACTTCAGGGTACGTCATCGCCGCCGTCATACGAAAATCCTACCATACTTCTAGCGTCCATAGAAGTATTGACGTAGTACATAGAAGCATGTACTATAGGGGAACCAAGAGGGGGCAGAAGCCCTAGGAAGCTTCCCCTCTTGGAATCCGAGTTAAAGGTGGATTGACCCATGATACGAGTTCAGACCCAGAAGGTTCCCCCCGCCATCACCCGCACTTGGGCCGTTGTGACCGTGTACCGCGAATGCGGCGTGATCACCAGCGTTGAGCGCGACACCGTGACCCTCACTCGCACGGCGGCAGGCATTGAAGGCACGATCAACGGTGAGCCTGTGGAAGCCATCAAGGCTATCCGCTTGCTGCACGGCGCTCACGACCTGACCGTCATCAGTGAGGAACTGGAACCCGCCACCATCGGCAACGCTACCGCTGCCAACCTTCATCGCCGTCTGGCCCGCGCTGGCATCCCTGCCAAAGAGCATTACGGCTTTGCCACCGCTGCGCTGGACAAGCCCGTGTACAGCCTCGCGCTGCTGACGCCTGAAGAGCATGAAGTGGTGCTGGACTTCTTGGCCTTCACCCATCCCGCTCCTGAAGCCGAGGCGGTGGCCGTATGAGCGACCTGCCTTTCACAAAGCCGGATGGCTCGCCATTACCCCATCTGACCAACGCCCGCCTGACTACCGATAAAAAGACGCTGATCTTGTTCATTCAGGACAACGGTACTCACTACACCCGGCGCATCGACATGCGGCGCAGCGGCGCGGGGCTGAGCAACTTCACGGAGTATTGCGGCCACCTCATGTTTGCGCGGGGGGTCAAGGACTACCCACCCACTGACGCTACGCCGTGGATTCACACCATCCGAGATGTGGTGGGAGTATTCACAGCCCGCCGTGATTTGGCAGAAGCCTTGGTGTTTTTCCTCTGGGGTGAAGAGGTCAGTTTGACTCAGTGGCCTGAGCCGGAGGGCGTTCCAGCCGTCCAGTCCCTAGCTGAAGCTGCCGACTGACAACCACTGGTTGACACTTCCCCGCCCGCCCTCACCCGGCGGGCGACACCTTAGCCGCACCCCGGAGACACCATGACCCGTACCAACAACGCACCTCAGCCCGTTATCCCCGCCGCCCTGCTTCAGCGCCACGCCCTCGAAGTGCCCTACCAGCGCGGCAAAGTTTCCCAAGCCACCGTGCGCCGTGTCTTTCGTGAACCGGGTACGGTACTGGGGAATTTTGTCAACAACTGGCTGGGCGGCGGACTGTTCGCCACCATGCTTCACAACGTCTTTTTCGGAGAGGAGGAACGCTATGTAGAAGCCCGTAAAACCCTACGTGAGGCTGGCCTCCGCCGCCGCCCCCGGCAACTGCACTTTGACGCGCTGGCCCTGATTGAAGAAGCTCACCCCCGCCTCCTTTCCAGCGAAGATTTGGCCGCAGGTTTGGAAATCAGTCTGAGTGAAGTCAACCAAGTGGTGACCTACTTGCGTGGGTTCGTGCTGGCGATGTGCGGCGTATGCGTGCTGAAGACCAGCAAAGGCGAAGTTTGCATTGCCACCATTGATTTGTGGATGGATTGGCAAAACCAGATGACCCGCATTGAAAACGGCATCCGCAGAAGCAAGGAACGGCACGGCATGAAAGAGGAGAACTTGAAGAGCAACAAATTGCAGGTGGCCGAGCGGCTGCCTACCTACCAGCCCGTGATGTTGGAACTTATGCCCCCCGCCCGAAAGCAGGTGCTTCCCAGTGATACGAACTGAACTCGAACCCTTTGAATACGCCGCCCTTGCCCCGGACGTGCGGGAGATGGTGCAGGAACATACAGGCGAAATCCGCAACCTCGCCCGCCGCGCTGCACAAGACATTGTGGAGATCGGAGAGCGGCTGACTCAAGTGAAGAGTGCGCTTGAGCATGGACAGTTTGGATATTGGGTCAAGAGTGAATTTGGTTGGAGCTATCCCGCTGCTGCCAGATTTATGCAAGTGGCTGACAGCTTCAAAACTCTCAATTTGAGAGATTTGCAGATCGCCCCCTCTGCCCTCTATGCGCTCGCCAGTGGTACGACTCCCGCACCTGTTCGGGAAGAGATTGTGCAGCGTGCTCAAGCGGGGGAGCCGATCACTCACAAGGACGTAAAGGCCCGTCTTGTGCAGCATCAGCAGCAATACGAGCCAGAGCCGCCTGTACCTGTTGTGGCTCTTCCTGTAGCCGCGCCGATCCCTGCCCCTCCCGGCCCAGCTCCGGTTAAGAAGCCTTACAAGCCGCTGCCCGTGGAATTTGAGCCGATGGAACTGCAAGACGGTTCGTTCATCCAAGTGCCTAAACCGCCCGTGTTGCCGATGCAGCGGGAGTTGCAAGAGAAGGATTACGGCAAAGCCGCCTCGCGTTTTGACAACGTGGCGTCCAAGCTTTCCGCTGCCCTGACCGCAATGGACGGCTACAGCATGAAAGAGATTCAGGAGATTGCGGACAGCGTAGAGGGGCGGCAATTGTTCGCACCTGTGCGGGTGACCCGGATCAGAGAACTCTTAGGCGAGTTGCATCGCAAATGGTCAGCGTCCGAATCCAAGGGGCAGATCATAGAAGCTGAGTCCCTGTTTGACGATCCGCCCAGAGTGGGACTGAAGACGCTTGACGCGCTGAACTGAAGACAGACTAAAGAGTAGGCCCGCATGGTTGCGGGCTTTGCTGTTGGAAGTGGCTGGATTCAACCACGCTGTAGTGTAGAAAAGGGCACGTAGTATTCTCAGCATATGAAGGGGTTTGTACATATTAGCGGTGACGCGCCGGGGTTAATCCCTATCGACTACTTTGATGTCATCCTTCTGCCGCTCAAAACATTCATTACAGAACTCAGCGAACTAGAACCACAAGAAGTTTATAGCGAGTGGCTGAACGAGCTGTATATCGATGAGGTTTCGAGAAAAGATTTTCGAACGATAGTTTCAATGCTTAAGAACCATATCGAGTCTACCCATAAGGCTGATCTTCCAGACGGATTTTTGGAGTTCTGGAATCACGAGATTATGCCTTTACTGGATGGAGATCCGAGAAATCCTGGGGAGGATGCCAGAGAGATTTAGCCCGCCAGAGGCAAAGGCAGCAGATTAGGGTGTGTCGGCCAAGGGTGAAGAGCAGACTGTGGGCATGGATGAACCATTCAATCGTTCTCAGCTTGTTGCGCTAGTGCAGCGTCTCCTTCAAATGGACTACCACAATGAGGAAGAAGCGGATCAAATAATCATGGAGGTGCAGCGTCATGTCTTGGATCCTCAGGTGATTGATTACATTTTCTGGACAGATGAGGGAGTAACTGCTGAGAAGGCCGCTGAGGAAATTGTTGATCGCGCTCTTGCCTACCAGCCAATTATCGCAACTTGGTCGCTTGATCAGTAACAACCTCACTTAGCCGACACGCCCTAGAAAGAAGGCCCGCAATCACGCGGGCCTCTGTTATTGGAGGTGAGATTGGAGGACAGTCAAAATAAGACGGTCTGGTGCCACACTACCGGCCTGTTATCAAGGCCGCAAATACAACACTTTCAAAGGGTCGCGTTCTAAACGCGACCCTTTGCCTTGGAGGTTTATGAACCGAATCCTGCTCTTGCTGGCCGTGTTCCTCTCGGCCTGTTCTGTCACCGCGCCGCCGAGAGACTCGGGGCAGTGGACTACGACGGTCTTCGACACCTCGATCACTTGGCGCTGGGTCGCGCCCGGTGGCCTTGGCCCCAACTGGGGCTATGCCAACAGCGCACCCGGCGGTGGGAGTTGCGTCGTGGACTTAGACCCAGCCCTCGCCCGTGACGTTCTGGTGAGGGTGGCCGCCCATGAGGCTGCCCACTGTTTCGCGGGGCGCTACCTCATCTCTGGCTTTCCCCGGCCTGACCTCGGCCCCTACTACAACACGCCGTTCGAAGGGTACGCCCAGACCTATGCACTGGCCTACCTCGCAACCTGTGGAGAGTCGCTGGCCCCGCTCGGCTGGGTAGATCCCCGGCCTGCCCTGTGCGCCTCTCCGCCTGATCCCCGTTCGATTCGTCAGCCTGAAACGCTGTAGTCCGCTTGCCCATCCTCTGTCCCGCCCATGCCCTCGGCTGCTGGGCGGTTCTTCTTGCCGATTGGAGGCCCATGCACCGACTACTCTTGCCCCTGCTCTCTTTGCTGCTGGCCTCTGCTATAGCCCTGCCTGCGCCCGCCCCCACCTACTGCCGCACCATTGTCATTAAAGACAGCGTGGTGCTGGTAGCCTACAAACCCGTCATCCGTCTCGCCCCGGACTGCCCCCCAGACGCACAGGCCCGTGTGCGAAAGTCCAGTACGCTCAACACCCGGCGCAACGGCGCACCCTACCAACCCATCCGCCCGCTGATCGGCGCATGGATCGTCACCCCGTACGGCAGCACCATTCCCGCCAACGAACTCTGGACGCTGCTGACGTGGCGCTGGGAATGGTGGGACGGTACGCGTTGGCAGGCCAGCGAGGTCTTCTGATGATTCGTACCCATCTTGGTATCCGGGCCGTCGTCATCGCTGTGCATTTCGGCTGGGCAGCAGCGGTCTATCACAAGCCGAACGCGCCGCTGCTGTATCAGTCCTACAGCGCCTTCACCGACTTCGCCCCCTGGCACGCTTTTGGATGGTCAGCTCTCGCCATTGCCCTGCTGATGCTGCTGAGTCGGCCTGGCACCATGGCCGCGCAATGGGCCAGCTTTCTGAGCAGCATCTTCTTTTTCACCGTAGTAGCCGCCATTGGGCGCGGCGTGGGCTTTACCACCGGCGTCAGCACTTACAGCATCTTGGCATTCGCGTCGCTGGCGATGTTCGCGCTGGATTTTCGGGCGTGGTTCTCGCAGCGTGATTGGGTGAAGCGGCTGATCGCCAACCCACCCCAACGGTGGCGCAAATGAGCGGGATCGACTTCAGCGCCTTCCTGCCGATCATCGCCAAATCTGGCGCGGCCACCATCATCCTCGCCATCCTGTTCGGCCTGTCCTACGTCATTCGGGAGTGGCGCGGCGGCAGCATGAGTGAGAAGAAAGACGAGGAAACCCAGAAGCGACTGGCCGACGTCGAAGCGCGGCTGGCGACGGCGGAGAAGCGGATTGCGTCTCAAGGGCGGCAGATCAACGACTTCCGCTTCCAGCGAGATCAAGCGCGGGTACGGGTCGAATTCTTGGAACTCAAACATAGCGAGGAACCACGCACGATCTGGGCACCAGACCCACCAGAGGACACCTGATGATTACCAAAGAACTGCTGCTCAAAATCCGCCCTGATCAGTCCCCTCGTAAAGCCGAGGTGGCCGCTGAGAAACTTGCGTGGGCACTCCCTCAGTATCAAATTGATACACCGCTGCGAGTGGCGCACATGCTGGCGCAGCTGGCCCATGAATCCGGGTTCATGCCGATCAGCGAGAACCTGAACTACAGCGCCAAGCGCCTGCCGCAGGTGTGGCCCACCAGGTTCACGACGCTCGCTAGTGCTCAACGGTATGCGGGCGATCCAGAAGCACTGGGCAACTTCGTTTACGCGGGACGGCTGGGCAACGGTGGCCCCGAATCTGGCGACGGCTACCGCTACCGAGGCCGGGGCATGATCCAACTCACCGGACGGGAAAACTACCGCACCTACGGTAAGATCATCGGCTTTGATCTGGAGCGTGATCCCGACCTGCTGCTGCAATACGGCGTGTCTGCGCTGGCAGCTGCGGCTTTCTGGAAAGCTCATGGCCTGAACCGCTGGGCCGACATCGATGACGTGACCAGTGTGACGCGGATCATTAACGGCGGGCTGAACGGCCTGCAAGAGCGGGTGGTGTACCTACAACGTGCCAAGAAAGCCCTCGGCATCTAAACCCCTCCCATCCCAATCCGCCCTTTCCCGGCCCTGCCTTCACGGTGGGGCCGTGCACTTGGAGTGTGCCCATGTTGAAAGCTCAGATCTTGTCTACCCTTCTTGCTCTCGGTACCGCCACCCGCGCGGGAGACGCCCTCACCCCTGACCTCGTGAAGCCGTGGCTCGACAAGCACATCGGCAACCTGACCAGCAAAGCTCAAGCGCTGCGCGACGGCGCGACGTGGACAGAAGTGGGGGCGCTGCTCGAAGCCGCAGTGCAGGCCGCACAGGAACTCAAGCCGGTGCTGGCGGGCACGGCACGCGCCCAATTCGTGCTGGCCGTTGTTCAGGCACTGGTGCGCGAGTTCGCGCCGCCTTCCGCGACGTGGCTGACCGTGATGCTCAGCAGTCCGTTCACGCTGATGCTGATCGAGATGGCCTTCAAGCGCCTGTTTCCCGGCAGCTAAGTACCAGACAACTCAGGCGAAACGCCCCGTACTCCCAGCCCTGAAGCTGTGGAGTACGGGGCGTTTTTTTGCGTCTAGGGCACGTAGCGCAAGCGGACAGAGAATGGATAACCGAGCGATGAGGTACTGAAATTGTCTATAGACCGACTCAGATAAGCGGTAAATTCGTTGGATTCACTGGGATCGGGTGCTCTCAGAAGCGTAATTCTCACTGGAATTGTTCCACCTTTTTTCGACACTGAGCCGTCGCCCGAGACTTGATACAACTCCGGTTCAAATCTTGCGTCCGGGTCATTGGATATGCCCAACGATGGCCCCGTTGTCTCCCCACCCGGAGAGACGGTCACTGTGGCCTGCACAGTAATGGTCTCTCCCACCCGGATGTCATATGGCTGGTCAGAGAAGAAGATGTCGATGTCCTGCGCCAAGCCATATACCCCCATAGGCACGCGGGTCACTTCCTCACCGTGAGCAAAGATCACAAGTGTATCGGGCAGCGTCAACGGATTAGAGTCGTTGCTGTATTCAACAGAGATGTCAGGAGGGGCAAAAATGCTGAGCGTCTGTGTCGTGACTCCCGCCCCATTCAGTCTGATACCGGGCGTCTCCAAATCGAAGCGTGGATTTTCAAAAGCATCTTCGTCTTGGTAAGCGCTGACTCGATAAGTCAAATCACCCTTAAAGGAAGCACTGCGGTTGGTCAACGTTAGGGGCAAAGTGCCATGTGCGTCTTGCAGTAGTCCAGTCTGTTCGGGCACGGTAGCCGTAATATCTGGCACGCAGGTAATCGTTGGGTTGATCCAGTCGGCATGGTCAAAGCTCTTGCCATTGCCGCCGTCGGTCACCACCATGCGGAACGTCGATTGACCCCGCAAATCCACGTTCACCGGTTTGGTGGCACTGGCCCCGGTCATGAGGCCACTGTCGAACAACTTCTCTGTATCGCCCCAAATCTGGAACACGGCGCTGCCCTTGTCGCCCACTTCATCGTCCAAACCGATCTCTGCTTTGAAGCGGACGCATTTGGCATTGTCTGTTCCCGCGAGGCTGTACTTCAATTCGCTGGGGGCATGGACACCATACCCCTTGGCGTGCTTCACACCGTTCAGGGTGAGTGTTTTGCCGTCGCCTATGCCGCGCTCGCCGTTGCTCCGGTCTACCTCGATTGGCCCCCATGCGGAGGTAGCCGTCAGTGCCCGCTCGTAATACAACGTGTTAGCTCCGTCTGGGGTGAGCGACTGTGGGCTAAGACGGCCTGTCAGTGTCCAGTTGCCGTCTATCGCATCGTAATTGCCGCTTTCGGCGGCGTCGGGCGAAGCTCCACAGGCGGTCAGGGCGAGGGTCAAGAGCACGAGCGGGCCAGATCGGTTCATAGCGTCTCCTCTACTGCGTTGTGCGAGAGGAGACGCTAAGTGATGACCCGTAAAACAATCGCTAATCCTGCGGGGGTGGGGGTTGACTCTTTGGCCGAGTTATCTGCGGCTTACATCTGTTTGCACTTATGCATGAGCATGGGCTTTTTTAGCGGTACTGTGAACTTATGCCCTCTATGTCACCAACAAACAAAAAATCTATAGGGTTTCTGATTCTTGCCATTCTCGTCGGTATCGGTCTATTCGTCGTTGTGTTTCCAGACCTTTTCGATAATGACCGCCCTGTAGCAGTTCAGGCTGTTGCAGCTATTGCCACATTCATAGCCACAGTATTTTTAGTCATCTTCAGCTACCAAGCTGAGGGACGTTCTGAGAGAGCTGAAATAGGCAATGCTCAGACACGGGATGCTGTACTGGAACAAGCGAAACAAACTGAACGTTTTGCTGAAGCCGCTCATGAACAGGTGGCTGTTCTCCGAGAACAAAACACAGTGTTGTCAAATCAACTGGAACAGCAAAGGAGTCCTCAACTGGTGCTGTTTCAAGGCGCAGAGGGTGCACTCCGACCACTATTTATTGCGAACTTAGGCAATTTGCCCATTCAAATTGTTGCAATGGAGACACAATTTGGATTTCTAAAGATGCCGTTCGACTACACCCCAATCTTTGATGAGCGTCCCGATGGGGTCATGGGTTTGAAGGATGTAGAAGTTAATTCTCATGGAACCGGACTTTTGTCACCGGGAGAAAAGAAGATGATCCTCTTTCCTATTGACCTCGCTGATTTCAAAATGCCTGAGCATCAGGGTTACCGTAGCTTTTATATGACCATATATTTTGTTTACGGGCCGACAGGCTCAGTTCAACAAACCAAAAGATTTACAATAATTCAAGAGAATATTGATGACGTTCATAAAATAATTACTGAGCGGTTTCCTGATCGCCCTTGGACGGAAGATTGATAGCGGGCGATACAGACCTGTAGGTGATGTTATCCACAGGGTAACCTTGGGGGTGTTGATAACTTATTTCCAGACCGACGGGAAACGCTCTGGCCCATAGAAATCCAGCAGCGCGGCCCTGAGCAACCCTTGAGCCTGAAGCGTCTCCCCTGCCCCATCCGTGAGACTCAGCAATCGGCGGTTGACCTGATACCCCATCACAAGCGCTTCCCCCAGCGCCTCCGCCGTCGCACAGACCTGCACGCCTCCAGAGTTGGTCAGAGTGACAGGCCAGACGATCACAGATAACGTGTCTGACACGGCAGTTCGAGCGTTTGTAGGAAATGGGGGTGTATGTCCATACGTACTCACCATTCTAGCGGTCAGAGGAGGGCCAAAAAGTGCAGAACGTAGACTGCGGATTGTGGGCTAACACTAAACTGCGCTCCACGATCAGCCGTCCCACGCTCCGTTCTCAGACCCTTCGACCCTAGACCCTTAGACGCCCTTCAATCCACCCGTCCCGCCATGCCTAACGCTCGTTAGTTTTCCTGCGCTATCCTTTGCTCCATGAACAAAGCAGTGATTGTGGCGGCCTCGCGCACGCCGACGGGCAAGTTTTTGGGGACGCTGGAATCGGTGCGGGCGGTGGAACTGGGCAGCATCACGTTGGCCGACACCCTACGCCGGGCCGGGATTCCTGCCGAACTGGTGGAAGAAGTGATTATGGGTCATGTGGTGCAGGCAGGCTGCGGGCAAAATCCGGCGCGGCAGGCGGCACTGGCGGCGGGCCTCAGCAACGAGGTGGGCGCGCTGACCATCAACAAAGTGTGTGGCAGCGGCCTGAAAGCCGTGATTCTAGCCGCGCAGAGCATCCGGGCAGGCGACCAATCGGCGGTGCTGGCGGGCGGCATGGAATCCATGAGCAACGCGCCGCACCTACTCCCCGGCGCACGCAAAGGCTACCGACTGGGCCACGCGCAGGTGCTGGACGCCAACACCCAAGACGGCCTGTGGTGCAGCATTAACGACGAGGGCATGGGCCTGACCGGAGAGCGCGTGGCCGACAAATACGCGATTACGCGGGACGAGCAAGACGCCTACGCTACCGCCAGCCACCAGAAAGCGATTGCCGCGCAGGGGGCCGGGCGCTTTGCCGAAGAGATTGTGGCCGTGACTGTGAAAGGCCGCAAGGGTGACACGGTGGTAGACGCTGACGAAGGCCCACGTGCAGATACGAGCTTGGACACATTGGGCCGTCTGAAACCCGCCTTCCGCAAAGACGGCTCGGTCACGGCAGGCAACGCCCCTGGCCTGAACGACGGGGCGGCCAGCCTGCTGGTGATGAGCGAGGACGCCGCCGCCGCGCACGGGCTGAAGCCTCTGGCCGAAATTACCGGATACGCCACAGGCGGCCTTGCCCCCGAGTGGGTGATGATGACGCCCGTGCCCGCCACGCAAAAGCTGCTGAAGAATCTGGGCATGGGCGTAGGCGACGTGGACTTGTGGGAACTGAACGAGGCCTTCAGTGTGCAGAGCCTCGCCGTGAGCCGTGAACTGGGCCTTGACCCCACCCGCGTAAACGTGAACGGCGGCGCGGTGGCGTTGGGCCACCCCATTGGAGCCAGTGGCGCACGCATTTTGGTTACGCTGCTGCACGCGCTGAAGGCACACGACAAGGAAACGGGCGTAGCAACGCTGTGCATGGGCGGCGGCAACGGGCTGGCGTTGGCGGTTCGGCGGGTTTGAGGCGCGGCTCAGGGGGCTGTGTCTAAGGTGCTGGGGCGGTGTGGTTTTGGGTGGGTAGAGCAGTTGGAAAAAGCGTCTAGCACAGCCTTTGCCTTTCTTAGACTCTCAGACTCTTGACCCTTAGACCGCCCTTACCCGTAGACTCCGCATATGACCGCCCCCACCCTCTGGATCATCCAAAGCCGCTACCTCAAGACAGGCGACGAACTGGCCGCCATTACGCCGCTGCACCGCGCTTGGCTGGATCAGCACTATGTCAGCGGGCTGTTTTTGGTCTCGGGCCGGATGCTGGACGGCACAGGCGGAGTTTTGCTGGCCCACGCCGACACTCAGGCGCAACTAGAAGCTGTGTTTAAGAATGATCCTTTTGTGGTGAATGGATGCAGCGAATACAGCTACACGCCGTTTACGCCAGTCAAACGGGGCAAGGCACTGGAGTTGGAGGGCGTGGCGTTGGTGGAGTAGAGAAAGTCTAAGGGTCAAGGGTCTAAGTGACTAAGGCCTTGCTGGGCGCTCTCTATCACTGGTCTACCCACCTATGACCCCACCGCCCTAGCACCTTAGACCCTTAGACACAGCACATATAAGCCATGCACAAGGAGCCAAGAAATGAATTTCGGAGTCGTAGGCGCAGGACAGATGGGCGCAGGGATTGCACAGGTGGCCGCGCAAAGTGGCTTTAGCGTCATCGTGCAAGATGTCAAACCAGAGTTTCTGGAACGTGGACGGGCCACCATTCAAAAGAGTCTTGCCAAGTTGCATGAAAAAGGCAAATTGACCGAAACGCCCGACGAAATTATGGGCCGTATCCGCTTCAGCACCGATTTGGCCGATTTTGTCGACAGTGATCTGGTAGTGGAAGCCATCGTGGAAAACGAAGCCATCAAAGCCGAACTGTTTCGCACGTTGGGCCGCATCGTCAAGGCAGACGGAATATTGGCCAGCAACACCAGCAGCATTCCTATTACGGCGCTTGCCAGTGCATCGGGCCGCCCTGAGCAGTTTATCGGAATGCACTTTATGAACCCAGTGCCGCTGATGGCGCTTGTAGAGGTGATTCGCGGCCACAGCACCAGCGATGAAACCGCCCAAAAAGTCATT
Organism: Deinococcus sp. Arct2-2; assembly: GCF_004801315.1. Taxonomy (GTDB): domain Bacteria; phylum Deinococcota; class Deinococci; order Deinococcales; family Deinococcaceae; genus Deinococcus. The sequence goes on from NZ_SSNW01000011.1 coordinate 100,527, forward strand.
CAGACCGCCGAACAGATGGGCAAAACCCCGCTGACGTGCAATGATTTCCCCGGTTTCGTGTCCAACCGAATCCTGATGCCCATGCTGAACGAGGCTATTCAGTGCGTGATGGAAGGCGTGGCCGAACCCCAAGCCATCGACGGCATCATGAAACTGGGGATGAATCACCCGATGGGGCCGCTGACCTTAGCGGATTTTATTGGGCTGGATACCTGCCTCGCTATTATGGAGGTGCTGCACAAGGGGCTAGGTGACGACAAATACCGGCCTTCGCCGCTACTGAGGAAGATGGTGCAGGCAGGATTATTGGGGCGAAAAAGCGGGCAAGGCTTCTACACCTATTGACCGGCGTGCGGCCCATCTGAGCCAGTGATGAAGGCTTGGTCAGAAGCCCCTAGGGCACACATGTTAAAACTAAGGAATATGAAATCCAGTGTGAAGTGGATCGTCTCGGCAGCCATCGCTGCGGCCAGCATGGGCATGATGGGCACCGCCAACGCCGCCGAAGTGCGTTTGGGTCTGAATACCGGCTTCGGGTTGGGCTGCCAAGTGGCGGGGGCGCGTGTGGGCGTGCAGGAGGGGCGCATCGGCGGTTTTGTGCAGGGCGTGTACTGCAACAGCAACGTGCAGGGCGTAGCAGGCGGCGTGTCGGTGGGCGGCGCACTCACCTTCGACGTGTACCAGTCGCAAACCGTTGGAGCCTACATTCTGGCCGGAGCCAACACCAATCCCAACACCGATCCCAGCCTGTTTGCGGGCGCGGGCGTGCGCTACGGCATTCCTCTGTTCCCCGTAGAAGGCTACCTAGAGGCGGGCGTGCAGCGCACCAGTACCCTGCTCGGCGCAATCATCGGGCCACGCGTGGGCATCGGCCTGAACTACGTGTTTCGCGGCGTAGACCTCACGGCCCCGCCCGCCGTAACGGAGGCCGCTATCAACAGCGGCGGCACTACGTCTTCGGGCGCACCGGTGGCCTGCAACGTCAGCCCCTCTCAGGACGCTTCCAACGCCGCATCTGCTGCTCAGGGGGCCATCCAGAGTGCGATTCAGGCGGGCGCGAGTGCGTACTCCGGCATTTACAGCAACATCAATCCCAGCATCAGCATCGGGTCGGCCACCGTCAGCGGCAATACGGCAACGGTCAGCGGCAGCGTTTCCTTTAGCGCCACGCAGGTCAGCAACGGGCAGGCTGTGAGTGGCAGCTACGGCGGCACCGTCAGCTTGGTTCGTAGTGGATGCAGTTGGCAAAGCACGGGCTACACCCGCAGCGGCGGCTAAACACGACGGGCAAGGCAGTTTCCGGCAACGCTGAGTAAACCAGCGTTGCCGGAAACTGTTTCAGGTCGCTGACAGCATACGGGTCAGCTCCCAAATCACCGCGCCTGCCCGTGATATTCGGCGTTGGGCAAGAATCCCAGCGCCCCACTGACCCGGTTGGTGAGGTTAAACATTCCGATGACCTGTACCAGTTCCAGAATCTGCTGATCGCTGAGGCCCACGTCCCGTAGCGCTTGCAAGTCGGCTTCGGCCACTTCTGCCGGATGCAGGGTCAGGCGCTCGGCGTAGGCGCACAGGGCCGCCCTGCGGGGGCTGAGGCTGGCATGTCGCCAGTTCACGGCCACCAAGTCTGCCATGTGGGGGTCTTCGCCCGCTTGCTGCAATAATTCGCGCAGGGCCGCTCCATGCGATACCGCGCAGTAAATACAGCGGTTCGCGCCGCTGACCACCACCGCCACTATCTCGCGCTCTAGCGGCGTCAAAAAGCCTTCCTTGTTCAGCAGCAGATTGAAGTAACCCCACCATGCCAAAAACTGTTCGCCGCTGAGGGCTTGAGCGCGGAACACGTTGGGCACGAATCCTACGTTGGCCTCAGCTTTAGTCCACAGCTTGCGCACGCCTTCCGGCACGTCGGTTTCGGTAGGTACGGCCAGCCATGAAATTCGGTTGTGGGCAGGATCGGTGGGGGTCATGGGAACAGGGTAGCGTAGGAAAACTAACGAGCGTTAGGAAAACGGTGAGTAGGAACGGAAAAGAGGTCTAAGGGTCTGAGAAAGGAGTTTGGTGGCTGCTTGAAACTAAAATTCAGGGACGAGCGTCTCTCCTCTTCCACTGGAAACCCGCGCCTTTCCTACACACCACCCACGCCCCACACCCTCAAAATTCCATCCACACGCGCCCGCCGAAGCCGCCCCGCGCCTGTGCCTTGGCGGCTCGCAGTGCTTCCAACTGTTCCGGCGTCAGGCCGTGCTGGGCGGCGAGAGCGTGCAGGACTTCCAGCACATCGGCCAATTCCTCCGGGTTATGTGCGTCCAAATATTCCGACACTTCTTCTTCCAGTTTGACTCTTAAGGCAACCACGTATTCGTCTGCGTCCAGAACCCGCGCCACAGCACTTGTTCCCATGATCGCCGGGATGCCGTCTCTGACCAATTTGCCCATTTCGGCACTCTATCCCGCCTGCACAACAAAGCGGCCCCCGGCTGCGTGGTAGCCTCAAGGCATGTTTGAGGCGCTGGGCAACAAGTTACAGGACATCCTTGACCGGGTGGGCCGCGAGAGCAAACTCACCGACACGCAGGTGAAGGCCGCCATGCGCGAGATTCGGATGGCGCTGCTGGAAGCCGACGTGAACTTTACGGTGGCCAAAGATTTTGTGGCCCGCGTGAGCGAAAAAGCGGTGGGCCAAGACGTGCTGGGCAGCCTGAACGCAGGCCAAACCATGGTAAAAATGGTGCACGACGAGCTGATTGAGACGTTGGGCGGCAAAGCGGCGCAACCGACCCTGAAAACGGAAGGCAACGTGTGGTTCATGGTGGGTCTGCAAGGGGCAGGCAAGACCACCAGCACGGGCAAATTGGCCGCCCACTACAAAGCCAAGGGCCGCCGCGTGCTGCTGGTGGCCGCCGATACCCAGCGCCCCGCCGCCCGTGACCAACTGGAAGTGCTGGCAAAGCAAGTCGGCGTGCCCATTCTGAAGGTGGCCGATGGCGAAACACCCCAGCAAACGCGGGCGCGGCTGGACGCTCACCTGAAAGAAGATTTCCGTGATCTGGTGATCGTGGATACGGCGGGCCGCCTGCAAATAGACGCCGCGCTGATGGATCAGTTGGCCGACCTGCAAAGCGAACTGCAACCCAGCGAGACGCTGTTGGTGGTAGACGCCATGACCGGGCAAGAAGCCCTGAACGTGGCCCAGACCTTCGATGCCCGCGTGAATCTGTCGGGCCTGATCATCACCAAAATGGACGGCGATGCACGCGGCGGCGCGGCCCTCAGCGCCCGCAGCGTCACCGGAAAGCCGATTTACTTTTCGGGCACCAGCGAAAAACTGACTGGGCTGGAGCCGTTTTACCCTGACCGTGTGGCAGGCCGAATCCTCGGCATGGGCGACATGCTGGGCCTGATCGAGCGTGCCCAACAAGCCGACCTGAAGGCGATGGAAGTCAAAAAGCCCGGCGACTTCGACTTGGAAGACTTGCTGGTACAACTCCGCCAGATTCGCAAAATGGGGCCACTGGGCGACCTACTCAAGCTGATTCCCGGCATGAGCCGCGCCCTGCCCGAAGGCTTCAACGTGGACGAGGCGCAGATTCAGCGCATTGACGCCATGATCAGTTCGATGACCCTGAAAGAGCGGCGCAATCCCAAGATCATCGACGGCAAACGCCGCAAGCGCATCGCGGCGGGCAGTGGGCATACCGTGCAGGACATCAACCGCATTCTGAAGATGCACGAGCAGATGAAGGACATGATGAAGATGCTGGGCCGCATGAGTGGCCCCGGCGGAAAAGGCCCCGGCAAAGGTGGATTTCCCCCGAAAATGCCGCCCATGCCGCGCAATCTCAAACGCTGAGTGTGTAACTGTTCAGCCCAGATTTGACAGAACTGTACAGCGTCCGTATACTCATTCCCGCTGCCACACGCGGCCCCGCGCAGGTGGCGGGAAGAGTATGGGATGTTAGCTCAATTGGTAGAGCAGCTGACTTTTAATCAGCGGGTTGTAGGTTCAAGTCCTACACATCCCACCACAGAAATTGCCCGCCTAGTGCGGGCTTTTTTAGTTTCTGAATATACTGATGTTGGAATATCGGTTCCTAAAAGCACCTGTTGTTGAAGGCAGCGAGGGAGGCAGGCCGATTACCTACCTCTCCCCGCTTCACTTCAGTCCAGCACGTCTATTCCTGCGTCCCGTACCCGCGCCCGCACGTCTCGCACGCCTTCTCCGGTCACGCGCATTACAAAGCGGCGGCGGCCTGCTTCGGTGTCTTTGTGGTAGGTAGCCACGCTGATAATGTTGCTGGGCTGAATAGCTTGGGTGGCCCGTGCAAGGCTTCCCGGCACGTCGGGCATATCCAGCGTCAGGCGTTTGCCGCCCTCGCGCAGGCCCATGATGTTGGTAAAGGCCCGCAGCACGTCGGTGATGGTGATGATGCCGCACAATTGCCCAAACTCACCGATCACAGGTAGGCCGCCTACAGCGTGTTCCTGCATTCTCAGGGCCGCATCTTCCATGTATTCGCCCTCGGAGGCGGTGATGACGGGGCGGGCCATCATTTCGGCCACCGTCAGTTTGCTCAGCAGATAGTTCAGTTCCCACACGCTGAGGGTGGTGGCCTTGTTCGGCACAGCGTCCTTGAGGTCTTTGCGGGTGGTGATTCCCACCAGTTGGCCGCCCTGCATCACGGGCAGCCGCCGGAAGCCCCGTTCCTTTAAGATCTTGAGGGCGTCCATGACCGGGGTGTCGGGCAAAACAGTGATGGGATCAGGAGTCATCCAGTCGCGTACCAGCATACAGGCCAGTGTACGTTGCCCGGAGCCGCAGCACCCGGCGGCCCCGGCCTGACGCCTCTCTGACGGCGTATGTGAACTGGCTGTGCCTACCTTCATTCGGCTCAGAAAGGAGCGTGATACGGTGCAAATCATGAAGCTTTCCGCCAAAACCTTTCTGTCTCCCAAGGCACTCGCTCCATTGGCTATCGTCGCTGCGTTCGGCCTCGGCACGCTTGCCCCTCACGCCCAGACCACACCCCAAAAAATCGGTTTTGTAGATGTCCAGAAGCTGCTGACCTCTCACCCCTCCAACACCGAGATCGAGGCCATTCAGAAGAAGGCCGCCACTGAACTCGACGCTATTAATAAGCAGATTCAGGCCATCGACACCAAAGGCACGGCTGCCACCGCCGCCGACAAGCAAACCCGTGAGCAACTGGTCAAAACCGGTCAGGCCAAAGCCGCCGAGTACGACAAGCAGCTGGCCCCCAAAGTTGCCGTCGTAGAAACTGCCGTAGACGCCGCCATCGACAAAGTCGCTAAGGCCAACGGCTTCGGCGTGATTATGGATCGCAATGTCGCCAAAAACAGCGGCCTCGTGGTTTACGCCGATCCTGCCGCCGAAATGACCGACGCCACCGTCAAGGTCTTGAAGCCCTGATCGAGTCGGCGTGACCCTGCCTCTTCCGAGTTCAGGGGTCATGCTGCCCGCCCCCGCGCCTGATGCGGGGGTTCTTCTTTGCTCCGACCAACTTGATCCCGAGGTGGACATGAATCCTAAACTGACTTTTCTTCTTTTGCCTTTTGCCCTGATGGTGACTGTGCCCTACGCCCAACAGTCCCGCTCGCGGGTGGGCTTCGTGAACGTGCAGGCCGCTGTAAAAGCCCTGCCCAGCAGCGCCGCTTACCTGAAACTGAACACCAATGTCGCCGCCGATCTGGCAGCCAAAGCCAAGAACATTCAAGCTCTCGCCGCCAAAGCCGCCGCTTCGCGCAAACCCGCCGATCAGCAGGCGCTCCTTAAGGCGCAGCAGGCTTACCAGACCACCCAAATCGGCTACCAGTCGCGCCTGAACACCGCCTTTGCGCCGCTGGCGACCAAGCTGAATGCCACCGTTGCCAAAGTTGCCAAGACCAGTGGATTTACAGTGGTGTTCGATCAGGGTGTCGCCGCCAAAACGGGCCTCGTGGTGTACGCCAACGCCCAGACCACCGACCTGACCGCAGCCGTCATCAAAGCGCTGAAATAGCCGGAAAAAGTGGTTGAAAATAGGAAAGAGGCCCAGCCAGAGTGTTGGGCCTTTTTTTTCTACGGTGGCAAAATCAGCTTATCCCAATCTGCTTCAAGTTGAGCGA
>NZ_SSNW01000012.1 GCF_004801315.1 Deinococcus sp. Arct2-2
GCGCAGGGCATCATGCCGCTCTATACCCCTGTGGCGGGGAGCTGGCTGAATATGGCGGAGTCCATCCAGCGCATCTTGGTTCGTCGGGCGTTGAGCGGCCAATGTCCAACCAGTCCGGCACAGATCATTCAATGGTTGGAGGCAACGGCGAGAGGATGGAATGCACGCCCGACCCCGTTCGTGTGGGGCGGAAAAAGAAGGGCTCGCCGTCAGCGAGCCTATGCGAGGCGCCACCCTCTGGGAGGTTCTGGAGCGCAAACCCTGCAGGTCGTCCAGTGAAAGCCTACACCCGTGGCAAGTGACCCACTAGGAATGGGCCTGCCTTGAGGTCAAACCACTGCGTCCACGAACTGCCTTCTTGGATTCGCGCTCAGGCAAAGTTCAGTCGCCGCGCTGGTAGAGCAATTTTGGAACGTCCCGGTACTTGAGGGGAAAGCGGTGACCGGGCCAAACCGCGTGCTGACTGATGGCTCTTGGCAAACGGTGGCGATCCGGTGACACAACCCCCGTCACAGGTCTCGGTTGGCGGTGCTGCTACCGTCACCCCGGAGGACAAGGCCGGGCGGCACGCCATACTGGGCTATGGCCCGCATCTTGCTGACCGGCGGACGTGCGCCGGCCACCCTTGAACTCGCCCGCTTGTTCCTGAGACGGGGCCACGAAGTCGAGGTCGCCGAAAGTTGGGGAATCTACGCCTGCCGCTTTTCCCGCGCCGCTCGGCGGCATTGGCCGCTTCCCCCGCCCCGGCAGGCGTTCGTTGCCTTTTCGGAGGCCCTGCAGCAGTTGGTCAGCCAGCGCCGCTACGACCTGCTGATTCCCACTTGTGAGGAAGTGTTCTGGGTAGCGCGGGCCAAGCCGCTGCTAGAAGCCTATGTACACGTGCTGTGCCCACCACTGGCCGAACTGCGCGAGCTGCACGACAAGCACGCATTTTCCGAGCTGATCGGGCGCTGTGGTCTGCCCGGCCCCGATACCACGCTGCTGCACAGTCCAGAAGCGGTACGCAGGTACGCGGCGGGCGCTCCGGCGTCGGTCTACAAACCCAGTTTCTCCCGGTTCGGCACCCAGACCCTGATTCGCCCGTCTTGGGCCACCCTGAGCCGCCTGCGCCCCACACCCGAGCAGCCCTGGAGCGCGCAGCCGTACAAAGCCGGTCAGGAATGGTGCGCCTACGCCGTCCTTCAGACCGGCCGCGTCGCCGCGCTGGCGGTTTATCCCTCGCAGATTCGGATAGGCGGTGCCAGCGTTTATTTTCAGGCGGCGCGGCACGCCGGGATCGAGCGCTGGATCGAGCAATTCGGCCACGCCACGCAGCTCAGCGGGCAACTGGCCTTCGACTTCAAGGAAGACGCCGACGGCCTCTGGGCCTTGGAATGCAATCCACGTCTGACCAGCGGTATTCACCTTTTTCGTGATCAACCGGAAGTGAGCGAAGTCTACTTGGGCCAGTCGTCTGCAAAACCGCTGCACGCCCAGCCAACGACGGCACTGGCCCTCAAGACGGCGATGGTGCTGGGCGGCAAATTGCGGAGCGCCCCGGAGTGGCGGGCCTGGGCCGCTGCACGCGACGTGATGTACGCGCCACACGACAAGCTGCCCGCTCTGGCTCAACCGCTGCTGGGCGCTTCACTGGCGCTGCGTGCCGCTCGGCTGCGGGTGGGCCTGCTGGCCGCCACCACCCACGACATCGAATGGAACGGTGAGGCATGAAGCTCGGAAGCGATCCTTCCCAAATCGAGTGGCCGCCCACTCCCGATGGCGACTACGCCCGGCGCGCCTTGACACCTCTACTAGAGCAGGGCGCGGCGGCGTTCGTTGCCAATGCCAAGGTGCAGATGGCGGTGTTGACGGACGCTCAGACAGCCCTGCCGATCACTTTTGATCCCGCGTGGCATGACAGTTTTACCGTATCGCCAGTCACGCACTTGGCGCATTACGCCGCGCAGGAGCTTCATCAACTGGGCGGCCGGGCAGCAGCACTGGCCGCGCCGCTGCTTAAAGGCCTAGGCCTAGGCCTGCGCGGTCTGGGATTTGAGCGGACGGTGTATGTCAACAACTGGCTGCTCTCTACCAACTTGTACCCGCACCTGACTTCGGCCCAGCTGCGGGAAGCGACCCATACCCTGCTGGCCGCCTTTCCCGATCGGCCGCTGGCGTGGCGGTCTCTGGATACGGCGCGTCATGGGCTGCTGATCGGCGCGTTGGAGGCGGCGGGCTACCTGCGGCTCCCCAGCCGCCTAGTCACGTATCAAGACCCCCGTGAGGCGGCCTTCTGGCGCAATTCCCAGTTGCGCAACGATGCCAGCCGCACCCGCCGTCCGGTGGCCGAGCCAGTTCTCCACGAGGCCTTTACTGCCGCCGACTTACGTGCAGCCCTGACGCTGTATCAGCAGTTGTATCTGGGAAAATATTCTACCTACAATCCGCAGTTCACCCTGCCTTTTTTGCAACTGGCCCACCGCGAGCGGCTGCTTGAGCTACGCGGATTACGGGTCGACGGGGTTCTGAGGGCGGTGCGCGGCAGCGTCAGTCGCGCGGGCGTCATGACCTCCCCTGTGTTCGGGTATGACCTCAGCGCTCCCCAAAAGGAAGGCTGGTACCGCCGCTTGAGTCTGGGCGTGCTGCAAGACGCCCGGCAGGAAGGCCTGCTGGTCAATGCCAGCGGCGGCGTCGGAGCCTTCAAACGCGCACGGGGGGGTGTAGCGGTGCCGGAGTACACGCTGGTCTTCGTGGCCCACCTGCCCAAAGCCCAGCAGCACACTTGGACACTCTTGGCAACCCTGCTGGAGCGTTTTCTCCTGCCGTTTCTGATCGAGAACGACCTTTAGCGCGGCTGGACTTGTGGCAGTGGTACGCGCAGTGGTGCGCTCTCGCCTGGACTGCCGACCCGTGCCGGCGCCGCCAGAGAAGGAGACCACTACCGCTGAAGGGGAGGAGGGACGGTTTCTCTGGACGGCAGTGTTGCCCTGAGCTTTTGAGGAGCACCGCGCCACACTGAACTGATCCTCCGTGCAGGCGTTGCGATATGACAACCGGGTGGCACCTGCCCGCTTGAGGGGCGAGATCAGCACGAGACCGGGCGCGGCACCAACTGCCGGATCAGGCGCACCCCCACCTCGGTCATCGAGGGCGGGCGATCTTTCCTCCAGACCAGCCCAAACGACCAGAGTGGCCCGTGCTGTAGGGGACGGGCCAGCAGACCAGGCCGCAGAGCAGCGCTGGTGAGTGGCGCGGGCAGCAGAGCAATGCCTTCTCCAGCGGCGACCAATCCAGCGAAGGCCGCAACGCCGGTGCCCCGGTACACCACCCGGAGGCTCTGCCCGGCAGGTGAGAGAGCCAGCAGCAACGTTTGTCCCGCCGTGACCGAGAGTTGAGGAAGGAGCAGACGCTCCGAGACGAGTTGGACGGCTGAAAGTCTCTCCCCGTGAGTCAGAGGATGCTGCTGGGGCAGGAGCGCTTCATAGTGACCTTCCAGCAGCGGGTGAAAGCTGAGCTTTGAGCTGCTGAGGCCCCCGAACGCGAAGGCAATGTCCAGTCGGTCGTCCAGCAGGGCCTGTTCCAGTTGGTCGGACGGCAGCACCTGAATCTCGACGCTGGCCTCTGGAAACTGGGTTCGGAAGGCCGTCAGCAGCGACGGCAGCGGGGGCACACTGCCCAGTTCTACAAAATCGAAGCCGACCCGCACGGCCTGATCGTCCAGCCCACCCGTGCGCCGCACCCGCCTCACTATGTGCGCGGCGGTCTCTAGCAGGCGGCGGGCCTCGTCCAGAAGCACCTCACCGGCGGGGGTCAGCAGCGCCCCACGGGCCGTCCGGAGAAACAGCGGCACACCCAAATCGTCTTCAAGCCCCCGAATCTGCTGGGACAACGCAGGCTGCGACAAATTCACCCGCTCGGCGGCGCGGGTAAAATTCAGTTCCTCGGCAACAGCCACAAAGAGTCGGAGCTGACGGAGATCCACCGCAGCAGTCTAGCCCGTAAGAGTCATTCGGAAAACCAATAGCTGTGCACGATATCCAATTGGATTTTTGGTCTCGGGAGGCCGACACTGTGGGCACTTCCGGGCAACGCGCACTCCTGCGCTGACCCCGCCCACCGCTTCCTGTCTGGTTCGAACGATCGCCCCGGTTGTTCGCAGGAGACCTGTGGCTTGCCCGGATCAGGAGACTGACATGTCCAACAAAAATCTCGCCTACCGATTTGCCCAGAGTCTCACCGAACGCGACGAACCCGGCTACGCCTCACTCCTTCATCCCGACTACGTGAATCACAATGCCTTTGCCGCGCCCGGCAAGGACGGATCGGTGAGCGTCTTCTTTCAGGGCTTCGTTCCGGCCCTCCCCGATTTCCGCGTGACCGTAGAAGACGTCTACGAGGACGGCGACACCCTGATCGCACGCTTCAAGTACAGCGGAACCTTCACCCACCCCCTGATGGGCTACGTACCAACCGGACAGCCCATCGAAATGCGCTCCATCGACATCTGGCGGGTTCAAGGCGGCCTGCTTGCCGAGCACTGGGACGAACTCAACACCTTAGAGGTCTTCGTTCAGATGGGCGCGGCGACCCTCAACGCTCCCGCTGCACCGGAAGTTCAGGCGTGAGGAGGCTCAGCTTTCGGTCACTATGGGGAGCAGCGCATGATGCAACGGCCAGCACTCTGAAACCTCGGTCTGGAGGGCGCTGATGACCCTGCTCAATGCCGTTCTGGTGCTGACCGGTCTGCTTTCTGCTGGCGTGGTCTACGGCACCGACATGTTCTTTGCCGTCGTGGGCCGAACCGCCCTCGCACGGACGAGTGACGCCGCCCTCACTGAGGTCATGGGCCGCTTGCATGAGGTGGGGGACGCCCGGATGCCGTTGTTCGGTGTGACTGCCCTGCTTTCCACCCTTGCGCTGGTGTTCACGACAGGCGCAGGCTCTCGGCCCAGCGTGTTTGCCGGACTGGCGTTGGTTGGGCTGGCCGCCCAATTGACGGCTTATTTCCGGGGAGCACAGCCGGTCAACCATGCTCAGACGGCAGCGGCCCAGCAGGGCATCGTTCCTCCAGCGGCGCGTGCCCTTCAAACGCGCTGGGACAGCGTTATCGTCCTGCGGGCGGTAGGTATGACGCTGGGGGTCTTGGGATTGGGCCTGTGCGCGTTGTGGATTCGGTAACGGGCCGGAGCAGAGTTGACGACGCCTCTGCTGGAGTACAGGCTGTGGTGGCGGGAGTGTACAGAGAGTGCAAGGGAATCCCTGCGCCCTCCGAGTAGGTCTGCCTCCCCCCCATCGCCTGACAGCCTGCTCTCACACCCTCAGCAGTCACGGCGTTCAGCCAGAGGCGACCCTCTCATATCCCGCCCAACCCAGCATCTCTGGCACCCCCCGAGCCGTTTGGTTCTGCCGAATCTGGGATGCTGCCCTATAACGTGAGGAGTGCGGCGCGGGGCGCATCCGGCCTGACCAAGTGAACGCCGTGAGGCACCACTAAGTTGTGATATCACCCACTGCCTAGCGGAATTTCAGCGTCGATCAGACTCTTCTCAAGGTGCCGTAGCGCCCTCCAAACGGCCTCCAACAAACACACCAACGTATCAGAATAGTTTTGACATATCAGAATTATTCTGATACGGTTTGGGCACACGGGAGGCGAAAACATGCAGTTGGGTTCGCGAATCCGTGCGCGTCGGCGGCATCTGGGGCTTACCCTCAAGGCCGTCAGTGAAACCAGTGGGCTGTCTGTTCCCTACCTCTCCCAGATCGAGCGCCATCAGGCCAATCCCACCGTCACTTCGCTCGCCAGTATTGCCCGCGCCCTCGGCGTAAATCTGACCTTTTTCGTGCCGGAAGACCGGCATGAAACCGCCGTGACCCGCCGTGACGCTCAGACCTTTCTTCATTTGCAGGAGTTGCCTTACCGGGTCAGCAGTTTGGCTGGCCGGGGTACCGATCTTCAGTTGGAACCGTTGCTGATTCATCTTCAGCCGCGCTCCGAGTCTGCGCCCAACAGCCACCTCGGGGAAGAGTTCCTGCATGTCTTGCAGGGCCAGCTCATTTTGACGGTCGGCGCAGAGCGCTTTGAACTCGGCCCCGGCGACAGCGCCCACCATCCCAGCACCACGCCCCATGCTTGGGCCAATCCGAGTGACACCCAAACGCTTCTCCTGTGGATTGGAACCCCCCGGTTGTTCTAAGCGTTCCGCAGCGCTCCCAGCTTTTGTAGTCGTCTATCTTCACGGCGCCTGGAGGTTTTATGGAACGGCTCACCCTTACGGCTCAGGCGTCCACCGGCACGTTCCAGCGCTTGCCTGCCCACACCGGCCAGTTGTTTTTGCCCGCAGGCACCGTGTTGCCGCCCACCAGCCACCCTCAAGACGAGATCTCGTTCCTCCTCTCCGGCTCGCTGCGTGCGGTCAGCGGGGATCAACACTACCTGCTGCGCGGCGGCGACGTGACCCTGATTCCGGCAGGCGAGGTGCATTCCGGCGAAGTCCTCGAAGACCTCACCCTCTGCTACGTCTTGCTGGAACGCCCGTGAGCCTCGGCTGGCTGATCCGGCGCGTGTTGCTGGCCCTCATGGCGGCCCTTGGCGTCAGCGTGTTGGTGTTTACCTTGCTGCGGCTGGTGCCCGGCGACGTGGTCACGCAACTGATCGGCCTGGAGGGGAACGTCAGTGCCGAACAACAAGCAGAGATGCGGCGGCTGTTCGGGTTAGATCAGCCGATTTGGATGCAGTTCGGGACGTGGTTGATCGCGCTGATGCAGGGAGATCTGGGCGTCAGCCTGCGAACCGACCGCCCGGTGTTTCAAGACCTCTTGCTGCGCTTTCCCGTCACGCTGCAACTCACGGCGATGGCCCTGTTCTTTGCCGTGCTGGTGGGCTTGCCGCTGGGCATTCTCGCGGCATTGCGGCGCGGGCAGGCCGCCGATCTGTTGTCCAGCGGCTTTGTCCTGATCGGGTTGGCGGCTCCCGAATTCTGGTTGGCCATTCTGATGATTCTGTTGTTCAGCCTCAATCTGGGTTGGTTTCCGCCCAACGGCTACGTCTCGCCTGCCGAATCCGTGTGGGGCAATCTCCGCAGCATGTTTTTACCTGCGCTGGCCCTCAGCTTCAGCTTGGCCGCCGCCACCACCCGGATCGTGCGGGCCAGCCTGCTCGACGTGCTGTCTCAGGATTACATTCGCACAGCCCGCGCCAAGGGACTGCGGGCGAGTACGGTCATCATGCGCCACGCCCTGCGCAACGCCATGATTCCGGTGGTGACCGTGATCGGCCTCCAAGTCGGCAACTTGCTGGGCGGCGCGGTCATCATCGAGCAACTGTTCGGGCTGCCCGGCGTGGGGCGCTTTGCCCTAGAAGGCATCAACCTGCGCGATTATCCGGTGGTGCAGGGCGCGGTGCTGTGGATCGCCGTGAGCTTCGTGCTGGTGAATGTGGTCGTAGACCTGCTGTACAGCGTCATCGACCGCCGGGTGGTGTATTCGTGACCGCCGTGACTGGCTCAAACGCGGGGTTGGCTCCCCTCTCCCCCACTCGCCGGGCCGTGCGACTCTTTTTCCGCACGCCCAGCGGTGTGGCGGGGTTGGTTCTGGTCTTGATCGTGGTGGCCGCCGCCCTGCTCGCCCCAGTGCTGGCCCCCTACGACCCCGTGCAGTACGCGCCCATCGACCGGATGCAGGGGCCGTCGCTGCGCCATCTTCTGGGCACCGACTTGTATGGCCGCGACCTGCTCTCACGGGTCATCTTCGGCAGCCGCATCAGCCTTTCGGTGAGTCTGATCAGCGTCACGTTGGCCCTGCTGATCGGCGGATTGTTGGGGGCGCTGGCGGGCTATTACCTGCGCTGGGTCGATACCCTGATCATGCGCGTCACCGATGTGCTGCTGGCCTTTCCCGCCATCTTGCTGGCTATCGCGCTGCTGGCCTTTTTGGGAGGTGGATTCTGGAACCTGACCCTCGCCATCGCGGTGGCCTATATCGCGCCCTTCGCCCGCGTCGTGCGGGCCGCCGTCCTGCGAACCCGCGACACCATGTATGTCGAAGCCAGCACAGCGCTGGGCGCGTCCGATCCCCGGCTGTTGTGGCGGCACGTGCTCCCCAACTCTACTGGCCCGGTGCTGGTCGAAGTGAGCTTGCGGCTCGCCTACGCCATCCTCGGTGAAGCGGCGCTCAGTTTTCTGGGACTCGGCACCCAGCCGCCCGCTCCCGCTTGGGGCCAGATGATCGCCGATGGCCGCCCTTTTCTGGAAACCAACCCGTGGATTTCTATCGCGCCCGGCCTCGCCATCATGGTCACGGTGCTGGGCTTCAATCTGCTGGGCGACGCCCTGCGTGACGCCCTCGACCCCCGGCTGAGCCGTTAACATACCTCTCCAGTCTCAATGTTCTGCTTTAGATGTACTGCCCCGTTGCCCCTATAGGAGGGAGCCATGCCAATCCAATCCCGATCTGTTCGTCCCCTGACCGTCACGCTTCTCTTGGCCCTCTCCGGCGCAGTGATCGGGTCAGCCCACGCCCAGACCGCTGGCGGGATTCTGCGGGCAGGCATGCAGGCCGATCCAGTGGGCTTAGACCCACATGTCACCGAGGCCACGTCCACCCGCAACCAGTTGGAGAATGTGTACGACACGCTCGTGGCCTTCGACAGCGCGGGCAAGATCGTGCCCTCGCTCGCCACCCGCTGGACGGTCAGCAAGGACAACCTGACGTGGACTTTTACCCTCCGCAGCGGGGTCAAGTTTCACAACGGACGCGCACTGGACGCCAGCGACGTGGCCTACTCCATCAACCGGATCAAGAACCCGGCCACCAAATCACCCCGCATCGGAGATTTCGATTTGGTCAAAAGCGTGACGGCGCCCAGCAAGTCCACCGTAGTCCTCACGCTCAGTAAGCCGTTTTCGCCGCTGCTCAGCAAGTTGGCCTTTACGCTCAATGTAATCGTGCCCAAAGAGGCCGCCGCCACCCTCAATACCCGCCCCGTGGGAACCGGCCCCTTCCGGTTCGTCGAGTACGTGCCCCAGACCCGCATGGTGCTGCGGAAAAATCCAGACTTTTGGGGCAAAGACGCCAAGGGCAACAAACTGCCTTACCTCGACGGCATCACCTACAGCTATCTGCCCGATCCCACCGCCCGCGTCACGGCGCTCCGCACCGGCACGGTGGACTGGATCGAGTATGTGCCTTCTACCGACATCACCAGTCTGAAGGCCAATACCGCCGTGAACGTGTTGGGTGGCCCCGCCGCCAACTACCGCGCCCTGTTCTTCAATGTGAATGAAAAACCGCTGAACGATCCCCGCGTGCGGCGGGCCATCGCGTATGCCATCAACAATCAGGAGATCGTGGATGTGGCCCTCTTGGGTGTGGGCGGCTTGGCCTCGGCGGGAACAACCTTTCCCAACGGCAGCTACTACGCCAAACCAGACCCCAGCTACGGCAAACCCAATCTGGACAAAGCCCGCGCCCTGCTGAAACAAGCCGGACTTCCCAACGGATTTACCCTGAATCTCAAAGTGACCAGCACCTACGATTTCCTCCGGATCCCCGCCGAAATCTTGCAGGCGCAGTTGGCCCCCATCGGCATCAAGGTCAACATTACGGCTCTGGAATGGAGCGTGTACTTGCCCGATATTCTGAAGAAGAACTATATGGCGACCATTTTGGGCGAGAGTGGACAAGGCGATCCCGACGACTATCTGTACACGCCTTTTGCTTCGGACAGCGGAGGCAACCTGACCAATTTCAAGGACGCCACCATTGACGGCTGGCTGGATCAGGGCCGCCAAATCTCAGACGCGGCTGCCCGCAAAGCGCTGTATGCCAAGGTGCAGCAACGCCTCGTCGATCTCAGCCCGATGGTGTTCCTCTATTCCAGCACCCAGTACGAAGCCGCCAGAAAAGCCGTACAAGGCTACCAACACTTTCCCAACACCAGCTATATCGGTCTGCGTACCACTTGGCTAAAACGCTGAGCGAACCTGAGTAACAGCAGACAAGGGGCGGCTGAAAGGCCGCCCTGTGCTGTGTAGCGTGAGCGGAGGGGCCGGAACAGAGCCCCCAATCGCCGCCCTGCTGCGGCAGCGGTCAACGTGCTGCTGAGTTGCGGCCTCCAAAACGAACTGACCCCATTGGCACTGAGTTCTCACGCTATGCCCCGTATAGACGACATCCCTGAGCGATCCACCGAAACGCAGAGAGGTCAGCGCTCTGATTAAAAAGGTCAAACGATCAAACCTGAGCTTTAATCAATCTCCTCAACAAACCACTTCAGTCTTTTAAGAAAGCTGGGGGAAAACAAGGCTGTTTTGGGTCCCGGTTTCCGACGACACACCTGAGCGGTATGGCCCCCCCCGGACAACATACCTGAGCGGTTACCGACGACACACTTGAGCGATTTTGTACGACACACCTGAGCGATTGTCCTAATTTAAACCGTGCTGCACAGTATAGTTGCGCGGCCAGTTGATGATGATCATCAATGGAGTTATTCAAATCTTTTCTATCAGAGAAGGTAAAATTCATCAATCACAGCATCAATTACAGGGGGCTGCGTGACTGGCAAACTTACCCGCTTCGACGAACTGAACTTGTCACGGCTCAATCTGATCTCCGCTGTCGATCAGGCCGAGGTCACGGAATGGGACGTGAGCTTGCCTCGGTTTCGCGGCTCTTCCGCACTCCCGGTGCCGCGGGTTTACTCAGGCACCCTGTGCCAGAAGGCGTGTGAATGCGGATACGCGAGTTTTAGCGCGGGGACATCCAGCCAGATGATCCACGACCCGAAGCACATTCAGCGCTGAGGCAGTGGAGAGGTGTTGCAGACGCGTTGTAGCCAGCCCGTAATAGCGTGACCGGCGCATGCCGGTCACCCGCACGCCGACAGATAGGGTTCCTTCGACTCCAGCGCGTGTGGCGTACAGGGCCGCAAACTCCTGGGTCTGCGCCCAAGAGCGCCACGCCAACACTGCCAGGTGCCGCTCCTGTCCTTGAATCGTGACAGTACGCCGTGCCGCTGTGGTGCAGTCCACTTTGAGGGCACAGTTCTTGCCCTGCGTGCCTGAGAACTTGATGCTGACTCCGGCTCGTTGGCGGGCCTCCAGTGCGTCCGTCCAACTCGCACTGATCCGCAGGTCAGTATCTGTGCCTCCCAGTCGATCTTGAACTGCTCTGCTGCACATCCCTTTCCAGCCTCCGCTTGCCACCGCTCATCTGATCGGGCCGGCCCGATCAGCTTCAGCGGGTGAGCCTTCTGCTCGCTCACCCGCACCCCGGTGCTGAGATCGCCCAGATCCACCAGATGCGACTCAGGCAACAACACTCTTGCCGCCAAGTGATGATGTCCGTCTTCCAACACATCAACATTTTGGGTGGTGGCAGGACACGTCTCTCCATGGGTGATCAGCCGCCGCAGGTCGGGATCACACCTCTACCGGGAGATGCACTGTGTCGCCGACCCACGACGCCCTGCGCTTTGTGCTGGATCGGGCGTCAACATCATCGGGCGAGCTCACGAAGTCGGCGCTCGGCGGAAGTTCATCTCCCGTCCGCCACCGCAGTCTTCCCGCCTCAGGATGGGTGAAGTTCTGGAGCCAGACGTTCCACAGGACGGGGCTGTGATTCACCAGCCTGCCGTCTGGGCAAGAGCATCCACGCGGGCCAGCCTGTTCTCATAGACTGTTTCAAACCTGGCTTTGACTCAAGCGATACGTCGCCTTGAGTGAATCGTGACAACTGATTTTTCCACCCCTGCTCGCTTTAGCCCTCTGCCTCGGCGGGTGGCGTCTGTCCTCTAGAGCCTGCCCATGAACAAGACCCCCGCTTCCGCCTAGGCAACCGAGGGCGAAAGCGTCGCCGTTCACACCCATGACGGCACCGCCTGCATGACCAAGAAGGGCCAGTTGTCCGGCCGCTATGACTGCCGTGCCCACACCACCCCGCCTGCGGAGTTCATTCTTGCCGATGAGTCTGGTCTGGGCTGTGCCTCACGTCCTTCTGGTCATGTGGGCGGTATACCCGCCACCGGGCCACTGCCACCCGCCAGTGACGCTCGAACCATCTGCACTGAACGTTCCCTGGTAAAACGCCGGAGAATCCCGGTAACTGCCCCAGATGGTGAGTGTGTCCTGGGCAATCTCGTAGACATAATCGAGGGTCATGCCGTCCGTAAAACTGTAGACCCGTGTGCAGATGTCGTCTGAGGGCTGACCTTCAAAAGGGTGGAGATGCCCGATCATCTCAAGGCCTTTGATGCTCCTGCCATGGTGCAGGAGGTCAAAATGCTGCACGAGGAAAAACCTGCCCTCCGTCCACTCATACCGCACCTGTCCCGTGGCGTCCCCACTGATGTCCCAGGTGCCGACCAGACGCTGCAGAGTGTCGAGATCCGGATGGGGTTGAAGCGCTTCTTGGGTCATGTCGATCCTCCTGGGATAAGCCTGAGAACAGCCAAAGCTCGGATGGCTGTTCAGAGTGTAGGCCACCTGGAGCCGCCACCCCACAGCGCACAGCCATTGGCTTGTTGCTCTTATCAAGCGTCGAGCACCCGGCGTTGACCCCAGCCATCGGTCACTGCACGTGAAACGTACCAGCCGGGTTCCTCACCCCTCTCTGCCTTGGCTCTCTGCCTCGGCGGGCTGCCCGTTGCTCTGAAGGCGTAATTATGACCCAGCGTGAACCCGTGCCACCCGCCTGTTGGCCGGCCGTCAACCGGCCCACTCCCGCCGCAACGCAAGCGCCCGAACGCCTGAATCTGTCTGGATCAGCTCCTCGTCTCACTGACCCGCCGGGTGCTGGCTCCCCGGATTCAGGTCGGCCCCACCATTTGTCCGACTCCCCGCACTCAAATAAATGTCCACCAGTACCGCCGCCTTAAGCAGGCCATTCAAGCTCGGGGCCGGCAGTCAAGCCCGCCGCGATGTGGACGCGCTCTACAATCTCGCGCCGTCCGCCGCCGCACACCCGAATCTGGCGCTGAGCTGGCATGGCTACGTCACCGGGGGGGGCCTCTCCGACGTGTTTTTCCAGCATTCCAGCGGCACCATGCAGTTCTCGCCCCACCGCAACGGCGACCTGCGGGAAGCGGTGTTGGCAATCTACGCGCTCTGCAGCCTGACCGGAGTGTGAGAACACCGGTGTTGACATGCTGCCCTGGCCGGAGTCACCGAAAAACCCTGAATGAAGTGCATTTGCAGCTCTGCGGTGCGCTTTTTTCTTTTGGCGCTTTGGAGGTCGGCCCACCGTCCGTTAACACCCCAGGTTAGGGATCACTTGGTAACCACACATTTCGAGTTGGTTGGCGGCATCGCTCAGGGCTGTCAGAACCACGAGGGTCTCATCGGCGTTGTAGCGCCTAGATTTACTCTGCATCGGGTTGCAAGGCCCGCATCGGATTGCGGGCTTTCTTCTTAGAGGTGGAACCGAATGCAACTGGAAGACGGGATGGGATGACACCACCCACCTCCCAACCGCCCCCAAACAACACTGTTCCCGCCCGCGCTCTCGGCTGCTGGGCGGCTTCTTTTGGCCTCGCTTTCGCCGGGAGGCTCTTGATCTGTACGCTCGCACGTCCGCCCTGGGCTGTGGCTCAAGGCTTTCTCCTCGCTCCCACTCTTGAGGTGTGTTTCATCCTGTAATCCAGCGAACTTTCCCAGGGGTTCTACTGGAGAAGATAGTGCCCGTATGGATCGCCGCATTCCTCAAACAGAGCTGACCAAAGGATCCAGGTTGGTGACTACTTAGCAGGGGATCTGGACGCGGGTAAGCGGATAGAGTAGGGGCATCTCTGACGATGCCTGCCCAAACTGCACCAAACTTGAAGCTCAGCTTGCCGAAGTGCTCGCTGAGCTTCAAGAGGTCAAGGCACGACTCAGTCTGAACAGCACGACCTCGCATCAACCTCCGAGCCAGGACAAGCCGTGGATCCCAAAGAGTGAGCGCCAGAAGACCGGCCGGTCTTCTGGCGCTCAAGTGGGTCACCCAGGCAAGACATTGAAGATGATCGAACACCCAGACGAGGTCGTGACGCTCCCCGTCACTGGGCACTGTGGATGTGGTCAAGCCTGGGATACGGTGACGGTCAGTGATGAACTGGCGCGGCAGGTCCTCGACCTGCCCAAGATTCGTCTGCATGCAGTGGAATACCGTGCCCAAGTGAAGGTCTGTCCAACCTGTCATCACCGCGAGCAGGCTGCCTTCCCCACGCACGTTCCGGGTCAGGTGCAGTAAGGTCCCCGTATGCACGGTCTGGCCACCCTGCTGAACGTCGTGCACTTCGTTCCCCTGAAACGCACCTCGAACATTCTGGAGGCCATCTGTGGAGCCAAGCTCAGTGACGGCACTATCGCCTTGGGTCTGACTGTGGCCGCTGGGCGTCTGGCCGCTTTTGAGACAGAGCTCAAAGCCGCGCTGCTGAATCAGCCCGTCCTCCATGCGGATGAGACCGGCAGCAAGGTGAAGGGGAAGTTGGCTTGGATGCATGTGGTGAGCTGCAAGCAGCTCACGCTATACGGGCATCACGAGCAACGAGGGTACGCGGCCCTGAAGGACATGGACGTCCTTCCCCGCTTCAGGGGCACCCTGATGCATGACGCTTGGAGCACGTATTTCCAGCTTCCTGCACAGCATGCCCTGTGTAACGCCCATCTCCTCAGGGAGTTGAGGTATCTGGCCGAAGGGCATGAGCAGACGTGGGCAGCGGAACTACGTAGCGCCATGCAGCGCGTCTATCACGCGAACAAAGCAGGCACACTGACTTCAGAAGGAAGAGCGGTGTTCTTGCAACAGTTTGATGCTCTGGTGCACTTGGGGTTGGAGACCAACCCTAGAGCCCAATCCATCCTCGGACAGCGGGGCCGAGTGAAGCAGACCCGTGGACGCAACTTGGCGCTGCGGTGCCAGCGGCACCGCGAGGCAATACTGCGCTTTCTTGACGACGAACAGGTGCCCTTTGACAACAATCAGGCGGAGCGGGACATTCGAATGGCTTGTGTCAAGCGCAAAGTTTCCGGCGGCTTTCGCTCAGCGGAGGGTGGTATGAACTTTTGCCGCATTCGTAGCTATACTTCGACGCTGTATAAGCAAGGTAGGAATCTTTGGGATGGTCTTGTGAGCATCTTCCGCAACGACATCCTTATGCCTAACTTCTCGTAATGAGCAGTTACTGAAAAAGTTTAAAGACCTTTATTAAAGGAAAGTTGTGACAAAAATACTTCTATCTGACTTTCTAACCTCAGAAATTTCTATAAAGGGCAGTACTAGTTTAAAAGATTTTCAAAATATGTTCGAAGCCGTATTTAACGTTCATCCAATGGAGGACGGTACAATTCAGGTTTCTGATAGAAACATAGTTGCTTTTTTTGATAAGACAGGCCTATACAGATTTGAGATACTCGTCATTGACGGCCCATACTCTGATGCTATTGATATGCAAGGATTGAGACTTGAAGAAGAAAGAGAAATTATTGTGTGGCTCCATGAAAAAGATATTTGTTTTAAGGAATTGGTTTTAGAATCAGACGAAACAGGCGTGACTTACCAGATTACTTTTCCCAGTAAAGCTGATGCCATCATCATTTCTGGTAAAGTACGAAGAATTGCTAAAAGTTACTAATAGAATGAAAGATCTCAGATAGCTACTCAGCACGAGGCCGAATCTTGTGCTGAGTAGCTACCCAGGTTGTACGTTCGGAACGGCTGGGCACGCCTCCCGGTCACGGTCTTGGACGTCACGGAGGAACGCATCATCGTGTGCAATGGGGCAGGCCTCCGGGAAGAATATTTACGTGATGGCCGTGAGGTCTTGTGGGCCATCCAAAGTTTTGATGCTGTTTCCGCCAGTTATCTCAGTTTGAACTGATTTTCATTCACGTCCACCGCCCACGCACTCGGGGGCTGGGCGGTTCTTCTTGGCCGATGTGGGGAGGCCCTGCCAAGAGGCCCACCGACACAGACGGCAATCCTCCTGATCCACTCGATGTTTGCTGAGACAGCGCAGGCAGCGTGGTCGGTCAGGTCATCAGATCCCCATCACCTCCGGCGACAATGTTGAGCCATGCGATTTCTCCTGCTTCCCTTCCTGCTGCTCGCCAGCTCTGCCACCGCACAAGCTGTCCCCGCTCCCTTGAACGGCATCTGGCAACTCAACGACCTGACGGTCTTCGGGAAGGCCCAAACAGCTTTGCCCTCCACCCAATTGGTGATCTCTGGCGGGCAACTGCGCGGCATGATCGGCTGCGGCACGTACTCCGGCACCATCGCCGCCGCAAACAATCAGATCAAGCTGCAGGTCACACCATTGCCACCCCGTGCCAATGAGCGGTGTCTCTACGCCCTGCCTGGAGCCTTTCATGGGGCCTTAAATGCTTCTGGGCACTACATCATCAGTGGAGACACCCGGGTTTTGGTACTGTTTTCCACAACGACTCGGCTCACGTTCCAGCGCATCGGCTACGTGACCCCAGTCAAGCCCTAGACCTGCTGAACTGAAGACAGATACACCGAGACGGCCCGCAGTCAGAGCGGGCCGTCTCGGTGTAGAGCGTGATGGAGGGAGCCAGTGTTGATCCATGCGACTTACGGCGTGCACCAACTCACCGCCCAGTCGTCCAGAGGACGGCGGCGCTTGGCCTCGACGCGCCGCCCATCCAGCAAGGCCCACACATCCACTTCCTCACTGTGACGTCTCCACCAGAGCAGGGGTTTGACGTGTCTTCCGACTCGTCGTACTGGCTGATCCGCTTCATTGGGCACACCCGTCAACAGGCCCAAATTGCCTTGAGACACCAACTTCATCTCTTCAGTGTGGCGTGCCGCTCTCACACGGGTGTCACGCGCCTGGTTGGCAGTGGGGGCAACTTACCCCCATCCCCTGCTTAGTGTCCTCGGGCCTGCTGAAGGACCAGCAGCAACAAGGCCAGGTCTATGCCGAGAAATACGTAGGAGAGGGGCGTGATCCAGTGGTCTGGGAGGTGCTTTCGTCGTTTGCGTCGTCTGGTCTTCTTACGTGGCATGGACTTGCCAACCTAGCACCGGTGAGGAACGGCAGAGGACTGCGCTCGATGCTCTGGAGACAAAACAAGCAGTCGCGCGGGCCTGCTCTGTGGAAGAACGGATACCGAGCGGTCCACCCCACGGGCAACAAGCCCCCACACGGGTCAGGGCCAAGGTTGAAAGCAAGTCCCTTCCTGTGGAGGCCTTTGTTTTTCCTCTTCCTCGGGATCCTGATCTTCTGGCGGGTGGCCGCAGCCAAGGCCTGACAATCTATTGCGCCAGATTCAATCTGCTCCACAGAAACACGGGGTGCAGCAACGCTGCTTTTTTTCCGGGAGAGTTGCGCTTCTGTTTCCGTAAACCACGCTCCAATTTCGGGCGTCGCTTCAAACAGCGTCTCGGTCACCACTTGTCAGTACGTTGCGCCAGTTTGATCTTGGTACTCCAGATTTGTTTTCTGACGTGAGTTCGGGTTAAGCGGCGAGCTTCAAGGGGCCTGCTTCAGGGATCAGCGAGGGTTTCTTGGGCTGACGTGAATAGGCAATCAGTCCACAGACGAGGTTGACCATGAAATTGACGGGGCTGCGGTGACGGGAATGCTCGACCTGGCTGATGTTTTTCAGTTGGTCAATGACGGACTCGATGATGGCTCTCTTCCTGAGGAAGAGAGCATCTTCGCTCAGAACGGGGACAGCGCACTTCATGTTCTTGCGGAGCCGGGTGTGCAACGCCACGTGGTGCTCCTTCAGGAGCTCGGTGACGAGGGCTTGTGAACTGTACCCGCGATCTGCACACACCTTCCCAAACAGGGAAAACAGGCCGTGCTGGAAAACATCCCGCAAGGCTGCGCGGTCATCTCCATTTCCGGGAGTGAGGCCCACCCACAGCAGTTTACCCGTGTCGCTGCACATCAAATGCAGCTTGAAGCCGTACAACCAGCCCATGGAGGTCTTGCCCAAAGCGGCGTTCTCTTTGAACATAGGGTGGGTGTTCATCCGCTTCAGCCGACAGACTTCCAATGTGGTGGAGTCAACGAAAGAAATCCCGGTACACGCCCCGAAGCTGCGATAGAGGGAGATCACCAGATGCAGCAGCGCCCGTGGCATCAATTCGACGAAACGGGAAGAGGTTGGCGCTTTTGGGAAGTCGGCTCGCCCATGCGTCAGGATTTCCGTCGTGTAGTACGCCTTGAACTGACGATAGCTCGATTGATGGAAGGCGATGAGGATCGTCATGATTTCGCTGAGGTGCAGTCCAGTGGGACGATTCCGGATGAGGTGGGAGTGCAGGGCCTGCTCTGGGAGAGCAGGTCTGGTGAGCGACACTTGGAAGGGTGGGAGAGCTTGGCAGAAGTCGTCGACGTCGCAAAACAATTCGAGTATGGTCATGGTGGCTCCTGAGTGGGTGTCCAAACCAATCATCTCAGTGAGCCTCAACTTTCGCCAAATGTTCGTCTTTAAGCGTAATATACGGCGATATTACGCCAATAAGCTTAACCCGAACTCACGTTTTCTGCAATTCGGCAGCGTCAAACCGACCTCTCCGCACCGCCGCCCGGAATTGTCTGACCAGTTGACCGCTGTATTGAGGGTCACGGAGCTTCTGAAGTTGCTCACTGAGTTCGGGGTACGCCATGAGACGTTGGATCAAATGGGCAAGCGCGAAACGGTCGCCGTGACAAAAGAAGGGAGAGAGATTGAATCCCCGCAAGTACCACAGATTCTAATCAAACGCGGCCCTGTGCCTTGGGCATCCGGCGACTTGAACCTGTGTTCCTGCTGGTCACCGCTCCATCTCGATGTCAACCTGTAGATCCTTGGACGTCCCGCTCACGGTACACCGGGCGGCCACACTGGTCCGGCCGTCCAGCGAGTTGATCTTGAACGTCGCGGTGTATCCCTGCTGGCTCAAGTCAGAGGTAGAGAAATCGAGTTTGTTGCGGGACTGTTTGTAGGCTTCGCGTTCGCACCACATCGCGACATCTGCTTCGGGGAGTGGGCGCGGCGCGAAGTACACGCCAACGGCCAACGCGGTCAAGGCCAGCCCAGCGCTGTACCCCATGAGGGCCCGCCTGTTGGATAAGGTGGGCGGCTTCGTTATCCGCGGCATAGTCAGCACCTTACTCCACTTCGCCTCACACCGTGTTCCGCTGGGAGCGGACCTCGGTGTTTCTTTTGCGCCCCCGCTTCAGGGCGGGAGCGGGTTCGTTCTGGAGGTGTATGCGATTGCCCCTGCTTCTGGCCGTCCTCTTGTCGGCAACGATGGTGTACGGTGGCCAAAATTCCCTCTGGCTCCCGCTGGAGTTGCAATTTGCCGAACATACAGTCGGGCACCCAGCTTCGGGTGGCCTGGCTGGGCGGCAGTGTGCAAGACGCAGCGGCACTGGGTTACCGGGCCAGTCGGGGTCTCGTGCCTGTTCCAATCTGGCTGAAGTCGATCCCCAGCACCTGCCCTCGCCCCAGCTTCGGCTGTGGGTGGGCGCTTGTGCTGTCACCGTCCGCGGATGCAGCCGCGTGACCGGACGCCTGTCAAACTTCTTGACCTGCTCCACCCTCTTGCCCGCCAAGACTGGGGTCGGTCACGTAAACGCCTGGATCTAACGCTGTGCGGGGCGTTGGCCGGTGCCTTCGGCTGTTTTCCGACAGGTCTGTCAGAGGGCGGTGAGTCCCATGCGCTTACGCTGCGGGACATGCTCTCCCAAACACTCCCTGTTGATCTAGAACAGCTCAAGCAAGATCTTGAAGGGCGCCTTCCCGCAAAATGTACTGTTTACGTGGAAGGATGGCCAGCCATGGAGCCGGAGGTCGTGATCGTCACCGTCAAAATGTATCAGGTCGACACGGCGACGATTGTTGGGGTCGAGTTGCCTTTTGTGGCGCTGAAGTGGAAACAGAAAACACAGCAACAAGTGACAGGGGAGGTGGACGCGCTGATTCAGGCGGAACTGGGGAAGGGGTTACCGCCCAAAGGCCCTGAAGGCTTCACACGCCGCCCACTCCGCTAAACACGTTCCGCTCCAGCTTCGGCAGGCGCAGGCTTTTTCGGCGCTCTACAGATAGATGTAGCCCGCAATTTTCCTCGCATCCAGACCACATTCCTCCCAAGACACCCGGATGTCTTGGATAATTCCACCTGCCAGGAAGACCCGGATCTGCAGAGAGGAACCTTCATCTTTCAGCTCTCAGGAGACGCCGTCTCGCAGAGCCATCAGCCGGTGGGTTTCGGTCATGGCTTGTTGCTTCAGGGCCAGTGTCTCAGAGTCGTTGTCCCAAATCTCGAGAGGCATTCCTTAAGACGTATCACGTTCAATGCGGCCGAGCTGTCACAGTGCTACCCGTCTGCTTATTTACCTTCTGGGGGTATCGAGAGCGGGGGGGGCGCAGCAAACTTTTTGCCTGAGACACTTTGTGATGATCTTTTCTGAGAGTGGCCTGTGAGCCAAAAAAGCCCCCACCACGGGGGGCACGTTTAGGCCAGCGGTCGCACCCCGACTCACCTCAACGTGGGTACAGCATGGCAGCGGAGCACCTGGAGGGCTAGAGGAAAGTGTGGTCTACCCCCAGAGAATGAAAAGTCCCACCATGACGGTGGGGAAACTCACACCGAGCGGGCTTCACTTCAGCCGCCCCACCTAGGCAGTCACCTTATCAGGCTGCTGAGGAGCCATGAGGAAAGCGTGCTGCTGATGTGTTGGTGTGCGCCGCTGGCCTGCCCTACCGACGTGATCACAGCGGAAGTGGAGCGCTTATAAGCCCGATGAAGCCTACCCTTCCGCCCCAATTGGCCCGCCTCAGGGCGGGCGTTTCTTCTGTTGGCCCTCATGGATCTGAGCTACCTTGCCCTCTATGGGCCGGGGAAAGGTCAGCCTCAACTTCATCCGAGCCTTGATCGTCTTGGTGGTAGCCAGTTGTCCATTGTTCGTGTGGCTCGTCTGGATTTTGAGTACTGAACTCGTGCATTCGATCATTCGGCGGGACTGGGTGTGGACAGCTGCTTGGACCGGCGTCGCCGTCATCATGGTGTGCGGGATCGGGCAAGTCATCTTGGAGGGCTGGTGGCTCTGGAAGGACAGTCGCCACCAGGGCTGAACCAACAAACCCGCCCAACTGGACGGGGCGCCGTGGGAGTTGGGAAGTCATGCTCCCGCCTCAGTACGGGCTTTCCGCTGTACACTCTGGGAGAGCGCCTCAGCTACGATTCGCTACGACTTCATAACCCTCGAGCCCACCGGATACCCGGTGGGCTTCTGGCTGCCAACAAAAACCCGCCCAATCAAGAGCGGGGCGCTGTGGCGTTTGGGGAGAACTTGCTCCCGCCGAAGCGTAAGGAAAGGGTAGCAGGGGGAAGGGGCAGTCTATTGATATCCCTCTCACTCCTCCCCTGAAGAAGTTAGTGACAAGCGTTCCAATTCGTTAAATAAATGACGGACATTGCCCTTACCGTGTCTTATGGTGAGCCATGCCCCGGTTCCTCCTGATGGCCCTCACCCTGAGCCTCTCTGCCGCCTCAGCCCAGACCTTAATTCTGAATGGCAAGGTTTCTGCAGAAAAGACAGTCGTTGTCGGGGGCAAAACCTATGTGCCCGTGAGTGCCCTCCCCGGATTGGGCGTTCAAGTCAGCACCGGAACAGGCGTGACCAGTTTGACCAGTGCAGGCGGCGCGACCGCAGCAGGCGGAGCAAATCAGAAAGCCAGCGTTTCAGGGTGCGTTAATGAATGGCTGTTCAACGGTATCTGGCGGATGCGAGTCACCAAAGTGCAGCCGGTGGTCGACAAAGATTACGGCGACGGCTGGGGAGTCTCTGTGGAAATCAAGAACGGCACCACCCAAACGCTGACCCTGGACAATGCCGGTATTTACTACAACGGGGCGGTGAACCTGGCCTTTGCCGACGGGGACACCTGGGCCAAAAGCTGGCGTGAAGGCTGGCAAGGCAAAACCTACACCAAGCTGACCCAGGGCGCGGGGATGGTGTACACCTTCAAGATCTTTCCTGAAAGCAAACTCTCAGCCGCTGAGGTTCAAGCGATGCCGCCACAAAAGTTTTTGCTTGAAGACGTCAAGAAGATCAGCGATAATGTCAAGAACGTAGGGTTCACCGTCCCTGATCCGAGCTTCAGGGTCAACCTGACCTGTAAAAAGTAAGTGGCCTGCGCGACACAGCGCGGTGAAGCTGGACGCCGCGTCAGGACCGGACACTTCAGGCGGTGTCAGATGCCTGAGACGGGATCAGGCGCACGCTGGGCCATGTCCAAAGCAGACAAACCCACGTCGCCCCCACCACCAGCACCCGAGCCCGACGCCTCTGGCGGTTCAGCCGGATAATCGAAGCGAAAGACCGCCCCGTTCCAGCTTCGGCTGTGGGCGGGGGCGCTTTTCTGTCTGAGAGGTGGGCCAAGAGAAGCCAAACGAACGGCGCGGAAAACTGCCTCCAGAATCCGTGCCTGCCCTTACCCTGCTGACGTGCGCCGACTTCTCATCCTTCCCCTTCTCGCTTCTTGCGGGGGCACGACGCCTGGGCCCTCGCTCGCCCCACCACCTACCGGGCGTCCGCCGTCACAGACAACGCGCGCTACAGTCTCGTGCTCAGTGGCCCTGGAAATGACGAGAAGCGTGGCACCCTCAACACGTCCAGCAGCATCACCGATCTGGCTTGGGACGGCAGCACGGTGTATGCCGTGACCGACAGCCAACCGATCCGCATCGACCCCGCCACAGGCACCATCACTCCAGTCGGGAACCTCAGAACGAGCACCATGAGCGCTTTAGCTGCCGATGCAGCAGGCAATCTGTAGGGGAGTTCAGCGACTGGGACGTTGTACCGGGTCAGCACAACCACGGGTGCCGCCAGTTCGATTGGTGCTGCCGGCTATCCCTCCAGTGGAGAGTTGGCGTTCAGTGCCAACGGCACGCTGTATGCCACGGTTTAAAGTGCATGATTCACGACCGATGCCCTGGGTACACTGAATGTGGCGACTGGCCGGGCGACCTTGATTGGGGACACTGGTTACAGCGATGTCTCTGGACTGAACGTGCAGGGTGGCGTGATGTATGGACTGACGCTGAAAAGGCAGCTCTTGAACGTGACCTCGGGAACCGCCAGCGTGCTCCGGGACACGGGGCTCGATTTCACCGGGATGCCGTAGCTCCCCACACGCAACACATCCAGCAGTTGCCCCCGCCTCAGCTCCAGATACGTGGCGGGGGCGTTTTTAATCGGACTCATTTTGTAGGGCCCTTGGTAAATATTGAGGGCTGACAGAGCAGGCAAAGATGTGCGTCAGATGGCTGTCAGCCCTCTGCTCTTAAACTGCTGGACATGACCTCCTCCACCCTCCCACGTGTTGTCCATCTGGAACAGCTCAAGCAAGATCTGCAAGAGCGCCTTCCTGCGGACTGTACCGTGTATGTGGAAGGCTGGCCCGCAGCGCTGCCGGACGTCGTGATGGTCACGGTCAAGACGTATCAGGTCAAAACGGCGACGCTGGCGGGGGTTGAGCTGCCTTTTGTGGCGCTGAAGTGGAAACAGAAAACACAGCAACAAATCACAGCAGCCGTGAACGCGCTGGTTCAGGCGGAACTGTTGACGGGATTACCGCTCAAAGGCCCTGAAGGTTTCACGCGCCGCACACTCCACTAACAGACGCCCCCGCCCCAGCTGTGACGGGCAGGCGGGGGCGCTTTTTCGTGTGCCTATTTTTTGCCTTGTCCCAGCAAGGTGAGCAGTCCAAACGGTTCTGTCAAGTTGGGTGTTGAGCGACTCATGCCGCTTTACTTTTGTAAGTTATTTGCAAATACTAATAAATCAATTTAACTTTAGACAAAATTTAGGGGGGGGGGGTTGGGGGGCTATGTATCATCAGTCAACTGCAGATTCAGGGATGCTTAGATTCATGTTTCACATGATGTTCAATTGCCTGAACACAACCCTCCAAGCTTGAATGCCATGCGGACACGGTGGCAGATGAGGCCAAAACAAATCAAATTGATGCTCAAGTGCTGGCTCGTGTTGTGCAGGCGACTCGACCGGAAGTCCGTCCAGTCACCGGTGCCGCTCCACGGCCTTTGCAAGCTCTAGTACGACGTCGACCGCAATTGGCTCAGTGGATGACCGCGGAGCGCAATCAATTGAGCCGCTGTCAAGATGACCCCATCCGGTCATCCATGACAGGCCTCTGAGCGCACCTGGCCGACTTGTGTGCCGCCCTAGAACGCGGTGTTCTGAAAGCAGTGAAGGGAGCTGACCGCCTGACAGAAATTATGAGAAAGCGTCCCCGGTAGGGGACACTTTCTGTTTGTGAAGACCGAAACTGTCACCGGGGACGCTCCACGACTCTATCAAGCCATCCTCCCTCATCTCCAGGGTGCGCTGTGGAATGACGTCCGCAACGTCCACACCCTCGCTTGGATGGTCACGGGACTGCTGCTCT
This sequence comes from Deinococcus sp. Arct2-2, assembly GCF_004801315.1. Taxonomy (GTDB): domain Bacteria; phylum Deinococcota; class Deinococci; order Deinococcales; family Deinococcaceae; genus Deinococcus. The sequence goes on from NZ_SSNW01000012.1 coordinate 24,402, forward strand.
CCAGACGCAGTACCCCCTCTTTCTGGCTCTCCTCTGTCCACTCCCGCGCGACGTTCGCGCAGAGCAGCAAACGTCGCTTTCGGCGCTGGTTCAACAACAAGGCCATTCACCCCAGCCTGCTCTACGGCGAGGTCATCACTCGCGCGCTGCGCGAGTGGGGCGAGCACACCCTCGTCCTTGCCCTAGATACCAGTGTCCTCTTCGAGAAATTCTGCCTCATTCGGGTCTCGGTCCTGTTCCGGGGGCGGGCCGTTCCGTTGGTGTCTCGGGTGATCGAACATGCCAGTGCACAGGTCGACACGGACGAACTGCTCCCAGTGCTCGCGGAGGTCAAGGGGCTTCTGGACTTCGTGGGTATTCGTCAGGTCCGCCTGCTGGCGGACCGGGGCTTCTGCGATACCGATCTGATGGCCTGGCTCCAGCACTGTGGTTGGGCGTACCGGATACGTATCAAATCCACGCTGATTCTCAGCGCGCCAGACGGGCAACGTCTGTGCAAGATCAGCGACGTGAAACTCCAGCCGAGGGAAACGGTCTGCTTCCACCATGTGCGCCTGACAGGACGGCGATTCGGCCCGGTGCACGTCGTTCTGGGTCGTCCATCGGACGACCCAGAGCAGTGGCAGGTCGTGAGTCATGAGCTGACCAGCGTGGAAACCTTCGCCGAGTACGGCGAGCGTTTCCAGATCGAGGAAGGGTTCTTGGACGAGAAAAGCGGCCTGTTCGAATTGGAATCGTCCAAGCTGCGAGATGCGAAGAGCTTGGAGCGGTTGGTCATGGTGGTCTCGGTGGCGACGTTGCTGCTGGTCTCGGCAGCCTTGGATGTCGTGGAGCGTGGGGATCGACGACGCGTCGATCCCCACTGGCAGCGCGGACTGAGCTACCTCAAGATCGGCCACAGAGCAATGAACTACGCGCTGAGTCGAGGCCAAAGATTCTTCAGGACATTAAGATTGCGAGGCGGTCCGGACCCAGAACCGCTAGGCACCAGAAAACGGTGTCAGTCGTCGTTGCTGGAGAGCCTTGAAGCCGGCTGGCACGCCAGTTTTCAATTTCTCTCATAAAATTTGTCAGGCCGTCAGGAAGGGAGACACAACATGGGGATACCGCTTCGAATTGCTCTGCAGTGCACCTGGGGTGGATCCTATCGTGGCGGTCCCACTGATTGCTGCCTTACCGGAGGTGGGTCAGCGGTTTCGCCGAGAGGTGGCGGCCCGGGGCGGTGGGGCACCCTTCAACCACGACAGTGGTCAACGCCGCGTTCAGCGCGGAATTTGGGGAGGACGAGCAAAACTCAGAACCACGCTTTACATGCCCACCTTGGTGGCCATCCGCTTCAACCCAGCCATCCACACACATGGTGAACAACTGCTCCACCGAGGAAAACCGAAAATGGTGGCCTGAATCGCCTGTGTGCGCAAGAGGCTGATCTGCCTCAATGCCCTGCTCGAGACCGATCAACCTTGGCCCCATCGGGCTCCTCCCGCCGTGTCTAGAGGTTGAGAGAACCGAGTCCGAACTGAGCCCTGAAAGCTCGTCTTGATTCTTGATTCGAGTAGGAGCGTGGTTCAGGATCAGCTGTTCATGTTGTGACAAATCCGGCTACCTGCGCGCCAGATCGCGTCTGTGGCGGCTGCTTTTCTAACATCTACCTTGACTGCCACGGCAGTTGCTCTTCGCGGTAACTCATGAGCAGTCCATAAAAACATGTGTTTGTGAGTGGTTGACAGCTGTGTCAGAGACGGACCTTTACAGTGACCAAATCTGACGAGCTCCTGAGCGCACCCTGAGGAACGCAATGCATCATTCAGCTGAAACTGCACGGCAGCACGCCTTATCACGTTACGCACTCTCCGATGCCGCCGGGCGGCAGGCCCTCGAGCGCATCACGCTCCTCACGACCCAGGCCCTCGGGGTGCCCGGCGCTCAACTCAACCTGATCAGCGCACACGCCCAGCACACTTGGGCGCACACCAACTGGCCAGGTGAAGATCTGCCGCGGGAGCTGGGCTTCTGCTTCCACACCCTCCGGCTCCCGACTCATCAAGAAGTGTTGGAAGTCCCCGATACGTGGCTGGATCCACGCTTTGAACACCATCCTTTCGTCACAGCAAGCCGGTCCCTGCGGTACTACGCTGGCGCTCAGCTGCGAACCCCCGACGGCCACGCAATCGGCAGCCTGTGCCTGCTGGACACGCACGCGCATGGACCCCTGACCTTCACGCAACGTCAGCTGCTCACCGGATTCGCCCAAATGATCGTCACGGAATTGGAACGACAGCGTGCCGTGCGCGAGCTCCATCAAGTATTCGAGGAGCGGCACACTCAGGAAGCCCGCCTGCGGGCCCTGATGGATCACACCTCGGACCTGATCATCATCAAAAACCAAGCCGGCCGGTTCGTGGAAATCAATCGGACGGCCGAGGCTGTGCTGGGGCCCCGGCATGAACTGCTGGGCCACGGCAACCACACACTCTTCGACGATGAGCAAGATGCCGCGATCTGCGCTACTGATGACCTGATCACGCCCTCCCACGACCAGCCGCGCTCCGAATCCCGGCTGGTCGTGGGAGGGCGTGAGCGGGTGTTCGAGGCCGCCAACATTCCGCTGATCCTGCCGACCGGTGAGGTGGACGGCGTCATTGTCGTGGCGCGTGACCTCACCGAACGCCGTGACCTCGAGCAGGCCCTGCGGGAAGCCAACACCGATCTGGAGCGCCGCGTGAAGGAGCGAACCCTCGCTCTGGAACACCTGGCCTACCACGATTCGCTGACACGCCTGAGCAACCGGCAGGCTTTTGACTTGACGTTTGACACTCGGCTGGCCTCGGCAACAGGACTGCAGCAACTCTTGCACGTGTTGATTTTCGATTTGGACGAACTCAAGGACATCAACGAACAGTTCGGGTACGCCCGGGGCGACGAATTCCTCACCACGTTCGCTTCGGCCCTAGAAGAGGTTTTTTATGACGCGGAGGTGTTCCGCATCGGGGGGGATGAATTCGCGGTGCTGATCCAGGGCCAGCTTCGCGCGCCCTTGGCCACCCTGGCTGAACAGGCCGTTCAACGCACCCGGGACACCGGGTTCCTGCGGGCCAACGCTTCTGTCGGCACGGCTACCTACCCCACCGACGCGCAGGCCACCAGTGACCTCATGCGCCTCGCAGATCAGCGCATGCTGCGTGACAAAACGGCGCGCCGATCCGCCCGGCACTTCGGCGCTTCACCGGCCTCTCTCACGCTCCCGGCCGAGAATCCCGGCGCCGCCGTGCAGGCCGTACGCTCCACCCTGAAGTTTCTCACGCAGGAAGGAAGCTTGGATTCCGCCGCTTGGAAGGGCCTTCTCGAAGCGGCCGTGGTGAGCGTGCCCGGCGCGGAAGCGGGCTCGTTGACCCTACGTCAAGGCGACGTCTTCACGTATACCGCCCAAGTGGGCTACTCCGACGCCCTGCTCCAGATCCAGCAGACGGCCGTGCAGGCGCAAGCATGGCATGGCGGGCCTGAATGGGCTCAGGGGCGCGCGCGCATTCTGAGTGGCCAGAACGCCGTGCTGGAGCATACCCGCCGGGTGGTTCCCCACCAGGAGAGCCGTGCGACCTACGAGCAGTACGGCGCGTTGTCTGACCTGCGGGCGAACCTGAGCGTCCCAGTGGAACTCGGCGGAGAGGTCGTCGCGGAAATCAACCTGGACAACCTGCACCAGGACAACGCCTTTGACCACCATTCGGTGGTCCTGGCCGAGGAGTTCGCATCACTGGCTGCCGCGCTGATCTCTGACAGTCGCCGGCGAGCCCGCGAACAGGCGCGGCAGCGGGAGCTGGAGGTGATGGTTCGCCTCAGCCGTAACCTGCGGGAAACCCACACCTTGGAGGACGTGGAAACTGGTCTCTGCTTGGAAGCGGCCCAGCTGCTCGGCAACGACCAGGTGGTGTACCTCCGTTACGAACCCGAGGAGGACGCCCTGCGCCTCACAGCCCACGGGTGGCCGGATGAACCCACTTTACACACCACCCTCCGGGGAGACGGAGAACTCTGGGTGGCCCTGCTTGAGCGACGCCCTGTTCAACTGGAGGGAGACTTAGATCACGCGGGGCTCTTTCACCTGGAGCATGCGACGCTGCTGGTCACGCCGTTGCACGCTGGTGAGCGCCCGGTAGGGGTGATCGTTGCAGCGCGGCCGACCGGAGCCACTTTCTCGGCGCCGGAGATCCAGTTGGTGGGTGCGGTGGCCTCATCCGGCGTCACGGCTCTTCAGCGCATCTGGGCAGAGCAGGCGAACGCTGACCGGGTCGCGGAACTTCACCTGCTGGCCGATCTGTCGCGCTTCAAGAGCCTGCTCGATACCCCGGAAATGGTGGCCCAGCGGTGCCTGAGCGCCTGCCAGGCCTTCCTCGGCGCCGAGTATGCCGGGTACTTGCACCTTGACCGGCAGGTGGTGGTGGACGACGGGGTTCCTTCGGCCGCGCTTCGTGCAGCGGTACATGCCCTCACCAAGCACGCCAGCAGCGTAGATGACCTGCTGGACCCGGACGCGCCCCTGCTGCTCAGCGCTACCTACGCCAGCCATCCAAAGGCTCTACCGGCCCTGATCAAGGCGGGTGTTCAGGGAGCCGTGTTCGTGCCAGTCTTGGAGCGGGGCCGCCGGGTGGGTTTGGTGAGCTTCGTGTGGTTCCAGCCCCGGCGTTCCCTGCCGGCCGCCACCGAAGCCCTCGCGATGCGGGTGGCCGAACTGATCGGCCGGGTACTGGAACGTCAGGCGTACATCGAGGAGCTCAAGCACACCCACGAAGGTGCGCTGCTCGCTCTCGGGCTGTCACTGGAACTGAGAGATTTCGAGACCCATGGGCATACCGAACGCGTGGTTCGCTTGGCGGTTGAATTCGGTCACCGCTTGGGGTTGAAAGACGAGGAGATGGAAGGCCTGCGCCAGGGAGCTTACCTTCACGATATCGGCAAGCTGGCGATTCCCGATTCAGTCCTGCTGAAACCGGGCAAGCTGGATGCAGACGAGTGGACGTTGATGCAGGCTCATTCGGCGATCGGCGCCGAACTGATCAGCCGCATTCCAACGATTCCGACCGGGGCAAAGAACGTGATCCGGCATCACCATGAACGCTGGGATGGCACAGGCTACCCGGATGGCCTCTCTGGAGAGGCCATTCCGCTCGTGGCACGGCTGTTCAGCCTGGTCGATGTGTATGACGCACTGGTCAGCATGCGCCCGTACAAACGGGCCTGGACGCACCAGGAAGCCTATGTGGAAATCCGGCGGCAGGCCGGAACGCAGTTCGACCCGGCGCTGGTGGATGTCTTCCTAGCTTTATTCCTGGCCGCGGCACACTCCAGTGCGGTCGAATGACGCCTTAGGACAACACGAGGGGCGCATGCTTCTCAGAGACTGTCTGGAAAGCGTGCTGGTTGGGGAATGGCCTGCAGGATACTCTTTTTTCAATGACGCGGCGACCCACCTACCCCAGCGATGAAGAGTGGGCCATTCTTGGCCCACTGATCCCTGCGCCCCGACCTGGCGGGCGTCCTGCTCGCCTCGCTCGCCGTGACATCGTCGACGCCATCTTTTACGTGAAACGCGGTGGCGTGTCGTGGCGCATGTTGCCTGCTGATTTCCCGCATTGGAAAACGGTCTACGATTATTTCCGACAGTGGAACAAGAATGGCCTGTGGGTGCGCGTCAATGACGCGCTCCGCGTCCGGACGCGGGAAGCATTAGGACGAAATGCGGTTCCAACAGCGGGGATCGTCGATTCGAGGCGCGTGAAGACTTTGCAAAAAGGGGGGCCCGAGGCGACGACGGTGGCAAGAAAGTCAACGGACGAACACATCATCTGATCGTGGATACCCAGGGCTTGTTGCTGGGGGTCAAGGTCTTGCCCGCAAACATCACCGGTCGGGAGGAGAGCCAGCAACTCCTTCAGGAGTTGCACCAGAATCAGCCCCAGATGAAGCTCCATCTCTTTGCCGATGGTGGAGACAAGGGCAAATGGGAAGGCTGGGTCAAAACGACGCTCGGTTACACCGTGGAGACCTGCTCAACGCTCCGATGCCAATACCCGGGGGTATTGGCTCCCAGAGGGGCAGGAACTGATAGAGGAACAGATCAAGACCTTTCGGGGTCACCGCGGCTTTGTGGTGATCAAGAAGCGCTGGGTGGTCGAACGGAGCTTCGCCTGGTTGTCCTTCAACCGTCGACTTAACCGTGACTTGGTGCCCCAGACCACCGAAGCCCTTATCTTCTTGGCTTTCATTCGCTGTATGATTCGCAGACTCACTGCTGTTGCCCAGCCAACTGCAGTTGCCCCTTGATCCTTGCCTTTCCAGACAGCCTCTGACTTGCCTGCTGGCCCGGTACTTTGGGGTCATTCCAGTCAAGCCTGCACACGAGAACCGCCTGCTCTTGCTGGGTTGTGGCCGCGTCCAGAACTGTCACCGACGAGCTGAACGTACAACTCGTCGGTGAATTGGAGTGACTGTGTTGTGCTGACCCCTGCTGTCGCCATGCCCTCATGGTACCCACGCTGAGATATGGGAGTCGGGTTGCCTGTCGGTCCTCTGTTGACTTCTCGGAAAAAGGGGCCCTACACGGGGTCCATGGCCCTTCAGATGGCGGCTGTGCTGGCGTGCTGGACATCTTTTCGCCCAAGAGTCGGCGGACGCCCATCACTTCGTCGCAGATCACGTGACGGCGTGAACCCGAACCGTTGGGGTGATTTCGTTTGAGGCAGGAGGACGACTCTTGGTCTCCACGTCCGTTCTGCCCCGGAAGCCATCAGACACCAGTGGTTCAGAGCTGATCAACGGTCACGCCTGCGGCATGGGAGCCGGAGGGCAGGGAACCTGATGCTCTGGCTCCCACAGGCCCAAGTCAGGCTACCCCAGCCCCCGGTGTGGGTTATTTGGATTTCACCAGCACGTTGAGCGTGCTGCCCAGTGTCAGTTGTTTGGATTCGTAAGCCCCGTAGCTGCTGCCGCCTGCTGCCCCCGTCAGCGTGACGGGCACCGCCCCACCACTGCGAATCAGGGTCACCACATTGGTGGTGCGGTTCCACGTGGCCGTGTAGGCGTTGGCCGCCTTCGCCTTTTCCTCTAGCGTATGCCGCTGCACATACGCGCCGAGGTCGTCCCAGCGCAGCGTATTCAGGGGCAGCGTGGAGTAGCGGGCGTACTTGTCCACCACCGCCTTGACCCAGTCAGTGGCCACACTCTTGCCGGGGGCGTACTGGCGCAGGTTGGTCTGGTGCATGTAGGTGGGCCAGGCCGTGCCCTCGAACAGGTGCCCTACGCCCTGCGTGCTGTCGACATCCAGCAGCTCGGCGTAATCGAAAGCGTGATCCCAGTAAGGCACAGTGCCGCCGGGAGCATACAGTTTGTTGTAGGAGGCGGTGGCTTCTTCAGGCGTGGTGACGTGGTAATGAATACTGTTGGGATAGCGCGGAATCAGCAGCAGGCTGGAATTGAGCGGGTGGGGGATGCCGCAAGTGGGGCAACTCGCATCCCACTGGCTGGCGACGCTGCGGTTGGAGGCCAGATGCCGCACGGCGCTGTTCGTGGCCGCCGTGATCAGGTTGGGATTGCTGCGGCCCAGTCCCAAATCCTGCTTGGGCTGCGAGAAGCCGTCGTCGTTGTGGGTGCCGTCGTCGGTGGGATCCATGTAGCCCAGACCGCTGTGCTCGCCGGTCACGAGGCTCTTGCGGCTCATTTGCAGGCCCAGACGCGTTCCTATGGTCAGGTTGCCTGCAATGGCTGTGGTCGAGGTGGGCAGATCCATCACGTCCATGCGCTGGTGGTCGCGGGTATGGTTGACCCAGTCAAAGTCGGCGGCCATGCAGCGCGACACACTGGTCAGGGCGTCTTTGACGAGGGAGCCAGACAGCTCTGGGGTACAGGTCTTGAGACTGGCCGCGTTCGCGCCGCCGCCGTTGAACATGATGGCGTAGCGAAAGTTGTTGACGACGGTGGAGGTACTGCCCACAGCCCGCTGCTGATCCCGCGCACTCAGGGCGTCCGTGGCCGACAGCCGGAAGGGTTGGGGGCGCAGACCACCCGTCGCCGGATCAAATTCATCGCCGTTCAGGAACCAATCGTCAACGTCGACTTGCAGGAATCGGCGGTGTTCTCCAAGGTGTACGCCCTTGGTGAGCCACTGCACGAGGCCGTACCCCAAGACCTGCGTGTGCAGCAAGTACGGGTTCTGGGCGCTGGTCAGAATCAGGCGTTCGCGGCCATCTAGGGTGCTGGTGGCCGCCACCACATGGCCCGCATCATCGGTCAGTAAGGGTTGGGTCACCACGCCGGGCACGGCTTCCAGTTGGGCGGTGTAGGTATAGGCGTACCGTAGAGGAATCGCGTTTGCGGTCAGGTCCTTGAAGGCGGCCTGGCCTGATGCGGTCACGTTCAGATTCCCAGTGGCGAACTCCGTGCCGTAGACCAAACGCAGGCCGTAATCTTCGGGCGCGGTCGTGGGCGCGCCGTAAAGGGCCAACTGCCGCACTTTGAACGCCTTCTCATATTCGAACAGCGTCGCCCATTCATTGGTGTCCAGCGCGCTGGAGTACACACCGGGGCTGCTCTGAAAGGTGAGGGCCGAATCGGTCAGGATCACGCCCTGATATTTGCCGGTGCCGTCACTGGCAATGAGGGCCTCTGGCGTGAGGAGAGTGGTCGTCGCGTCCAGCACGTCAAAAGGCACGCCCGCTTGACCCAGCATGGCTTTGGCGGCGCCGATGCCGAAATCGGTGGGGCCGCTGCTCAGCACCAACACTTTCAGGGCCACTTTGATAGGCTGCAGGTTGGTCGGCAACGACTGGGCACTCAATCGGTCACCTGGCGGGATGGTCAGGCGTTCAGGCGCAAGGCGTGCAGTGGTAACCTGAGCGGCCTCCGGCACGCCCGGCCGCACGGGCTGAATCTCATGCGCATGACTGCGGGTGCCGCCTCCAGTGTGGTCATCACCGTGGAGGGCGGCCGTGTCGTCCGGCAACGGACTGGCCGGAGAAGTGGTCTGGGCACAGGCTGCCAGAACCAGACTGAGGGTGAGCAGCGGCAATAGGGTGGTGAGTTTCAGCGGGTTAGAAGTCATTTGAGAGGATCCTTGTGACTGAGAGCGATTGACGGAAGGTGTGCAGGCAAGGCCGTCTGGGGAAAAGAAAGATGCAGGGCGTCTCGAGGCTGGGGACGGTGTGGTGGCTGGGCCCGGAAGGGAAGCTGCCTGTGGGACACGGCGCCACGTTTCTAAATGGAGGTAAATGGTCGGAGGTGGAGACGATCAAGTGACTTGTTGAAAGGGCGAGGTGAGGGTGGACACGTGATGCCTATTGAGAGAAAGTATCTAATTTCGAGCTGTCATTGTGAAAAATTTGACCGATGCGGTAAAAAACCACCCGTTGGGGGGGGTAGCATCTGGGCCAGTGCTCCGCACCTCAGGCGCAGGTCAGACTGGTGATCATCGACCACGGTCCAACGCCCTTGAGACCTGGGCAATGCGGACCGCCCTTAATCAGGAGGGGCGTCTCCTCTGAACGTGCGGAAGAGCTTGCTGCTCTTGATGACCTTATAAATGGCGCATTCGCGGAGGCTGTCCTACCCAAAAAACGCTGTCTCAGACGTCTCATGAGGCCAATTCAACGCGCCGAAAGGGGATGGGGCGGCAGCGGCAGTTCCAGGTGCCCTTGAAGTCAGCGGGTGCTTCAGCCTTGCTAGCCCCCTCACTTTCCCCAGCCTCCGTTCGGCCCCCCATTACCTCAGAGATACTGTGTGCCCGCCCAAGCCCGCGCTGGAGCCGGCGGAAGAGTGGCCGCATGCCCAAAGATAAAATCCCTACCTATCACCAAACCCACCCTCCAGACCTCGCCACCATTGAAGAGCTCAAACTGAAACGCCTGCAACCGGCCGATGGTCAACCTGTGGTCGCCCTCTTCAAGCTCCGCGCGAGCGACCGCGAACACCTCAGCGGCCTAGACCGGCGAGCAGACGACGTGCCGCTGCAGGTCAAAAAGTCCACCTGAGCGGTAAAGCACTACCCGACGACTCACCAAGCCAACCTGCCCTACACGCGGCCAGCCGCAGCGGTGACCACCGCCAACGCGTCCCGAACCCCCGCCTGCACCGCACTCCCGACAGGCAGTCAGGGAAATGCTACAGAGAGGCCTTGGCCCCGGTTTTCCCAGACTTTGCCGTTCCCCTGACTGCTCAACAGGGACGGACTCCCCTCAGCCGGGAGCAGGCGAGCCCCTCCCCAGCGTGGCCCGGATCATTCTCTGAGATCGTCCAGCACGGTCAGGTGGGCGCCCCCCGCTTCACGGGCGTACAGCAAAGCCGCCGACACCCGGACGTTCAGCTGCGGATCACGGGTGTCGAGTTCGAGAACCGCGTACAAGCTGCCCACCGCGTTCTCAATCCACTTGGAGCTCAGGCCCAACCGGCCCGCGATGGCCGTGTTGGAGTATCCCTGCGTGATCAGGCTCCACAACTCGGTCTGCCGCGCCGTCAGCTGCGGAAAGCGCCCCCCACCCGGCTCGCCCTGCGCCAACTGCGGATCGAGCACCACTTGCCCCGCGCGCACCCCCTCAATGGCACGCAAGATCGTCTGCACGTCCCGCACCGATTTCTTCAGCAGGTAAGCCCAGCCCGTCATGTCCGCGGCGATCAGCTCCCGCACGAAGGCCAGATGAGCGTGGTTGGACAGCAGCACGATGCCCAGGGCAGGGTGGCGGGCCCGCAGCTGCCGGCCCAGCGAAATGCCGTCCTCACCGCCCAGGTCAATGTCGAGCAACACGACGTCTGCCTCCCTCATCCCCTCGCCCGCCAGCGCTTCCTGCGCGCTGCCGTAGCTGCCGACGACCCGGAGCTGCCCCGTGCGTTCCAGCGCGTGGCACAGCAGGTCACGGAACAACGCCTCGTCCTCGACCAAGGTGACCGTGGGGATGACCGAGACCGGCGGAACGGCGGTCATTTGGGCACCTGTGCCCACAACCGGGTGGGGCCGCCCAAGACGCTCTCGATGCCCCAGCAGCCTCCCATGCTTTCGACCCGCGCGCCCAGGCACAGCAGCCCTAAGCCTGGGGGCTGCGCCCCCACTTCAAACCCGCGGCCGTCATCGGTCACCTCTAGCCTCAGGCCATGCGGCTCCAGGCCCAGCCAGACGGTGGCCCTGTCTGCCGAGGCATGCTTGAGCACGTTCCCGAGCGCTTCTTCGATCACGCGGAAGGCCACCAACCGCAGGGGCATCGTCAGGCTCCGCTCCGCAGCGAGCACAGTGTCATCTGCCACCAGCTGCACGTCCAGCACGCCGTCCAGCCGCGTGGCTAGGAGTTGCAGCGCAGTCACTAGGCCCATTCGGAGCGCTTCAGGATGCAGCTGGTGGCTGACCTGCCGCACGTCGCGCTCGCGCAGGTCTTCCAACTCGGCCCGCACGGCTTCGATGCGGCGACGCGCCTCCTCGCTCACGTCCTCAATCTCGCCGAGGCGGTACTCGGCGACCAGCAGCCGGGACTGCACCCGGGAGTGCAGGAACTCACTGATATCGCGCCGGGTACGCTCTTCGGCTTCACTGATCAGGCGGCGCGAGGCTTCCAGAGCGGCCGCCGTCCGGCGCCCTTCGTCGAGCAGTTCGGCGTTGTGGATGGAGAGCGCCACCTGCCGAGAAAACGCCTGCGCAGTGCGAATCCAGGCCGGGCTGAAGTGCGGGCTGCGCTGGTAGAAGGACAAGCAGCCCAGCACCCGGTGCTCAACGCAGAGGGGAATGGCGATGACGTACGCGGCGCCCGCGACGTGGCTGGCAATGCGGGCGATCAGGGGCGGCACCAGCCCGCGGGTGAACTCCTCGACCGAGCCGATGAGCGGGCCCTCCCCCTCAAAGTTGGCCCGCAGCAACGGGTTGGCGTCCACCGAGTAGGACCGGTACAGATCGAAGCGTGGGACGAGCCGCTGTCCAAGCTCGAGGGCCCGCTGATTGGGTTTGAGCTGCATCCCACCGATGCACACGGGCCGTGACGTGCGCGCCACCGTGTCGTAACGGGCCAGGACGACGTAGGGGAACCCCAGCGCGGCCTGGGAATCTTCGACGATCTGCTGGGCAAAGGGTGACCAGTCCAAAAGGCCCGCGGCAGCTTCTTCAGGCGATTTGGCAGTCATGCCTGATCTTGTCACATGAACGTAGGATGAACTAGGGGGCTACCCCTCGTGGTCCGGCAGAAGGCTCGGTGGTGTGGCCCACACCGGGCGGAGCTCAGCTGAGCTGCTGCAGTGGGCGGGTACCGGAGGGTGACCGATTTCAGAAGAGTCTCATCCAGTCGGCCGGAGGGCTCGGCGACTGCGGCCTGCCGAACAACCCCAACGTTTGGCCCCTCCCCTGTCCGCAGACCCCCCTGTCGGTCATCAATCTTGTGCCAGGAGTCGCTCAATGTATGGTCGAGTTTTGTTGGCTGTGTCGAATCTTGGCCCCGGAACACGGGCGATCCACAGGGGGGGTGCCGTGACAATGCTGAGATGCCTCCCCCCCCCCCAAAGTCCTGGTAGGGGGGGAGAGGGATAGGGGGCTAGCCCCCTATCCCGCATTTGATGAAGACTTTACATTGCTCATCGGACATAAATCTTCCTTAAACCGCACACATAAAAAGTCCACTTTAGAATAAAGGGCGGCTGGAGCAGGTAGAGCAGTCTTTTCTTTATATAGGACTCATTACAGGTGCATTCAGGGCAGAACGTCTCATCTCTGAAGACGAGAAGTCAACACATTCGTTGAGATGCGTGCTATATCTAACAAGAACTTCACCCTTCCCTCATCCTCTATTCAGCTTTACCCTGGGAGTCTCATGAAGAACATGATCGCTTTGCTCGCTGCCCTGACCCTGACCACCGCCCTGGCCGACAGTGTCAGCACCACCGTTACCATCAACGCCACCGTAGCCAACAGCTGCGTGTTCGACACCGCAGCCACCACCGCTGCCAGCTTCAACTACGTCGCCGCCACCGGCTCCTCCAACGTCGTCAACGGCGCCGCCACCTTGTACTGCAACAAGGGCACCCTGGCCCTGCTGGCCCCTGGTGAAGCCGCCTTGACCTCTCCCATTACCCTCACCAAGACCGGTGGCGACACCCTGCAAGCCACCGTCACCCTGGGCACCAGCAGCGACACCGTGCCGGTTGGGGACGGCACCTACGCCGGCGGCGACAAGCGCGTGTACAGCATCGTCCCCGCGGCTGCCTCGGCGCAGTGGGCTGCCTCGAGTGGCGCGTACACCGGCACCACCACCATCACCGTCACGTTCTAATCCCATGCCCTCAGGCCAGGATGCATCCACCCGCGTCCTGGCCTGAATTGGATCGTCGTCTCCTGAACTGAGCGGTGTTGCCGTTCCCGAGGTCTCTATGCGCTTGTACACACTCCTGCCCGCTGTCCTGCTCCTCTCCGGCCTCAGCCTGGCCGACACCACCTCCGCCCCCGTGCCGGTCAACAGCACCGTGCTCAACAGCTGCGTCTTCAATCTTGAAGGCGCCGCCACCATCGTTATCCCCACCTACAAAGCGGCCGATGTTGCGCCCCTGAGTGGCGAGACGACCGTGGACGTGCTCTGCAACAAGGGCACCCAGCCCTTCACCACCTACTGGGCCAACGAACCCGACTTGAACCTAGCCTTGAAGGCCTCGAACAATGACATCCTGAACGTCACGCTGGGCTACGGCGAGGATCCCGAGGCCCCCACCGCAGGCTTCAACGGCGGCGACCTCTGGAGTTACGTCTTGACCGCCACCCCCGTGGCCGGGCAGTACGGCGCGTCCAGCCAAAATGACTACACCAACACCGCCGATTACATCGTCGCGTTCTGAGCGTCAGGAGTCTTGAGATGAAAACCTACGCTGCGCTCGTCCTGTTGTCCCTCACCCTCGCCGCCTGCTCCCAGCAGGCCACACCCGCCACTCAAGGCACACGTTCCGTGGTAGGCACTACTGGTCAGGGCCAAGCCTTCGCCAACACTCAAGCCGCGCAAGAGGCACAGATCACTGCGGAGCTCAAAGCCCTGGGCCTGGACGGGAGCGTCAGCGCGCAGGCGGTGACCCCTCAGGTGTACTTGAACGTCCTGCCGGTTCCCAGCAGCGACGACAGCGTCCGCGCTTATGTCAAAAGCACGTTCGCCAGCCCAGTAACCTGCTCAGTGACCTGGGGCGACGGCAGCGCGTCCACCAGCGTCGCTTCCCCCACCGTCGGCCGCATCGAAACCAAAGACCACGCCTACGCCACCTTCGGCACTTACACCATCACCGTCACCTGCCGGAACGGCGAGTCTGTTGTTGGTACGCAGAGCATGACCGTTCAGGCCGGCAAGAAAGCCACTGGTGTCACGCTGAACTTTGACGCTCCCGTGGCACCTAACCCCCCAGGGTACAATCTCTACGCCACCTATCAGGAACAGGGCTTTACGTTCTCTGCAGATACAACTGGTTATGATGCTCTAGTTCTATTTTCCGCAGCTGGTTTTGGTGGCTACAACCTTGGGCCGACTCAAGCGCTTAACCCCAATTATGGTGGTGACCGGTTATATCTATCTGCGTCTGACTCAGCGCCATTTACTCTGAAGTCATTTGATTTCAGGCCCCTCAATGGAAGCAACCTGAGCACCACGCTTGTCGGTCTCAAGCAGGACGGCTCGACTCTCACCCTGCCTCTGAACACGACGACTTCCACCAATCAAACGGTAACCCTAGATTCCACCTGGACGAATCTTTCCAAAGTGACCTTCAACGCTGGTAATACTTATATTCTGATCGACAACGTCAACGTTTCTAAATAATCCCGGCTGTAGGAACGCCAGGCCGCTCTGGCTTGGCGTTTCTTTTATTCATCAGGAGTCCTGAAATGAAAATCTATGCTGCGCTCGCCCTGCTTTCCCTCACCCTCGCCGCCTGCTCCCAGCAAGCAGTCATCTCTCCTGACGCGACCACCGCCAAAGCCTCGACTCGCGGAGAGGGCGTCGTCTCTTACCGCACCACAGCTGAAGCGCAGGAAGCGCACGTGTTGACCGAGCTGACCCGTATCGGCATGGGCGCTCAGCTGTCTGCTCAGGCCATCGCCGGTCAGGTGTACCTGAACGTGCTGCCTGTGCCCAGCACCGCCGGGGCTGTCCGGGCCTACGTCAAGTCCACCTTTACCAGTCCCGCTATCTGCTCGGTGACTTGGGGCGATGGCAGCACCGCCACCGCCGTCGCTTCCCCCACCGTGGGCCGCATTGAGACCAAAGATCACCTCTACGCGACCTTCGGCACCTACACCGTGACGGTCACGTGCATGGACGGCGCTACCATCCTTGGACAGCAGAGCATGACCATTCAGGGTGGCGTGCCCGCGAATGATGTCACGCTTGATTTTGAAACACCAGCTGTTTCTGGCCAAGCTCTTTATAACGCGTATGAACAAAACGGTTTTATTGCAACAGCGGGATCCAGTGTTGTTCTTCTTCTTGGAGCCAACAGCCAATACAATCCAACCCCCACGCAAGTAATAAGCCCCGGCAATGCCTCTGATCCTTTGATTGTGACTGCTTCAAATGGACTCCCGTTTACATTGAAGTCATTTGGCTTTGCACCTTACGTCAATACGAACGGCAGCTCTTTTGCTGTTACAGGTCTCAAGCAGGACGGTACAGTTCTGTCCACCACCATCTCCAACAACTCGAGCTCATTGCTCACTCAAAACTTTAGCAACTGGACGAACCTCACCTCGTTCAGGATTGATAACGCAAGTGGCTATTACCTGAATGTTGATAACATCAAACTTTCTCGGTAATTTGCTGTAAGTCCAGTGGGGTCAAGGGTTTCAAGCGTGTTGTTGCAACGCCTCCCACTCGAGATCCCTCCCGGGGACTGTTCCACGCATCAACTTCCCTGACGGCCTTCCAGCGGATCCCTTCCCAAGGTCTCGCCGGAGGGCCGCTGAATCCACTCTGAACTGAATGACCTTCACGGAGTCCACCAAGAGCTGGGTTTCAATTGTCCGCAACTGAACAAGAATTTCTCTCCGTTTCAGCAGGTCGGTATACTCTACAAGACCCGCTGTTGCCGTTTCTGAAATCCACCCTGGAGTCTGCCATGAAGACGTTCCTTTCTGCCCTGTTTCTCCTCACTCTCCCTCCCGCCCTCGCTGCTCAATCCAGCGCGACCATCCCACTGAACATCACCACGCTCAGCAGCTGCGTCTTCGATCAGGCCAACGCCTCGCCCACCATCGATCTGTCGCCCGCCTATCAGGCCGGCCTGGCCAGCACCACCAGCAGCCCGCAAGGTCAGGGGCAGGTGTCGGTCTCGGTGTATTGCAACAAAAACACCCCTGTCTCGCAGCGCACCCTGATCGGTGACACCAGCACTTCTACCCCGAATGCCCATGTCTCGACCAAGCTCACGCAGTTCTCGCCGGGCACCACCGATCAACTCAACGTCGATGCTTGGTTCACCGTCGGCTCTTCTGCCCCCGTGCCCAGTGGGCCGTATAAGGGCGCGACCCGCAGCGTGACGCTGGTCTATGCCGGGTGGCCCGCCACCCCGCAGTTCAATGCGTCCAGCGGGTTTTACACCGGCAGCGTGGCGCTGGTCATCAGCTTTTGACGTCGCTCTGGCGTTTCATGTGGCGCTCTCTCGGGTGCCTCTTTCTGCTGGGATCGGCGGCTCAGGCGGCCTGTATCGTCGGCAGTCCCGTCCTGAGCCCGGTCAGTGCCTACACGTACCAGACCGATGCGGTGCAGGCCGTCGAGGTGCCCTTGCAGTGCGCCCTGAGTGATCAGCCGACCCTGACCTTCAGCTCGCCAGGCGGAACCGTCGACCTGGTTCGCCAGAGGTACTTGGGGGTTCTGACGGCGGGAACCGGGGATCAACTTGAGTACTACATCCCAGACGTCTATGGCACGTCCTTAGATCCAGCGCGCACGTCGTTCCGCTTTCAGGTCATCGTGCCGCGCAACCAGTGGGGCGCATCCAGCCGCAGTTACAGCGGCCCCTTGACCATCACGGTGACGTTTTAGCCAGAGCGCAACCGGTACAACGTATTGCAGAGCCCGCGCGGCGTCCTTGCTGAGCTGCGCCTTTCTTCTGTCCTTCTCTTCTGAGGTGTGCATTCATGCTTGTTCGTCGTTTCCTTTTCTGCGCGCTGCTGGGCTGCTTGGGCCAGGCGTCTGCCGCTACCGTCGTCATCAGTCCCGTCACGCTGGAGATCAACCCGCAGCGGCAAGCGATGGCCATGACCACCCTGGTCAACCAGGGCACCACCCCTCTCGTGTTCAGTGCGTCCCTCCTGCGCTGGACGCAGCAAGACGGGCAGGATGTCAATGTGCCCACCCGGGACGCTGCCGTCAATCCCGCCACCTTTACGATTGCTCCGGGGCGGTCACAGGTGGTGCGGATTGGGCTGCGCGGCAAGTCCAGCGCGCCGGAGACGACCTACCGGTTGTTGCTCCGTCAGGCCCCCACACCGGTGACCCCGGCAGCCACGGGAACAGAGGGGCTGCAGGCGGCGATTACGCCGACGTATGTGTTCAGCTTGCCGTTGTTCGTAACCCAACCCAGCGCTCAGGCGAACGTCAAGACCAGCCTGGAGCGCAGCGCGGCTGGCCTGACTCTGGTGCTGAGCAACAGCGGGACGGCACATGAGGTGTACCGCAACATGTCCACCTCCCTCAATGACCAGCCGCTGAATCTGGGCAGCGTCTACGTGCTGCCGGGGTCAACCATGCGCGTCCCCCTGCCCGCACTTCCCGCAGATCTCAAGACACTGGTGATCCGCTCGACCAACCGGGCGCAGCAAGACCGCGTCGAGACCCTGAATGTCCCGGCACCTTAACGGTCTCCTGACTGCTTTTCTCCTCAGCAGCGCCGTTGCCCAGAGTGCCCCTCCGCCCGCTGCCCCGGTGCCTGAAGAACCGGTTTCTTCTGCACCTGCACTGGTGTGTCCGCCGGACGAGTCGTTCGTCGAAGTGAGGGTTGCCGGGCTCAGCCGGGGCGGGGCCTGGGTTCGCACTGGGGCCGCGGATGGGCGAACCTGGCTGCAGCGCAGCGTCATTCGGGCGGGTGAAGAGGCGTATTTCGATGCGCAGCTAACCTGTGAGGACACCGATCTGGTGCGCCTGAAGCCGGAACTCAGGCTGCAATTTGACCCGGAACAGTTGACGCTGACGTTCGAGCCGCTGCCCAGTCTGCTGGGCAACGCCTCCTTCACGGTGACGGCTCCGGCGGCGGTCCGTTTGCCGACGTTGCCGCTGCTGAATCTGGATTACCAGGTGTCGGGAGGCGCAAACGTTCACGACGCCTCGGACAGCCGGGGGGCGTTCGATACCCGGCTGGAGTACGTGCAGGGAAGCTTTTCCAGTTCCATCGGCGTGCGGGGCGCATTAAAACTCCCGCTGGCCGGAAGCTTGATGCCCTACGCACGGCTGCGCTACCAACCGGACGAAGCCCGGTTCGCGCAGCTGGCCTACAACTTGCCCACCACCCTCAGTCTCTGGCGCGGTTCCTTTCGCGGCGTGCAGGCCGGGTTGAGGGGGGGACAGGTCCGCTACTGGCCGTCGCTGACCTTCGTGTTGCCGCTCGCGTCAGACGTGCGCGTGAGTGTGGATGGGCAGGAACTGCAGCGCAGTCAGTTGGCACCGGGAACGGTCACGCTCCGGGATCTTCCGCTGCGACAGGACAAGGGTTCTATTGTGGTCAGCATCGAGGACGAGACCGGCCAGCGGTCGGTCTCTCAGCCCTACAGCTTCTCGCCCGTCCTGTTGGCACCGGGCAGCTACGTCACGAGACTGGAGGGCGGCTGGCTGGGCGATCAGGTCTACGCAGCCGGGGCAGCGCAGTACGGCTTGACCCCCTCCATGACGCTTGAGGGTGAAGCGGGCGTCAAAGGGGGCGCGGTGCAGGCCAACGTCTGGGCGGTGTTCGCCCCGGTCAATCAAGTGGTGCGGCTGGGGATTGGCACCGACACCTCGGGTGAAACGCGAAAGACGTCCCTGAAAGCCCAGTACCGGTTTGCCATCAATGCCTTCAACTTCGGGGTCGACGCCGAAGTCCCCGTCGAGGGAACACGCGACCCACAGCTCGAACTGGGCCTGCGGTACGCGGCGCCGCGCTTCAATGCCGGACTCACGGGTGGCTACAACACCGCGCAGAACGGCTGGTACGGACGGCTGGACGGCAGCGTGCCGGTCAATGCCCAGCTGAATGTGGCGTCCTTTGTAGCGGTCACGTCGCGCAGTACTCGGGTGGGGATAGGCGTCAACTGGATTCCTCAACCGAACGTGCAGGTGCAGACCAGTGCGGTCGGTGGCCCAGGCAGCCCGGGAGGCGTCAATGCCTCCGTCAACTATCAGCTGAATCCCACCAACCGGATCGGAGCCAGCACCGACTTCCAGAACTTGGCGTTCTCATACCAGTTCCGCGATCAGGTGGAAGTGGATGTGGCGGCCAGCACCCAAGGCGACGTGGGCGTGCAGGTGCAGGGCCGGGCCACCCTGGTTGAGGGCAAACTCTCTTTTGCCGCCTCCTCAGGCAGCCGCCGGTTCATTTTGCTCAAAACCGGGATTCCTGACCTCGGCATCTCGGCAGAAGGGCTGTACCAGGGCCGCACCAATGCCCAAGGTGAATTGCTGCTTTCCGTCCAAGCCAGTTCGGGCAGCCAAATTCAGGTGGATCTGAACACCCTGCCGATCGAAGTCTCGCTGCGGGCCGAGACCCTCGTGATGACGCTGCCGACCGAGGGCGCGGTGGTGATGGACTGGCGGGATAATTTCACCCGCTCGCGCTTCGTGACCTTCGTTCAAGCGGCCGGACAACCGGCGAGTGGGGGCAGCGTGCAGTGGGCCGGGCAAGACCGCATCGATCTCGATGATCAGGGTGAGGGGTTGCTGCCTGCTTTGGCTGAAGCGGTGACCGGGATCCTGACCTTCGAGGACGGGCGCACCTGCCCGGTTCAGATTGGGTCGGCTGCCACCACGGTCACCTGTGATCTTTGACCGCTGTTCGAGGAGGGCCAGACGACGGCAAGACTCGGCGGGCGTGTGAGTGAACCGAAAGACGCCCACCGCATCGGGGCCTGCCTCGTCTCCCGTCCCCTCCATTCCGAACCCTCGCTCGGTCGCTGAGTTCACATGGAACATAGACACCATGCTGGGCCAGATCGATACACGTCTCAGGAGACGCCGCCTTGACCGTCCCGACGCACTCGTCCGACTTGCTCGTCACTCTACCCGCTCCTGCCCAAGCAACTTCTGCTGACGATGACACTGCCGCCCCTTCCCCTCGCTACGTCCTGCATCAGCGCACCCGCGAGTTGGTCGATACCGTGATCCCCCGGCTGATCCTGACCTTTGCCAGCGCCGCGGACAGCGCCTTGATGGCCAGCATCGTGGCACATGCCAACGACCATGAGACTCAGCAGCAGCATTTGGAGGCGCTCAGAGAAGAACTCATCGCGCACTACGCCGATCAAGTGGCGGCCCTGACCCTCCAAGAACTGCTTGAGGCGCACGCCCTTCTCCCCTTTGGCTCAGGCGCACCCACGTCACCTCTCTGACTTTATTGGCTGGGAAACCTTTGTTGACGTCGCAAGCCATAACCATTGATTCCTGTCTCGTTGTTTTGAACCCTCGAGCTGGAAGGTGAACCCCCCCTTAGAGGTGGGGACAAGAGCTGTTGCGCTCCCCTTGAGGGGGGCTGGCTGCGGAGCAGACTGGGGATTCACACGGAGTCGTCAACGCTCAACGCTTGCCGAGCTGAGCGATCAGTGGCTGTCGCTCAGATCTACAGGAATCGATGGATGAGGTGAGCTGACCTGTGTTAGCCAGCATATTCAATTCGGAAGGATGTCTCGATCTCCACAAGCCATCACCATAACTTAAACTTGACTAATCCACTCAGGTTAATTAACTTAGGGGCGTGAACCGACTTGTCCTCCTCGGCATGCTGGCCCTGTTGCCTGCTGCCTCTGCCCAAACCCTGACCCTCAACCACGATGAGGGCGTCACCCGCATCAAGAAAAATCCCCAACGGGTCGTGGTCATGGACGAGGAGGCGCTGGGCTGGATGTTCGCGCTGGGGCTGGGAGACCGCGTGGTGGGCTTGGCGAGCAGCTACCTGTCGCCCACCGACATCAGCGGCGGCAAGCTGAAGCCGAGCGTGCTGAAGGAAGGTTTTTATGCGCGTGGCAAGCTGAACAATCCCAGTTTCGTGGGCAGTTGGACGGCCCCCAATTTGGAAACGATCTTGGCCCTCAAGCCTGACCTGATCGTGCGCCTGACGTGGGACGGCAACCAGAATTACGACAAACTCAGCAAGATTGCCCCTACCGCCGGTTACCAAGAGGGCGGACAGGGCTTTTGGCAAAAGGGGCTGCGTGACTTGGCCCGCGTGTTCGGCAAGCAGGTGCAGGCCGAGCAGATCATCAAGCAGGCCGCAGATGTGAACCGCGCCGCTTCCCGCAAGTTGCGGGCGGCAGGCGTGTTCAAAAAGTACGACAAAGTGGTGGTGCTGGCCCCCTTCAGCGGCGGAAGCACTTGGGCGTACAGCCGGGTGCGGCTCATCGACGACCTGCGCTCCTTGGGCTTCAAAAACGGCCTGAAGATCGGCACGGCGACGCTGGGCATCGGGGCACAGATCAGCGATGAGGCGCTGCTGGGGATCGACAAGAAGACGTTGGTGGTGCTGTTTCCTCCCGGCGGCCAATTCAACGGCGCGGACGCTTTTCTGAAGACGCCGGTGGGCCAGCGCCTCAAGGATCAGAGCGTGCTGTACGTTCCCGAAGCCTTCAGCCCGTACTCTGGCCCGTTGGTGTCCATTCGCAACAGCACCGAAATGACGCGGCTGATTCTGGACAAGTTGAAGTGACCGTGACCCGTCCGGCCCGCTTGGCTCCAGCCCGCTCAGCTCTGTGCGCCGACGCCTCACGGGCTGCGGGCGAAGACCCGATTGGCACCGCCCCGCACTGGCAAGAAGTCACGGTGTTGGAACTGGACGTGCCGATGTGGGCGCGGCTGCGCGACGCGGCGAACTGGACGCCTGAACAACAGGGCGTCTTCGAGCGGCTGCGCGGCAAAGTCGAGGCTTCCGGTGCCGGGTTCGGCCTGCTGATGAGCGCCCCGGCTTCCCCCAATCAGCCGTTGCAGGTGCGGCACTACCGACTGGGGAAAGGCGGCTTCCAGCGGAGCGATTACCAGTCGGCGCATCCTCAGAGCGGCTGGGCACACGGCCTGATCGACACGTTGCTGGAACCGCAGAACCTGAGCGGCTGGCAGCGCGTGGAGCGTCCTTCCTCTGGCAGCGATATTCACGTGTGCACGCACGGCACAGTGGACGCGTCTTGCGGGCGCTACGGGGTGCCCGTGTACGCCGCGTTGCAGGCCGCTGGACTGCGGAGCTGGCGCACTGGGCATTTCGGCGGTCACCGCTTCGCCGCCACTGCCGTCGATCTTCCCAGCGGGTATCTGTGGGCGCACCTGACCCCCGAACTGGCCGTGCAGGTGGCCCGCCGCGAGGTTCATCCTGCCGAAGTGGCCGGACACCTGCGCGGTTTTGCGGGATTGCCCCCGCTGGCACAGGTGCTGGACCGCGAACTGCTGGTGCGTTCCGGCTGGAATTGGCTGCGGGCACAGCGCCGGGCCGAAGTGGACGGCGAGAACGTCACGCTTCAGTTCGATCTGGACGGCGTGCAGGGGGTGGCCCGCGCACACGTTCGGCCCGCCCCTTCCCTCCAGCTTCCCGGCTCCAGCCACACCCCCGATTTGGGCGACGTGCGGCAGTGGCATCTGGGGGAGGTGAGCCTAGACCTGCTGGCGGAAACACAGGTCACGGTTTGACGGCGAACGCTGTGCGCAAAGCGGGTCTGCCCCAGTCCGGACGGGTGCTGATCTTTACCGGTGCGTGGCTGCTGCTGCTGCTGGCGCTCCTCGCTTCTTTGGCCCTGGGGGCCAGCGAAATTCCCCTGACGCGGGTGGCCCAGCTGCTCTTTGCCCCCGACGACAGCACCGACAGCTTGGTAGTTCATGCGTTGCGGCTGCCGCGCACACTGGTGGCAGGCTTGGCCGGAGCGGCGCTGGCCGTGTCGGGGCTGCTGCTTCAGGGCGTGACCCGCAATCCACTGGCCGATCCGGGCATTCTGGGGGTAGAGGCGGGTGGAGCCTGCGCCATTTTGGTGATGGTGGTCTTCTTTCCTGCCGCCCCCAGTGTGCTGTTCGTGCCTGCCGCCTTTCTGGGCGGGGTGCTGGCAGCGGCGGCGGCCTACAGCGCGGCACACAGTGCAGCCAACAGTGCGGGCCTGACTCCGCTGCGGCTCGCGCTGGCCGGGGTAGCGGTGGCGTCGTTGCTGGGCGCGGCCACCCGCTCGGTGCAGATTTTGTTCGAAACCCGCGCCCAAGGCGCACTCTTCGCGCTGTCCGGCTCGGTGGCGGGGCGCACTTGGGAGCAGCTATGGCAGGTTGCGCCGTGGCTGGGGCTGGGGCTGGTGTTGGCCCTGCTGTTCGCCGCCCGCGTGAATGTCTTGGCGCTGGGTGAGGACATTGCGAGCAGTTTGGGGGCCAGAACCGCCCGCGACAGCGCGGTTCTCACGGCGCTGGGCGTGGTATTGGCCGCCGGTTCAGTCAGCGTGGTGGGGCCGATTGGGTTCGTGGGCCTCCTTGTTCCGCACGCTGCCCGCGCCCTCGTAGGGGCCGATCACCGCCTGAGCCTGCCGCTCACGGCCCTGTTGGGTGCAGCCTTTTTGATCTTGGCCGACGTCGCCGCCCGCGTCGTTGACCGCCCCGCCGAAACCCCGGTGGGCATTCTGGTGGCCGCTGCCGGAGCGCCGTTTTTCGTGCTGCTGGCGCGGCGCATCGGGCGCAGGGCTTAGCCCTCGTCCTTCAAACGTTCTCCCCCGCCGAGGTGCGCTATGAAGTCTCGTTCCCCCCTGAAAACAACACTCTTGACCCTGTCTGCCCTCGCCCTCCTTTCCTCCGCCCTAGCCCTGACCGTGAAACACGGGCGCGGGACGCTGGAACTTGCCGCCCCGGTCAAACGTGTGGTGGAGCTGGAATACTCGTTCCTAGACACGCTGCTGGCGCTGGGGATTACCCCGGTGGGCGGCGCACTGGGAACGCAGGGGGGAGACCGGGGAGCGCCGCCCTATCTGCGCGCCCGCACAGCCAACATCCCCGCAACGGGCAGCCGCGCCCAGCCCAGTTTGGAAACCATCGCCGCCCTGCGCCCGCAATTGATCCTTGCCGACGCCTTCGTGCAGGGCGAGATCTATCCGCAACTGGCGAAACTGGCCCCCACCGCTGCTTTTCAGAGTCGGCGCGGCAGCTTAGACGATCTGAACGCGCAGACATTGGCGATCGGGCGATTGGTGGGCCGCGAAGCCGCAGCAAAGCAGGTGCTGGCTGACCAGCAAGGCCTGATCCTGAAGGCCAGAACCTTGGCGAAAAAGAATGCTCCCCCGTTCGTCGCGGCGGTGGCGACGCCGCTCTCCTTGACGGTGCACACCGATCAGAGCTTCGTGGGCAGCTTTCTAGAGGGGCTGGGGCGCAGGAATGCGCTGAGTCCCAAGGGCGATCAAACCCAGTACGAACTTTCGCTGGAGGGGCTGGTGGCCCTGAACCCGCAGATACTGGTGCTGTTCACCGCGCCCGATGAAACGCCCATAACCGAGCAGTGGAAGGAAAGCCCGCTGTGGCAAAAGCTCAGCGCCGTACAGCTGGGCCGCGTATATGTGTTTGACCGCGACAACTGGACGCGGGGCCGGGGGCCACTGGCCCTGAAACTGATGGTGGCACAGGCGATTGAAAGCCGCCTGTTGGTGGCTGCCGCGCCGCCCGCCGCCTACAGCGACAAGAAATGAGGAGAGGAGTGGTTGCCGCGTGACTGTCCCGTTTTCTCCCCGCTTCACCAGTGCCCGCGCCCTGCTGGTGGCCGGGATTCTGGCGACGCTGACCATGCTGCTGAGCGTGTTGGCACTGGGGTTGGGCGCGGTAGCCACCCCGGCGGCACAGGTTTGGGCGGCGCTGTGGGGCGGCGGCGATAGCCTGACCCGGCAACTGGTGCTGGAGTTGCGGCTGCCGCGTGTGGGCGTCTCGCTGCTGTGCGGCGCGATGTTCGCGGCGTCCGGCGCGGTGATGCAGGGCGTGATCCGCAATCCGCTGGCCTCGCCAGACCTGATCGGCGTGGGGGCGGGGGCGGGGCTGGCGGCCACCGTGTTTTTGCTGGCTTGGCCCGCCGCGCCGCCGGGCGGGTTGCCTTGGGCCGCGCTGGCCGGAGCGTGGGGCGGCTTCGGCTTGGTGCTGCTGCTCTCGCGCGACTGGGGTGGGGCAGACGGATTACCTCCGGTGCGGCTGGCACTGGTGGGCGTGGCGGTGTCGGCGGCGCTGGGCGCAGTTCAGCACTTGGTGCTGGTGCGTGCCCCCGACGGCTTGGGTTCGGCGCTGACCTTCCTGACGGGCACGGTGTACGGCGCGGACGCCGAGCGACTGTGGCGCGTGCTGCCCTGGGCGCTGGTGCTGCTGCCCGCCTCGCTGCTGCTGTCGCGCACGCTGGACGTGCTGAATCTGGGCGAGGATTTGGCAACCGGGCTGGGAACGCGGGTCAATCCTGCCCGCCTGCTCTCGCTGGGCGTGGGCGTCGCGCTGGCCGGAGCCGCCGTGACCGGGGCAGGCCTGCTGGGCTTCGTGGGCTTGCTGGCTCCGCACCTCGCTCGGCTGCTGGTGGGCGCAAAGCACGCACGGACGCTGCCGGTGAGTCTGCTGCTGGGAGCGTTGCTGGTGCTGGCCGCCGACACCTTGGGCCGCACACTGCTGCCGCCGCTTGAAGTTCCGGCAGGGCTGTTGACCACGCTGGTAGGCGCACCGTATTTCCTGTATCTGCTCAGAAGGAGCGCATGAACCGCCCAGAAGACCTCGCCTCACCGCTGTCCACCCACGATCTGAAGCTGGCCTACGGCACGTCTGTCATCGTGCCGCACCTGAATCTGAGCCTCAAGGCCGGGCAGGTGACCAGTATCATCGGCCCCAACGGCTGCGGCAAAAGCACGGTGCTGCGGGCGTTGGCGCGGCTGCGGCCTGTCAGCGGGGGGAACGTGACGCTGTACGGTCAGGCGCTGCACAGCCTGCCCAGCAAGGAAGTGGCGCGGCGGCTGGCGATGTTGCCGCAGGGGCCGGTTGCCCCCGAAGGTCTGTCGGTGGAGGAACTGGTCTGGTTTGGCCGCCACCCGCATCAGGGCCGCTTCCCGGTGCGCCGTCCGGAAGACCGCGAGGCGGTGGCGTGGGCGCTGTCCCAGACGGGCATGACCATCTTCGGCCGCCGCCCGCTGGAAGCCCTCTCCGGCGGGCAGCGGCAGCGGGCATGGATCGCCATGAGCTTGGCCCAGCAAACCGAAATCTTGCTGCTGGATGAACCCACCACGTACCTGGACTTGTCGCACCAGTTGGAGGTGTTGCAATTGGCCCAGCGCCTGAACCGTGAGCAGGGCAAAACGGTGGTGATGGTGCTGCACGACCTGAATCAAGCGGTGCGCTACAGCGATGAGATCATCGCCATGCGGGACGGCGAGGTCTACGCCCAAGGCCGCCCGGAAGACGTGCTGACGCCAGCCTTGCTGACCGACGTGTTCGGCCTCAAGGCCCACCTTCTGAGTGACCCGGACACGGGCAGGCCGTACATCATTCCGTATGCGTTGACGCGCTGAAAGGCGTACTTTATGCCAGCACCGGGTCAACGCCCTTGCCGCCGTCTCATCCGAGCGGACTTGCCATGCTGCGAAACGGACGGGCAGCTTTTACCCCTACCCAGCTAAACGATCCTGCACTTTCGCCCTTTCTGTGGGCGGTGGATGGTATGAATACAGGTATGCACAAACTGATTCCGGCGATTTTATTGGTGGCCTGCACTTCGGTGGAGGCCGCGTCTTACACGCTTCCCGTCAACTTGGGACGAATCAGCAACCCAAAGATCTTGCAAGCCGCCCAAACACTGGAACGCCCGGCGTTGACTGCGGCGCAAACAGCCGCCCTGAGCCGGAACGGATTCGTGATCACGCCTGCGAAGTGGCGGCAGTTCGACGCGGCGTATGAGGCCTACCGGTACGCGGATCAGCCCGTCTTCGTGACCACCGACAGCATGCTGCACATCTATCATCTGGTGTTCGACAAGGTGCTGCGTGACCTCGAACGCCAGTCTCTCGCTCCAGCCCTCAAGCGCATGACGGCGCTGCTGGTCGCGGACGCCGTGAGGCAGCACGCGAACCTGAAGGGCACGGCGCTGGAACGTGACGCCCTGAACGCCTTGGCGTACCTCGCGGTGGCCCAACGGTTGATCGACCCGGCTGCGGCGACGCCCGCTTCTGTGCAGCAACTGGTGACGGCGGAACTCAGGAGCATTGACGCCCATGCTGGCCCAAGCCTGTCCAGTATTTTCAGTGGCAGCCAGATGACCGAGGACTACTCGCAGTATGTGCCGCGCGGGCATTACACCCGGAGCGAGACCTTCAAACGGTATTTCCGCAGCATGATGTGGCTGGGCCGTATCAATCTGCGTGCCCAGAACGCCAGCGAGACACGCACAGCGGCCCTGCTGACCCACCTGATCACGCAAAACGGAGAGGCGCAGAAGCTCTGGGCACGGCTCTATGATCCGACTGCTCTGCTGGTGGGCAAAAGCGACGATCTGGATTACCGTCAGTACGCGGCGGCGCTGAAGCAGGTGACAGGCGGAACCGTTCGTCGGCTTGCAGACGCGGGAACGCTGCAAGCCCTTCAGAACGCCCTGTTCAAATTGCCCCCGCCTCAGGTCAACAGCGTGTTTGTGGTGGCTCAACCCGGTGAGGGCAGAGAAGTGCGTGACCGTGAGACGCTGGGCTTCCGCCTGATGGGCCAGCGGTTTACCCTAGACGGCGCGGCCCTGCAACGCTTGGTGTACCGCGAGGTCGGCACCCAAAATGAGCCGCGCCTGCTTCCCAAAGGGCTTGACCTGTTGGCTGGCTTAGGCAGCAACGCCGCCCTGAACATCCTGCGGGCGATGGGCGAGAGCAACTACGCGAACTACGACGCGCAGATGACCAAAGTCCGGGCCAGTTTTGCGGCGCTCAAACCTGCCGACTGGAACACCAGCGTGTACAGCGGTTGGATCTACACGCTGCAAGGTTTGGCGAAACCTGACCCGCGCGATGACCGCTACCCCGCCTTCATGCGCACACCGGCTTGGACGCGCAAGGAACTCTTGACCGCTCTGGGGTCGTGGACAGAGTTGAAGCACGACACCATTTTGTACGCCAAGCAAGTTATGGCCGAAATGGGTTCAGGCGGCGAAGAACCCAAGTATCCTCGGGCCTTCGTGGAACCCAATCCGGCGGTGTGGAGCAGGTTGGCAACTCTGGAAGCGCTGACCCGCACCGTCTTGCAACGTCAGGGCCTCCTGTCGCCAGAGGCGCGGTTCCGCTTAGACGAACTGCGCGACATGCTGGCCCTGCTGACCCAGGCCACCACCGCCCAACTGAGCGGCCAACTCCTTTCCCGCGACGACAATGACCGCTTGCATTTCTACGGCGGCTGGCTGGAACAGATGAAGATGTCCAGCACGGACGCCGAAGGCGAGGAAGGAAACAGCAGCCAATTGGATGAAAACGCTATGGCCGCCGTCGTCGCAGACGTCGCCACAGCAGGAACGACGGCCCTAGAAGAAGGCACTGGCTTTATTCAGGATCTGTACGCCGTAGTGCCCGACTGGAACGGCGGCCTGCAAGTCGCGCACGGCGGCGTGTACAGCCAGTACGAGTTCACGGTGCCGAGCAGCAACCGCCTCACCGACGAAGCGTGGAAAGTCAGACTGACCAAGGGACAGGTTCCGCCCACGCACTCTTGGCTGGACGGCATCGTGGTGAAGTGATCCACCCTGACCTGCGCCACGTGGGCAGGAGCTTGGCCGCCTGCCTTCTGGCTGTGGGACTGACTTCGGGTGGCCGGGAGGCTCCACCCTTCACACTGGTGCTGGCTGGAGATATCAATCTGGCTCGCGGCGCAGCTAGGGCGCAGGATCAGCACTGGCCGGACACATTCGGCGCAGTGCGGGAAGTCTTTCAGGGGGACTTGGTGCTGGCAAACCTAGAATCGCCCCTCACCGATCAGCCGAAAGTCACCGCCGGCATCGACCTGCGTGCCCCGCTGGCCGCTGTGCAGGCGCTCACCCCGTTTACGCATCTGAGTGTGGAGAACAACCACGCGCTTGACGGCGGCGAGCGGGGTCAGCATCAAAACATGCTCCTACTGAGGGCGCAACAATTGACGCCTGTGACCAGACAGCCTGTGGTTCAGAGTTTTCGGGGCCTGAACGTGGCGCTTTTGTCGTACCTCGACGACGGTTCACCGCCTCCACTGGCGCAGGTGCAGGCTGCCCGACAGCAAGCCCACATAGTCATCGTGATGCCGCACTGGGGCGCGGAATACAACGCCGTGACCACCCGGCAACGCACGCAGGCGAGGCTGCTGGCTCAGGCAGGCGCAACGCTGATCGTCGGGAGCGGGCCGCACGTCCTGCAAGGCCACGAGCGCATCGGAGACACCTTGGTGCTGTACAGCCTCGGCAACTTGCTGTTCGATCAGCCGTACCCGGAAGCGTGGTTGGGCGCGGTGGTGCGCGTGCAATTCAGGGGCGCACAGGTGGGAGGGACACAGGTGAAGGGCACACAGCTGTCGGCCTGCGCCGTGCCGACCTTAACTCGGTCTGGACGCGTTGCGCTGGCCCAAGGGCTGAACTTCCAGAAAGCGCTGTCGCGTTTGAACCTCCAGAGTTGCCCGAAGCAAGGGCGAATGTGACTGGAAGCAGCATCAGACTGACCCGGAGAAATCCTGCTAACCAGCCCAAGTTGCGCGTGTTTCGCCCAGTCTGCCGTTCGATCTTCCTCGGCGCTCTGGCCTGCCTGTCTTGGGCAAGGGCGGGAGGCGGGGAAACGCCTGTGCAGCGCTGCCTCTCCCTCCACCTCCCCGCCACGTGGGAGGTGCGCTCCGGTGCCTATGCCGATGTGACGGGCGACGGTTCGCCGGAATGCGTGCTGAGCGTCTGGCGGCCTTGGCAGGACTGGCCCATCGCCCGCTGGACGGCGCGTCCGACCCCCATTATCCGCAACCGGGATGCTCAGGGGGCCAGCTCGCATATCGCTGTGCTGAAACTCCTGCAAGACGGCGCGTTCCGCTCTGTTTGGATGGGCAGCGCTCTCTTTCAGCCCGTCACTGCGCTTAAGATTCTGCCGGATGGCACGCTCGCCACGCTGGAAACCACCTATCGGCGGGGCAGATACGGCGCTGGTGTGGCCCAGAGTTATTGGAAATGGACAGGATTTGGCTTCGGCCTTCTGAGACGCGAACTTGTGCAGCCTGACACGCTGCGGCGGACTCCAAGCGAGTTGGGGAAGCGGAGGACAAAAGAGCCGTGAACGCGCTTCGGTGGTGCGGCCCTTGCGGGAACTCGTCGCTGAACTTGATACGCCAAGTGCCGATCAATTCGCAGGCAGTCTCACTGCTCCGCCCGAGAAAAAGTTCTCTGACATCGCGGCAACGTGGTGGAAATCGGTGGGAGAGCCAAACCGCGTGGCCGCTGTTCGATGACAGAAAGCGCTGGTGGATCAAAGACTGAACTCGGGCAATAACGGGTAGAGACTCCCACAGCCCTAGTCGACACACAAAAGCCACCCACTGTCTCCCGGTTGTCCGTGCCTATTTGGGGAGTGCGTGTTCCAATCCTGCTGAAAGCATGAAGGCCGCGCCGGGATGACGCTGCCGTACCTGCGGGTGTAGCGTCAAGTATGGAATACCGTCATCTGGGCCGCACCGGCCTGAAAGTCAGCCCCCTGTGTCTGGGAACCATGAACTTTGGCCCCGAAACGAGCGAGCAGGACAGCCACAGCATCATGGATACGGCGCTGGACCGTGGTGTCAATTTCTTTGATACCGCCGACGTCTATGGCCGCCAGCCGGGTCAGGGCGTGACCGAGCAGATCGTCGGGCGCTGGCTGGAGAAAAATCCGGGCCACCGTGACCGGATCGTGCTGGCGACGAAGGTGTACGGCAAGATGGGGGACGGCCCCAACGATCAAAAGCTCTCGGCCTACCACATCCGTAAGGCGTGCGAGGACAGCCTGCGCCGCCTCAAGACCGATCACATCGACCTGTACCAGATGCACCACATCGACCGGGCCACGCCCTGGGAGGAAATCTGGCAGGCGATGGAACAGCTGGTGCGCGAAGGCAAGGTGCTGTACGTGGGCAGCAGCAACTTTGCGGGCTGGCATATCGCGCAGGCCAATACGCTGGCCGCCCAGCGCCACTTTATGGGCTTGGTGTCCGAGCAGAGCCTCTATAACCTGTCGGCACGCATGATCGAGTTGGAAGTTATTCCGGCGTGTCAGGCACTGGGCTTGGGCCTGATCCCCTGGAGTCCGCTGGGCGGCGGCCTGCTGGGCGGGGTCTTGCAAAAAGCCAGCGCAGGCCGCCGCGCCAGCGAGAACATGCAAAAGCAGATCGACCAACACCGCCCGCAACTGGAGCAGTACGAGGCGCTGTGTAAAGAACTGGGTGAGTCCCCGGCAGATGTGGCGCTGGCGTGGCTGCTGCATCAACCCGCCGTGACCGCCCCGATTATCGGCCCGCGCACGGCAGCGCAACTGGACGGCGCACTGAAAGCGCTGGACATCAAGCTCACAGAGGACAGCGTAAGCAAGCTGAACGACATCTGGCCCGGCCCCGGCGGACAGGCTCCGGAAGCCTACGCGTGGTAAATATTCCTTTGGCAGACCAGCTCTCTCTGGCAGGGCCAGTGGTGCTGACCGGCGCGGCGGGCCGGGCTGGACGCGCTGCCCTACGGCATCTGCTGGAACACGGCTACGAGGTCATTGCCGTGGATACCCAGCCCATTCCCAAGCCGGACGGCACTGTGGCGGGTTCGCTGAAAGCCGCCCTGCGTGCAGACCTGACCGATCTGGGTCAAACGCTGGAAGTCATGCAGGGGGCAAGCAGCGTGATTCACCTGGCGAATATTCCTGCTCCGGGTCTTCAGGCCCCGCACCACACCTTCGTGCAGAACGTGACCATGAACCACAGCGTCTTTACGGCGGCGACCATGCTGGGTCTAGACCGGGTGGTGTGGGCGTCCAGTGAAACCACGCTGGGCCTGCCGTTTGGTGTGCCGCCGCAGTACGCCCCGGTGGACGAGGCGCACTACCCGCACCCGGAATCGTCCTACGCGCTCAGCAAGGTGGTCACCGAGACGATGGCACAGGATTTTGCGCGTCACTCGGGCATTCCTTTCGTGGCCCTGCGGTTTTCCAACATCTTGGGGCCGGAGGAGTACCGCCGGTTTCCAGAGCTGGCGTGGCCGGATCTGCACGCCCGCAACTGGAATCTGTGGGGCTATATCGACGAGCGGGACGCCGCGCTGGCCTGCCGTTTGGCCCTGACCGCGCCGCTTGAAGGAGCCAGCAGCTTCATCATCGCCGCCGCCGACACGGTGATGCCGGTTCCCTCACGCACGCTGATGGCACAGGTGTTTCCCGGTGTGCCGCTGCGCGAATCGCTGACGGGGTTCGGGACGCTGCTGAGCATCGACCACGCCCGCGCCCAGCTCGGTTTCGAGCCTCAGCACAGTTGGCGCGGCACGCTGGACGAGCAGGGCCAACAGTTAGCACAGGAGAACCCATGAAGGTTCTGTTCATCGGTGGCACGGGCATCATCAGCTCGGCGTGTTCGGAACTGGCGCTGGCGCAGGGCATGGATCTGTTCCTGCTCAACCGGGGTGAGTCGTCAAGGCCCATTCCAGAGGGCGCAACCGTGCTGCACGGCGATATCCGCGATCCGGGCAGCGTGCGGGAGGCGCTGGGCGAGCTGAAGTTCGACGTGGTGGTGAACTGGGTGGCCTTCACCCCCGAACACATCGAGACCGATCTGGAGCTTTTTGCGGGCCGAACCAAACAGTACGTCTTTATCAGCTCGGCGTCGGCGTACCAGAAGCCGCTGGGCCATCTGCCGATTACGGAATCCACGCCGCTGCACAACCCCTTCTGGCCGTATTCCCGCGACAAGATCGCCTGCGAAGACCGGCTGACCCGCGCCTACCGCGAGGACGGCTTTCCGGCGACCATCGTGCGGCCCTCACACACCTATGACCGGACGCTGCTGCCTATGGACGGCGGCTGGACGGTGGTAGACCGCATGCGCCGGGGCAAACCCGTCATCGTTCATGGCGACGGCACCTCCCTGTGGACGCTGACCCATCACCGCGATTTTGCCGTGGGGTTCGTGGGTTTACTGGGCCGCCCAGCAGTGGTCGGTGAGGCCGTGCAGATCACCGGCGACGAGTGGCTGACGTGGAACCAGATTTTTGAGCTGGTGGCCGGAGCGGCGGGCGCAGAGGCGAACATCGTCCATGTGCCGTCCGACATCATCGCCGCCTTCGCTCCCGACTGGGGCGCGGGCCTGCTGGGTGACAAGGCCCACAGCGTCATCTTCGACAACAGCAAGATCAAGCGTCTGGTGCCAGAGTTCCGGGCCACCATTCCGTATGCACGCGGCGTGCAGGAAGTACTGGCTTGGTATGACGCCGATCCGGCGCGTCAGGTCGTCAACGCAGAGTTAGAGCGCGTGATGGACGATATTATCGGGCAGATTCAGGGCGTGGGGCCACGCAGATCAGGAGCTGTAGACATTTAGAGGGCGTGATTGTGCGGGTCGGAGGAGACTGACCCGCCGTGACCGCTCCCGAGCAAGTCGTAAAAACGACGATGGCGGGTGCGGAATGGCCGCACTTTCTATCGGCCTTACCGTCCGGGAGTGCTGCACCACAGGCTGATGCCGGTCAGTTGGTGGGTGGCTTCCGTATTGGCGCTCCTCAGAATCAGGTAATCGTCGTCGGTGGGCGGCGCGTTCAGTTGCAGGCTCATCTCGGTATATTGTGGGGTTTCCTCGTTCAACTCGATCACTCCCAGCGAGGTGCCCCAAGCGTTCGTCAGCTTCAGCGCCACTGCCTTAGCAGAAAGGGGCACGGCTGTGACCTGCCCTTTGAGGCCAGCTTGGAAGCCGCCCTCAGCGCTGCCTTTGATGGAAAGGGCGTAGCCGCCGCCCGCGCACAGGCCCATAAACACGGTGGGAACGCCCGACGTTCTCCTGATGGATTCGAACGCCACCCCTTGCGCCACCTTCAGGCGCGTGGCCCACACTTGGGCGGGCACCGGGTCGGCTGGAATCAGTACGGTAGACCGCAACACCGCGCTCAACACCTGAACAGCCGCCTCACTTTGATCCGGGGAGTGGGGCAGCATGACAGTCACCCGCGTCGGGGTGCCGCCACTCACGGTCTGCACGGTGGCGGTGCGGGTCAGCACTCCGCCCCCCGGCAGGCGGTAGCGGGCCACCTGTACCTCGGCTCGGGTGGGCGGCGCAGTCAGGACGGCCTCCTGCTGACCCAGCTTCAGTTTGGCCGGAAAGGCCGTCCGCAGCGCGTTGGCCGGAGCGTTGGGCAGCACGCTGATGATGATGGTGCTTCGGCCCTCCAAACCACGCAGGTTGAGGGCCACGCCGGGGGCATCCTCGCTGGGGCCTAACTCCGCCTGATAGCCCGGCGGCACGGTGAGACGGAAGCCCAACGTGGGGGCGTCGATGGTGGTTCCGGCAGCGTAGACCTGCGCCACCCGCAGCGGTTCGGCTTGCCCTGCGCCCAACGCGCCCCCCACCAAAGCCAGCGCCAACACCCACGCCCGTAGTTTCATGCCTGTAGCTTAGGCGACGGCTCTGACAAAAGTTGAACGGAGCCTCAGGACACGTCTGCGACTGGTCTCAGACCCATTGATCCGAAGCGCTCAGACCGCCCGGCCCAATCAGTGCGAAGAAGGGAACGCACCCCAGAGGTCGAATCACCAGACGAACCGTTTCTGCTCTCCTGACATTCCAGTGGTCTGAAAGAGAAATTCAGTCTGGTGGACGGTCACGACAACAAACGACTTTCTGAGCGGTCTTTGGGCATCAGCCGCGCCTGCTCAACACGCCTGCTCAGACAGTGTCTCCACGCCTAGACCTTGCTCACAACCTCATAACTTCGGCCCGCTTCCGCCGACGAACAGGGATACTGAATCCCAATGGACTTCATCACCGTCATCATTGTGCTGCTGTTGCTGATTCTTTGCCTGCCCGCCTTGATCATTCGGGGGGGGCTGCGGCGGCAATTGGCCGAGCTGGAGCGCAAAATTGCTGCTCAGGGCAATGAACTGAGCAGCTTGCGAGCAGAGGTGAACCGGTTGGGCCGCCCTTCAAATCAGGAATCTGCGGCGCTCTCGCCGCTTCCACCCTATATCCCCAGCAATTTTCCACTGGTGCTCCCTAGTGAACCTCGCTCCACCGCCCCAGCACAGGCAGGCTTGGGAGAAGCGCAAGAAGACCGGCCCACTGCCAACTCGTTTCCACCGGGAATGCCCACCCAAGAACCAGTCGTGGGCAACGCACCCCTCATGTACGGGCCACCGCCTGCACCCTTTCCCAGCGGTTCGGCTTCAGCCCAAGGCAGCGGGCCGGTTCCCCCTCCTGCGGCCGCGGGCTGGTCGCCCACACCACGTTTTCTCTTTGCCGTGATCGGGGCGCTGCTGACGTTGGGCGGACTGACGGCGGTGCTGGCGCAACTGGCGCGGATGGGCGTACTGACCCCCGAGTTGCAACTGGTGCTGGCCGCGCTGCTGGGCCTGACCTTGTACGCCGTTGCTCCACGCGCCACCGGCGCGGTCAGGGCCGCGTTGCGGGGACTGGGCTACGGTATTTTGGCGCTGTGCATGGGCGCGCTGCATCAGGTCGGCGTGCTGCCCGCAGGCGGGGTGTTGGGGTTGGTGTTGGTGCTGAGCCTGTTGGTGGGCCTGCACGCCCGTCGTCAGGGAGAGCTGCTGGGCATCGCGGTGGCCCTCACGGGCGCAACAGTCTCGACGTGGCTCTTGGCCGACGATTTGGCTGTTCCGCCCAGCTTTGCCGGCGCAGGTTCGGGCGTGTTGGGCTGGGCGCAGACGGCGCTCCTGTGCGTGGGGGCGGGCGCACTGGGCGCGGCGCTGAGTGTCCGGCATTGGGCGGCGCGGTGGCTCCTGCTGGTGATTCCTTTGGGCACCGTGGGCCTGCTGGTGGTGGCCCAAAGCCATACCCAAACAGGAGCGCCTGCGGGGTGGGCCGCTCTAGGCCTGCTGATGGCTGGAGGTGTCAGCACCCTCACGGGGCGGGCTACGGCGCTGCGAACGCCCGATAAGAGCCTGCCGGGACTGGCCTTGGCGGTGCTGCTCACCAGTCTGCTGACGGCCAGCCCCATCACGTCGCTGGCGCTCAGAGACTCCGTAGCGGCGTCTGTATCGTTGCTGGCCCTGCTGGGCGGCCTGATCGTCGTGGCTGCCCAACGCGTGCGGCGAGTGGGGTTCGCCGCGCCAGACGGACTGCGTGAAGCCGGAGTGGCGTCCGCGACGGCGGTGGCTGCGGCGTGGCTCGGGGCGGCGCTGGACATTGGGGACGGCGCTCAGCGGTTGCTGCCCTTGGCGCTGGCCTTGGCGCTGTATGGCCGCTGGTCTGGGTCGGCCCCTTGGCGGTGGGGCAGTGTGGCCGCCGCGTCGGGGCTGCTGGCCTCTCAACTGCCTCAAGTGGCCCCCGCCGACGCCTTCCTGACTGCCGCCGCCTTGGGCTCGGCGCTGGCTATTGGGGGCAGAAGTGGCAGCGTGGTGGCTGGCGTAGCCGCTGCCGTGTTGACCACTTGGGCCAGTCGTCAGTTGCCCAGTTGGTGGCCGGGGCCAGACATCTGGGCCGTGACGCTGCCGGTGCTGGCCGGCGTCCTGACCGGATTGGCGGCCACCTCCCGCCTGCCAGAGCGCCGGGCGTTGCCGCTCCTGATGGCCTCGTTGGTGGCGCTGCTCACTCTGCTGGCTGGCTCTCCGATCTTGGAATTGACGGAGATCGGGGCTACGTCGGCCCAAACCCGCAGCGGGTTGGCGGCGAGTCTGTTGGTCAGTGTGGTGCTGGCGCTCAGTTTGCGTCTTCCCGGCACTGCCCTGCTGTTGGCGCGGGCCGCCCTGCCGACGCAGCTCAGCAGCTTGGTTCTAAAACAGCTTGCCGAAGGCTTGGGCATCGGCCTAGCCGTGATCGCCCTCGTCCATCTCTTTCCGGGCAGCGCCCTGTTGGTCATCCTGTTGCTGGGCGCGGCACTGGGACTGCCGTGGGTCAAAACGGTTCTGCCTTGGCCCGTCTTGTCTTTGCCCCTGTTGGGCGTAGCGCTCGCCACAGCGCTGAACTTGCCCGACACGTCCTCCCCGCAGGCCGCGTCGTCTCTCGGCTCCGTGCTGCTGTCCTGCGCCGCCCTGTTTTTGCTCGGCTCGGTGCGCGGGC
Source organism: Deinococcus sp. Arct2-2 (assembly GCF_004801315.1). Taxonomy (GTDB): domain Bacteria; phylum Deinococcota; class Deinococci; order Deinococcales; family Deinococcaceae; genus Deinococcus. The sequence goes on from NZ_SSNW01000012.1 coordinate 61,781, forward strand.
GAGGACTGCTGCCTTGGCCTCCAGCGGCGGCGGCTCTGGCGGCTCAACTCAGTCGCCGGGCCACCGCCGCCGGAGAAACGGGGGCCGCCCTCTGGGGCGGCGTCATCGCGGCCCTTGCCTCGGCGGTGGTCATCCGCTTGGCCCAGTGGCTGGGCAGCGCGGGCCTGCTGACTGGAGACGTGCTCCCCGTCACGTTGGTGCTGTTTGCGGGCGGCCTAGTCATGTTGGCTCAGGGCCGCGCCCGCCTGTCCTCACCCGTGTGGTGGACGGGTCTGGGCCTCTTCGCTTTGGCGGCGGGCAAACTGGTGCTGCTCGACCTCGACACGCTGGGCACCGGCGCACGCGGCGCAGCCCTGACGGTGGTGGGCCTGCTGCTGCTGGGCATCGCCCAACTCGCGCCGCAAGCCCGCCCTGACGGGCCGCTGGAACAAGCGGAGAGCAGACAGACCGATTCCCAATGACAAAAAACTGCTTGCCGCCCCTGCACCCTGTACCGAGTGAAAAGACCACAAGTACACCCAGCCATCACGGCGTTTCCAGCGTTGTCCAGTCTGTATTCCAGTGGCCGCAGGGCGTCCAGCGGGCGTCTCTGCTCAGCAAAAACCGACGGTAGAGCCGCTCTGGGGTCATGAATTCGGGCTTATCGAGGTCTGCCTGCCTAATTGGTAGGCGTTCTGACTCAGTGCAGAGGTCATGTTCTGATCGGCGTGGCTGTCGGCAATGGTTCAGCGGGTCAAGGCGTCCGGCGCTGGGTACTCCGGCGGACGATCAAACGTGGAGGCAACAGCAAGTGAGCGGGCTGCTCTCCTTGAAGCCGCCGCATCAGTTCATGGATACCTTCGGCAGCCATTTCTGCGGCTGGATGGTAGACGGTGGTGAGGCCCCCGGCGATATATTCCGCGCCCAGGATATCGTCGAAGCCGACCAACGAGACGTCTTCGGGCACCCTTAGACCTGCCCCGGACAGCGCCTGAAAGACCGCCGCTGCCGCCAGATCCGTTTCAGCAAAGACGGCGCTGACCCGGCCATCCCGCACCGCTTTCACCAGTTGGCGGCCATCGTGAATGGCCTGTTGCGCCGGCTGACCTGCGGCCTGCATCGCCTGCCGGTAGCCAAATTCTCGCCGCCGAAAATGCTCGACGCCGCTGCTCTCACCCCCGCCGTAAAACGCGACTTGGCGGTGTCCGAGGTCGAGCAAATGTTGCGTGGCGAGTGCGCTGCCCCCTTGGTGATCGACATCAACCGCGCTCATGTGGGGAGGCACCGTTTCCGTCCAGAGCGCCACCACGGGCAGCGGCGCGTCCTGCAGCGCCTCCAGCAGGCCGTGTCCCCGCAGCGGATCGCAACTGACCAGCAGCCCGTCCACCCGGCCATCCAAGTAGCTCAGAGGCGATTTGCCGCCGCCCGGATACACCACGAGGGCCGGCACGCCCAGTTCACGGGCGGCGTCGTTCAGGCCCGCCATAATCGCTCCGTCAAAGGTTCGGCGCACTGCGCTGCCAGCAGTCACACTGCCCAGCAAACTGTCCGGTTCCGACGATCCGACAGCCTCCAGTACCACCCCAAGTTGCCCGGTCTGACGGGTGCGGAGGTTCCGCGCAGCGACGTCTGGAACGTACCCCAGATCGAGCGCCACCTGCCGAACCCGCTCCGCCGTACCCGCATGCACCGAGTACTCCGCCCGCCCAGACAGCACTTTCGAGACCGTCGCAGAACTGACGCCCGCAGCATGCGCCACTTCCTTGATCTTCACCTTCATGCCGGTATCCTACGGCGAAACGTCGCTGTCGGCCCCGCGTGTTCTCCATCCGGTGCGGCTCACTTAGGATCAGATGAAGGGGTTCAGCCCCGCCCAGAGCAGAGTGCAGATCAGCCCAGAGGCGTCACGTCTCGTCTGACCTTCAGCTATGAAGTGCAGTTCTCCTCTCGCTGGAATGAGAGCAGGCAATGGGCGACGAACGAGAAAAAGACGCCCCTGTGCCCTCTTCCATTTTGGGCCGCAATCTGTATACTTGTCATTACGAAATCGATTTCGCAACCTGTTGAAGCTGTTCAACAGACTCGTGCTGCACGGACACTCCGGTGTTCTGGCCAGCCTCCCCTGCTGCCTTCCGGCAAGTAGGCTCTTCAGGAGAACCATGAAACGACTGGGTACGCTCATGACCGCTCTGCTCGGCTTTTCCCTGCTCACCGCCCCTGCCTTTGCCCAGAAACCTGTGGTGGTGGGCGTCAGTTGGTCTAACTTTCAAGAAGAACGCTGGAAGACCGATGAGGCGGCCATCAAAACGCAACTCGCCAAGTTGGGCGCGACGTACATCAGCGCCGATGCCCAGAGTTCCAACGAGAAGCAACTCTCGGACATCGAAAGCTTGGTGACGCGCGGCGCGACCGTGTTGATCGTGCTGGCCCAAGACAGTTCTGCCGTGCTGCCCGCCATCTCCAAGGCCAAAGCAGAAGGCATCCCCGTCATCTCCTATGACCGCCTGATCGAAGATCCTTGGGCTTTTTACATCTCGTTCGACAACAAGGAAGTCGGGCGCTTGCAGGCCCGCATGATCTTGAATGCCAAGCCGCGCGGCAACTACGTATTCGTGAAGGGCAGCCCCACCGACCCCAACGCCGCGCTGCTGTACGCCGGACAACTGGAAGTGCTGGCAACCGCCATCAAATCGGGGGCCATCAAGAACGTGGGCAACCAGTTTACCGAGGGCTGGCAACCCGAAATCGCCCAGCGCAACATGGAGCAGTTCTTGACCGCCAACCAGAACAAGATCGACGCGGTGGTGGCCTCGAACGACGGCACGGCAGGCGGCGCAGTGGCGGCGCTGGCGGGCGTCGGCATGGCCGGTAAGGTGCCCGTTTCGGGTCAGGATGCCGACAAGGCGGCCCTTAACCGGATCGCCAAGGGCCTGCAAACGGGGACGGTCTGGAAAGATTCGCGCACGCTGGGCACGGAAGCGGCCAAGATCGCCGTGCAACTCGCCAAAGGCACCAAAGTGGCCGCCGTACCGGGCAGCTCAGTGTTCAGCGGCGGGCCCCGCAAGGTCAAGGTCAGCAGCCTGCTGCTTAAACCTGTGGTGATTACCAAGGCCAACCTCGGCACCTTGATCACAGCCAAATGGGCCACCAAAGCCGAAATCTGTGCGGGCGTGTCCGGTGCGCTGGCCCCGGCCGCCTGCAAATAACATCTGTACCTGAGATCCGTAACGAAGGTCTCTGGAGAACGCTCCGGGGAATGGGAGATGTCCTGTTCCCCGGTTGTCTTGACCCGGACTTGATCTACTCAGCACTGGAGAGCGCATGCAACGAGTCGGCACCACCGCTGTTTCGCGGGTTCCCGTGATGACCCGATTGGGACTCGACAGCCGCCTGATCTTCATGGTCTTGGCTATCGCGGCCATTTGGATCGTCTTTCACCTCCTCACCAACGGCATCTTCCTGACGTCACGCAATCTCTGGAACCTTTCGGTTCAAACCGCTTCGGTCGGCGTGATGGTCAGCGGCATGGTGCTGATTATCGTGATGCGCAACATCGACCTCTCCATCGGCTCCATTCTGGGGTTTACCGGCATGGCGATGGCGGTCATCAACTCCCGCATTTTTCCAGACGATACGTGGTGGGGCGCGGCCTTGACCTTGCTGTTGGGATTGGCCTTAGGCGCGTTGGTGGGCGTCATTCAGGGGACTTGGATCGCCCGGCTCGGCGTTCCCTCCTTTATCGTGACGCTCGGCGGCCTGCTGATCTTCCGGGGCGGAGCTTGGCTGCTCACCAGCGGCCAAACCGTCGCGCCCTTGAGTGACAGCTTTCAGATTCTCGGCGGCGGCCTGAACGGGTCGATTGGCGGCCCGTGGAGCTGGACCGTCGGCTTGGTCTTGATGGCCGTCATTCTCGTCTCAGACCTCCGCACCTTTCAGCAGCGGGCCAAACGGGGCCTGCCCAACCGCTCCGTGTTGGTGCAGGCCGGATTCACGGGCGCGATGCTGCTGCTGGTGCTGGGGTTCGTGCTGGTCATGAACGGGTACGCCGATCCCCGCAGCGGCCTGCCACGCGGCATCCCCGTTCCGGTACTCGTGATGCTGGCAGTCACGGCCATCATGATGTGGGTGGTGCGGGCGACCCGCTTCGGGCGCTACGTCTTCGCTTACGGCGGCAATCCAGAGGCCGCGCGGTTGGCGGGCATCAACACCACTCGCCTCACCATCATGGTGTTCGGTCTGATGGGTTTGCTGGCCGCACTGGCCGGGGCCATCCAGACCGCGCGCCTGAATGCAGGCACCAACTCGACAGGCACTCTGGCCGAACTGAGCGTCATCGCGGCGGCCGTCATCGGCGGCGCGTCGCTGTCTGGCGGCAGTGGCAGCATTCCCGGCGCGTTCCTCGGAGCCGTCCTGATGGCCAGCCTGATCAACGGCATGTTGCTGCTGGATTTGCCCAGTGCGTGGCAAAACGTCGTTCAGGGCCTCGTGCTGATGTTGGCCGTCACGCTGGACGTGGTGGTTCAGAAGCGGAGGGTCAAATGACACTCACCAGACAGCAGGGCGCGGCTGGACACGGCAATCTTTCCACGCCGCTGATCGAAACCCGTGGCATTTTCAAGAGTTTCGGCGGCATCCACGCCCTCGAAGACGTCGCGGTTCAGCTGATGCCCGGAGAGGTGCTGGCCCTGCTGGGGCACAACGGCGCGGGCAAATCCACCCTGATCAAAATGCTTTCCGGCGCGTATACCCCCGACGCGGGCCAAGTGCTGATGAACGGGCAGGAGGTTCAGCTGAGCAGTCCACGCGCCGCCCAACTGCTGGGCATCGAAACTATCTATCAAAACCTCGCGCTGGCCGACAACCTCGACGTGGCCGCCAATATCTTTTTGGGCCGGGAACTGCTGCGCGGCGGGGTTCTAGACGAAGACACGATGGAACTGGAAGCCCGCAAGGTACTCGACCGGCTCAAAGTGAATCTGCCCGACCTCCGAAAACCGGTGTTCAACCTGTCGGGCGGTCAGCGGCAGTGCATCGCCATCAGCCGCGCCATCTATTTCAAAGCCCGCGTGCTGATCATGGATGAGCCGACGGCGGCGCTCGGCCCGCAGGAAACGGCTCAGGTCAACGAACTGATCCAGTCGCTGAAGCAAGAAGGCGTCGGCATTTTCCTGATCAGTCACGACATGCACGACGTGTTCGATCTGGCCGACCGCGTGACCGTCATGAAAAACGGCCGGGTGGTGGGCAGTTCCCCCACGTCGGACATCACCCAAGACGAAGTGCTGGAAATGATCATCGCGGGCAAGCTGCCGCGTGGTCAGGCGGCGTCCAGCTAAACACCCACTCCCGTCCTCTGTTCAGGAGAGTTCACCATGACCCAGTACATCCCTACCCCCGCAGACAAGTTCACCTTCGGCCTCTGGACAGTCGGTAACGTGGGCCGCGATCCCTTCGGTGAGGCGACCCGCACACCGCTGAGTGCGCCGTACATCACCAAAAAACTCGCCGCCCTCGGCGCTTACGGCATCAACCTGCACGACAACGACCTCGTGCCCATCGACGCCAGCGCACAGGAACGGGATCAGGTGGTGCGCGACTTTCAGACCGCCCTGTCGGATCACGGGCTGGTGGTTCCGATGGCCACCACCAACCTGTTTTCCGATCCGGTCTTCAAAGACGGCGCGTTTACCTCTGCCGACGCGCGGGTGCGGGCCTACGCGCTGCAAAAAACCATGCTCAGTATGGATCTGGGGCACGAATTGGGGGCCACCACCTACGTCTTTTGGGGCGGGCGAGAAGGCACCGAAGTCGATGCCAGCGGCAAATTGCTCGACAGTCTGGCCTGGTTCCGAGACAGTCTGAACTTTTTGGCCGAGTACAGCCAGTCGCAGGGCTACAGCTACCGCTTCGCGCTCGAACCCAAGCCGAACGAACCGCGCGGCGACATCTTCTTCCCCACCGCCGGGAGCATGCTCGGCTTCATTCCCACGCTGGATCAGCCGGAACTGTTCGGCGTCAATCCAGAATTTGCGCACGACACGATGGCGGGCCTGAACTTCGCGCACGCCGTGGCCCAAATCTTGGACGCGGGCAAGCTGTTTCACATCGACCTGAACGACCAGAAGATGGGCCGCTTCGATCAGGATTTGCGGTTCGGGGCCGAGAACATCAAGACCGCGTTTATGCTGGTCAAGCTGCTGGAGGACGCGCAGTACGCTGGCCCCAAGCAGTTCGACGCCCACGCGCTGCGCACCGAAGATGAAGAGGGCGTCTGGGCCTTTGCCCGCGGCTGCATGCGAACTTACCTGATCTTGAAGGAGAAAGCGCGGCAGTTTAACGAGGACGCCGAGATTCAGGCCGCCCTGAGCGCTTACCGGGTCAGTGACGCGGCACTCGAAGACTTGAGCCGGGGCTTCAGCGCCGGTAAAGCCGAGGCGCTCAAGGCCCAGACCTTTGACCGGGCCGCCCTGGGCGCACGCGGGCTGGGGTTAGAGCACATCGACCAGCTCACCATCGACCTGCTGCTGGGCGTGCGGTAAGCCGTGGCGGAGGTAACGCTTGGCCTCGACCTCGGCACCAGTGGTGTGAAAGTGGTGGCGCTCGGTGCAGACGGCGGCACGCTGGCACAGGCGCTCAGACCTTATCCGCTGCTGACGCCCCAGCCGGGGTGGACGGAACAGCGCCCAGAGGACTGGGTGGCCGCCACACTGGAGGCGCTACGAGAGGTGGCCGGGGTGCTGCTCGCGGCGGGCCACGTTCCGTTGTCACTGGGCCTGAGTGGGCAAATGCACGGCGCGGTCTTCTTGGATGGGCACGGCGGCCCCTTGCGGCCCGCACCGCTCTGGAATGACCAGCGCACGGCAGGGGCCGTGGCCGAGATCGAACGCGCGGTTCCCCGTACCGACCTGATTGCCCGCACGGGAAACCGCGCCGTGACCGGCTTTCAGCTCCCCAAGCTGGTGTGGCTGCGCCAAGCCGAGCCGGACGTGTTCGCCCAAACTCGGCAGGTGCTGCTGCCCAAAGATTACTTGGGCTTCGTGTTGACCGGGCAGATGTACACCGAACCGTCCGATGCCTCGGGAGTCGGCGCACTGAATCTCGGTTCTAACCGCTGGGACGAGGAAGTCTTAGGTGCGCTGAACCTGTCTTCCCGGCTGTTTCCAGAGGTGGTGCGCTCGTGGGACATCACGGGCCAACTCACCGCGTGGGCCGCGCAGCACACGGGCTTGCCGCAGGGGTTGCCTGTCGTGGCAGGTGGAGGCGACAACGCCGCCGCAGGCATCGCCCTCGGCCTCACGGCGGCCCGTCCCGAACTGGGCAGCGTCAGTCTGGGCACCAGCGGCGTGTTGTTTGCTCCGCTGCCCTCGCCCACCCCCGATCCGGAGGGCCGAGTTCACCTGTTTGCCCACGCAGACGGCGGCTACCTACTGCTGGGCGTGACGCTGGCCTGCGCGGGAGCGCTGCAATGGCTGCGGGACAAGCTCGCGCCGGACACCAGCTTCGAGACCCTGCTCGCGGAAGCCGCCGAGGTTCCCAGTGGCGCAGACGGAGTCACTTTTCTGCCCTATTTGGCCGGAGAACGCAGCCCGTGGATGAACCCGGAGTTGCGGGCGAGTTGGACGGGCATGACCCTCGCGCATGGCCGGGGCCACCTCACCCGCGCCCTGCTGGAAGGCACGGCCCTGGCCCTCTCGGATACGTTCGAGGTGATGAAACCGCTGGCAGGCGTGAAGTCGTTCCTCGCCACCGGTGGGGGTGCCCGCAGTGACCTGTGGCTGGGCCTCGTCGCCGGGGCACTGGCTTCAGACGTTCGGCGCTCCCTCCACCAACCGGGCGCGGCGGAGGGAGCGGCCATCTTGGCCATGCCAGCCGCAGGGATGTACACCACGCTTCAAGAAGCCATGGCAGCGTTGCAGTCTCAGAGCCGCAGTATTCAGGCGCTGGACACCACCCAAGCCAAGCAGCAACACCTTGAGGCGCTGAAGCAGCACCGATTGCCGCTGCTTGGGCGGGATTCCTGAAGGACGTCTAGAGCGCGAGTCTTGCGCTCCTCCAGAAGAGGAGCGCAGACGGTGCCCAGCTTGCAAACCTTACCTGCTGGGCTTCCGCTCCGGCAGGCGTCCGTTGCTGAGGGGGACACCCAGCAGCAGTATCTGTACCAACTTTCAGCGGCTTGCGGGCACCGGAGTCAGCGCCGCATCAGCGGTCGTCAGGGCAGCGTCTACGGTTGCGCGGATCAGTTGCGGGTCGGCCAGCGTATCTGAGGGCTGATGATAGTTGACGTCCAGACCCCGGTGAAAAAACAGGGTCGGAACGCCCGCCTGCGCAAAGGGCACTTGGTCGCTGCCCCCTTGATCGCGTGCCGAGCCGGAGAGCTGCGCAGTTTGGCGGGCCAGCTCGACCAGTCGGGCCTCGCCGCTCACGTTCAGCGGCGAGGCGTCTACACCGACCATATCGAAATTGAACATCGCCTTGAGGTTCTGAACAACGCCGGGGTTGTCCTGCACGAACTTCCGCGAGCCACGCAAGCCGTCCTCTTCGCCGTCGAAAAGCACAAAGTAGCTGCGGGCGGCCAGCGGTGTATTCACGGCCCGCCGCGCCAGATCGAGGACGGCCACCGTACCGGACAAATTGTCGTTGGCTCCGGGTGCCCGGAACACCGAATCCATGTGGCCCCCAAACAAAATATCGGGGCGGATCAGGCCTGATTTGAAGGCCACCACATTCACGCCCTGCACCTCACCGTCGCGCACGCGCACATTCAGGCTCACTTGCTGGCCTTCTTGCAGGGCCGCGCCCGCCACGCTGGTTACGGCCAGCGCGGGCAGAGGCACACGTTCTCCCAACCGGCCTTGAAGCTCTTTGGCTTCGGTATTGACCACGATGACTCCAGCGGCCCCTGCTGCCAGCGCATTCTTGACCTTGTCCAGAAAGGGAAGTTGGCCGCGCTGAACCACCGCCACGCCGCCCTGCACGTTGACCGCCCGGAAATTCTCGGCGGTGCCCACGCCCGGAATCCGCACGATTCGCCCCGTGACCGCTCCGCCCGTGCTGCCTTCCAGCGCCCGCCCCGTCAAGGTTCGGGTGCCGAGCCGCACGTCCGAGCCTAGGTCGTCAAAGCGCGGGTAGGTAAACACATCCCGGCGCGTGGTGTAGCCCATCGCCCGAAACTGCGCCTCAAAGTAGCTGCGGGCTTGTTCGTTCGCCGCGCTCCCGGTGACGCGGGGGCCAAAAGGCAACACGCTGCTCAGGTCGTCCTCTATGGTCGCTCCCGCACCAGCAGTCAGCATCAGCGCGCCACAGGAGGCCGCCAGTTTCCAAAGTTGCATGCCTTCAGCAAAGCATGTCACCCGGCCCAACACTCCGCCCCCTGTTACGGTTGACCTGTGGTCAGAGGGAAAATGGTGGCTTCGGCAAAGAGAACGGGCTGCGCGATCTGGACACGTCGCCGAGATGGTGATGCAGCACTCCAGATATCATACAGAATTAAAAAGAGTTTCGTACATCTTGGTCTTCCCCTCTATCCTCGTGGGAGAGGGGCGGTGCACCGCACAGGGGTGGCTGGTACAGCTCCGCAGGAGAGGGGGCGTGTGAGTGGCGTTCCTGCTCATGTTCGGGATTCAGTTTAGTTTCGTATCAGTAGGCCAAAAGAGCAGCACCATTGCCATTGATTTACGCATTATCGGAGTAAAGCCGAGCCCAAAGATTGAGGCGGCCATCACACAGATGCTGAATAACGCCGTGCAGCAATTGATGCTCAACATCCCTGCGGGTTATTACAAGACGCTCTAAGGTCTTTTGCAGGTAGACCCGGCGTACTGTCGTGCCGAGTCTTTTCTGTTGTTATAGAACCCGCATCCGGCTCGTTCAGGAACCCAAGATTTCCCTCAGTAGGTTTCCAGCCCCCAAGAAGTTGACGTTGACGTCGATTTTGAAATAAATCGGTTGCATAGAGTCCCGAACAAGATCCGGCGCATTAAAAACTGACTGGACTCAGGTACACCTGAGGAATCCGATGCGGTAGGAGTAGCGTCCTGATGGCAGGCTGGCCCCTCCAGAAGCAAACCGAGAAAGCCACGTTGACTTATCCCATGCTTCTGAATCTAAAACACCGTGTGGATGTCAGAGCGTATCTCCTGCTCCCTATCGGATTCTACCCGTCTGGAATCACGTGATTCCATTTGGAGGACGTCCCATGACCTTGATTACCACTGTTCACAGTTACGCGGGTGGCGTTGCCAAGAGCGCCACAGCGCGTGACCTGAGTACTGCCTTGGCACTGTTGGGCTGGGCTGGCCCCAATGTTTGGACGACTTCGAGTAGAGACTCGGCTCAGGTACAGGGTACAGGATGTGAAGCCGAGTGAGCCAGCCAGGGAGTAGCAAACTCGTCCGGCGTTTGGTAACCGAGCGAAGAATGTGGCCTCTGGGCGTTGTCAAACGCTCGCCAGCCTTCGATCAGGACACGGGCATGCTATGCGGAGTAAAAAACCTCTTAGCTCAAGCATTCTTCTCGCAAGCGGGCATGAAAGCTCTCAGCAAAACCGTTCTGCCAGGGTTTGCCCGGTTCTATGAACCGGGTGCTGATCTCCTGCATGGCCAGCCAAATGCCCAAATCACGGGCAATGAACTCCAAACCATTGTCACTGCGCAGAAAAGTTGGGGCACCCCGCTCTTTGATCACCTCGTCTAGGACGGCTATCCAGTGCCGAGTAAATTCATCCGTGAGGGTGAGGAGTTTCAGGGTGGTGCCTCCAAGTGTTTGGTCGAAGATGAAGTCGTACGTCCAGACGTGATTGGGGTATTGCGCGCTCATGGGGATGGTGTTGCTGGTGCGGATGTTCCGGCTGGGGTTCTTCTTGATCGTCAGCTGCTCCTCCTGCCAGATTCGTCTCACTTTCTTCCGGTTGACCTTGTTGCCTTCTTTGACGAGCAGCGCGTGGATGAACCGAGAACCGCGTCGCGGATGTTGCCCCGCCAGTTCGCGAATTCGGTTACGGAGTTTATCGTCCTGGCGCGGCTTTGCTTGATAGTGCCACGATGATTTGGGTAAACCCACTAAGAAGCAAGCCCGAACGGGCTTGACCCGCTGCGCCACCAGTTCGTGCACCAGAGGGCGCTTCTCAGTGGTTGTCAGCGCTTTTTTGCCAAGACCTCCTTGACCGCCTCGATCAGGGGGCGCTGCTGGCCCACGATCCGCAACAGACGTGCATGTTCTTTCTCCAAGTGTCGCAACCGCTTGGCGTCATCCGGTGTCGTGTCGCCGTACTTCTTTTTCCACGTGTAGTTACGACGCCGGACTGCATCCGAAGTCCCGGCACAACGCCTCTATGGGCTGTTCGCTTTTTTTGGCATCTTGCAGCAATGTGATGATTTGGTCTTCCGTGAACTGCCGATTTTTCATAACGTCTCCTCGTGCCGGGGTCACGCAGAGGGGGCATTCTAGGGTCGGGAAAACCACTTCGGCCATTCACCTGGCTGCTTTGCTGGCTTATGCGGGTCGGCGCACCCTGCTGATTGACGGCGATGACTGGGGGTACGCCACCACTTGGGCTGGGGGGGACACCATGCCGTTTACCGTCGATGGCGTGGGGGGCTGATGGGCTGAGCCCGTTTCCCTTTCCCCTTGGTGCTGGAGAGGTTACCAAACTCGTGTGGCGCTAGCAGAACCGCCTTCTCTTGTTCCGAAGTGGAGGTGCTCCTTGCCTTGCCTTGACTTGGCCCACGACACACCGAACCTCTGCCAGACCTCAATCAAATGCCAGCGGCCACAGGGGCGGAGTCTGAGCAACGAGACGACTTCTTAAATGCGCCTTTCGCGGAGGGCGCCGTGGCCAACCTCCATGCCACGTTGGTGGAACATGGCCAAGGCGTCCCGATCACTCAGGCGCTGGGACAGTCCCTCGCCAGACTCGATCAGGCTCATCGGGAAACGGTAACGGTGGGGTTGGGCGCCCTTCACGGATGGTCAGTCCGCCTCTCCCCGGCGCGGTAGTGAACCGCCGCTGTTTCAAACCCAGCGGCATCCGGGCCGGTCACGATCACGCCGTACATCAGGGCGTCCGCGCCCGCCACCCGCAGCGCTACCAAGTCGGCAGGCCGGATGTGCTTCTGGGTCGGCACAATCAGCAGCGCCCCGGTCCGGCGGCGCAGATCGGCGTACCTGAGCAGATCGGCCACCGTCAGCGGCCCGCCGTAGTCGCTGTGCGGAATGACCGACGCTTCCAGCAATGCGCCGGGCGGCAGCAGTCCAGCCCAACTCGGGGGCGAGCGGTCGTCCAAGGCCACCAACACTTCGGGGCCAGCCTCAAACGCCCGCGCGGGGAGGGCGTGCGCGTACCCGCTGATAAAGTCCAGCCCGCACTCGGCAGCGAGGTCAAGTGCGGCATCTACCGTGCCGGGCTGGTCTCCCAGCACCGCCCCCAGCGGAACGTCCGGGGCCAAGTCGCGCAGGCGGGCAATGAGGTCAGGTTGATCGGCCAAGGTCGGCGCTACCTGCTGACTGGCACGGTGCGTCAGACCAAAGTGCAGCTTGAGAGCGTGGGCCCCGCCCCGCAGGGCGGCCTGCGCGTAAGCCAAGTCATTGACCGGCAAGCTGGCGATCAGGGCCAGTTCCTGCCGCGCTTTGGCGGCCAAGATCACCGCGCTGAGACGCTGAGACGAAACCGAACGGGTGGGCATTTCATCCTCCTGGGAGAGCGCGGCATTGACAGCAGAGGGAACCGCCTCTAATAATGATAATACGCATAATCAAAACTCGCCTGGAGGTAGATATGAAGCGATTGGGTCTGATCCTCAGTGTGTCCGCTCTGCTCGCCACTTCGTTTGCGGGAGCGCAGAAAGTTAATCTGCGCTTTTCCACCTGGGCAGGCGGCGACGGCCTGACCCTGCTGCAGCAGTTGGCGCAGGAGTACGCCGCGCAGAATGCAGGCGTTCAGGTCAGCGTGGAAGTCACGCCCTTTGCCGATTACGCCCGCAAAGTCGCGGTGCAGATCGCGTCTGGTGACAGTCCGGATGTGGGCTGGCTGGCCGAACAGAGCGTACCGACCTTCCTGGCCAGCCGCTCCCTGCTCGACCTCAGCAGCCTCACGGCCAACCGCGCGTTTAACGTGCCCGACTTTCCGGTGAGTGCCCTGAGCCTCTGGAAGCAGGGGAAGGGCGTGTACGGCGTGCCGTTTTCCAACTCGCCGCAGGTGCTGTTTTACAATAAAGACCTGTTCAAGACCGCTGCGGTGGTCACTCCCCTTCAGCAGTACAGCAAAGGAACGTGGGATTACGCCGCCTTCCGCGCTGCGGCCAAAGCCATCACCGACAAGACCGACGCCTTTGGCGCGCGGATCATGCGCCTCGACGTCAAGGCCTGGAACAGCGGCACCCTCGGCGTGCTGTGGTCGCACGGCGGCAACGCTTTTGACAGCAGCCTCAAGTGTGCGCTGAACTCGCCCGGCAGCGTGCGGGCGTTTCAGCTGATGCACGACATGACCTTCAAAGACCAGTCGCTCCCCCGCCCCGGCGATCAGACGACCTTTCAGGGCGGGCGGCTCGGCATGTACATCGACAACGTCAGCTTCAGCGCCCAACTCAAGGATGCGCCCTTCAAATGGGGCATTGCGCCGCTCCCCAAAGGCCCGGCGGGCCGCGTCACGCAGCTGGGCCAGGCCGGATACGTGGTCTTTGCTCGCTCGGCCTATCCCAAGGAAGCGCAGGCGTTCTTGCAGTATCTGGCCTCGCCCACGGTCATGGCCCGCACGGCCAAATTCTTCCCACCGCCCCGCAAGAGTGTGCTGACCAGCCGGGCCTACCTCACCAGCAATCCTGCTATTCCCGCCGCCGACCTCAAAACCGCGCTCGTAAACCAGCTTCCCAGTGCCCGTGTCTTCCGCACCGGAGACAATTTTCTGCGGGCCAACGACGTGATCGCGGGCGGGATCGAGCGGCTCTATCAGCCGGGAGCCAATGTCAGCGCCGTGCTGAATGACCTGTGCAAGCAGGTGGACGGGCTGTGACGTCGGGTGCGCGCCCGTCCCGGCCTGTGCTGGGTCGGCGGGCGCTGAACCGGCGCGGGCGCGAGGGCTGGGCCGGGTGGCTGCTGGTCGCGCCCTACGTCCTGGGCATGCTGATCTTCGTGATCGGGCCATTGGTGGCGGTGTTGGGCGTGTCGCTGACGCAGTGGTCGCTGCTAGACGCGCCGCGCTGGGTGGGCCTCGGCAACTACGCCCGCCTGGCCGCCGACCCCGCTTTTGGACGCAGCGCCGCCGTGACTGGGGTCTTTACGCTGGGTATTTTGGCGATCAACATCAGCGTGGCCCTGGCCCTGGCCTCGCTACTGAACGTGCGGCTGCGCGGCATCGGCCTGTTCCGCACGCTGATTTTTTCTCCGGTGGTCATGCCAGTGGTGGCCTGGGCCCTGGTCTGGAAGTTCTTGCTGCAACCGGAAGGCCCGGTGAACAGCGGTCTGGCCGGCCTGGGCTTCGGCGGAGCCAATCTGCTGTTTGACCCGGCCACGGCGCTGTGGGCCGTCATCTTGATTGAGGTGCTGAAAGCCGTGGGCCTCAATACGGTCATCTTTCTGAGTGCCTTGCAGGGCGTGCCTCCCGAGCTGCACGAGGCAGCCCGGCTCGACGGCGCGTCCCCCTGGCAGGCGTTCTGGCGCATCACGCTGCCGCTGATTTCCCCTACTTTCTTTCTGGTGTTCATCGTCACGCTGATCGGGGCCCTCAAGCTCTTCACGCCCGTGTATGTGCTGACGGGTGGTGGCCCCGCCGACGCCACGACCACCCTGATCCTGTACATGTTCAAGCAGGGCTTCCAGTTTTTTGAATTCGGGTATGCCAGCGCCGTCGCCACGGTGCTGTTCGTGGCGGTGCTGGGGCTAACCTTGGCCCAGTGGGCCCTACGCCAGCGGCTGGTGTTCTATGAAGACTGAGGGAGTGGGGACGGGACGGTGGGCGGCCCCCGAAGCGGCCCCTGTACGTCGTCCGGTGCGCTGGAGTGGGCTGCTGTACCTCGTGCTGGCCTTGGTCTCGTTGCCCTTTCTTCTGCCGCTGCTGTGGCTGTTCGTCTCGGCCTTCAAGTCCACCTCGGCCATTTTTGGCAGCCCCTTTGACCTGAAGGTGTCGGCCCTGACCCTCACCAATTTCGCGCAGGTGTTCGCGGACTACCCCTTTGCCCGGCAGTACTTCAACAGCCTCTATATCGCCGCGCTGGTGGTGCCGCTCACAGCGGCGATGGCGGCCACTGCCGGATACGCCTTTGCTCGGCTGCGCTTTCCAGGACGCGACCTGATTTTTATCCTGAGCCTGCTGGCGATGATGGTGCCCAGCGAACTCACCGCCGTGCCGCAGTTCGTGTTGTTCAGTCGCCTGGGCCTCACCAACAGCCACCTGCCGGTCATCGTGCTGCAGATTTTCAGCGCCACCGGGGCCTTCGCGGTGTTTTTAATGCGTCAGCATTTTATTACCCTGCCGCGTGAACTCGAAGACGCGGGCCGGGTCGACGGCCTGGGCACCCTCGGCGTGTTCTGGTTTATCCTGCTGCCACTGTCGCGTCCGGCGCTGGCGACGGCCGCTATCTTTGCCGTGCTGAACTCCTGGAACGACTACTTCAATCCGCTGATCTACCTGAGCCGCGAAGGGTTGCTGACCCTGCCCCTCGCTCTTCAGCGCTTTACCGACCCCCTCGGCGGCGTGTACTGGAATCTCACTCTCGCGGCGGGCGTCCTGGTGGCGCTGCCGGTGCTGCTGGCCTTTATGCTGGCGCAGCGGCAGTTCATCGAGAGCCTGGCGGCCAGCGGTACCAAAGGCTGATATGCAAGAACACTCTTACGACATCCTGATCGTGGGCGGCGGCACAGGCGGGGTCGCTGCCGCGCTCGCCGCCCTGCGCCTGGGCCGCCGCGTCCTGCTGACCGAAGAAACCGATTGGATCGGGGGCCAACTGACCTCTCAGGCCGTGCCGCCCGATGAGGGCGTCTGGATCGAAGACGTGGGCTGCACCGCCAGCTACCGGGCCTTCCGCAACGGCGTACGGGCCTATTACCGCGAGCACTATCCTCTGCGCCCTGAATCGCGGGCCGAAGTGCACCTCAATCCGGGGGCGGGGACGGTCAGCCGTCTGTGCCATGAACCACGGGTAGCGCTGGCCGTACTGGAGGGCCTGCTGGCCCCCTACCGCGCCAACCGTCAGCTGGACATCTGGCTGGATACCCGTCCGGTGGCCGTACAAGTGGACGGCGACCGCATAACGGCGGTAACGGTGGAGCACGGCCCGTCTGGTGAGCAGCAGGTGGTGACCGCCCAGTACGTGCTGGACGCCACCGAGCTCGGTGAAGTGCTGGAGCTGGGCGGCGTGGAGAGCATCATCGGTGCAGAAGGGCAAGACCAGACCGGCGAGCCGCACGCCCTGTCCACGGCCGATCCCCTGAACCAACAGGCCATCAGTTGGTGCTTTGCCATGGATCATTTGGACGGCGAAGACCACACCATCGACCGACCTGCGGGCTACGACTTTTGGCGCAGCTATCAGGCCGACTTCTGGCCTGGCAAACAGCTCAGCTGGACGCTGTGTCATCCGATCACGCACCGGGCGGTCTTCCGCGACCTGTTCGGCAACCCCGACGAGACGCCGCATGGCGGCGACCTGTGGCACTTCCGGCGCATTCTGGCCCGCCGCCATTACCCGGAGGGGCGCTACCGCAGCGACGTGACGCTGGTGAACTGGCCGCAGATCGACTACTGGCTGGGGCCCGTCCTAGGGGTCGACGCCGCCGAGCGCGAGCGGCACTTGGCCGGAGCGCGGGACCTGAGCCTGAGCCTGCTGTACTGGATGCAAACTGAAGCGCCCCGGCACGACGGCCCTGGCCACGGCTATCCCGGTCTGCGGCTGCGCGGCGACGTGACCGGCACCCGGCATGGGCTGGCCAAAGCCATCTATGTGCGGGAATCCCGGCGCATTCAGGCGGAATTCACGGTGCTCGAACAGATGGTGGGCGTCGAGGCCCGGGGGCCGCTGCAGGGCGCACAGACCTTTGCGGACTCGGTGGGCATCGGCCAGTACCGCATTGACCTGCACCCGTCTACCCGGGGACGCAATTACGTCGACATCGCGTCTTGGCCGTTTCAGATCCCTTTGGGAGCGCTGATCCCGGTGCGCATGGAGAATCTGCTGCCTGCCGCTAAAAACCTGGGCGTCACCCACATCACCAATGGGTGCTACCGCCTGCATCCGGTGGAGTGGAACATAGGTGAGGTCGCGGGGGCGTTGGCCGCGCACGCCCTGAACACCGGCAGCACGCCCCGGCAGGTGCGCGGCACCCCGTCATTGCTGGCCGACTTTCAAGCGCTGCTGGCAGATACGTTGGGGGTCGAGCTGCAGTGGCCCGAAGCCCAGCGGCTCACGCCCTCACCGGGCTTTTAGGGCCATGGGGCGCACACAGGCCTCCCTGGGCTGCCCCATTCTCTAGAATGGCCCCCGTGACTCCGGCCCGCCGTAAACGTCCCACCCAGCGCGAGGTCGCCGAGCGAGCGGGGGTCTCTCAAGCGGCCGTGTCGCAGGTCCTCAATGGGGGCGGCGGGCAGGTACGGATTCCCGACTCCACCCGGCAGCGCGTCTTGCAGGTCATGGCCGACCTCGGCTACGTGCCCAACGTGGCTGCCCGCCGCCTGGCCGGGGGACACAACCGCATCCTGGGCGTCTTTACCTATGAACCGGTCTTTCCGTCCAGCACCCGCGATTTTTTCACGCCCTTTTTGCAGGGCATCGAGGAAACGGCGGCCGAGCAGGACTACGACCTGCTGCTGCACACCCGGCCCGCCGTGTCTGGCGGCGCCCGTCCCCTCTACCGGGAGGGCACCAGCCGCCTGCGCCTGGCCGACGGCACCGTGATGCTGGGCCAGTTGGACGACGCGCGCCGAGACGACCTGCGCCGGCTGCTGGGCGAGGGGCATCCGGTGGTCTTTATCGGCCGCCGGAATGTGCCGGGCGCGGAGCTGAGCTACGTGACTGCGGATTACGCCGCGGCCACGGGGCAGGGGTTGGCCCGCTTGGTCGCCCAAGGCCACCGCCGTACGCTGTATCTGGGCGCGCCGGTAGGACATGAGTCGGCCCTTGACCGTGAGCAGGGCTACCGGGAGGGGCTGCACCGGTCGGGGTCATTCGGAGAGGTGGCGCGGCCTACCGAGGTCACCGGCACCTTCGTGGCGCAGCAGTTGGCCGCAGGCGTCACCGGCCTGCTGATGGAGAACGAACGGCTGGCCAAAGCCTGGATCGACGCTGCGGCGGCGCAGGGCCACCACTGGCCAGTGCAGTACAGCTTCGCGGTGTTGGGCGATCCGATCTATTCGGGCGAGTTGCCCGCAGAGTGGGCCCACTTCCGGATTCCCCGGCTGGCCATGGGCCGTGCGTCGGTGGGCCTGCTCACTGGTGGATTGGGTGGGCAGCCCCCCACATCCGTCAGCTTGCCCTGCGAGTGGGTGGACGGGCGGAGCATAGGGGCGCCTGAGTGAGTTTGGACGATCGTCGGCTGTGCTGTGTGTGGTGGCGCTCTGGGAGTGACCAAGTTCGCTTGAGCACAATGACCACGACTGTGCTGCGCCTTTCGTGTGCTCTTGCAGGGCCCTCGTAGAAGATGAGAAAGGGCACGTGTGCACTCGTCCCGTCAGACGAGTGCCGTGTCATCTGGACTCCGCTCGCATTTCAAACCCCAACTCTGAGCCTTGAACCGAAATCCGTGTCAGGGGCTGTCTGGAAAGTCCGCAATCAGGGAGAACCTACGTTTGACTGGGCGAAAACAGGGCGTCTGCAAATCCTACAGCGAGTGAAAGCGAGGAAGATAAAAGCTTCGGTGGTCTGGGGCAGCAGGGGCGCTGGGCCGGGGCGGCGCTCGGGGGCTGTGGGACTGCGGCATCGGCGCCGCCGGCATCAAAGCCGTCCTGATGGATTCGCGCTTCCATAGCGATCCCCAGGCGGCCAGCGGACTGGCCATCTTGGTCACTGGCCTGACCCTGCTGCTGCTGGCAGTCCGTGCGCCGCCCCCCAAGTCATGTTGTTCTTAGCCCCCAGAATCTGTTGGCCTGTACCGGCCCCACCATTACAACGGGAGTCTTGACCTCCTGCGTCTGCCGCCGTCGCCCACCCGCCCAGCGGCAGCTCACTGAGCCGGGCGACGTTCACCGTGACCGCCTGCCCCGTGACCGTCGCCTGCCCCTGCACAATCAGGGCGCGGGCATCCCGGAGCAGGACCCGGTGCGCTTCCCACAGGTCGGGACTGATGATGGCCTGAATACGGGCTCTGGCGTCTTCGAGGACGTAGAACGCGAACCCCTTGGCCGTGGGGGGGCGCTGCTTGGCGACAATGAGGCCCGCCGTCCAGACCTGTTGCCCGTGTTTGAGCGATCCCAACGGCACACAGCCCATGTCCCGTAATCGGGTGCGGTGGGCGTCAAGGGGATGGCGGCCACTGGCCGAGAGTCCGGTGGTGTGCAGATCAAGGAACAGCCGTTCATCTTCCGTCATCCCGGACAACTCCAGCGATGGGATGCCGAGGCCCAGCAGGGCACGGGTTCCCGGTGGGCGGGCATGGCCCAGCGTGCCGAGGGCGTAGGCCACGTCACGCCGGGTCTGACCGAGGCCATCAAACGCGCCCGCTTGGATCAGCGTTTCCAGGGTGTCCCGCTTGAGTTGCACGCGGTCGTAGAAGTCTCCGGGGGTCTGAAACTTGCCCCCCGTCAGGCGTTCCTGCACGATCTGACGGGCGGTCTCCAGACTCAGGCCATCGACAGCGGTCAGGGAGATTCGGACAGTCCGCAGTGATTCGGCCCGGTACGACACGCCGGAGCGATTCAGGCACACCGGAGCCAAGTTGACTCCCCAGCGCCGTGCTTCGGTGCTGATGGTACTGGCGGGCCACATGCCCGGCGCTTCGGTGAGGACTCCGGCCAAGAACGCGGCGGGATGGTGCTGGCGAATCCAAGCTGAAGCATACGAATGCTGAGCAAAGGCATGAGCGTGACTCTCTGCAAATCCGTAGCCCCGAAACGCTGCACAGGTGTCGAACAGGGCTTCGGCTTCCCAAGGAAAGGCCCCCGTAGTGAGGGCGGCCCCGTCAAGAAAGGCGGTCTTGAGTTGGGCGAGCTCTGCTGCATCCTCGGTTTTGCTGAGTCGGCTCCTGAACCGGTCTGCATGCGGCCACGAGAATCCGGCGTACTGCACGGCAATCCTCAGAATCTGCTCCTGAAACAACAGCGTGCCGTGCGTGGGCGCAAGGATCGTTTTCAGCGGCTCGGGGAGATCTGGCACCGCTTCTTCCCCCCTTGCCCGCCGCACATAGGGATGCACGGTACCGGATTGAATCGGCCCCGGCCTGACCAAGGCAATCTGGTGGGCGAGTTGGGTCATGTTTTTTGGTTGCAATTTGGCCGTCATCTGCACCTGTGCCGGGCTTTCGATCTGAAACAGGGCCATCGTGTCGCCGGAAGCGATCCGCTTCCAGACCTGTGCGTCGTCGGGCAAGTCGCCGTAGTCGATCCAGTCCCCGGTGAGACGCAGCACTTCTTCTCTGGCCCGTTCCAGTGCGGCCAACATGCGTAATCCCAGCAAATCCAGCTTGATCAGCCCCAGCCTTTCGACGTCGTCCTTGTCGAAGGTCAGCATGCGGATGCCGCCGGAACTGCGGGTCAGTGGGCTGAAGTACGTCAGAGGCTGGCTGCTCAGCACCACCCCACCCGAATGCGGAGCCAAGTGACGGACAAAGCGGGGTTCAATGCGGTCAAGCAGCTTCAACAGCGCTTCTTTGACCGGGGCATCGCCCAAGACTTCCGTGAACACCACTTCCGCGTCTCTGGCCCGGTGGGGGCGGTGGTGGCGGAAATCGCGGCCCAGTGCGCGGCTGAGTCTGTCCCGCACCTCTGGCGGCAACCCCAAGGCGCGGCCCAAGTCCTGCACGGCAGAGGGCAAGCGGTAGGTGATCCGGTTGGCGACCATCGCTTCCCCTGCCCCACCATTGCCCCAGCGTTCTTCCACCCAACTCAAGACCTGATCCCGCCGACTGCTGGCGATGTCGATGTCCACATCCGGCATGGAGGCCCGCCCAGTGTGCAGAAAGCGCTCAAAGAGCAGGTTGTGCTTGATCGGATCAGACAGAGTAATGCCCAGCAGATAACACAGGACTGATCCCGCTGCTGAACCCCGCCCCGCGGCTAAAATCCCGTGACTGCGGCAATAATCGGTGACTTCCGCTGCCGTGAGGAAGAATCCAGCCATCTGTAAGGTAGCGACAGTGTGCAGTTCAGCGGTCAGGCGTTCTCGCGCCTGTGAACGTGTTTCTGCCGGGTAACGGGAGAGGGCCGCACACGCCCGGTCTTCCAAAGCAGCTTGTGGCGTTTGTCCGGGTGGAAGTCGTGGTTCAGGCGAAGCCAGACGTTCGGGGAACACGTCAAAGGTACAAGTATCGGCCAATTTGCCAGCGTTCAACAACGAATCTGGAAACGGCAACGCCGCTGCCCACCTCTCCGGTGTGCCCACATGCCGGGCATCGTTGCGCGGCCGCTCGGCGTGGGGCGTATCCACATCGATGCCCAGCCGCGCACAGGTCAGGGCGTCCAGCAAGGGATAATCGGCGGTCTCGGCCATGCAGACTTCTGGGGCCGCAACGGTGGGTAGATTCAAATCCCGCGCCAAGCCCCGCAAGTAGTCCAAACGCCGCCGTTCATTGGGGGCGTGCTGATGGCCGAGTTGCAGGTACAGGTCAAAGGGAAAACTGGCCCGCAGCAGGCGGAGAAACTCTGCCGCCCTGGCGATCTCCTTGCGTTCGCCCAGTACCGTCGGAAAACCAGTTCTGCCCCCGGTGAGGCAGGCCAAGTGATCTTGGCCCCGTTCAGCAGCCGCTTGGAGAACCCTGAAGGGCAACCCATCTGGTGTATGGAGCTTGATCTCCGTCACGAGTTCGCACAGCAGCGCGTATCCAGTCCGCGATTTGGCAAGCAGCACCAACGGGAAGACTTCATGGGGCTGGGCGGACCTCGGCACACCGGGGAACAACACGGGTAAGGTCACGCCAATGACGGCTTTGATCCCCTGTTCCTTGGCCGCCTCGCACAGCTCCACCGCCCCGGCGACGCTGCACCAATCGGCCAAGCCCACTGCCCCAAAGCCCCGTTCCGCTACGAGTTCGACCAACTTGGCCGGACCGACCGTGCTGCGGCCCTCAGAAAAGTAGCTCTGGCAGGCGAGCAGAGCGGGGAGCGTGTTGGGTGTCAGTCCTGAAGCCTCGCCAGCCACCAGCGCCCCCCCGGAATGTCTTCGTGGTGCAGTTCGGCCACAAGAGTGCCTGCCTGAACGAGGTAGCAGTCGCGGGGCCGCTCATCCAGCCACCAGCGCCCCCCGAACCGCCACTGATCGAGAAGAACGCTCACCGTGTGGGCATGCCCTTGCCAGTACAGCAAGTGTGGGCGGCCCCCTTCGCAGATGGTCACGGTGATCTCCTGCTGCACGGCTTTCACGGGGCCATGCCCTCAAAGAAGGCCAGAACCTGCTGAACGGCCGTGTCCCGGCGTTGACTGCGAGACGCCACCGGAGCCTGTTTCGGCGTCATCTTCGTTGCTCTGAGCGCTCCGGTCTGCCAATCCACCCAGTGGTATTGCGCATCGGTGGAATAGGCCCACGGATCAAGCCACTGGACGCGGACGAGGGCTTCTGGGAAGCGGTCAAGTACTGTCTTGGTCACTTCGAGTTCAGCGATGCCTGCCCAGAGGCCCACCATCCGGGCAGGCTGCTGAAGGCCCGACAATTGGATGGTGACGGCGTCCACACCCAGTGGTAACGCAGCCGTGTCTTGCAAGGTCAGCAGGGCCATTCTCAGAAGCCCGGCGTCATCCAGCGGCCATTTCAGCGGGCGCGTGGCACTGAGTCTCCCGCCTAGGGTGTCAGAGTGCAGGGTGAGATACGCTGCAGTGCGGCCCCGCAATTCTGGCAGGAGGGACGGCAGCAGGTCTTGTAGGGCGGCTTCGGCTTCTCCCAGCTCCAACAAGGGAGCGTCCACACCCAGATGCGCCTCGATGATCTGTCCCGGCACATACTTCGCCACTGCCCCGCTGCGTTCGCCTTTCAAGAAGCGGTTGACCTTCTTGCCGACATCCACGCCCAAAAACGCTTCCCGCTGCGCCGCGCTCCACTTCATTAAATCCGCTAAGCCCCGCAGACCAAGGAACTTGAGCTTCTGAGTGTGTGCGTCAGGCACGCCCAAGACATGCAAATGCTCGGTGGGCGTGAGGCTCAGGAAGAATTTTTCTTGCCCCCCTGTCACGTCCCGCACTTCTCCCGACTTGGCCCGCAGTGCGGCGAGGTGTGCGACTTCTGGACTGTCTGCCCACCCAACCGGGACATGCAAGGCGGCTGCGAGATCACGCGCCGCCTTCAGACTGACTTTCAGGAAGGCAATGCCAGCTTGCCGTCCCTCCACCCGGTCGCTGTAGCGGGCGTAGAGGGCTTCCAACAGTTCCGCCCAGGCCGCACTCGCCGCAGAGCCAGAGACGACTTCGGCATGAAGATCAGGACACCGACTCAACGCCGCCATCTCCCGCATGCCAGGCTGTACCCCCTGAAGCTGAGCCTCTGGACAGGCAAACAGCACTCTCCTGGTTTCGCCTAAGACCGCCACTGGACTCCTCGGATGGTGTCGGCTCAGCAGGGTCAGGGGCCACGGCGCAAGGAGGACACAAGCGACGTGGGCGGCCACGCTCAGTCCCTCGCCCAACTCACGCGGGGCACGCCCACGCCCACCCGGCCCACCATGCGGCCCTGCACCTGCACCTGATCGGTGGGAAAAGTCATGCGCGGCATCAACGGGTTTTCGCTCAGCAGCGTCACTTCGTTGCCGAACCAGTAGATGCGCTTGAGGGTGGCCGAATTCTCACCGGGCAACAGCACGACGGCGACCTCGCCGTCGTGCACCTGGGACGCGGGCCGGATCACCACATAGTCACCGTCCAAGACGCCAATGCCCGTCATGCTCTCGCCCTTGACATGCAGCAGGAAGTCGCCGGGCCTCAGGCCCAGCAGGGTTTCCAAGTTGGGCGTGAAGTCGTCGGGAGACTGCTCGGCGAGGATCGGTGCCCCCGCCGCGATCTGGCCGTAGATGGCCAGGCCTTCGCCGACCGCGAGGCGGGCCCGGTCAGTGGGAATCAGGGGGCCGTAACGCAGTTCGGCGGGTTCGAGGTAGCCGAGGCTGCGCAGAATGACCACTTGCTGGCTCACGGCCTGTTTGCTGTGTCCAATGGCCTCGGCCACGCTGCTGACAGTGGCGACAGGGCCCAGGCGCAAGACGCTGCTGAGGATGGCGGTGCGGGTTCGGGTCAGGTCAGGGGGCATCAGGTACCTCAGGGGCTTGCGTCGAGTCAAGCCGATAGACTCAGATTGCACTTTTCTCTTGACTCGTGTCAAGATAGTTAGGAGGTGAACAATGTCTGGAGAATCTGTTGCCAGCGAAATAACCGAGGAGCGCACCGTCCACTTCGCCCGCCGCATCGAGGTGCGGTTGGCTTTCCCCACACGGGTGAGGTACGAGCAAGGCAAAGCCGTCAAAGAACCCGGCCCAGATCCAGAGCGGGTCATTGCCCTGATTCAGGACCCGGTGACCGCCAGCCTGCGAGTCCAGTACGGCGACGACACAGCGGTAGAGTTGATGGAAGGCAAAGCGGCGGATGTGCGCCTGACGGGCGTGTTTCCCGAAAAGACCGACGCCGTCAAGCAAGCGGTGTATGCCGCGCTGGATCTGGCCTTTGAAGGCTTAGGCGAGATCGGAGACGGCGGCTAAGCCACCACCGCCACCCCCTCGCGGACTGTTCTGGGCACATCTCCTGCTGAGGTCTGTGCCATGATCGCCGCACATGACACGGTTCTCTCTGGTTGGTTTGGCTTTGTTGCTGACGGTGACCTTGGCAGACGGTGCAGTTGCCTCCAGGGTGAGCGTGAGCGGCTATTAGCGCAGCAATGGCACCTCCGTGCAGTCCCACACCCGGTCTTCGCCCACAGGGGGGAGTGGAAGGCCTTCCAGCGCCAGCTCAGTGCCGACCCGCCCAGTTTTGGCGTCCATCATGTCGAGCACGGCGGCGGTCACCGTCAGCAACGTCAATCTTCGGCAAAGCAGCTCGGCGGCGACCCGCATCATCACCATTCCCAGGGGCGCTGTCCTGAGCGTCCAATTCTGTTCGGCAGGGCGGTGCAAAGTGGACTACGGGCGGTTTTACGGCTCCGTGGCCCAAAGTGATGTGCAGCGGGTCACGGGCGGCTTGCCTGCCCAGAGCGCCGCGGCCACGACCCAGGAGTCTCCCAACTGCGCGGCTCCCCTACGGATCGGTCAACCCGGCTACCGCAGCGCTTTGGACGGTGACGGCCGGGCCTGCGAGTAAGTCCAATTATCTTTGGCGATCTGTCTTCCACAGCAGCTCAACGTGTGTTTATAGCGTGGTGTTTAGGTGTTCACTCGCCAAGAAGACCCGGAGGTTGAACCGGTAAACCTTCGGGGCTTTAATTTGGCCTACCCTCGAGCTTCGCCGAGTTTCGTCCTTGCCGCTGGGCCCGCCGCCTGTCACACTTTCAGCACGCCGAGGCAGGAGCCGAGTGCCCTGTGAGCCGAGGTGGTACCCTGCCCCCCAAGATTGGGGGGTTTTGATTGGCGAACCCCGTCCGAACGGGGCTGTGGGCGACCTGCCCGCACCTGCGCCCGTGCCTCCCCCCGGCGTGTCAGGCTGGAGGCATGCGCCCCTTGATTGTCGTGATGACCCTCGGCCTCGGCACGCTCACCACCGTAGACGCGGCCACCGCAGTGACGACGAGCAACGCCAACTTGCGCCGCATTCCTCAAGCCACGGCCGCCATCGTGACGGTCATCCCGCGCAACACCGCCTTGACCCTCGCCTGCAACGGCGACTGGTGCCGCACCACCTACAAGGGGCAGGGCGGGGACGTGTCTCGCGCGCTGACCAAGACCGTAACGCAGAGTGCGCCGCTGGCGACGCCCCACACACGGGCCACGCCTGCGGCTCCGGGCAACGCGTTCTATCCCAACTGCACCGCGGTGCGGGCAGCAGGGGCCGGCCCCATCCGGCGCGGCCAACCGGGCTATTCCTCGCGCTTGGACCGCGACGGCGACGGCCTCGGCTGCGAGTGAGGGGGGCATGGTGCTGAGTTCCGGGTGCAGCCTGGACTCACGCTAGAGAGCACCTTTCCCCAACAGTTGCTCGCCCTTCGGCGTGACTTCATAGGCGTCGCTGAGGCCCGATTTGTCCCGTGCGCCGCGCGGCTTGAGGTAGCCCTCCCCTACCAGTTTGCGCATCATCAGCTCTTCAAACCGGCTCCTGGGCCGGTAATAGGGAGCCAAGGCCGCGAAAATCTCTGGCTGGCCGATGACGACGGGCGGCTCCCGGTCGGTCTGACCGCCCACCATGGCCCGCAAGATCACGGGCAGCAGTTCGCTGAGACGGTCTGTCTCCGCTGACGGTGTGGGAGGCGCAGAGCTGGGCCGGGCCGTCACCACACGGGGGGAGTCGGAGTCTGAATCGGCGGCGTCACGGCGCAGCGGCTGGAGATGAGCCGGCAGGCGCTGCTTGTGCATGCGGAAGGAACCCATGCTTCAGCGTACTGGCTGCACGCTGAGGTGGGATGACGGCCCCCTGCCGGAATATTTAAGCGTTGAGGGGTTCCGCTCCCGGTTGCCCCCGGAAGGCCCATGCTGCTCCAGGTCAACGGGACGGACTGGACAGAGCTCATCCGGAGGAGGTCACCTTCGCAGAAGGCGAACACTGTCAATGGCCCTGCAAGGGTCGTTTGCAGGCCACCGCCCAAGTCGCCTGCGTTAGAGAAGGTCGCCTTCCAGGGCTTCTCCTGGCGAGGGCCGCAACTTCCGGCATCGGTTATCAGAACGAGATGAGCCAGACGATGCATCGCGAACGTGTTCCCTTTCGCACGCCTGAACCGCCCCCTCTGGTCTGGGCTATGCCTGGCGCGAACGTTCGCTCAGCGTAAAGGTGGAGCCGAGCAGGGCAAAGCTGGCCACAGCCAAGAGTGCCCGCGTACCCAGAGGCGTGGGCCAACCGACGCAGTCGCCCAGCGAGGCAAGCACCGCTCAAGATGACGCCAAGACACGCAGGCGAAGACAAAGCGGGTGGCGGCAGGTGAGGCTTTCCCCTGGTGCTCCTGCGTCCAGAGATCCCGCAGGATCTGCACCACATCGGCGGGCAAAAGCAGCTTGTGGTGACTGGCCTCGGTTTTGGGGGAACCGATCACGTAATTGCCCGTCTCGTCCATCACCAGGTTGTGCCGGATCGTGAGCTCTGCCCCAGCCAAGTGAACGTCTCCCCATTGCAGCGCCAGCAGTTCCCCCAGGCGCATGCCTGTCGAAATGGCCAAGTTGAACAAGGGGGAGAGCCGGTGTCCCTTCACGGCCTCCAGGAAGGCCCGGGTTTGTTCGGGTGTCCAGCAGCCCATCTCGCGGCGCACCCCCTTGGGTTTGCGCACTTCCTGAGCTGGATTTTTAGGAAGCAGATCCCAGCGCATGGCTTGGCGCAGGGCCATGCGCAAGACCCCGAGGCTGCGTCCAGCCGTATCGCTGCCCCGCTCGGTGTGCAGCTAGGTGATGAACTCCTCGATGGCGAGCACCCGCAGTTCCGTGAGGGGTTGAACGCCGAGCACTTCTTGCACCGGCTGCAGGGCGATGACGTACTTGCGGGAGGTGCCGGGGCGCAGCTCGGATTTCTTGAAGGCCAGCCAGCGAACGAGAAAGGCGTGCAGCGAGTCTGGCTGGGCTGGTTCAGGCAGCGTTTTCACCGGGGCATGGCGGGGCCTGCGCACCGATCCTTTGGGTAGGGTGCGGATCAGGGCCGCGAGGGCTTGCTCCGCTTCAGCCCGAGTCGGTCGGCTGACCGATTTGCGGCGTTGGCGGCCTGTTTCGGGGTCTTGGCCAGACCGCGCCAACTCACGGTGCGGCCCTTGAGGATGACGGGATGGACAGTGCCTTCGTTGGCTCGGCGGCGAATGGTCATGCGCCATCAGTTACCACATTCAGGAGCGGGGCAGGTTGCGGGCCTGCGCGACCCGGTCAGCCAGGGAAATGGTCTCGGCGGCCAGCCGTTCGGGCGACAAGACCTGTCCGAAGCGGGCCTGCATGTCGCGGCGGAGGACAGGAGACAGCAACGCCCCCGCCTCGTAATGGCGGTAGGTCACGCTCAACAGCCTCCGGGCTTGCTCCAACCGCCCCCCGTCGGGCACCCGGTGGCGCTTGACGTGCGCGTTGTGGGCGGGATCGCTGGGCAGCAGGTTCCACAATTCGTTGATGGGCTGGGCCGAGACCGGAATGAGGTGGTCGAGCGCAAAGTGGTCGGGGTGAAGCAGCTGTGCTGTCCAGGGACACTGAAACGCCCGGCCCCCCAGCATCAGCAGTTTGACCTGATGGCGTTCCCAGGTCAGCGGCACCCGGCCTGCCGGGGACGCGGTCAGCAACGTAAACAGGTCGCCGCGAGTGACCGGCGTGTCTTGGGGCAGGCGATCGGCGAACAGGCACCACTCGTGCAGGCACAGGGCTTCGACCCACAGGGAACTTTCCTGCAAGGCCTGCCACAGATTGGCGGGAACAGTAAACGCGGTGTCCGTGGGGAGGATGCCGGGGAGGGGAACGCCATGTTGTTGACCCGCTGGCCCTGGAACAGAAAACAGAGCGTGCGGCCCCCTTCCTCCGGCATAGCGCACCGGTTGCTTGACCGCCTGAGCGATCACTTTCAACACCTGTTCCGTTTGCCGCTCCACCTCTGGGGGCAGACGCCTTCTCCCCACCCGGTAATCGGCCAGCAGGAGGGCTCCAGCGGCAGGATCGTCGTCCGTGCCGGGCAATCCTTCCCAAGCGGCCCGCAACGCTGAGAGGGCAGGCCGGAAACTCAGGTCCTGGGTGAGGCCACTAACCCGCAGGCTGCGCGCCCCCTGCAGAATCTGCATCTTCCCCACAAACGGCCAATAGTAGACCAGCCAGCGCTCGGCCACGTGGCGCAGCGGCACCACGACGTCTCCTGCGGGCAGCAGCGGATAATCCAGCACGAGGTCGTTCAGGGCCCGGATGAGGGCAAACTTGTAGGTGTTGGTTTTGGCCTCGCGGCGCAGCAGGTCGGCGAGCATGTCCCGGGCAGTCATGGGGAGAAGGAGCTTGATGCCTACTCGCAGGCGCGCCCGTCGCCGTCGCCGTCCAGCCCAGATCGGTACCCCGGTTGGCCGCGCAGGAGCGGCGTGACGCCCGCGGCCCTGGCAGCGGCGCAGTTGGGGTAGAAGACGCCCGGTGCGAGAGCAGGGCTGGCTGGGGCAGGAGAAACGGGTCGGGGGGAGGCAGGCACCGCAGAAGGCCCCGCGGGAGGCCGCCTGCTGGAGCCTTTCTCAGTGCTGATCGCAAAGGCACCTCCCGGCTGAACCGTCACGGTCACCGTGCCGCTCTGATCGGTGCGGTAGGTGGTGGCCCGCACCGATCTGTACAGGCTCAACGCCGTTTCTGTCGGATGTCCGTAGGTGTTCGGCCCCACGCCGATGACCACGTTTTTCGGGCGCACCGCCGCCAGCCACGCCGCGTTGTCCCCATTGGCCGCGCCGTGGTGGATGCTCTTGTACACGTCGATGGGGCCAAAGAAAGAGGCCGGATACGTCTTGAGCCAGCCGGCCGTTTCTGCTGTTTCACTGTCGCCCGTCATGAGGGCTTTGAAAGTGCCGTACTGCACCAGCAGGCCGGCGCTGTTGAGGTTCTGCTCTGTTTTCGGCATCCCGGCTGGGGGCGGCAGCACCGTGATTTTGACGCTGCCGAGGTTGATGACCCGTGGACTGGCCAGCAGCCCGGTGGTGCCCGCCGCCTGGACGCTGCCCACCAATTTGGCCCAAGTCTGGGTGGTGGCCGGGATGCCGTTGTTGAGGAACAGCTTGGGCTTGAAGAGCTGCACTGCCGGGATCAGCCCGGTGATGTGATCGGCATCGGCGTGGCTGGCGGCCACCAGATCCAGGCTCTTCACCCGGTACTGGGTCAGCAACTCGCGCATGCGGGGTTCACTGCGGCCTCCATCGTAGAGCACACTTTTGCCTTCAGGCGAGGTGATCAGCACGGCGTCGCCCTGACCCACGTCCAGGAAGCGGATGGTCAAGACCCCGGGGACTGCCGCTTGTGCTCCAGCCAAGCCCACACAGAGCAAGGCGCTGAAGAGCCACTTCATAGCTTCACGTCGCCTTTGACGGGCTGATTCA
Organism: Deinococcus sp. Arct2-2; assembly: GCF_004801315.1. Classification (GTDB taxonomy): domain Bacteria; phylum Deinococcota; class Deinococci; order Deinococcales; family Deinococcaceae; genus Deinococcus. Next base: position 92,017 of record NZ_SSNW01000012.1, read on the forward strand.
GGGCGTTCAGGTCATGCTGGGCTTGCTGCTGACGCTGGGCTGTGGCTGCGTCGTCCCCTTCAATGTGCAGAGTTCCGCCCTCAACGGTCAATTGCAGCACGTCCCCTTGCTTGACCCCCTTGGGCAACGAGGCGCGCCCCAGATCCACGGTGGTGCCGTCCGGGAGTTCCACGCGGGCGACACTGCCTTCCAGGGCATCAACAGTCACCACATCCGTGAGAGGGGAATCGTGGTCAGGCATGGTTCACCCTAGCGCGGCCCTGGAAGGTCGTGACCACACCGGCCCAGGAGAGGGCTTTGACGAACCCCTCCCGTGGTAAGGCCCGCACCACGTCGCTGTACCCGGCTCCGGTGCCCTCCGCGTTGGTGCCTTGACGGCTGTGCACGTCCAGAATGTTCCAGGTGTTCGGGGCGGAGCACACCTAAGCCAGCAGGAAGCTCTTGGCTGCCCATGCCCCAGCGAATGATCCCAATGCGGCGGGCCAGTGGATTCGGCGCTTGGTGCGCCGCCAGCAACCGGTACGGGCCTTTGAGTCCTGCGGCTTCACTTGGGTTGACGTCGATGACGTGGCCGAAGCCACGGTGCGGGCGGCGGAAAAAGACGGCAATGAGGGCGAACAGACAGTTGATTGGCCGGTGGGAGACGTGATGGTGCTGGGACGGGGGGCCTGGCGCGTTCAGGGGGCCGAATGGAAACGGGTGAATCCATGAGCCCCCCCTGAAGGTGGCCTTGACCAGACTCGGAAGACTATCTCATACTGAACAGACACGCAGACCACAGTTCACACGCCCTGGAGGCCCCCATGAACCGCCTGACCACGTTGCTCAGTCTCAGTGCCCTCCTGACCTTCAGCACGGCCCTGGCCGATCACCAGCTGCACAACCTCAAGAACTTCCGGAGCGTGTGCGTCAACACCTTTGTCGAGATCAAGGACACCGAAGACGAAGACGCGGCAGAACTGATCTACAACGCCATCGCGGATCAGCTCGAAGAAGCGGGCATTGTGGTCGCCGACTCGCCCTGCCAGGCCAACGGCACCACCGCCAAGCGGCAGGTCAACTTGCTCTACAGCTTTACCAGCACCTCCAGTGGCGGCGCGTACTTCGGCACCCTCGAAGGCTGGCTGCAACAAGACGGTCCGTACACCAGTCCCGTGATCTGGAACGACTTCATCTACGGATCCACCGGCAAGACCGAGTCGCTGGACGCGCTCGCCGAAGACCTGGCAGCTGAACTCACCGACAGCTTTCTTGACAGCTGGGACGAGAACCACTGAGACCCGGACTCACCCGCCGCCCAGCAGATGCAGGCGGGGGCGCTGACCGTCCCCGAACCCCCTCAGGCCTCTGCTGGCCCGTCCGGAAGTACGAGACGTCCGCCCGGCCCGGTACTCTCCTCAAAGCCGCAGCGCCGCCCGCAGGTCGGTGTCCCTGGTGTCCAGACAAAACCGCACGGGAAACACTTAGGTCTCCTGAAACTACGCCGCGATCACCTGCCATACCGTCGCGACTGAATTCCATGGTTAAGTCGTGCTGGCCGACAGGCCAGGTGACTTCCGCAGCTCTCGCCCTCAGGAGGGGAGCTGATGTTCCCACTGGGTGAGGAACGGCAGATCACCGGGGTGTCAATGGGCTTTGGAACGGTCTGCTACCCGCGGAATGCCCAGCTGATGGAGGATCTCCAAGGCCAGTTCAAACCGGCAGGTCTTGAGGGGGTCGACCACCTGACTGATCTGAAGATGCCCCACCGCACTCAACAGTCCGACCGCATCTGCACGAGAGAGCCCGGCTTCGGCTTGGAGAAACGCACTCATGTGTTTGGTGGCCAGGACAGCGGCCTCGTCGAGGGTCAGCGCGCTGGCGATGGTGTACAGGTGCGTGGCCGTTTGAAGCATCGGCAAGGGCCAGCGACACTGGGGGATCACCCGCACGCGCACCGTGACCCGCCCAGCAACCTCCAACCCACAGACACTCACCTCACCGTCCCCCATCGCCGCGTGGAGGTCCCCCATCGCCAGGAGGGCACCTTCGACTTCGACGGGCAGGAGCAGCGTCGTTCCGGCCTGAATCAAGCGGGTGTCCATGTTGCCCCCGTGGCGGCCGGGCGTGCCATTGGACACCGCCTCTCCGGCGGGCGCCGTGCCGATCACCCCGATCATGGGCTGAACAGGAACCTGGACGCTGCCCATCGTCACCTGTCCACCCTGTACGGGATAGACCCGCACCGTGTTCTCCTGCAGGGTGTCACCCTCGACCCCCAAGCCGGGCCCCGTGACCATGACGGCCTGAGCCCCGATCTCGATGCGGAGGATGTCCACTGCCAGCGCGTCCCCGGGCTGGGCACCAGTGACAAAGACGGGACCGGTGGCCGGGTTGACGCGGGTCCAGTCCAAGGCCACGAAATCCGCTTCAGCACTCTGAATCTGGTCTTCAAAACAGTCCCGGGTCGGAAAGGTCAGCAGGCTGCCGTCTGGCACGGAAACCACCGGGGCGTGGGAACGGCTCATGGCGTAGATCAGGGGTTCAGCGGGCACGACAATAGGGGTCATTTGGGCTCCAAACCGGTCTCCCGGCCATCAAGGAAGAGAAGGGTCAGCAGGAAATGCGGCACCATAACGGTCAACCCAGCGGACGGAGGCTGACCCTTGGCCGTGGCGCTCCTGGGACAGTCCATGACCAGCGCGGCCAAGCGTCGGCACCCCCATCATGAGCTCCGGGCCCGGGCGCTGCCGTCCGGCAGCGGTACCAAACCCACCATGTCCCCAGCATTCGCCTGCCCCTCTCCACTGAGGGAGACGGTGTGCCCGCGTGAGCCCAGGCTGGAGCCGGCGGAGAAGTGCCTCCATCCCCACAGAGAACATTCCCACTTATCACCAGCACCCCTCCCCCTCAGTTCGCGGCTTGGAACACATTGATATTCAGTCCTCGAGGCCACCATCAACAGTGACGCAGAGCCTGTCGGAAAGGTTCAGTCCAGATGTTGCCACATCACCAGTGTAGATCGGCCGGCGGAGGTGAGTGCGTAGGCCACCACAGCACGTTCCGTCCCACTTTCGCGTTCAATCAGCCGGAGCGTTTCAAGGTCTTTGAGCAGCACTACGCTCAGGCGCCGCCCCTGCAAGGTGTAATACGGACCGCGGTCACCTCGGCGATGCAGCAGAAGCGGAGCGCCTTCCTGAAGGGCACTCAGCACGCGGATGTGCGGCGCAGTCAGCTCCAGAGGCATGGCCCAAGCGTACCGCATCAATCCACTGCGGCGCGAGCCTGTCGGTGGTGCGGCATGCTCTGGGTGACCCGCCGTAGACCAATTCAGATCCTCTGCTGAACTGGGCTTGAGTTGTCCCTGCTGGGTGCCACTGGCGGCTTATACCTGGGTTGCTCTGCCTCGTTCAACTCCCGCTACACATAACGTTATGTGTGACTCCGCTAAGCTAAGGGCACATGACCACCTACACCTTTTTCAATCACGCGGGCGGAGTGGGCAAGACCTCCGCCACACGTGACTTCGGCTACGAGCTGGCCTCCCGGGGGCACCGGGTGCTGCTGGTCGACTTTGATCCTCAGGGCAACCTGACCTCTTTTCTGGGGGCCGACAAATGGGGGCTCAAGCAGGAGGCCACCCTCTTGGCCGCCCTGCTGGAAGACGATCCCAACGCGGTTCAGTCCCGGCTGCCGTCCACGGTGGAGGTACATGGACTCTCGCTCTATCCCGCCACCATTGACCTGGCCATCGCCGAGGCCCAGCTGCTGGTCAAGATCGGCCGGGAACGCCGACTCAGCAATATCCTCGCGCACCTGCCTCAGGCTTACGACTATGTGCTGATCGACTCACCGCCCAGCCTCGGAACCCTGACCGTGAACGCCCTGGTGGCCGCCGACGCGGTGATCACGCCCGTCGCCACCCGCTTCAAGGCCATTGACGGCCTGCCGGGACTCACCCGGATGGTTCAGGAGTTGCAGTGGGTCAAGCCGAGCCTGGGCTTTGCCGCCTTCCTGCCCACCATGTACGACCAGCGCAACCGGCATGATTCTGACGTCCTGGCAATGATCCGGGAGCAGCTCGCCCCGCTCGCGCCCGTCCTGCCCCCGGTACGCTACCGCGCCGCCGACCACAACGACGCCAGCATGAGCGGCCAGCCGGTCCAGGTCTACAAGCCAGGCAGTGAAGCGGCGCGGGACATGGCGATGGTGGTGACCGCCTTTCTGGCCCTGGAAGGGCAGCCCGCATGAGCACCAAGAAGGAGCGGCCCCGCCTTCAGATGGGGCCCTTGACCGGATCCACGGGCCCCGGAACCCTGATGGCCGGGTTCACCAGTCCGCCCGTGCCCGAAGCGCAGACGGACCTGCCCCTCAGTGCCATCCGGCCGCGTCCCCAGCAACCCCGGCGCTCCTTTGCCGCTGATCCGCTGGCCCGGCTGACGGACAGCATCCGGAGCCACGGCATCCTGCAGCCGCTCTCGGTCCACCAGACGGAGAGCGGGTACGACCTGATTTCCGGAGAACGGCGCCTGCGGGCGGCCCGGGCAGCGGGCCTGACCAGCGTGCCGGTCAAGGTATTCTCAGGGCTGACGGACCGTCAGGTGCAGCAGCTGTCGGCGGTGGAGAACCTGCAGCGAGAGGACCTGAATCCGGTGGACGAGGCGGACGCCGTTCTGGACATTCTGGCGGCGGAGCTGGACATCCCGAAAGGGGAGCTCACGCCCCGGCTGGAGCGCTGGAAGTCGATGCGCATGCGGGATCCGGCGCTGGGCCGGGCCACTGAAGACGAACGCCAGGCCATCGTTCGTCTAGAGGCGCTCTTCCGGGGGTTGTCCCGGGGCGAGTGGACTTCGTTCGTCGCCAACCGCCTGCCGGTGCTGCGCTTGCCCGAGGCCCTGCTGGAAGCCGTGCGGGAGGGGCGTCTGGAGTACACCAAGGCCATCGCACTCAAACGGGCACCTGAGGGTCTCCGGGAGGCTTTGCTGGCGGAGGCTGGCGACCTCTCCGTGCAGCAGCTTCGCCAACGGATTCAGGACGCCAGCCGCACCGTCAGCGCACACGACGAGTTGGACACCGCTCTTGAGACCTTTCAGCGCCTGATTTCAAAAGAGCGTCTTGCCACGCTGTCCCCCCAGACGCACGCGAAACTACTTGGTCTGATCAAGCAGGCCGTCACGGTCGTGGGAGAGTCGTCCCGCTCCTCCTCTCCAGGGCGGGCGCAGTGACCCTCACAGGTCACCGCAAAGTTCCTCTCCAGTCGCCTGGCCGTTCCCGCGTAGTTTCTGCTGCGCTGCCGGACAATGGGCCGGTGAATCGGTCGGCCGCAGAGACGTTGTGTCCCGGCGGACGAGAGTTGAGCGTCGCCGGAACAGCAGAGGCCTGGGCACCAAAAAACCAGGAGGGGCCTCACTTCCCAGGCTCTTTCCTGCCACACTCTGGACATGTGGGTACCCTGCTGCTCCGCGCCGCCTCAAGGCTGGCCCAGTCCAGGTGCGGCCAGCACCGAGATCCAGTCGGGAAACGGAGCTGACCTGACCTCTGCTCCCCTGTCCTTGATTCTCTTGCTCCGGGCGTTCCCCCAGTGAATCCCGATCTGCACTTGTTGCCCATCGGCACCCAGGTGGTGACCCGCACCGCTGTGCACACGCCCAGTGGCGAGGTCACCCGGCCCGCCGGCAGTGTGGGCGTGGTGCGGCAAGTGCCGGCCGACCTGCAGCATGCCTACCGCGTCCAGTTTCCCGGTGGCCGCGAGCAGACCTTCCTGCGCCGGGATCTGGAAGTTCGCAAGCAGCACCACACGCCCGATCTGCCTGAAGCGCCGGACTGGACGCCATGGGTGCAGTACCGCTGCGTGGTCGGTTCCCGTGCCTTTGGGCTGGACACTGAAGACAGCGATACCGATCGGCGGGGCTTTTATCTCGCGCCCGCCGACCGGCACTGGAGCCTCTGGGGCGTGCCGGAGCAGCTGGAGAACGACGCGACCCAGGAAACCTACTGGGAACTCCAGAAGTTCCTCTCGCTGGCGCTCAAAGCCAATCCCAACGTGCTCGAATGTCTCTACACGCCCCTGATCGAGACGGCCTCCCCAATCGCCCAGGAACTGCTCTCGATGCGCGGCGCCTTTCTCTCCACGCTGGTGTACCAGACCTACAACGGCTACGTCCTGTCGCAGTTCAAAAAGCTCGACGCCGACCTGCGCAACCACGGGAAGATCCGTTGGAAACATGCCATGCACCTGATCCGCCTGCTGCTCTCGGGCATCGCCGTGCTGGAGCGCGGGGAGGTGAGTGTGCATGTCGGGGAGCACCGGGAGAGGCTGCTGACCGTCAAACGCGGGGAGCTGCCGTGGGCCGAGGTCAATGCTTGGCGTCTGGACTTGCACGCCCGTTTTGATACGGCACTCACGCGCACGACGCTGCCCGAGCGTCCAGACTATGCTCAGGTCAATGCCTTTTTGGTGCGGGCCAGACGCAGCATGTTGGACGTGAAGGGATGACCTGGCCGCGGCAGCTCTCAGAGGCCGTGGAGGCGCATTCCTATCCGCTGCTGTTCGCCACCATCAGCGGGGCGCACCTCTACGGCTTTCCCAGGCCCGACAGCGATTGGGATCTGCGCGGCGTCCATGTGCTGCCGGCCCGGGAGGTGTTGGGGCTGCAGGCCACCCAGGACACCATCAGCTTCGAGCGCCTGGAGGACGGTCTGGAACTCGACCTGGTCACGCACGACGCCGCCAAATTCTTTGCATTGATGCTGCGGCGCAACGGGTACGTGCTGGAGCAGCTCCATTCGCCGCTGGTGGTGCACACCACGCTTGAGCACATGGAATTGCGTGAGTTGGCCCGGGGCTGCGTGACGCGGTATCACGCGCACCACTACCTGGGGTTCAGTGCCAACCAGTGGCGACTGTTCTCCAAAGAGAGTCCCCAGCGGATCAAGCCGCTGCTGTACACCTTCCGCACGCTGCTGACCGGACTTCACCTGATGCGAACCGGAGAAATCGAGGCCAACCTGCGGGTGCTCAATCAAGAGGCGCGGTTGCCTTACTTGGACGACCTGATCGGGCGCAAGACCACGGAGGCGGAGCAGACCACCCTGACCGGAGAAGTCACGTTCTATGAGGCCGAATACCAGCGGCTGACCGAAGCGCTCGTTCAGGCCCGCGGTAAGAGTGGGTTGCGGGAGGAAGTGGCCGCAGACACCCGACAGGCCCTGAGCGACCTGTTGGTTCGGGTGAGGCTGAAGGAACGAGGGGCGCAGTAGACGGCTGGACTTAAACCAGTGACCCGCAGACCAAGCCGACCAGAGGCAACGTGCCGCCTCAAGACAGAGGCGGGGTTGCGCAGCTATCGGTAGCGACGTTTCCTGTACCAAGAGTTTCCACAAGATTGGGCAAGACGTCTGGGCGGGCGAAAGAGCAGGGTCGGCGTATGAAAACTGCGGTCAGTACGTCAACAATGGGTGATCCTGAAAAACGCGCTGTCAGCGCGTTTGAACGCTACTCGTCCGTTCTCACCACGCTCCTGATGCGCTGCATTCCCCTTCAGGTTTCCGCTGCACTCTCCTTTCCCCTAACTGCGACCCGTGTCCTGCACGGTCAATATGAAATGTGTTGTGCTGACCGTGCTTTCTTCCATTTCAATCCTGAAATGAACGTTCTACACGACGCATTTTCTTGATTGGAAACTCTTGCTGTACGGAAAAAGAAACGCGTGGCAAGAAGCCGTGCAGCGGGCTGCCTAAGACCCAGGCTGCCTGCTGTTCCGAAGCCCGTTCGTCTGGTGCCCGGTCATGATTTGCCGCCACCGCCCGCACGACACTCTTGGGGGATTGGTTTTTGATTGGGACGACATACTTGGGGGATTTTTGAGTCTACTTTATAGCTTTCGAGCGTCCCCAAGCAAGAATTTTACATTTTCCCCCACATTGATTCTGCGGCGGATCCCCGTACGACACTCTTGGGGGAAAGGTGCCTGAAAAGCACGACATACTTGGGGGAAAGGTGCACATTCAACGACATACTTGGGGGCTTCGGTCCAGGTCAGGCACGACATACTTGGGGGAAAGGTGCCTGAAAAGCACGACATACTTGGGGGATTTGACTGGGGTCAGACGACATACTTGGGGGGAAACGAAGCAAAAGTGCGACACACTTGGGGGGAAAGAAGGTGAAAAGTGCGACATACTTGGGGAGAAACAAGGCGAAAACACCGTCTGACACACCCAGTGCCTCTCCCACTTGATGTTGAAATCATCATTCTTTACTGCTGTACTTCAATCTAGAAGAACATCAACATTCAAGGCGTGGCCCTGCACGCGGTAGACTGGCGACACCGGAGACCATGTGACGCGTGAACGCAAGAGCAAAGTTCAGCGAGGACAGACCATGCAGCGCTTCACGGAGGCCAACGTGGCGCGGCTGGGCCTTATCTCCATTCAGGAACGCATTCCGGCGGATTTCACCCGCTGGGCCTTCGAATTCGAGGTGGACGGCCGGATGGGTCATCTCTCCTGCTTCAGTCCTGCCGAGTGCGGGGGCGTCCCGCATGGTCTGGACGGCGACATCGCCAACGCCCTGATCGACCTGTTCATGGAGCAGGGTGCGCCGGAAAGCGGAACGGTCACCACCACCGCCAGCCAGTTGCTGCAGCGGGCCGGGCTGCACAACAACGGTCACTATCACCGGGTGCTGACTGAGTCCCTGCGGCGGCTCAAGCAGGCCACCTATACCCTCAGTCACGCGTGGCGCGACCATGAACAGCAGCGCTGGACCAGCGGCACCTTCAGCTACGTGCTGGCCTATGAGGTGACCTCCGGCGAGCGCGACACGGTCACCGAGGGCGCGGTGCTGGCCATCACTCTGGCGCGTCAGATCGGCCAGTCGATCCGGGCCAAATACGTCAAACCCCTCGACTACGCTTTTCTGACGTCGCTGGAACGGCCCCTGACCCGGGCGCTGTACCGGTTGTTGGACGCCAAGCGGCATGATCCGCATGACCTGACCCGGGTGGTGGCGTCGTATCAGGTCAACCTGCTGGACTGGGCGGCCGAGTGCAAAATTGTCGATCTGCGCACGGACAAGATCCGCCGCACCCTAGAAGGCGCCCACGAGGAGCTGCGGGAGCGCGGCTACCTGCAGGAGGTGGTCTATGAAGGCCGGGGCCGCAAGCAGACGCTGACCTACCGCTTCGGCGTGCAGCCGGTGGGGGAGAGCGACTCCGCCCTGATCCTGGCCCTGGTGGCCCTGCGGGTGGCGCGGCCGGTGGCCCGCAAGCTGGTCGAGACGCTGGGAGAAGCGCGGGTGCAGGCCCGGCTGAATAAGTTCCGGGCCCTGCTGGCGTCCGGATATCAGGCCCGTAATCCGTCGGCCCTCCTGGTGGACGTCATCAAGGATGAGGAGGGCAAGTACGCCGATCCACTGGGGTTTGCCTCCCCAGAGCAGGGGAAAGCGGCACAAGAGGCGCAGGTGGAGCGCCGGCAGCGGGCGGTGGTGGATCTCGAGCACGAGGAGCGCGGGCGCGAAGCGGCGTTTCAGGCGTTGAGTCTCGACGCGCAGGCAGATCAGACCTTGCGGACGCTGCAACTGGTGCTCAAAACCCGGTTGGATACCGCTCAGTACGCCCGGCTGCGTTCCGCCCTGGCCGCGGGACGGGCCGATGCCGGACAGGTCGCCAAGGCGGTGACCAAGGCTGCCTTTGAAGGCACGGTGGACAAGGTTCTCGAAGACTTGGCCGTCCTGACCGGGTAGAGAAGCGCGGAGAGGCCCCGTGAGTCTGGGGGCGGTTCTGCTGCGGTCTTCTGAGCGCTGGAGTGGATGCGCCTTCCGGCAAGCGCGCAGCGCCCTGCTGGAGACGGCGGAAGGCTGCGGGAAGTCTGCCCCATGACTGGAGCCTCCTCGGCCCGCTCCGCCTGCCCAGTGCCAGACCGACATGTTCAGGCTCATGGAGACGGTCATGGCGGCGTTGGTTGTCTGGCTCTTCTGGCCAGGGCCACAGTCAAAGAGTTGCGCCTCACGCCAAGAGCGCGGCGGACACCTCAGGGGCGGCGTCAGACGGCACGCCCCAGCTGAGCGGGGCGGCCATCACCCGTCTGCTTCCACAGGTCACCGAAACTCTGCTAAAATTACGTTCCAATCATAACCTTGGCCCCCACATCCCCTTCTCAACAGATTCCCCGGAGACACCATGAGCAAAGACAACCCCAAAGAAATGACCGTGCCCGCTGACGCCGCCGGGCGCCAAAAAGCCATCGAGAATGCCATGAGCCAGATCGAGAAGCAGTTCGGCAAGGGCACCATCATGAGGCTCGGCGCCGACAGCCGGCTGGACATCCAGGCCATCAGTACCGGCAGCCTGAGCCTGGACGTCGCTTTGGGGATTGGCGGCATCCCCAAGGGCCGCGTCACGGAGATCTACGGCCCCGAGTCCGGCGGCAAGACCACGCTGGCGCTGAGCATCGTCGCCCAGAGCCAGAAAGCAGGCGGCACCTGCGCCTTTATCGACGCCGAGCACGCCCTGGATCCGGTGTACGCCCGCGCGCTGGGCGTGGATACGGACGCCCTGCTGGTGTCTCAGCCCGACAACGGCGAACAGGCCCTCGAAATCATGGAACTGCTGATTCGCAGCGGCGCGATTGACGTCGTGGTCGTGGACTCTGTGGCCGCCTTGACGCCGCGGGCCGAAATCGAGGGCGACATGGGCGACAGCCTGCCCGGCTTGCAGGCCCGCCTGATGTCTCAGGCCCTGCGCAAGCTCACCGCCATTCTCAGCCGCACCAACACCGCCGCCATCTTTATCAACCAGGTGCGCGAGAAGATCGGCGTGATGTACGGCAACCCCGAAACCACCACCGGCGGCAAGGCCCTGAAGTTCTACGCCAGCGTCCGCCTGGACGTGCGCAAGGTCGGCGGCAAGTCCAACATGGTCGATAACGTCGCCGTGTCGCACACCGTCAAGGTCAAGACCGTCAAGAACAAGGTCGCGCCGCCGTTCAAGGAAGTCGAACTCACCATCAAGTACGGCCACGGCTTTGACGCGATGGACGACCTGGTGACGCTGGCGACCAGCTACGAGGTCATCAAGAAAGCCGGCAGCTTCTACTCTTACGGGGAGGAGCGCATTGGACAGGGCAAGGAAAAAGCGGTCGCGTTTCTAGAAGGGCGGACGGACCTGCTCGAAGAAATCCGCGAGCGGGTGCTCGCCAAGATGCGCGGCGAAGGAACCCCGCCAGCCCCCGCAGCGGGCGGCGGCAGCGAAGCACTCTCCGCAGACTGAACCTCCGCCTCACCAGAACAGATCAATCGTTCGCACTCCGGAGACCTGGCCCCAGCCCAGGGGCACCACGACGTCTCCCGCGCGAGGTCGTTCAGGGCCCGGATGAGGGCGAACTTGTCGGTGTTGGCCTCGAGGCGCAGCAGGGCGGCGAGCGTGTCCCGGGCAGTCATGGGGCGAGGGAGCCTCACGCGGTCATGGACGGGTGCCGCCTCGCAACCAAGCGCTCACCCGTGGTGTACAGGCTCAGCGCCCCCAGCACTTCTGGGCGGGCCTTGGTCAGCAGCCATGGGTGAACATCGGGCGCTTGGGGGCCAGTCATTATCCGGTGGAGCAATGCCAAGGGGACGTTTGGGTTTGCCACCACGCTCTGGGCCAACCATGGGGCTTCAGCGAGTTGCTCCAGTGCCTCTGGAGGAGTGGCCGGATTGCGGGCGACGGCCTGACGCACCCGGTACTCGGGATCGCTGGCCAACTCGAGTAGCAGTTCGGGACTCAACCGCCCTTGCTGGGCCACGGCGACCCGAACGCTATCCTCGGGATCTCGGGCGAGCGGTGTCAACAAGGGCAAGGTGAGATTTCCGGCCACCGTCTCCCGTGCCCCAGCGTTGCCGCTCCGCGCAATGGCCGCCAGGTGATTCAGCAGCTCGGGCAGAAGGTGCGGATTTTGAGCCAGCACGTACAACCGGTCGTCCCACAGGCTGTCGATGGCCTGCCTCTGCTCTTCTTCCGTCAAGCCTGCCGCTGTTTTCCAGTCTCTGGGATCGGCGGCCTGCACTTCGTCTTGGGGATCGGTGGCGAGCGTCATCAAGAGGGCGTCTGAGGCCTCGAGGTGTCCGGCGACGTGGGCGCGGATGACTGGATCAGGATCGGCGCCTGTCCCCACCTGACCCTTGCTCTGCTACACGGTATGGGTCACTTCGTGGGCCAAGAGCTCCAAGCCGCTCTGGGTATTGGGATTGAAGCGGCCACTTTGGAAGTAAATGTCCGTACCTGTGGTGAAGGCTAAGGCGTTGACCCTCTTGCTCAGCTTGTCCGCTTCAGCGTCATCGTGAATCCGCACCCCACTCAGGTCATGATTCAGGCCCTGTTCCAAGTGGCGCTGAATTGCGGCGGGCAAGGGATTGCCTGCCCCACGCCGTGCCTGAATCCGCTGGATCACCGGCTGCAGGGCTTCTTCATCCAATTCTGCTTTCTTCCGTTGCAACGTGTGACGTTGTCCTGCGGCCTGTGCTTGGGCCTCCTGATCCAGCTGCCGTTGCCGGGCTTGATCTATGGCTCGTTGCAGCGGCAAGCGCTCCCGCTGGGGAACCAGGTTCAAGACCACCCATGACACGGAGGCGCTGTTGGGATGCCGTTGCAGGGTGGCCAAGTGGTCGCCGTACTGGGATAGCGGGCGTCTGGGGCCTGGCGGTCTTGCCGAAAGCCCTGCACCAGCGTGTGGGCGACTTGCCGCTGCAGGGCGATGAATCCATCATGCTCCCGGCTGCTCAGGCGCTGCCCATCGATCTGCTCGGCCTGATGACGCATCACCGTCACCCAGTCACCGGGCGTCACGGGTTGAGCGGACAGTGGCGCAGCTTCGCGCACCGGCACGGCCTGTGGGCGTGCCGCCATCTGCTGCTGAACCGAGCGCTGTTCGTTCACCGCCCTTCTTCCGCGCGGTGCAGACGGGCCGCCTGAAAGACGGGCCGCACCGCTTGGCGTTGGGCCTTCACGGGCAGCAGGGTGAACGGGCTCATGTCATACGGACTCCGATTAATTCAAGCACAAAGGCCACCAGTGGAAGAGGGTGTGCTG
>NZ_SSNW01000013.1 GCF_004801315.1 Deinococcus sp. Arct2-2
GGGGGAATAGAATTTGTTGATCCCCCACTCTACTCTTTTTAATCGGAGTCCGTATGACTTGCAGATGCTCCCGCGTCATTCTGAGGTCCCGCTCCAACTCGGCCAATTGACCTGCCGCCCCACTCATTTCCGGCGTACTGGTCAAGTCCCATACGGGCGCAGTGGGCGGCGCAAAAACGATGATCAGCAGGTTTTTGAGAACGAGGGGCGTGGCGATAGGCCGCACGATCAGGTCGAACGTCAGCGTGCCTTCACCCACCGAGAGGCGAAGATTTCGGTGGATGACTTCCCGCTGATCGCTGACGGCGATTCTGAGCGCAGACGCCACTTCATACCGCAGCCCGGGCCGGGCCATATCTACCACATTGGAATTGTTGCTAGGCTGCCCCGCCGGAAGTTCTAGGTAGGTGCTGGTATGTCCGCTGACATAGTGAATATTGCCCGCCTCGTCCACAATGACGGCTGGCGGTGCCCACTGGCTCATCAACATGGCCTGTACAGCACCGGGCATGTCGAGTTCGCCTGTGCGGCGGCGGATTTTCGCGTTCTCTCGTTGTACCGCCGCCGAAAGTGTCATTCCGGAAGCCGACAGCCCAGACATTCCCCGCCCAATATTGATCGGCCCCGATGGGCCGGGATTGCGCTGAAAGATTTTCCAGCGGGTTTCGAGGTTGGAAAACAAGTGCCGTACCTGCCCGATGGTCTCCGACGGCCCCAAAAAGAGCAGGCCATTGGGCTTCAGCGCGTAGTGGAACAGCGGCAGCAACTGCTTTTGCAAGTCATTGCCCAAATAGATCAGCATATTGCGGCAGGTCAGCAAATCCAGCCGGGTAAACGGAGGATCGCCAAATGTACTGTGCTGGGTAAAAATAATCATGTCGCGCAGGCTGGGTTTGACTTTATACCCATGCGAGTGCCGCACAAAAAACCGCTCCAGCCGTTCCTCAGACACGGTGTAATGGATGTCGAGCGGGTAAAATCCTTCGCGCCCGCGGTTTAAAGACTGCTCATCGATGTCGGAGGCAAAAATTTGAATCTTCAGCGTGCCGCCGATGCCCTCATTCATCAGTTCGCACAAAATCATGGCCACCGAGTAGACTTCCTCGCCCGTCGAACAGCCCACCACCCAGACCCGGAAGGTGTCGGCATTCTGAATGTCGTTTTGGGGCCGATTCAGCAGGCTGCGGCGCAGATGTTCCGACAGGCGCTCGAAAGCCTCTGCGTCTCTAAAAAAGCTGGTCACATTGATCACGAGGTCGCGGGAGAGGGCCACCACTTCATCTTTATTGTCTTGCAGGTACCGCAAATATTCGGCCAGATCCGCAACTTGATCACCTTTCATCCGCCGCTCGACCCGCCGCACGATGGTGCTTTTTTTGTACTGCGAGAAATCTTGCCCGGTGTGTTTGCGGATCAGGAGCAAAATTTTATACAGTGTGGCCCCTGCTTTCAGGTCGCCAGTTCCATCAAGCAGCGCGTTGTTTTGAACAGCGGGTACGCCGTGTGCCCAGTCATACAGGTACCTGGCCAGTTCGCTGGCCGGAAGCACTTGATCGGCCAGACCCGTTGCCACAGCGTTTTCGGGCATGGCCGGATACTGCGCGGTCACGGGGTCTTGCACCAGTACGCACCCTAAATGGTTGTGAATAGCTTGCAGGCCCCGGGTCCCATCTGCGCCCATGCCCGACAGCACCACCGCCACCGCCTGCTCGCCCTGGTCACGCGCCAGACTTTCGAAAAAACTGTCGATAGGTGCCGGATTGGAAACCGCGTCTTCTATCAGCAATGTGCCCCGCAGCACGCTCAGGCTTTTGCCGGGAGGAACGACGTACACATGGCCCGGCTGGGTCTGCATGCCGTCTTCGATTTGTACGACGGGCATGGGCGTACACCGCTGCAGCAGTTCGGGCATCATGCCTTTGTGGTGCGGGTCGAGGTGCGGCACCACCAAGAAGCTCATGCCCGCGCCACTGGGCATGCCACTAAAAAACCGTTCGTAGCCGTCTAGAGCGCCTGCCGAGCCGCCAATACCGACCATCCAGAGAGCAGTTGTGGGAGAATCGGTAGGTGAAGTCATGATGGGCGCTCCTCAAAAAGGAAAGGGGAGAAGACGGAGCAAGGGTGCGAATGATGGTGCGTCATTTGCGGCGGTGGACACTGGCCATCACAGAGCGGCCGACCCCGTTTTCAAGTCAAAGACGAGGCGCAGGAGCAGTTTCACAGTCCGGGTGCAACATCAAAGGGAAAGTGAGCTGTTGAAGGCTGATTCGGACCTGGGTCAGCGCCAGGTCTTCGTTTCTGTCCGTGGTTACTGCTGTATACGGCCGTGCTTCTCATTGTTTTGCCTGTACTCATTAATCTATTGCCCATGCCGTCATCAAGAGCTGGAGTCGGCTGTGCCACTCTCGCCAAACATTCTCAGCTGACTGTCCCGCTTATATTCTACATGAAGATTGACTGACCACTTTGCATCTTTGTATGAGAATACTAAGTTGTTGTTTATAAAATTTCGGTTCATCGTCAGGGCCGTTCTGTCACGCTGGTGAATGTGACTGGACTTCGGTTCAAACTTCCCACCGCTGGGCGGACGATCTTGCGGTGGCCTGCCGCCCGGCACACAGCTTACTCTGACCCGCTTCAGGCCACGGGGCGAGCGGAGCCGGGCAAACGCCGCCCCATCGCCCGCGCCGCGTTGCCCAAGTTACAGCCCACCTCGCTGCCCAATCCAGCGCAACTTGGCCCGAGGGCGCAAGTTCGCCGTCTGATCTGGCCCTTGGCTGCGTTGCTGACTGTATTCAGCGCAATCTTGCAACTCTTGGCCGGACAAACCACCAACTTGCCCCACGACGCTGTCTTTCTGCTGCTGGTCGGCCTCTGCACGCTGTTGGATCGTTGGCGCACATTGGCGGGAAGCGTCCTCTTTTTCGCCTGTCTTCCCGTATTTCTGGCGTGGCTGACTCTCAGTCCCGGTGTTGGACACACGTTTATCACTGATTTTGCAGGGTACAGCGCCGCGCTCCTGCTCCCCACCCTGATGGCTGCGCTGCAACTGCGTGGGCGCGGCATGTTGATCTTTGCGGTGCATGCAGTGGTGGTGGGCCTGTTGGCCGATTTGCCTCTGCCCGCTGACCGGGCCATAGGCGTGGTCTGGTCTACGGGCCTCAGTTTGTCGCTGGGTGCCCTGCTGTGGTGGTTGCTGCTGTGTGTTGACCGGGCCATGAGTCTGCTCAAATCCAGCGCCCTGCTTGACCCGTTGACTGGCCTTGCCAATCGCCGCGCTTTTGATGCCGACCTGAGCGCGGCTTGGGCTGACCACGCCCACAACGCTGCGGTCCTGATGATGGACGTAGACGACCTGAAGGGACTGAATGACCGCTACGGACACGCGGCGGGCGACGAAATGCTGCGCCAATTTGGACGCTTTTTGCAGGCGCACTTGTTGCCCGGAACCACTGCCTACCGCTTGGGCGGCGATGAGTTTGCGGTGCTGTGCCGAGTGTCCCAGTTGGCCGCCGCCCGTGAACGGGTGCTCCTGGCTGCCCAGCAAGTGTCCCGCCCTGACCGGCCATCTATCCAAGTCAGTGTGGGAGCGGCTTCCGGCGCAGAAGTCAGGGGCCGTGTGGCATTGGTGCGCGTGGCCGATGAGCGAATGTATGTCGAGAAGCGCCGCAACAACCCCCACCGCGCTTCGTCCCGTCCCGAACGGCCGCGACACCCAACCTTGATAGAGCGGCTGTTTTAGACCCGTGAATTGATGTGAAAAATGTAGGCGCCGCAGCCTACATGGACTCCGCTGAGTTCCCCTACCCACAACCCTGCTGAAGGACACGGCCATCAGCCACAGGTGGGTACGGCAGAGCCCGTACTGTGTGCTTCTTCTCTCCTAACTGGAGTCAACTTGGCCCATCTGGTCAGGGCGGGGCAGCGTGAACGCAAAGGTGGCTCCTGTCCCCACGTGCCCCTCAGCGGTGACTTGGCCGCCGTGCCGCGCCAAGATGCGGCGCACGTTGGCCAGCCCTACGCCGTTCCCCTCGAAATCTTCTTGTCGGTGTAGGCGTTGAAACACGCCAAACAATTTGTCGCCGTAGCGGGGATCGAAGCCTACGCCGTTGTCGCGCACAAAGACCGCCCATTCGTCGGGGCGCTCTTCAGCCCACACTTCAATCTGGGCCACTGGGCGGGGGCCGGTGTATTTCACCGCGTTCGACAGTAGGTTCAGCATGACTTGTCTCAGCAATTCCAGATCGCCCATGACCAGGGGCAAGTGCCCGAGTTTCCATTCGATTCGCCGGTCTTGCACCTCGGCGCTGACCTCTATTTGTACGGAGGCCACCAGCGTTCCCAAATCCACCAACCCTGGCCTCAGCGGTTGCCGCGAGGTTCGGGACAAATCCAGCATAGCGTCAATGAGGGTATTCATACGCCTCGCCGCCTGATCGATCACGCCGATGTAGCGCCCGACTTTGGGGTCTACCTCGCTGCCCAGCGCTTTACGCACCAGATCGTTAAAACTGGCGATATGGCGAACAGGCGTGCGGAGGTCATGCGAGACCGAGTAGGCAAACGCCTCTAACTCCTCGTTGGCCGCGCCCAACGCCTGTGTCCGCACATCAAGGGCGTCACGCTGCGCCGTCAGTTCCCGCGCCTGCTCCGCACGTTCGGCGGCCAAGCCGAGGCCCGAAACGGTGGTTTCCAGCACCGCTTTATCGACAGACGTCCAAGTGCGCTGACCGAACAGGGCCACCACCAGCACGCCGACTGGGGCTTCATTCATCAGCAAAGGCAGCGTGGCAACGGCGTGAATGTGCTGCACCATTTCGGGTGGGGTATCGAGGCCGTGCGTGTACACATCCTGATAAAACGGCTGGCGGGTTGTCCACGGGGTTCGGAGCGTGGGGCTACCGAAGGGAAACCCAGCCTCGGCCAGCGCTTCCAGTCCGGGATCGCCAAAATCGCCTGCCAGTGTCTTGAGCCGCCACAGCTCGCCTTCCGGTTCGTAGTAGGCCGCGTACCCAGACGGCACCAGCCGCAGCACGATCTCCTGGGCGCGGCGCACCAATGGGTAGCGGTCTGTGTCAAACATCAGGTCACGCGACAACTGGGCCACCGCTTCCAACGCGGCGTTGCGGCTCTCCACTTCGGCCTTTTGCATTTGCAACTGCCGCGCCTGCACCGCCCGCTCTAGGGCCAGGCCCAACGTATTGGCGGCCCGCCGCAGCAAATCCTGTTCGTGCTCCAGCCACGCGCCGTGTTCTTCCTTACGCCACGCCACCAAAAACCCGCCCAAAGTGTCGTCGGGCAGGCAAATCGGCTCTACGGCCCCGGCCAATTCCGGAAACGTGGCAAGCGTGCCCGGTTCGGCGCGGTAGTTGTTCAGGTAGATGCTGTGGCGGCTCTGGGCTACCCGCTGCAAAATGGGCGCTTCGCTGAGCTTTAGGCCGGGGCGAGTCATGTAGTCCACCACCGCTTGCGGGGTATCGCCCCACAGCGTCGGAAGGCGAATCTGGCCGTCTTCGAGCTGCACCACCAACATGCTCTGGGCCTGAATAGCTGGCCCGATACGCGGCAAAGCCAGCCCAGCCACCTCATCGGGCGTGGTGGCGCGTTGCAGCGATTCTCCCAGCACAGCCAGCATCTCGGCTTGCCTGCGGGCGCGGTCTAGGTCACGGGTTCGGCGGCCCAGTTCGGCCACCACTTCGGCCCGTTCCAGTGCCAACCGCAGACTGCGCCCCACCGCCCGCACCAACGCCTGATCTTGATCCGTCCAGCCTCCGGTGTCCTTGAGGCCCAGCAGCAGCAAATGTTTAATCTGCCCCTGCACCGCCAGCGGGTAGCCAGCCGCAGTGCTGTAAGACTCGGTGTGGCTGATCTGTTCTGGATTCCAGAGTCCACTAAAAAAACCGCTGTCCGAGTCCAATGCACTCTGAATGAGCGGGGTTGTGGTCGGCAGTCCGGCCACCAAAGTCTGTAGCAGCTCGCCCCCTACATCTTCACTCCAGGCCTGTGCCTTCCAAAGATTGTCTTGGTATTCGTAGTACACCACCGTGCCGCCCACAAAGCGCAGCCGCAGCATAATGATGGCTTGCCGCGCCAGTGCCAGCACATCGGTTTCGGTGCCGACTGCCTCCGTGAAGGCCACATACGCCTCCTGCGCGGCGCGTTCCTCCACCAGTTGCTGGGTGCGCTGGGTCACGCGGGCCTCTAGGGTGGCGTTCAGGTCGTGAAGGGCTTGTTCGGTCTGCTTCTGGGCCGTAATGTCGCGCGATAACCCGTAAAGCCTGACCGCCGCACCACGTTCGTCCCGTTCGACAAACGTGTGCTGCTCTACCCAAAGCGGCTGTTGGTCGTCACGCAAAAAGCGGTACTGCAACACTGATTCTTCCCGCTGCCCGCTGCGGAGTTCTGCAAACGCCTGCATCACCAACGCCCGGTCTGCGGCGTCCACATGAGCCAAGTAGTCGGTCAGCGAAGGATCGCCCTGTTGTACGCCCAACAATTCCCGCAGTTCGGGCGAGCGGTAGCCTGTGTTGCTCCGCAAGTCAAATTCCCACGCGCCTTGATGGGCCGCCCTCAAAGCCAATTGAAGGCGCACATCATTGGTCTGCGGCGAAGACATGCGCTTACCTTACCTCATTGACTAAACAATGACCGTATGTTTTATTAAAAGAAAATCAATGCTTAAGATGCTGAACCTGTAATTGAGAGAGCCACGTAGAAGCGTCATCCTGACATCAAGAGTACTAGGAATCGATTGAATTGTACTGTAAAGACAAGATACTGTCAAAACTGTAAAAGGATGAAGTTTAGATCGTGAGACGAGCAACCAGTGCCTCATTCGGCAGCTGCGCAAGGGGCTGGGCGATACCGATCAAATTACTGAGGAATAACAGTTAATGATTGGCACTGTACCAACCATCCCACCTCCCGCCCTACGTCGCCGACAGCCTCTGCGCCTGATGACTCCGTTTCTCGGCGTACATCCGGTGATCAGCCAACTTGACCAAGTCTGCGGCGGCCGTCCCGTCAAGCGGAAAAGAGCTCAGGCCCGCACTTGCGCCAGCAGCCGGAAAGCCTACGGCCCGCGTCTGATCGATGGTCTGCCGAAGACGTTGCCTGACGGCGCTGAGGTCTGCGCCTGTTCCAGCGGCATCGGCGGCGGTGTGCGGTAACAGCAGGGCGTATTCATCGCCGCCCAAGCGGTATACCCGGTCTTCGGCCCGGAACGCAGCCTTCAACCGTTGCCCAAAGGTGTGCAGCAGCGCGTCTCCGTGTGCGTGCCCCCCACTGTCGTTGACTCCCTTGAGTCCGTCTAGGTCGATGACGACCACCGTAAACATCAATTGATGCCGCGCCGCTTCAGCGGCCAACCTCTGCAAATCGAGTTCGAAGGCGCGGCGGTTCGCCAGCCCCGTGAGGCGGTCATTCAGGGCTGCCGATTCCAGTTCTTGTAACCGCTTTTGCCGTTCCAGCGCCATAGAAACCGTGCGGGACGCTGCCCCGAACAACGCCTGATCTTGCTCTGACCAGTCTTTTTTCTGGTACAACCGCACGGCGCACAACATGAATTGCAGGTCGTGAGAGCGGGCCAGCGGTACCCACAGCACCGAACGTGCGCCCGCCTGAATCAGTTCGCTGCTTGCGCCCTCATGAGCGGCGTAATCGTTGACATAGTTCGCTTTGCCGGAATCGAACACCTGCCACATCACTCCTTGTCCCCGCACCAGCCCGCGCGTCATCAAGTCCATGTAGGCGCGGCTGGCCCGCCCGCTGCTGTAGGCCGTGACGGTGCGGGCCTGATCGTTTTGGGCCACCACCAATCCGGCCCAGTCTGCCCCCGCCACTTTGCCCACAATCGCGCAGGCCTGCTGCGCTACCTCTTGGGCCGACAAGCCCGCTTCGGTGAGTTGCGACACTTCCACGAGGGCGCGGGCGTGTTCGGCCGCCAAACGCAGATCGTCCAGCAGGGCCACGCGCTCCCACGCAGCGCACACGGTTCTCGCCCCTGCCTCGAGGAGGGCGCGTTGCGGGCCGCTCCACGGGGCCACTTGGCCGCGCCGCCCCGCCACCAACACGGTCAGGCCACGCTCCGGCTTATGCGGCAGCGGCACGATGGCTAGTCCCGTGACCCCTCTGGCTGCCAGTTTAGGCTCGGTAGTTTGGGTCAGATACACCGGGCCGAGGCTGGCGGCTTGCCACAACTCCTGACCCAAGAAGGCCGAATGCTGCTCCAATTCGGTGCGGAATTCGGGGCTGACTTGTCCGTGCAGCGCCAACAATCTGGCCTGCCCTTCCCGGATTTTCACGAGGGCCAGCCACGTGGCCCCGATGGACGGCACCAACAGGTCAAACGTGCTGGTGGTCACGTCGTTCAGCGTACGTGCCCCACCGAGGCTGCGGGTCAGTTCAGCGAGGGCTAAGGCATCTTGTCTGGCACTTTCGGCTTCATGGGCCAACTGCGCGAGTTCGGCGGCCTGCTGCTCTAGGGCGGTACGGGCATGGACTTGCCCCGTCACGTCCCGCACGATCACGGTGCCGTACTGCACGCCTTCTTCACCCGGCACCGGGAAGGTTTGCACCAAGTAGGTGCGGCTCCCAAACTCCAGTTCGCGCACCGAAGACTGGCCTTGCAAGGCCGCCAGATGATCGGGCGCAATGGCCCGCGCAATCTGCGGCGGAAAGATGTCGTAGACGGTGTTGCCTTCCATCGTTTCGCGCCGCAGCCCCACCGACTCCAACCCGGCCCCATCAGCCAGCAAGTAGCGCAGGTCGCGGTCAAACAACACCACCGCGCCTTCTGGAAAATGGGCGGCCAAGGTGCGGTAGCGGGCTTCGCGGTCTCGCACATCCCGCTCGGCGGTTTCGTGGGCCGTCAGGTCGGTAATGACGGTCACGGCTCCCAGCCCATCGGTTCCCATCAACGGCACGCTGTTCACCATGCCCGACATGACGCTCCCGTCTTTGCGCCGAAACTGAAAATGCGCCTGTGCAGCATTGATCTGTATTTCTCGGCTCTGTGTTTCTTGGCTCTGTGTTTCTCGAATCTGGGTTTCTTTGACCGAGAGCGGCTCAGCTCCAGCCCGTTGCGCCAACAGGTCAGTCAGGGCGCTGCGCTCTGTAGGCACCACCAAATCGGTCAGGCTTTGTCCGGTCAAGCTGTCTGGAGCGTGGCTGAGCATGGCCGCCAAGGCAGGATTGACGTGTGTAAACCGCGCCCGTGCATCGGTGACGGCCAAGCCTTGACCCATCGTGTCAATGATGGTGCGGGCAAAATTGCGTTCGCGGGTGAGGCTGGTCAGCAGGTTGCGGTTGCGCCGCTCTAGCGGGCCGAGCACAAACAGGCCCAGCGCCGTGAGGAGCGTCAGCACCAGCCCCACCCGAATCCAAGCCAAGCGGTTGAGCGTGCTGATATACCCCGTGCTGCGCTGCTCGGCGCGGGTCGTGGCCTGTTCCAATTGCGCCAGCAGTGGCCCACGCGCCTGTGCCTCTATCCAGCCCACATCGGCGTTTCCGGCTAGGAGTTGCCCGGTTGGTAGATTCAACACCCGTGTACTGGCGGCCACGAACGCCTGAACTGAAGCGTTGAGGCGGCCCGAGTACAGCGCCCGAACTTCTGCGGCGTCACGGGCATGGTACAGCCCCGATTCCGGATCGCGCAGCCGCAGGTGCGCCGAACTGAACTCGCCTATGCTCCGGCGCAGGTCGGCCCGGAGTCCGGCTTGCTGTACGGCGGGCAAGCGGGCCAGAGGTGGGGCTAATTGTTGGGCATCCCACGCGATTCGCTGCGAAAGCATACGCTGCCGCCCCGCCAAAGCAACCAGCCGTGTATCGCTGCGGCTGGCGGTCATCTGCGCCGACAAAATGACATTCGAGCCGACGCTGAGGGTACCGAGCGTCACCAGCGTCACCACATACGCCCGCCTCAGCGTTTTTGTTCCGCTGGGCAGGGCGCGCGGGGGTATGGCTGGCCCGGTCATGCCCACAGTCTAGTCAACGCTTCCTGACAAGACTTCTGCATGAGGTTGCCTGAAGGATGCCGAGAGGGCCAGCCCAGTTGAGGGAGGGTCTATCTTCTGGCCCAGTACCCTAACGTTGAGCCTCGCGGGCTTGGGCCAGAGCCAAACTTTGCAAGGTAGCCGTCAACGGATCGTGCGCCGTATATTCCCCGACGCCTACGATGCTGACCGTGTAGAGGGGCCGGTCTCCCGTTTCGTCGAACTCCTGCTCTACCTGAAATTGAAGTCGCCACCCCGCCGACATGCCCCAGTTCAGTAGATACATTACCAACGCCGGGCCGTTGCCACGCTGCCAAATGACTTGTCCACTTGGCCCTAACGACAAGTGAATTTGGGGATCGGAGGGCATGCCACCGGGCAAGAGGTGGTGGAATCCAGCGAAAAAGTGTTCGCCTCCTGCGCTGGCGACGCGGTGGAGCGCCTTGGGCCACGTTGCTGCTTGGCGCAGCGCCTCTAACAGTGGATCATTCATTTTTCAACCAGCCTCAGCAGGAGCGGCGAGAACAAGACGTGTTGGAAAGGTAAGGCTACAGACAAGGCAGTGTAGAGCCTCAGGCGTCACAGTCCTTGGCGTGGTGCATCCGGGTAAAGTCGGGGGAGGGGGATTGATCACCGGTGGGTCTATCAAGAACGTTGCGCTGCCACTACATGAGGTCACTTCCTGCAATCATCCGTCATTGATTTTGAAGTTGGCTGTATTAAAACGCCACTTCTTAAATAAGATTAAGAAAGTTGCACCTCACATCGTAACTCTCTGGTCTCCTGCCTCATCCGTACAACGATCTCACCCGCGAACGCCTGCGCCATATTCGAAGAATCCGTCTATTCAAGCTCAACTCTTAAATTTATCGACTGCACTCGAGAGTCCTGACTGCCCAAGTTAGACGCCAGCAGGCAGAGTGAACGAGAAGACCGTGCCCTGACCGACATTGGAATCGAGCCAGAGTCGGCCCCCGTGCCGCTCGACAATCTTGCGGGTGATAGACAGCCCTATGCCGTTGCCTTCGTACTCATCCCGCGAATGCAGGCGCTGGAAGATGGTAAAAATTCGGTCAAAAAATTCTGGGGCAATCCCTATTCCGTTGTCCCGAACGCTGAACTGAACCCACCCGTCTTGATGCGCGGCCTCTATGGACACTTCCGGCAGTTGATCCGGTGCGCTAAATTTTAGGGCGTTGCCCAGCAGATTTTGGAACACTTGCCGCAACTGCGAAACGTCCCCCACAACGGGTGGCAACGGGCCTACCGTGACCCGCGCCCCCGTTCGGGCAATCTGGTCATGCAGGTCTTGCACCACCTGTGTCATCAGGGCGGCGGTGTCGAGCGTGGTGGCAAATTGGGTCTCGCTGGTCACCCGCGAGAAGGTCAACAGGTCTTGGAGTAGTTGGGCCATCCGGTCTGTGCCGCCCGTAATCATGCGGATATAGGTGTCGGCTTTGGCATCCAGTTGGCCGCTGTAGCGGTTGACCAACAACTGCGCAAAGCTGGTCACGGTTCGTAGCGGTTCCTGAAGATCGTGGCTGGCGACGTAGGCAAACTGTTCCAACTCGGCGTTGCTGCGGAGCAGTTCCGTATTGCTGTGCTGGAGCGCCTGCTGGGTGCGGTGCCGCTCGCTCACGTCGCGGAAGGCCAGGACTGCACCCTCGATTTTGCCTGCCTCGTTGCGAATGGGCGTACTGGTGTACTCCACCGGAAAGCTGGTTCCGTCCTTGCGCCAAAAGACTTCATCTTGCACGCTCTTCGTCTGCCCATCCGTGAACGCGGCGTAGATCGGGCACTCACTTCGTGGATAAGCCGAACCATCGGCGTGGGTGTGATGAATCAGCGCGTGTTGCGGCAGCCCAATCAACTCGTGTGGCTCGTAGCCGAGCAGGGCCAATGCCGCTGGATTGGCAAACGAAGTTCGGCCCTCAAGGTCGACTCCGGTCAGGCCGTCACCAACGTTGTTCAGAATCAGTTCGTTGAAACGGGACACCCGGCGCAACTCCCCGGCAGCCCGTTTCTGCTCGGTCACGTCCTTCAAAAAACCCACCATTCGCGTCAATTGCCCGTCTTCGCCGCGCATGAGGTAGCCGTCGTCTTCGACATGCCGCACGCTGCCATCTGACCGAATCACCCGGAAGGCCAAATGAAATTCATCGTTTTCTTCGATCACACGGCTAATCTCTACCGAAAACCGGGCGCGGTCGTCTGGGTGAACCAGCCGTTCCGTCCAGTCGCTAAGATGCCCGGCCAGCTCGTGCGGCTGATAGCCGGTAATTTCGGCCACCGCGCCGCCGTACAAGATGACGTCTGTTTGTGGGTTCCAGTCGTAGAGCAGATGGCCCGAACCCCGCACCGCCACCTCGTACCGTTCGCGCCATTCGGTCACTTCGCGGGTTCGTGCGGCCAGATGCGCCACGCTGTCGGCCCGTTCCAATGCCAAGCCCAAGTTCCTGACCACCGTTTCCACCACCACTTTTTCCAGAGCAGTCCAGGGGCGTGCATCAGACAGGACAAAGGCCATGACCCCGGCGGCTTCTCCATTGACGTCAAGCCTGAGGGTGGCCAGAGTGCTTGTCGCTGATGAAGCCGTCTCTCCCGTGTTGACGCTCTGTCCCGCCGCCGCGCCCTGATAGAACGGCTGGAGGGTGTTCCAAGCCCTCTCCAAACGGTGCAGGAGGGCGTCAGGAAATTCGGCGTCCTTGCCTCCCAGCTGCCCCGACGTTCGCCCATCTCCTGTGCGGACTCGCTCACGCCATAACCCGCCTTCGGGTTCGTAATACGCCGCGTACCCTTCCGGCAGGCGCGACAGCACCACTTCTTGTGCCCGCCTGATCAGCACAGACCGGTCCAGTTCTGGAGACAGCCCGAGGGACGGGTCGGCAAACACTTCGAGGGCGCGGGTGCGGGCACCGAGTTCTGCGTTTTGAAGTTCGAGGCGCTGGGTCTGCTCAGCCCGCTCTAGGGCCAAAGCGAGGCTGCGGCCCACGGCGCGGAACACCCGGCGTTCGCGGTCTGTCCAGTCGGTGGCCCGCTGGGTGCCCATCGTCAGCAGGCCGTGAGGGGCGTTGACCAAAAAGAGAGGATAGAGTGCCACTGCACCGAAGTCTTGTGCTTCCTGCACGCCGTCTTGGGCGGCCTGCCACCTGGCCACGAAGACGGCTTCCCGAGTCTGTGAGACTTCGGCAAAACTGGGGGCAGAGGTGGGAATGCCTGCTTGCAACGCGGCCAGCACGTCTGGCTCCACACCCGGAGACCAGACCTTTGCTTTCCAGACTTCGCCCTCCAGCACGTAATACACCACGCTGACCGCACCCAACGTCGTACACAGCACCTCGGCGGCGCGGCCGGCCAAACTTTGCACATCGGTGGTCAGGGCAGACGCTTCGGCAAAAGATAAAAACGCATCGAGCGCCGCCTGTTCCTCTTCCAGTTGCCGTGCGTGCTCGGCCCGTTCCAGCGCCACTTGCAGGCCCCGGCCCACTGCGCGGATCATGGTGCGGTCAGCGCCTTGCCACTTCGGAACGTTGTCGAGACTCACCGAGAGTAGGCCCCGAACGTTGCCCGGACTGCCCACCGCTGTGCTGCTCACCATTGACCGGCCCATAACCAGCGGGAAGTAGGCACAGGTGCCGTCCGCTGGATTCGTCGGGTCGGCGTCTACGAAGACAGGGCGGCGCGTGTGCAACATCATGGTGACTGGGGCAGAGGAGGCCATGGGAGAAGAGACTGTGCCAGAAGTGGACAGCCCAACCTCGATCCCGCGTAGGAGCGCCGAGTCGATGGTGTCGCTCCAGACCCGCGCCTTCCAAGCCCCTTCTTCAGATTCCGAGTCTGTGGCCTCTGCGTAGACCACGCGACTAGAGGCAACATGGCGCTGCAACAACTGGACAGCTTGCCGCGCCCTGCCGAGTGGATCGGTTGACAGATCAGTCGTTTCGGTCAAGGCCATCAGTGCTTCGTAGGCCAGTGCTTCTGCTGCCGCATCGCCTGCATCAGAAGACGTGCGGGTGTGAAGCTGCTGCTGCAAATTGGCGGTCAGTCGGGCGCGACTCAGCGCAATTCCGCACTGGGCGCTGAGGGTCCGCAGGAACCGTTTTTCGTCCCCTGTAAACTGGTGCGGCTCCCGGAAATCCAGCACAAGGACGCCCAACGCACGCTCTCCCTCGAACATGGGCAAAATGGCCGTTGCTACGGGCGGCACCGCACCTAGTCCGGGTTTCAGTGCCGGGTAGGTGGTGGTCAGCGCCCCCGCATGTTCAAAAAAGAGGGGCGCGTTGCGGGCAATCGCTTCTCCAGTAGGCAAGCGGCTGTCGAGCGGCCCACCTTGCCAGAAAGGAGGCACGGCGTTTCCTCCGCCGTATTGTTCAGGCGCGTGGGTGGCGGTATGAACGAGCTGCCCTCCGCCGCTGCTGAGAAGTAAAATGACAGCCGAAATTGCGCCGACTGCTTCAAGCGCAGGCTTCAGCACCACATCAAAAACATCGTCTTGGGTTTGGGCGGCGGCCAGAAGCTCCGTGACATCCTGAAGGCGCTTACTTAATGATGGGCGCACGACGGACGTCCCGGACGGTTCGAGCATTCTTCCAAGATAGGGCGCACTTTCGCCGTCTACTAGAGTTTGCCCTTTGCAGTTCCTTTCCTTCCAGTCGTCGGGCAAGCCGGTTGAGCAGCGGAGGCGCAAGTCGTACAAAAGTGCGGAGGCTGGAGCGCAGCTTGAGACGGTGGTGGTGCGCCGAACTCTGCCTCATTCCATCCCTCAACACCGGAAACATCCGGGGCCACAGGAGGGCCGAGAAGGGCCGTCCAAACCGTTTTGAGGGGAACGGTAGCCTATTGATTCTGCCCGAGCCTTATGCGGCCGCTCCTGAAACCTGGTGTTCAGATGCCCTGAATTTTCGCACTAATGGCGCTTAGTTTGAAAAACTTATAAATGCCAGCTAGAATCGGCTGATGATGGAATGGAAGTCATGAGTCTTGTCCGGGCCGCTAGCTCACTCGCCATCTCCAACCTGACGGATCAGGCGTTGCGGGTGCGGGCAGTAGAAGCCGCCAGTACCTACGACACCGAAATGTTGGAACAGGTCACGCGGGCTTATATGACCACTGCCAGCCGCAAAGGCGCACGCACCAGCCTCAAAACGCTGGAAGCTTATGCTTTGGCCGTGCGCGACTTTGTGCCTTGGGCGCAGGATAACGGTGTACAACTGTTACGCCCCGGACGACGCGACGGCGGCCGCTACGTGGCGCAGTTACAAACCCGGCCTACGCTGGGGCGCGGCAAAAGCGGCACACTCTCGGCGTCTACGGTGGCGCAGTATGTCGCGGGAGTGCGTGCCTTATACCGCGCTTTGCGCTGGGCCGGAGCCACCGAAGCGCAACCGTTTGAAGATGCCCACGTCCCACCTGATCCGACGCCCGGCATCGTCAAGAATCCGCCTTATATGGCCGAAATAGACGCAGTGCTGGCGCAGTGCGAACCCAGATTGGCGGGGCTGCTCCTGCTGTGCGCTCATGCGGGCCTGCGGGTGAGTGAGGCACTGGGTTTAAAGGTGGCCGATATAGACGGCGCACGGCTGACGGTGAAGGGCAAAGGTGGCAAAATCCGGCGCGTGCCACTGGGCAAGCGGGTGCGGGCGGCTCTCGCTGTTCTTCCACCCGTTTCGGAAGATGGCAGCCTCTTCGACTGGAAGTACGCGCAGGCCACCTATCAGATGCAAAAGGTGTTTCGGGCAGCAGGCTACGGGCATGTGTGGCGGGGCTTTCATGCGGCGCGGAAGCATTCGGGGACGCGGTTATATACGGCCACACGGGATTTTACGCGGGTAGGGCTGTTTTTAGGGCACAGCAGCGTGGATACGACTCGGCGGTATGTGGCGGTGCAAGATGACGATGTGGCGGGTGAGGTGGAGTTTTTCTAGGGGCTGACTTGAAGGGCGAGTTCAAGGGTAGAGAGGCTGGGATTGATTAGCTTTGTTATTCCCGCGTAATTTGTGAGTCAAAAAGGAACGGGCAAGCCCCTAAGAGCCTGCCCGTCCACGATCAAAACAATCTTTTAGTTGGTGCTACTGCTTAGTTGCGGCCTCGGCGGGCGCGTTGTGGCCCGACTCGGCCTGCGCCGACGCCTGCTGCCTGAGTCGAACCGCCCGAGCGCCCCGACTGACCTTGACTGGACGACTGCCCGCCCTGCTGTGACCGGCCCTGGCTGTGTTGACTTTGACTCTGCTGGCTTTGGCCGCGTTGTCCTCCGCCACCTTGACCACTGCCGCCCTGGCTGCCGCGTGCGCCTCGGCCTTGGCCGCCGCCACCGCCGCTTCCGCCCTGTTTTTCCTGAATTTCACGGTCAATCTGGCCTTCTTCGTTGGTCAAAGGGGGTTGCAGGGCGGCGGGCAATCCACGCCGCACGCCTTGCCAGAGGCCGCGCTGCTCAGGAATCAGCAGCACGAGGTTGGTTCCGGGTTGGCCCGCACGCGCCGTTCTGCCCGAACGGTGGACATGGTTTTCGGAAGTCGAAGCCACGTCCATATGAATGACCAAGCGCACTTCAGGCAGATCAATGCCGCGCCCAGCGATGTCGGTGGCGATCAGCACGCGGGATTTGCCGTTGCGCAGGAGGCCCATCACGTGCTCACGCTTTTTCTGATCCATGTTGCCTTGCAGCGGGCTGACCACGTCGCCGGGCAGCAGATCGGCCAAGTGTTCGGCGCGGCGCTTGACGAGGGCTTTGGTGCGGCAAAAAATGACGACGCAGCCGCCGGGTTCACGCAGCGCTTCGCGGGCATGGTTGGCGGCGATGTCCAGCACGTTGCCCCGCGTCACATTGATGATCAGGTGGGTGGCTCCAGTCGCGCCGCCCATCACGTCCTGATCGGTTTTTCCGCCCTGCTCGGCAGACAAGGCGGCCCGGTCAGGCGCGATATCGATGCGCTTAGGCTCGTGCATAAATTGCTCGGCAATGTTGCGAATGGCGGCCGGGAAGGTGGCCGACGCCATCGCCAGTTGCAACGGACGCGCTCCCGTGCGGCCCCGATGTTCGGCCTGCGCCTGAGCCGCTTGGCCTTTGGCTGCACGCAAAATATCGCCCACATCTCTGAGGAAACCCAACGACAAGAGTTCGTCGGCTTCGTCCAGCACCACGTATTTCAGCCCCGCGAGGCTGAGTTCGTTGCGGCTGATCAGGTCCTTGAGGCGTCCGGGGGTTCCGGCGATCAGGCCCTTGCCGGTGGCTTCGCTGCGGGTCTGGGAAGGCGTGATGCCGCCCGTAATGCGGCCTGCCGACATGCCCAGTTCGCGGGCTACATCGCGGATTTGCACAGCGAGTTCGCGGGTAGGCGTGACGACGAGGACTTCGGGACGCATGCCGCGTGTGGTGCCCATGCCAATGCCGCGTGCGGCGGCAGGAATCAGGAACGCCAGCGTTTTACCGCTGCCAGTGCGGGCAGTGGTAATCACGTCTTGGCCGTCCATCAGCGCGGGAATGGCTCCGGCCTGAACGGGCGTGGGAATGCGGCCGCCCAGCAGGGTTTGCCAGGCTACAGGCTGGGCAGGGCGCTCTAGCGTGGCCGTGTTGCCGGAGTTCTGGTCAGAGGAGGGACGGGGGCGGGCAGTTGATGCATTGCGGTTATAGGTCATGAGGCGTCCTGAGCCGACGAACCCGGCCTAGGCCTAGGCCTAAATGGGGCAGTGGCGTGGTGGGATGCGGCGTCAGGCAGGGGCCGCAGGCGGAAAGGGTAGAACGTTGAATACCCCGCCTGAGAGGCCCAACCGCGCAGCAAGACTCGCCGCACACCACGTTTCCGGCACAGGCCCACCCTTAGAGAAGGCCACGGCAATTCGGAAACCGCAGGATCGATAAAGAGAGAATCTAGGCCAGAAACAATTCTTTTCAGCGCAATTACTGTCTTAATGTCTTCCACCTCAAAAGCGGCGGAGGGCACCGGGGCTGAACGCCACCCGCAAACGCGGGGATTCACAAGGCGCAGTGTACCTGATTGTCGGTCAGCGCGGGGCGTGACTGCGTGAGGGACGCGCTCACACTTAGTGACTGCTCTTAACAACGGCTCATAACCCCCTGCCGCAAAATTCTGAATTGCTGTTCAGTTTGGTATTCCACGTCAGGACAGTCTTGAATCTGGCTTAACGCTTTAGCTTCATCGCCCGCTGCAGCTGGTAGAACCCGCTGCTCGCCGTTACTCTAGGCAGCATTCCGATGACTTCCCTCCGCTCCTCACCCTCTGCGTCACCCCCATCTTCAAGGTCTGACATGCCCGACAAGCCAGCGCAGACCCACAGTATTCAGGCTGAAAAGTTTGGCATGACCCCAGTGACGGGCGGCGAAATGGGGCAGCGGATCAGGGAATTCGATTGGGCGGCGACGCCGTTGGGTACACCTGAACAGTGGCCCGCCGAGTTACGCACCTGCCTGAACCTGATGTTGGCTTCTCAGCAGCCGATGTTCGTGGGCTGGACGCACGACATGATTGGGTTGTACAACGACGCCTACCGGGTGTTGCTCGGGCAAGAAAAACATCCGGCAGCGCTGGGGGCACGGCTGGCCGACACCTTTGGCGAGGATGCTTACCCGGCCCTAAAGCCCGTCTACGACGCCTTACTCAACGGCGGTGTACCTTTTGCCGCCGAGGGCGCTCTGGTGCCGCTGAACCGCGACGGCTACCTAGAAGAATGTTATTTCGATTTTGCCTATACACCTATCTATAGAGCACCTGTGTACGGGACGAGCGGCAAGGTAGACGGCCTCTTTGTGGCCTGTACCGAAGTGTCCGAACGGGTGATTGGAGAGCGGCGCACCCATACGCTGGCCCGCCTGACCGCCAACGTGGTGGGCACGCAAACCGCGCAGGAAGTGGCCGGGGCAATTTGCGACACCCTGACCGAAAATCCGCACGACGCGCCCATGGCCTTGTTGTACCTTCCCGGCCCGGCGGAGAACGCGCACCACCCGGAAGGTTTGCATTTGGCGGCAGCCACTCGTTTGGAAGAGGTGCTTGCGGCGGGCGCACCCGAACGCTTGCCTCACCCTGAGAACTCAACAGACCTGCAATTGTTGTCCGGCGTTCCGCCGTTTCCCGCTCCGACTTGGCCGGAACCCGTGACTCAGGTGGCGGCGTTGCCCTTACTCCACAACGACGGGAGTACCTTGCTGGGCCTGCTGGTGGTGGGCCTGAATCCCCGCAAAAAGTTTGACGAAGCGTACCAGGCGTTTTTGCAATTGTTGCGTGGGCAAGCCGCCTCGGCCCTGATGAGCGCCTACGCTTTTGCCCTAGAACGGGCACATGTAGAGCAGGCGCGGCAGCAAGCCGAACTCTTGGCCCGCCAGAATGCCCAACTTGAAGCCCGTGCCCGTGCGCTGCAAGGCTTTAGCGACCTGACCCGCGACCTGAACGTGAATGCGCCGCCACACGCACTCGCGCAGCGGGCATTAGCAGGACTGATGACGCTGCTCCCTGAAGGCTACGCTTCATATTTTGAGCTCAAAAATGGCCGTTGGTACGAGCAGGCCCGCGCCGGACACTACGGCGATCCCGGCCTAGAGGCGGCAGTGGCGGCGGGCCTTCCCTACGAGGCGACCCACCATCTGCGCGTTCCGTGGGAAACGGAGCAGCCCTTTTATCAGAGTCGTTACGACGCCGACACCGACAGTTTGCCGGGCAACACGTCGCATGCGCAGGCCACCGCCTGTTTGCCCGTGCTGGCTTCCGGACGCCCCATCGGGATTATCGGCTGCGGCCTGTTTGCGGGACGAATGTGGAGCGCCGAAGACCGCGCCGTTGTCGAAACCATCGTGCAGAGTCTGGGCCTCGCCATCGAGGGAGCGCAGGGAGTCGCCGCCCTCCAGCAGCGCACCGCCGAATTGGTCAGGTCCAATGCAGAGTTGGAACGGTTTGCATCGGTGGCCTCGCACGATCTGCAAGAACCGCTGAGAACCATTACCAGCTTCAGCGAGCTTCTCCGGAAGCGGCACGGCGACGACCTCAACGACAGCGCCCTGAAATATCTGGACTTTATTCAGCGCGGCGGCCAGCAGATGAAAGCCCTCGTCGACGATTTGTTGGCCTTCTCGCGCCTGTCGGAACAGATCACGGCTTACGGAGCAGTCTCCAGTCTCGACGCTGTTCGGGCCGCACAGCAGCGCCTCAGCGGATCGGTGGCCGAGGCCGGGGCGCACCTTCAGACTGCCGCCTTGCCGGTGGTGTGCGGCGACCTGCCCCGGCTCACACAGCTGTTTCAAAACCTGTTGGGCAATGCCCTCAAATTCCGGCGGGAAGGGACTGAGCCTGAAATCATGGTTACCGCAGAGCAGGAAGGCACGTTCTGGCACTTCCGCGTCACCGACAACGGCATTGGCATGGAGCCGGAGGCCTTCGAGCAGGTGTTCGTCATGTTCAAGCGGCTGCACGCCCGCGACGAATATCAGGGCACGGGCCTAGGCCTCGCTATTTGCCAGCGCATCGTGGAAGATCACGGGGGCCGCATCTGGGTGGAGTCGGTTCCGGAACAGGGCAGCACCTTTCATTTCACATTACCCGGCCCTTCAGAAGCACACCAGACCTGATACGGAACGGCGGCCCCGTTTGGGAGACAACTCTAAACACTGCTTCGGCTCAGGCCTTTGCTCGCTTAACCCGAGGTTGTTGACCTCGTCGTCATCGGCGCGGCTCTCTCCTCCCCAATTCGTAGTTTAATGGGGGCCTCGACAGTCGGCTCACGGGATTCGGTGTCTTTTGGGGCACACGGAGAAGCTTCTTGGTGGAACGCTCGGTTCGTAGGGGCGGCCCTCTGTTTTGGAGTGAATCTATGGCTGACACGCCCCCACCAGAAATGATCGTTCGGCAGGCCAGCCCAGCCAATCTGGAATTTCCGTTTCACACTTTGTCGGAACGCCTGACACCGCCGGGCATGTTTTATGTTCGCAGTCATTTTCCGGTGCCCCAACTGGACGCTGCCGAGTGGCGATTGGAGGTTGGAGGGCTGACCGAACAGCCCTTGTGCCTGAGCTTGGCGGACTTGGAGGCCATGACTCCGCGTACCCTTACCGCGACGTTGGAATGTGCGGGCAACAGCCGCTCGTTTTTGAGACCCAAGGTGGAGGGCGTGGCGTGGGAACTGGGCGCAGTCAGTACCGCCGAGTGGACGGGCGTGCCGCTGGCTGCCGTGCTGGAGCGGGCCGGAGTACTACCGGGGGCAGTAGAAGTGGTGCTGTGCGGCGCAGACCGGGGCTGTTTGGAGGAGCCCGCCAAAACGCCCGGCGTCATCGCCTACGAACGCAGTCTTCCGCTCGGCAAGGCGCAAAACGACGTGCTATTGGTGTATGCCATGAACGGCCAACCGCTGACGCCGCAGCATGGATTCCCAGTGCGGGCCATCGTGCCGGGTTGGTACGGCATGGCTTCCGTCAAATGGCTGACCGGAATTTATGTGACGAACACGCCCTTTCAGGGGTTTTTTCAGACCCTAGACTATTCGTATTGGCAGCATCGCGGCCCCCTGTCGCCCCAGATGACGCCTCTGTCGGTGATGCGGGTGAAGGCCCAGATCGCCCGACCTGCCCCCGGTGAAACCCTTGCTGCCGGACAGCCGTACATCATCACGGGCGCGGCGTGGACGGGAGAAGCTGAGATTACACGGGTAGAGGTGAGTACAGACGGCGGCCTCCACTGGGCCGAAGCTGAACTGACCGACCCCGCCGAGTCGCATGTGTGGCGGCGCTGGCGCTTCGCGTGGCAGACGCCCAGTACGCCGGGCAAGGCCACACTGCTGGCCCGCGCCACCGATTCGGCAGGCTGCACCCAACCCACGCAGCACGCGCCGGGGCAGGGTAAATATATGATTACTTTTCCGCTGCCTATTGCGGTGAGGGTGGAATAGGGGCTATTCGGACGGCGTCCCTTCGCCGCTCGGGTCAGCGAACACAGGCGCGGCCAGATGCAGTGCGTGACGGCGAATATCAGCGGGCCAATCGGCGCTGTGGGCTACAAACCCCGCTTGATCGCGGGCATACAGGGCGCGTGAGGCGGCTTCGAAGTGCGGCAGATTTCCGGCCATCGCCCCTAGAAAACGGTCTGCGGCGGCCTGAGCCTGTTGTACCCGCTCCTGGCCGGGGTTTTGTTTGCGGGCCTCGTCTACCAAGCGGCGCAAGGTGGCCGACGCCCCGCCCCGCTGAAGTTCCAGCCAGTCCCAGTGACGCGGCAACAACGAGATCTCACGCGAAACAATGCCCAGTTTCGGGCGTCCGGGGCCAGCTTTGGCAGGCGCAGAGGCCGGAGCGCTTGGCAACGGCGCTTCCCGCTCCAGCACCTCGGACAGTGTGCCACGTAGGTTGAAATCGGCCTGCCTCCCACTGCGGTCTTCAAAAATCAGAATGGACGATGCGGCGTCAAGTGAATCCGCTTGAGTTTTCAACTCGGTCAGGACATCGTGCAGAGAGCCTGTGAGAAGGTGCAGGGAGCCATGAAAGGCTGTGTAGGTGGGCAATTCGTCCATAGCAGGATTCTATCCGGGTAAAATAAAGATGTCAATTTTATCCGGGTAGAATAAATGGCTTAGGCTCAAACGTCACGGTAAGTTGCTGTGAAGGTACGTAGCTAAAAAGTATGGCTGTGGGTCACGTTGGCAACTTGGTTTTCCTTCCAAGAAGTTCCAGACCAGCCCCAGTTCCCTGTGGGAAGCAGCGAATTGGCGTGCAATGCCGAACACAATATTCTGCGTGTCACACGAGGAAAATTTTGTCCCAAGCTGCGACACGGAAGTGATAACGCCTGCTTTTCAACTCGGCTGATGGCCCTCGGAGCAATGGCTACGGACTTGGGACTTTTGTCTACGGATAAATCGTATTCCGTACCGTCAAATCCGCTCCATACCAAACTTTCCTATTTAAACTAGAGAGCAGCCAATTAAAGCTTGTTCTCAGGAATGACTCATTGTACTGGGGCGTACTTTGATAGAAGAGAATGCCTATTAAATTTCATTTGTCGGTAGAGTAGACAATTTTAAGAACCAAGACGCAGTTTTACGAAGCCCTCTCCCTTTGTCATACCAAAGGGTAAGCTTTCTATAGTTTCCGGAGGATTTACTATGAAGAAGATGCTTGTTTTGACTGCCATGATGTTTGCTACACCTGCCTTCGCCGGAGGCGGAAGCGCCGTGCCCACTGGCAACACCATTGCCGCTATCGTGTCCAACGACCCGAATTTCAGCACCCTCTTGACGGCTGTGCAGGCCGCAGGATTGGCGAGCACCCTCAGCAGCGCTGGCCCGTTCACGGTATTTGCACCGACCAACGCCGCGTTTGCCAAAGTGCCACAAGACCAACTGACGGCCCTCCTGAACGACCCAGCCGCTCTGAAGGCATTGCTGCTGTACCACGTCGTACCGGGCCGCGTCACTGCCGCTCAGGTGGTCACATTGAGTACCGCCAAAACAGTGAACGGAGCCAACGTGACCATTGCGGTCAACGGCGGTACGGTATCTATCAACGACGCGACGGTGACGAAGACGGATATTGCAGCCAGCAACGGCATCATTCATGTCATCGATACTGTGTTGATGCCCTGAACAAGGCACCAAATAATTGAGACGGGGAGTGGCGGCCAACCGGCTGTTTCTCCCCTTCTTTGTTTCGTAGGAGTAAGTTTTAATTCATAACACGGATTCCACATCATTTCCTGAAATCCTTCCTATACCTAGCCGTTTCGCTTGGATCAACAGCCAAATCAGACGTCTTTTCACCGAAATATGCTCAAGAGGATACGCCTTATGCTCTGTTCGCCGTTTCGCCTATCACAATCTCAGGGTTTTAAGATTTTGGGTGCATTGGTCTTGCTTGGGGCGCTCTGCTCTTGCAACCCCGCTCCCCGCACTGCGGCTGTTCCGGCCTCTGTTCCACTTGGCTCTCCCCCACCAGTTGCCGAATCTGCGGCTGTTGAGACAGTGAGAGAGCCGCAACCTGCAAAGATTCAGTTGCTCTGGAGCGTTCCGGAACCCGTGCTGCGCGGTGAGCAGGTGTCACGCCCATTGGTTCACCGCTCGCTGAGCCTCCCGCTGACGGCCCAACAACTGGGTCAGGTCAGAGCCGATGGCAACGTGAATGCCCTCCGGCCCGCACTGAAAGCGGTATTTGCCCAAATTGAAGCACGTCAACCGCGTGATCTCCGTTTCGTGAGGCAAGCGGGAGGTTGGGTCGGTCAGGCGCAAACGGGCTGGAAGGTGAATCGCGACAAGACCGAAGCCGCGTTGCTGCGTGCCGTGCAGCAGGGCGAATCAAGCACCAATGTATCGGTAGCGTTGGTGGCCCCACGACGCAGTGTGGCTTGGGCAGCTGGTCAGGGATTGGCGTATATCGGCACCGGAACATCGTCGTTTACGGGCAGTCCCGAATTCCGAGTCCACAATGTCCGGGTGGGGGCCAGCCGGGTAAACGGCGAGTGGCTGGCCCCCGGCGCAGAATTCAATTTCAATGCTTCCCTTGGCCCAATCAGCGCCAGCACGGGCTTTAGGCAAGGCTACGTGGTCACTGGCAATACCCTGAGCGTGGAAGATGGCGGCGGCGTATGCCAAGTCAGCACAACAGTGTTCCGGGCGGCTTTCGGTGCCGGACTGCCCATTACCGAGCGGCACGCGCATTCGTATCAGGTGGGCTATTACGGCGCTCCGGGCTTAGACGCCGCCGTGTACGCCCCCGCCAAAAATCTGCGTTGGCGCAACGATACCGCAGGATTTATGCTGATTCAGGCCGACTGGGATGTGAAGGCCGCTCGCCTCAGCGTGCATCTGTTTGGCCGCCCGGATGGAAGAACCGTGCAGATCGGTGCGCCCAAACTCTCCGGTACCCGCACCGCGCCGCCGCCCACCTTTATTGCCGATTCCAAAATGGCGGCAGGCACAGTCCGCCGAATAGACATGCCCGCAGCGGGGGCACAGGTCACCGTGGCCCGGCAGATTAAATTTGCAGACGGCAAGCTGCGGCGCGAAGTGGTATCCAGTACTTACCGAGCATGGGGCGGCGTTTTTGCTGTGCCGAAAGGTGACAGCCGCCTTGATACCTCAAACTGAATGAATCAAACTCGGCGGCCCTACACGGAAGATACGGGGCGCTAAAGCAACACAGCTCAGGGTTTGGCTTTAGGAGACAAGGCTACGATAGAAAACCAGAATGTCTCAAAAGATTTGATGACTTCTACAAACTCGCTGATGGTCACGGGCTTGGGAATATAGGCATTGGCGTGCAGGTTGTAGCTCCGCCAAATGTCACTTTCCGCCCGCGAAGTCGTGAGGACAATGACCGGAATATTGCGGAGATACTGATCGAGTTTCAGAACATCCAACACTTCCAGCCCACTCATGCGCGGCATATTCAGGTCGAGCAAGATGACGTCTGGCGTGGGCTTTTCTGTATATGGCCCTTCTCGCCGCAAGAAACGCAGGGCTTCTACACCGTCTTTAGCCACATGCAATTGGTGGGGAAAGTCGGCCTCTGTAAACGCTTCTTCCGTCAACATCACATCGGCAGGATTGTCTTCGACCAGCAAAATTTCAATAGACTTCATAGGTACTCCTGAGCGGGGACTGAATTGGTCTGACGGGACTGATAAGACGGAAGTGGTCAGCCAAATAAAGGGCAATAGACGGGACAAATTGTAGCCGATGAGGACGGGTCATTTAAAACGGGGCCGTCGAAGGGGGATCTGGCTCCAGCTTGCCTTCGGCGCCCGCAGGCAAGAGAGGATTTGAAGACCGCCCAAGACTCGCGGGAGCGTGTGGAACGGTAAAAGAGAACACGCTGCCTTGGCCCAACACGCTGTTGAGACTGAGCGTTCCGCCGTGCTGCTCTACGGCGGTGCGGGTCACCGCTAGGCCTATGCCGCTGCCCTCATATTCGCTGGGGCCGTGCAACCGTTGAAACACCCCAAAAATCCGGTCATGGTACTGAGGTTCGATGCCGATGCCGTTGTCGTGTACGCAAACCGTCCAGTGGGTTCCGTCATCTTGGGCCGATACGCTGACATGCGCTGGCCGTCCCTCGGCACGAAACTTCAGGGCATTGCCGATCAGGTTCAAAAAGACATGCCGCAGAAGTTCGGGGTTGCCCCATACGACAGGCATGGACTCTACCCGGACCTCTGCGCCCTGAATTTGGAGTTGCAGGTCGTCCAACACCTGCGCCACGATTTCGGCGGTGTTGACTGCACTAAAATTGCGTCCGCTTTGCCGAACCCGCGAATAGGCCAGCAAGTCTTGAATCAGGTATTTGAGGCGCTGGGTGGCCGAAATGGTGAACGCAATGTACTGGTCGGCGCGTTCGTCAAGTTGGCCCGTGTAGCGCTTAGAGAGCAGTTCCGTATAACTGCCGATGGTTCTGAGCGGCTCCTGAAGGTCATGGCTGGCCACATACGCAAACTGCTCTAACTCGCGGTTGCTGCGCTCTAGCGCGGTGTTGGTGGTTCGGAGCGCCTGCTCACGCTCTTTGACGGCCCCCGCCATGATCTGAAATTGCTGCCCCAGTTCACGCAGTTCCAGCAGAGGCGTGGGCGGAAGGCGGTCATCGTAATCGCCCGCCGCCATCTGCCGCGCCCGCGCCGTCACGTCCTGCACGTTGCCCGCTACTGTTCTGGCCGCCCGGATTGCGGTCAGGATCAAGAGCAAAACACTGAGCAGCAAGCCCAGCAACGTCACCGCCCGCACGTTGCGGAGGGTGGCGGTACTCGACAGGAGCGCCGCGTTCAAGCGGGCATTTTCTCTGGACTGCATGGCATTCAGCGTTTGCCGCGCCTCGTCCAGCGTGCGTTTGCCGCTGCCGTCGCTGACCAATTTGACGGCCGCATCCAAGCTTTCCCGGCGGGCCGCAATTTCGGGGAGAGCCGCCTGACGGTCCCACGCGCCGATCAGGAGAGCGACCCGGTTCAAATCCACCCGCTGCTGATCGGTCACGCTGGACTTACGGAGCGCCTCGATATGACCGGGAAAGATTTTTTTGGTGTTCGTGTATGGCTGCAAAAAGGATTGCATACCGGTGATGACGTAGCCGCGTTGCCCCCGCTCTAGATCGGCAGTATCGCGCAGGAGCATCGTGATCAGGGTCAGCCGCGCCTGAGCCTCACTGACCAGTGCGGCGCTCCGGGCATTGCGGTCTACGGCCACCAAGACCGACACGCCCACGCCCAGCAACAACAGCAGCGGCAACCAAAACGGCCTCAGGATAAAGCTGATCAGCGGTTGGCCGGGTGACGTGTACTGAGCTGGATCACCCCGCTCCTGTCTGGACGGATCGGCAGGAGCGGCACTGAGAGGACGATCCGGGGCCGACATTCCGTAAAAGTTTAGAAGAAAGGCGGTGACCTCGCTGTACTTTTTTAGTGGTCTGAGACAAATATCACGTCTGGATTCTGTGGTTTAGAACGTTGACTAGGCTGAGGCCTGCCCTCTAACCAACGTTGTGACCGGGCAGCAAGGAGCTGTAAAGCAGCAGAAAAAGCCACCCAAACACAAAGGTTTGGATGGGTCTATGTAGGGAAGCGCTCTTGCTCAGGCCGGCCCGCGCTTTTCCTCATTTACAGACTGGTTCTGACTTGCCACAGCTCCGGAAAAAGGACGATTTCTAGGGCTTTGCGGAGGTAGCCCGCGCCGCTGGTGCCGCCGCTGCCTGTTTTAAAGCCGATGGTGCGCTCCACAGTCGTCAGGTGATTAAAGCGCCATGCCCGGAAGTTATCTTCTACATCCAGTAACTTTTCGGCCAGTTCGTACAAGTCCCAGTACTCTTCGGGGTTGCGGTACACGGTGAGCCACGCGGCCAGCACGTCGGCGTTTTCCACAGGCTTCTTCGTAAAGTCGCGCTTTAGGACTTCGGCAGGCACAGGCAACCCCCGCGCCGCCAGCAATTGCAGCGTCAAGTCGTACACGCTTGGGGCAGTCAGCGCGGCCTGAAGGGGATCAAGCAGGTCGGCGCGGTGGGCGTGGGGCCGTAGCAGGGCGGGGTCGCGGTTGCCCAGCAGCACTTCTACCATGCGGTACTGCGCCGATTGGAAGCCGGAGGCACGCCCAAACGCGTCGCGGAACTGCAAGTAGTCCGCAGGCGTCATGGTTTTCAATACGTCCCAAGCATTGGTCATCTGCTGCTGCGCCTTGACCACCCTAGAAAGCATCTTCAGCGGCGCATCGGTGACGCCCGCCGCCAGCAAGGTCATGGCCGCCGTCAGCTCGCGCACCACCAACGACATCCAGATCTCGGAGACGTGATGCACCGACACGAACAGATGCTCGTCGTGCGCTGTGGTCACAGGTTTGTGCGCCGACAGCAGGGTATCTATTTGCAGATACTCCACGTAACTCAGCGCCCGCGAGAAATCGCCGTAAGCACGTTCGGCAGAGTTCGGGTCTGGATCGGCAGGGGCAGCCGGAAGATGGGGATCGCTCATAGGCTGAGCGTACTCCTAAGTCACAGGCGAGGCACG
The DNA here is from genome assembly GCF_004801315.1 of Deinococcus sp. Arct2-2. Lineage (GTDB taxonomy): Bacteria > Deinococcota > Deinococci > Deinococcales > Deinococcaceae > Deinococcus. The sequence goes on from NZ_SSNW01000013.1 coordinate 28,460, forward strand.
CGAAAGCTCATTGAAAGAGCTGACCAGTATGTCTAAGGTAGTGAACTATGCAGACAGGCAGATTCTCGTAAACACGGGCGCCAACAGGGTTTTAACAACAGATTAATTTGGGTGCGGGCGGTGCGGCAGGTCGTGAGGCGATTTGCCTCAGCATTCGCTGGCTCATCCTCTACAGCCTCTCCTCTCACCCGAGGCTGTAAATTGAGGCACAATTCTGTTTCCGGCTCTGGCCTCCGCTCCCCACCGCACCGCATCGATCCCGTTGCATCATCCCGCTGCCCAATGAGACCCCTATGACTACTCTGCACCCGAGCGCCGAAGTGCCTGCCTCTCTCTCGCCCACCACCCGAACCCCCGATACGCTGCCCAAAGTTCTGTTCACCAAAAATTTCAGCGTGACTTCTGCCCAACTGACGGCGCTTCAGGGCGCTCCCTACGAAGTTTGGGCCAGCCACACCGACCCCGATCACGGCATGTTGGCCGCCGCGCCGCACACCTTTTTAGAGCCGAAAGGGTTGCTTGGGGACGAGTACGCCGCGTGGCTGCTTTCGGCCTGTGCGGAGCGCGGTATTACGCTGGTGGTTCCCGGCAAAGAGCGCGAGCGGTTGGGGCACTGGCAACCCGCATTTGCCGAGGCTGGAATAACGTTAATCGTGCCCGCAGATGAGCAGACCCAGCGGCACTTGGAACGCAAAGACGAATTTTTGCGGGCGTGGGATTCCTCTATTTTGCCCATTCCGCGCTGGACGACTTTCGATACTTCGGCCAGCTTTGAGGACGGCCTGAGTGCGCTACGAGAAGACGGCGTGCGCCTGTGCGTCAAGCCTGCGCGGGGTATTTATGCCAGCGGGTTCCGGGTGCTGATGGAGCGGCCCGACCTGAATTCCTTCCTGAAGGGCGAGTTGTACCAGATGAGCGTGGCGGCGGCGCGGGAAATGTTCGCGGGCCAGGCGCTCCCTACCATGTTGCTGATGCACACGCTGGAAGGCGCGGAACGCAGCATTGACTGTGTGGCATGGCAAGGCCGCCTGATACGCGCCGTGGTGCGCCGGAAAGGGGAGCATGGGCAACGCCTAGAAGACCGCCCCGACTTGGTGGCCGCCGCCGAAAAAATTGCCCAGAAGTACAGTCTCAGCGGCATCTTCAATTTTCAGACCAAAGACGACGGCCACCGCGTCCCACACATGCTGGAGATCAATGCACGGGCATCGGGCGGCCTGCGCTACAGCATGGCGGCGGGCATCAATTTCCCGCGCTTGCTGCTGGACGCAGCAACGGGAGCGCTGGACTGGGACGCCTTGCCCACCGTTCGCACGGGCCTCAGCGTGGCCGAAGACAAGGTGGTGCGCGTGATGGGCACGGCGGAGCTGGCCGAACCGGAAGTGGCCGAACTAGGGGCTGCGGCAGGATGACCGTTATCCCAGACGTGGAGACGCAAGAGGTCATTTTGCCGAGTGGCACGCTGAGGCTGCGGCTTGAATCTGCCACTGCGCCACTGAATGAGCTGCCGCTAGACGAACTCCTGACTTACGCCGTGCGCCGCAACCCCAAACGTGGATTCTTGTTCGTGAGTAGGGTGCTAGGCAAACACATTCCGATTCCGCCGGAAGTGGCGGCCCGGACTTACCGCACGCTGGCCGATGCTTTGCCGCAGTTACACGCGCCGCACTTTATTGGGCTGGCAGAAACGGCCACAGCATTGGGCGAAGGCGTGTTCCGGGCGTGGCTGGCAGGTGAGGAGCATCGGCGCGGCACGTTCCAGCACACCACGCGTTACCACACGCAAGCGCCTCTGTTGCTGCGCTTCGACGAACCGCACTCGCACGCGCCCGCCCATTTGGTCTACGATCCCGGCCCGGAGGCACGCGCCGCCACTGAATTGGTCTTGGTGGACGATGAACTGTCTACCGGAACGACGCTGCAAAACTTGGCCGCCGCGTGGCTGGAACTGCACCCACACGTCTCGCGGGTGGTCTTGGTCAGCCTGACCGACTGGTGTCCACGCCGCCGCGACTTGGCCGAAGCGTTGGGTCTCCCTGTAGATTTTGTGAGCCTCACACGCGGCGAATTCTCGTTCATACCTGACCCAGCGTGGAAACCCGTCGCCTTGCCTGCGGTGGTAGGCAACGGGGCCGACAAAACGGCGTTGCTGGCCGCTCAGAGCGCACGTTACGGCCACCTGACCGATGTGCCTACACTGGAAGCATTGGGTCTGACCTTCCAGCCCACAGAGTGCGTGCTGGTGCTGGGAACCGGGGAATATCAGTATCCGGCCTTTGCGCTGGCGGGCCTGATCGCGCCTTCCGTTGCTTCCTGCCTGTGGAGCGCCACCACCCGCAGCCCGATTGTGCCGGGGCTGGCGATCCGGCACACCCTGAGCTTTGCCGACAACGTGTCAGACGGGATTTCCAACTATGTGTACAACGTAGACCCCGCCGCGTACAGCCGGATTCTGGTGGGGTACGAGGGCGCGTGCGTGCCTGATCCCGCACTGATGGTGGCGCTGGGGCCACACGCGCAGGCCGTCAGGCTGAGTGTATGAGCACCCCCGCCATCGTCGCTTTTGCCGACCTAGACGACACTTTATTTCAAACGCTCCGCAAGTTGCCGGGAATAGACCCGCACATGCTGACGCCCGCTACCGTGAATACTCGCGGTGAGGCGCACTCGTTTTGCACGCCCGCACAGGCCGAACTCCTGCGCTTGCTGGACTGCGGCGGCGTGACTGTCATTCCCGTCACCGGGCGCGACCTCGCGGCGATGGCGCGTGTGACGCTGCCGTTCTTGTCTTGGCGAATCGTGGATCATGGCCTGACGATGGTTGCGCCGGGCGGAGAAATAGACGCGGCGTGGGCCGAGCAGGTACGCGAACGGTTGCACGACTTACAAGACGCTCTGACCGCTGCTACCGCGCACCTAGAGGCCCACGCCGCCCGCCTCGGCTGCCGCCTGACCCGCCACCATGCCCACGACTTGCCGTTTATGACGGTGCTGAAGCATCCGGAGGCACAGGCCGAAGCGCTGGAAGAACTACAACTGCGCTGGGAAGCTTTTTTGACCGATCAGGGGCTGGAGAGCCTGAAGATCATCGCCAATGCCAACAATGTCAGCGTATTGCCGCGCAGTCTGGGCAAGGCGGAAGCTGTGCAGCACCTTCGCCAGCACCACTTTGCCGACGCCGTGCTGACCCTCGGCTTGGGCGACAGCCTCAGCGACTTGGCCTTTATGAGCGCCTGCGATTTTGCCATCACGCCGCCGAGAGGCCAGCTTCTGCGGGCGGTGAACGCGGCCAACTTGCCTCAGCGGTAGCCGCATGACCGCCTATATAGGTTCGGGCTTTCGTGGGCTGACAAACATGCTGGATGCTGGAGCCAACCTCATTCATTCACCTGCCATGATTTGAAGACTTGACGCTTGATCTTCCTCGCCCATTCCCATTTGCTTAACTCCCATTTGCCCGGAGACGTTGCCCTATGACCATTTCCCACCTCACACTGCCACAATCCATTTCCGCATGACGCCACAACCTGACGCCCTTCTGACCACTCCAAACCATCCGGCACATGCTCTGGCCCATACCTTGCCCACTGCCGACGTGCAGGTACACCTTCGGCCCGCAGAGCCGCACTTGGTCAGCGTGCAGGAAAAGGAAAGCCTGCTGCGGGCAGGAGTGTCGTATGGCACGCTGCTGACGCCCGAACAAGTTCCCAGTAACGTGCAACTGGCCGCTTACCATGCAGCGCTGACCCGAAACGGCGAGCGCGTAGGGGCATTGTTGGCAAGCCTGACGGCAGAGATATGGGCAACGTATCCTCAACCCATTTTGGTTTCGCTGGCCCGCGCCGGAACCCCGGTGGGCTGTGCCATGCGCCGTCTGGCCCGTCGCTGGGGGCTGGAGTTGCCGCACCACACGCTCAGCATTATTCGGGGCAGCGGCATAGATTTGGCGGCATTGGACACTGTGCGCGGTCTACATCCACACAGGCAACTGGTATTTGTAGACGGATGGACGGGCAAGGGCAGCATTTTTGGGGCGCTGAAGGACAGTTTGCCCGCCGATGTGCCCACCCGACTTGCCGTACTGAGTGACCCAGCGGGAGTGGCCTTGCACGCCGCCACACACGACGATGTGTTGCTGCCGCACGCGGCGCTGAATGCCAGCGTATGCGGCCTGCTGAGCCGGACTTTTGTTGCCCCGGAAGGCGGTCTGCACGCGGCGCGGATAGAGGAGCAGTTGCGCGGATACGATCAGACAGCGGAGTATCTGGACGCACTCGACGCCCTCAGCGCCCCGTTTATGCCTGATTTCCGTCTGCCTCTCGGCCCGCGCCCACAGCAGCCGCAAGATGTGGTGACGGCCCTTGCGGCCACCCTCGGCGTCACCGATCCGCATTTGGTCAAACCGAGTGTGGGCGAGGCCACGCGGGTCTTTTTGAGGCGCGAACCTGCCCACCTGATGCTGCGTGAGGCGGGCCACCCCGATACGCTGCATCTAGAACACTTGGCACAGGCCGCCCGCGTGCCAGTCAGCGTTCATCCTACTTTGCCCTACCTCGCCGCTGCTCTGATCCATCCCGGAGGCCCCCGCTGATGCCTGTGCTGACCCCGCTTTCAACCCTGTCAACCCTCGATCCTTGGGCTTTGGGCGCAAGCTTGTATGCCCCCGCCACCCGTGACGATCTGGTGCAGCTTGGCACAGACAAATATCCGCACCTGAGTAGCCTGATCTACTGCACCGAAGACGCCGTGCGCGAGGAAGATGTGCCGCGTGCGTTGGCGAATCTGACCCTCGCTTTGCCCGATTTGCCCCCCATCGGCACTGCTAGCACTGCTCTCTCTGGCACCGGCAAAGCGAGGACTGGCCCCCTGCGCCTGATCCGCGCCCGCAATCCGGAGGTGCTGGCGCAACTGCTGACGCTGGATTTGCGCGGGATCAGCGGCTTCGTGCTGCCCAAAACGCACGACGGCAATCTGGCCTCCTACATGCGCCTGCTGAACCGTGAGGAACACGCGCATCTGTCTGTATTGCTGACCTTGGAGACCCGCGAGGCGCTGAGTGAACACCGGATGGCCTGCCTGCGCGACCTGATTTTTCAGGAGAGTTGGCAGCACCGGATCGCTTGCCTGCGCATTGGCGGCAACGACTTGATGCACGCGCTTGGCGTGCGCCGCACGCCGGGCCGCACCCTCTACGAAGGGCCGCTGGAACGGGTCATCAGTATGCTCATCGGCGTGTTCAAACCCTACGGATTTATGCTTTCCAGCCCAGTGTACGAAGTGTTTGAAGACTTGACGACGCTGGCCCGCGAGGTTCAGCAAGACCTCGAATACGGCTTGTCGGGCAAAACTATTATTCATCCGGTGCAGCTAAGTACCGTGCTGAACGGCTACCGCGTGACCGAAGGCGACCTGCAAGAAGCCCACGCGATTTTGGCCGAGGACGCCCCCGCCGTCTTTAAGATGAATGGGCGGATGTGTGAGCCAGCCACCCACAGCCGTTGGGCGCACGACATCCTCATTCGCGCCGAGCGGTACGGCACCCTCCCCCCCCTACGGCATGAAGCGCTCCATTTTTGAGGAACGGCTGAAGATTCTCGCTACGCCTTCTCTCGCCAGTCAAATTTGGAACGAGATGATTTGCCTGTTTTCGAGGAAGATAGACGGATTTTGATCCCAATATCTATTTACTCGATTGAAAATTGAGATGACGGCTGTTTCTCTTAAACGGTTTGGAGACGCTTAGAGATCAAAGTGATTCGTAAGCTGCCGCTCACCGGTCTACACCAGATTCAAGAATATGTGGGAAGTTCGTGTTTGTGCGGCGCAACTGTAAGACGGGTGTGGGTTGTGCTGACTAGATTGGCGTATGCACCCTAATAAAACCCCTTCCAAAACCATGTTGAGCGGCACCTTCGTTCGTCATCTCTCGGTGGGCCTGATTTCCTCGGCCCTCATGGTGGGCGGGGCACAGGCGGCCACCATCAAGCTCGCTACCATCAGCCCGCTCAGTGGCAGCCTGACCGCCATCGGCTCGGAAGTAAAGCGCGGCGCAGAACTGGCCGTGCAGGAGCAGGCCAAAGCGTTCAAGGCGCTGGGGCACGATCTGGTCTTGGCACCGTTTGACGATCAGGCATCGGCTACGTTGGGCGCACAGATTGCCGGAACCGTGCTGGCCGACAAGAACATTTTGGGCGTGGTAGGTGCGCTGAATTCTAGTGTGTCCAACGTAGTGGCCGCCGCCTTTGCTCCGGGTAAGCTGGCTATGATTTCGCCCGCCAGCACCAACGACCAACTGACGCGCAACAGTTGGATGCACTTTAGCCGCGTGGTGTCTGCCGACAGCGCGCAGGGCGTGGCCGCGGCCAACTACATTGCCGACGAACTGAAGGCCACCAGCGTTTACGTGATTTCCGACAACACCGCGTATGGCAACGGCCTGACCAAAGTGCTGCTGACCAACCTCGCCAAGCGCAAAGTGAAAGTGGCGGCCTATTCGGGTGCATCTACGCCTGCCCAAATCTCTGACGTGATTAAGAAAGTGAAAGCCAGCAAGGCCAACGTGGTGTACTTTGGCGGCACCGATGACACGGGCGCGGCCCTAGTGAAGGATTTGCGTGCTGCAGGCGTGAAAGCTACGTTCATGGGCGGCGACGGTCTGGACTCCCCCAGCTTCCTCAAGCGTGCCGGAATCGCGGGCGCAGGCGTGGTGTACACCACCGGGTTCGGTCCCGTCAGCGCCTTCTCCAACGCCCTGACCTTTACCAACAAATATCAGGCGGCCTACGGAGCCAAGCCCAGCGGCGTGGCCGTGTACGCCTACGACGCTGCCAACGTGATGCTGGAAGCCATGAAGAACGCCTTGAAGACGGCCGGAACAGTACCCACGCGGGTGCAGGTAGCCGAGGCCGTTCGCAAAGTCAACTTGCCCGCCTGCTTCGACGGTGACACGACCAACTGCGTGACCATTACGGGCGCAGTGGGCTTCTCTACTACCGGAGAGCGGATGCGTTCGCGCCTGCTGATCATGAAATTCGATAACTTGTTGCAAGCACAGGTGGCTAAGATTCAGATTGTAAACGCAGAAAGCTTGAAATAAGGCTTGAGGATTTCAAATTAAACTCAGTGAAATAAGAAAAATAATCGAAAAGGCATCTGCTATTAAGTCAGATGCCTTTTCGATTATTTTCGGTCTAGCCTGCCCAAATACTTATGCTGCCATCTGTTCTAGGAATTGAGGGCTTCCCATTATCAGCGGTCAGACCTGCGCTCAGGCTCCCACTGGCGATAGTCAGAAAGGCAGTCACGATAAATAGCGCAGCTTTGATCTTAGGTTTCATAATTCTCCTTTTAAAGCTCTAAAACTAGGCCAACAAAAAGCCCAAGTTGGGCGCGTCACCTAACCGTGCAAACATCCTCTCTGCTGAACTGGTGTGCAGATTCCCATACCTTTTTTGGAAGTACAAGCAGGTTTGCGGATTCCTGCGAGCAGTGCAGAGATTCAAGAGCGGCTATCTCTTGAGGGTTCAGAAAATGTGCGTCAGCATCGGCTGAAATTTTACCCTTAATCTAATTCTCAATAAAAACTAATGGAGTGGGCAGTCCGGTGATCGGGTCAATTTATCTCAGGTAACAGAGGCATCTTAGACAACATTCATATAAAAGAGGAGGTTGTTTTTTTCTGGGTCAGCAACTTTACTGGGCAGACCGGAGACTATCCTGCCCCCCTACTCTATGAAGGCCATATCAGCTACAAGTTGGCAAAATCGGACAACGATTCCTTAATTAATAATTTGTTCCTGAATCGGGTGTAGAAAAACGGCGTATCTGCCAAAAAAGTGACAAAAATGTCAGTATAAAGTTGTAAACTCATTTCATCCTCACAGCGGCCACTTTAGCCCTGCCCTGATCTCTTAAGGAGATTTCCTATGACTCCACGTAGAACATTGCCCACTGTTACTGTCTTAACTTTCGCCCTCCTCACAGCTTGTAACACTGCCCCTACAACCGACACGGCGGCCAGCGCCCCCACCCGGTTCGATTACGTGGCTACTGTGCCACTGGAATCTGGCGACACGCCTAAAGACTTAGCAAAAACGTTGGGTGGCACAGTTTTGTCTTGGGACAATGCTGACTGTGGTGCGGCAGCTGCCGAAATTTGTGTGGCACTGATGGGCATGAACATCAGTAACACGGCTCAGGGGCAGGTTTCGCCTCAGACTGCACAACTGCATGCGCAAAGCCTCGAGGCGCAAGCTAGCCGCAAGGTATATATCGAGCCGAACAGGGACGTCTTTAGCGGTGGCGGAAGCATGACAGCCACAATGGGCGGATCTCTAGGTGTCTGGGCTGGTGGATCTCTAGGCGTCTGGGCTGGTGGATCTCTAGGTGTCTGGGCCGGTGGTACCTACTCTCCCCTTCCTCAAAACTCCACCCTTTGGCAAAAGATTCGTCTCCAACAGGCCCAAGCGTTGGCCCCTAATCTTGGTGGTGGCGTCACGGTGGCCGTTATTGATACGGGAATAGACCTGAAGCATCCTGCTTTTCAGGGATCGCTGAGTGACCCTGCCTCATGGCGTGACTTTTATGCCGCCGACGCTGTGCCACAGGAAGAAGGCACGTTGGGCGTGGGTGGCTATGGTCACGGCACCAACGTTGCCGGAATCGTTTTGCAAATCGCACCCAAAGCCAAAATCATGCCTCTGCGCGTGCTGGGGCAAGACGGGTCTGGCGACGTAGTGATGGTGGCGCAGGCGGTTGACTGGGCAGTAGCGAAAGGCGCGAAGATCATCAACATGAGCCTCGGCAGTGAGGACGACTCCAAAGTCGTGCAGGACGCCGTAAACCGCGCAACCGCTAGAGGCATTCTGGTGGTGTCGTCGGCTGGCAATGCCAATCTGAACAAGATTACTTACCCCGCCACCAACGCCGATATCAAAGGCAACGGCGCATATGCCGTCAGCGTGGGCAGCGTCAACCTTCAAGACGTCAAATCCACGTTTTCCAACTACGCCAACACTCTGGAGCTTGTAGCTCCAGGCGAGAAAGTTGCTGCCCCGGCTCCCGGCGGAATGATGGCCGCGTGGAGCGGCACATCTATGGCTGCGCCTATGGCCGCAGGCGGTTTGGCACTGGCGTTAGGGCAAACCTTGAGTGTGCCCCTTGGAGCCGTGACCGATAAGATGATTGGGAATGCCTTCAACATCTACAACATCAGTGCAAATCAGCCCTACAAAGATATGTTGGGCGAGAAAGGGCGTCTTGATCTTGAAGTCTTCCTCAAAAATGTTGTCAAATAGTATTTAGACTTCCCCAACATTTGCTTTTCAGCCTGATCTCCCAAATCAATCGGTGCCGAATTCACGGCCACGCTCGGGTTCATAGAAATGGGCAACCTTGTCTTCTGAACTTCGATGTGGCCGTGAAGTCTCTCCGAATCCCATCTACCGCACTTCTTATTGGCTCTGGAGGCTCTCCGCTCCTGTGAACAAACCAGCAGACCACAGCATAAACCTTCCTGCACAGCCCCACGAGGTTGCGGGACAGCTTCCTACACAACTTTTGTACGAAGAAGCTTTGGCGCTACTGGAGACAGAACCTCAGACGGCGTTGGCACGGGCACAGGCTGCGTGTAAGCTCGCTTTCGAGGCCGACAATATCGCGCTTCAAGCGCGGGTTTTATTACTGCTAGGCCGCGCTCAACTCCAGACAGCGGATACATCGGGGGCCTTGGAAACATTCGTCAAAGCAGCTGGGGCATACAAAAGCGCTAATGACGATTTGGGGCAGGCTGAATCGGAAGGGTTGGCGGGACGGGCTAGCTTAAATTTAGGGCAGTTGGAAGAAGCGGAAACATATTTACGAACAGCAATCACGAAATCAGAAAACCAAATTTCAAGCCGCGCCAAATCGATACAGGCAACAGCACTAAATCAACTAGCAGGTGTACAACATTACACGGGCGCGTCACTAAAAGCTTTAGATTCGCTACAACAGGCGTCAAATTTATGGGAGGACGAAAATAATTATGTTGGACAGGCAAACTGTTTAATAAATATAGGAAACATACAAACAAACTTGGGACAATACAGTCAAGCGATTACATCTCTCTCAAGTGCGTATCAAATCTATAAGAACTACCTCAAAGATTTTAAGACAGAAACTTCAATTCTACAGAATTTAGCACGAGCACATCATCTCAATGGGGACAATGATCTTGCGGTAACAGTTATGTACGCTGCAAAAATTGCTGCTGAGGCCAGCGAGGACGGTATACTTCAGGCTACTGCCTATTTGAATTTAGGAACATTTCTGCTTGAATCAAATGAGTATCTGGACGCTAAAAAATACCTTGAATTGGCATTACGGCTCAGTTCGTCTTTAGATTTCGCTATGGTGAAACTATCTACTTTAGATAGCCTCGGCTCTCTCTACGAGCAGACGGGCCACCTACATCAGGCCAGCGATTCGCACCAACAGGCGCTTGCCATTGCCATAGCTATCGGTGCAACGCAGGGCGAACTGGAGGCCCGCCTGCATTTGGGCCGACTGCATCTGAATGCCGGGGAACTTGAGCCTGCGCTGCTGGAATTGCAGTTGGCGCTGGAACTGGCCGAAAAGAACCGTTCTCCTAAAGAGCAGGCGACGGCGCACGAATCTTTGGCGACGTTGTTTGAGCAGCAGGGCGACTTGGGCCGTTCAGTGGCGCATTTGCGTGCGCTAAGGCAAATCGAGCGGGAACTCTTTCATGCCGAGCGGGATCGGCAGACGCGCAATCTGACCATTCAGTTTGAGGTAGAACGCGCCCGGCACGACGCGGATGTGTACCGCCTGCGAACGGAAGTAGAACACGAGGCCCGCCGCACCGCCGAACAGTTGGTGCAGGAACGGACTTCCGACTTGGCCCGCGCCCAACACGAGGTCGTGACGCGGCTGGCCATGGCCGCCGAGTACCGCGATGACACCACGGGCGAGCATACCCGGCGTGTGGGACGCACTTCGTGCCGGATTGCGCGGGCACTGGGCTGGGAAGAAGCACAGATCAGCGTGTTGGGTGTAGCGGCCCGTCTGCACGACGTGGGAAAAATTGGTATTCCAGACAGCATTCTGCTGAAATCGGGCAAGTTAGACGCTGCCGAATACAACCAGATGCAGACCCATACTTTGATCGGCGCACGGATTTTATCGGGCGGGCGCTCCAAGCTGCTGCAGCTGGCCGAAGAAATCGCGCTGACGCACCACGAACGCTGGGACGGCACCGGCTATCCGCGTGGTTTGTCGCAAGACCAGATTCCGCTGAGTGGGCGCATCGTGGCCGTGGCCGACGTGTACGACGCCCTGACCCAGGCCCGCCCTTACAAACCCGCTTGGACTCCGCAGGACGCTATGGCAGAGATTCGGCGGCAAGCTGGGGCGCACTTCGACCCCGTTGTGGTGGAGGCCGCATTGACCGTACTCAGCGCTGCCGAGCAATTGGAAGCCGGACAGCACGCCAATCTTCCCGGCGAAGCCGCCTTCTTGGAAGACTTACCAATGGCTGAGGAGGATGCCTCACAGGTGCTGTCTGTGTTCGAGCAACTGCTGATAGAGCGTACTACCGAATTGCAAGCCGCCCGTGAGGAAGCCGAGCGGACGGCGCAGCAGCTTCAGCATCTGACCCTCACCGATCAGCAGACCGGGCTGGGCAACCGCCACGCCCTAGAACATGCTGTGGCAGAGGCCATACAGGCCGCCCAATCTGGCATACAACCGCTCAGCTTGGCGACTCTGACCTTCGATCTGCACCTGGCAAAAAATACTGTGCTGGGGCAGGAGGGTACGGATGTAGTGATGCCGCTGATGGCGACGGCGTTGGCCCAACATGTTGCAGAGGGAAGCCGTATCTACCGTACAGGCAGCACGACGTTCGTTCTGTTGGGTGTGCAGCCACCTGACGCCGCCACAATCGAGGCCATCTGCACCTCTGCCCTTGCACCTGTTCGGGCTGCTGCAGGAACAACTGTTGCTATCCATATCGGGACAGCCCGCTTTCCAGAGGATGCCACGGATCCGGCACTCCATTTGCGCCCGAGTGAGGGCCAGCCGGGGATTAACGCCGATGGAGACCAGTCGCCGCTGTGAGGAGGTACCACGACACCATATCTTTGTTCAAAACAATTGTTCAGGACGGCAGTGGTTCTAATACATCAACTGGTCAGTGAGAAATATGTGCTAGACGCTCAGGCACAGTAGAGGTCTGAGAGGGGCGGCTCAGCAACCCACTATGGATATTCCACTGGCGTTTGCAACCAATCTGGCTGGCCTAAGCGGGCCGGTCGGCTTGGCCGATGACCTGTTGACCACAACTGTCCGGGGGGAGCCGACGCCGCGAGAACTGTACCGCCGGGTGTTGGCCCTATCGGTGCAGGCTGTGCCGGGCGTGCTGACTGGCCGTCTGTTCGGACGTGAGGCAGACGGCAGATTCCGGCTGCTGGCCGCCACTGGGCACGCGCTGGAGTTGCTGGACGCCCTGAACCTCGAGGCGCGTGATCTGGTGTATAACTCGGCGCACCGCAGCCAGTGGGTGAGTGGGTTTCGCGCCGCTTTTGGTGACCATTTGCCCACCGATCAGTTGGCGATGTTAGAGCTGGCCCACCAAGCAACGAGCCTGTACAGCACGCCCGACGATCCCAAAAACTATGCCGTGCAGGTGTTGATCGTGCCTGTCTTGGTCAGCGGAGAGGTGCGGGGCGTCTTGCAGCTCGACCGGCCTGATACACAGCGGACTGCTACAGAAGCCCGCCAGAACGCCTCCCTGCTAGAAGCCGACCTGACGCTGGGCCAATGGTGCGGGGCGCAAGTGGCACTGGTGATGCAGCATCTGGATACCGCCGCCACCTTGCTGGCCGGACACAAAGAACTGAATCTACTGAACCGGGCGCACGCAGCGGTCACGGGGGCGCGGGATCTGGAAGACTTGTTCCAGCGAATTATCAGCACGGTCACGGAACTGTTGGGCGTACAGCACGCCACGATTGCCCTCCTCGACGGCAACGTGCTGGTTCCTCAGCAACATGTGGGTGGCGGAGTTTGGGGGCTCAGTTATCCAGTAACTTTGGGTGTGGCCGGACGGGTGGCCCGCACCGGTATGTCAACCCTGCTGCCCGATGTTCACCAAGACCCGGAATACGTAGAGGAACACCCGGACGTGATCAGTGAGCTGTGCGTGCCGCTGCTGGACGGCGAACGGATAGTAGGCGTGCTGAATTTGGAATCCAGCACCCAGCGCCTGACTCCGCAGGATTTGAGACAAGTGCAGGCGCTCGGCGTGTGGCTGGGGCGGGCCATAGAGCGCGAGCGGCTGTATGCGGCCACCGAGCAGCAGCGGCGGGCGCTGGATTTGCTGCACCGGGTTCGCACGGCCGTCAGCCGCCCCCTTGACCTCCCGGAGACCATCCGCGCCGTCAACGAAAGCATTGCCCAGACGCTGGGATATCCGCAGGTCAGTGTGTATTTGCGCAAAGGGGACGAGTTGGTGTTGCAGCACCAACTGGGCTATGAGCAAGTCATTGAACGCCTGCCCATTGCAAGCGGCGTCATGGGGAGAGTGGCGCGAACCGGGCAGGCGGCATGGATTGAGGACATCGATCAAGATCCGGAAGCCCTAAAGGCGATGGAAGGCATTTCTTCTGAGGTATGTGTGCCGCTGTGCCTGTACGGGAAAGTGGTAGGCGTCTTGAACGTAGAAAGCGTGGGCGAGCGCAGACTGCGGGCGTGGGACGCCGAGCTGATTACAGCGGCGGGCGAGTACGTGCAGTACAGCCTAGAGCGGGCCTCACTGCACGCCGAAGTCAAAGACCGGGAAGTGTTGTACCGGCTGCTCGCCGAGAACACCAGCGACCTCGTCTGTCTGCATCAGCCGGGTGGCCGCCTGATCTATGTCAGCCCCAGCATTACGCCGCTGCTGGGTTTTGCCCCGTCCGACGCTGTGCTAAACAAGCCTGCGTTGCTGGTGCATCCCGAAGACCGCTACTACATACGGCGGGCTTTTCGGGCGGGCGGAGAGGCGATTCGCTGGCGGCTGCGGCACCGAGACGGGCGCTACATCTGGTTCGAAACCACCATCAGCCGCATTGAGCAGGTCACGGACGGCCCAGAGGCCCCACCCGGACAGTTCTTGACTTCCTCACGCGACATTACGGCGCGGCAAGGGGCCGAGGCACGGCTGGCTTGGGCCGCCACCCATGATCCGCTGACCCACCTGCCCAACCGCGCCCTGTTGTTCGAGCGCCTCAGCAGTGTGTTGCGGGCCGCCCAGCGCAGCGGCAACCACGCTTACGCCGTGCTGTACCTTGATATGGACCGGTTTAAGGTCATCAACGACAGTCTGGGGCACGCGGTAGGAGACGAACTGTTGGTGGCGTTTGCCCACCGGCTGCAGAGCACCATGCGGCAAGGCGACCTCGTGGCACGGTTGGGCGGCGATGAATTTGCCGTCCTGCTGCTGGGAACCCCGGAAAGCGGGACCCAAGACGGCGGATTGATGGAAGCCAAACGTGCGGCCGCGAGGTTGCAAGCGGCACTGACTGAGCCGTTTGCGGTGGCGGGCCACACCCTGCGGGTGGCGGTCAGCGTCGGCATCGCGCCGGGGCGGGCAGGACACACCACACCGGGCGACGTGTTGCGCGACGCCGATCTGAGCATGTACCGGGCCAAGCGGGACCGCCGCCACACGGTGGCCACCTTTGACCCCAGCATGCACGTCCGCGCCGTGCGCCAGTTGCAGCTGGAAGCCGACCTCCCGCACGCCGCCCGCGCAGGCCAACTCCAACTCCACTTTCAACCGATCGTCAATCTGATTTCCGGGCGGCTTCACAGCGCCGAGGCCTTGGTGCGCTGGCAGCACCCACAACTGGGCCTGATCCCGCCCGACGAATTCATTCCACTGGCTGAAGAATTGGACTTGATTGCCGATCTAGGCGACTGGGTCTTGCACCGCGCGTGCGCCCTCTACCAGAGCTGGAATGCGTCCCAAATGAGCCTTAATGTCAACGTGTCTACCCGGCAGTTTTTGAAAGAAGGCTTCGTGCAGCGGGTGGAGGCGGCGCTGAAGGTCCATGCCATGCCCGCCACCCACTTGAATTTGGAAATTACCGAGAGTGCTTTGGTGGAGGATGTGGACGAGGCCGCGCGCACGCTCGCCGGCCTGCGGGCCTTGGGTGTGCGCGTGCAGATCGACGATTTCGGCACTGGGCATTCCAGTTTGGCCTTCTTGCACCGTTTTCCGGTAGACGTGTTGAAAATTGACCGGGCCTTTATTGCCCGCCTCGGAGAAGACGCTGTGAGCGCCAGCGTAGTGAAAACAGTGGTGCTGTTGGCTCAGGCGTTGGGCGCGGGCGTGGTTGCCGAGGGCATAGAAACTGAACTGCACCGCAGCCACCTGCTGCACCTGGGCTGCCCGCTGGGACAAGGGTACTTGTTTTCTAGGCCGCTGCTGCCCGGTGAATTTGCAGCGCAGTGGTTGGGAGCGGCCCAAGCCGATTCGTCAAGCCCATCCCCAGAAGCCTAAAGGCTGTGTGGCTGGCACCCTAACGGGTGTTGGTGTGTCTCTCACAGTGCTTCAGCCAGGCGCTTTCAGAATGTAACCCATGAAACACCTTTTATTTCCTACCGTGGCTCAAGCCGACGCCTTCGTTCAAGACCTCCGTTCTCAGGGCGTCATCCGTGAAGAATTGGGCGAGTCCCGCGTGAACCGCACGTCTAGCGCCGCAACTACCTCTGGCACGCAGACCACGACCGAAGTCGTGGAAGTGCGCGGCAACCCTGACGAAGCCGGCGAAGGCGCAGTCAAGGGCACGGGTATCGGCGCTGTCGTCGGTGCTGTGGCCGGAGTCGCCGCCGTTGCCCTCACAGGTGGACTGGCCGCTGTGCCAGTGATTTTGGGCGCTGCGGCGCTGGGTTCGGGCGTGGGCGCAGTGGGCGGCGCATCGGCGGGCTACACCGGCGGCGAGGACGTCGTTCACCATGTTTCGGACGTGAACGATGACCACTACGAGCGTATGAACAGCACCGTAGAGAGCGGTGGCCGCGCCATTGCCGTAGACGACAGCATTCCCAGCGATGTGTTGGAAGCCGCTGTGACCCGTCACGGTGGACAGTTCGTCTGAGCTTAACGTGAACTGAATTCCCCCAACGAAGGAGGCCGCCTCTATTCTCTAAAGGCGGCCTCCTTCGTTGGCTTCACTCCGGAAACACTTCAGCCAGAATGGTCTGCGCCAAATCGTCGATGGTGTCCTGTTCCAGCGCCACTGGGTCGATGTCGCGCCCCAGATCGCGTTGCAGGCTGTAGAGGAGTTCCACGCTCATCAACGAATCGAAGCCGATGGCTAGGAAACTGCGGTTGGCAGTGAGGTCGGTTTCGATGCCGCCTTGCTGCCGAATCCACGTCACTTGCTGCTCAATGTAGTGGGTCAGCGTGTCCAACCGCTCGGGAGCAGGCAGTGGTGTAAGGGCGGCGAACAGTTGGCCTTTGGCTTTGTTGTGATTCAGGGCTGTCCAATCATGGGTCAGGGTCATGTTGTTCCTCCGGTATTAGTACCGCAGCAGCACGCTGGCCCAAGACAAGCCTGCGCCGAAGCCGCTGAGCACAAGGAGATCGCCGCGTCTAAGATCATGCGGGCCGTGCAGCATGCTATGCAGCAGAATAGGAATGGACGCCGATACGGTATTGCCTGTGGTGGCCAGTGTGCGCGGCATCCGCTCTAGGGGCAAGTTCAGCCGGGAGCGCAGGCCGTCCAGCACCAGGTGTGAGGCCTGATGAAATAGGAACAGCCGCACGTCATCGGTGGAGACATTGTGCGCGGCCATCAAACCTTGAAGGTGGGGCGGCACCATTCGGTAAGTAAATCCCAGCATCGTTTTGCCGTTCATATGGATCTGGTCGCGGGTGCGGGTGTTGGGGCCGTCAGTCACTTCAGGCAAGGGTTCGGGCGGCGTGGGGAGGCGGGCCGCGCCGCCAGGTACGCAAAAAGCGTCTTGCAAACTGCCATCGGTACCCCACGCCGACCCCAAAATATAAGAGGTGTCGTCTCCCGCAGTGACCCACGTGGCCGCCGCGCCGTCACCAAACAACAGGCGGGTCGAGCGGTCTTGGGGGCTGATCAGCTTGGTGTAGGTATCGGCAGTCACGATCAGCACGTCGTGGGCCGCGCCCGACGCAATCAAGCTGGAGGCCAAAATCAGGCTGTAGGTAAAGCCGGAGCAAGCCAGGTTCACGTCGAAAGCGGCGACATACAGGGGCAATTCCAGCCGCCCGTGCAGCAAGCAGGCGTTGGCAGGCAGGCGGTGATCGGGCGTTTGGGTGCAGAAGATGATGGTGTCAAGGCGGGGAGGGAGTTCGGGCTGATCGGCAAACAGCTTGCGGCAGGCGGCTTCGGCCAAATCGAGCGCAGTTTCACTGGGAGCGCTGATATGGCGCCGCTCTACCCCCGTATGCTTGGCCGCTTCCAGCACGTTCCAATCAGGAAATTGGGCGTGCAGATCGGCGTTGGTTTCTATGTGCTGGGGCAGATGCACCGCCACAGCCTCGAGGCGGACGGGTATCATGAGGGAGCGACCGGAAGGGGGACAGGAGGCGTCGGCTGAGACTGAATGAGGGCAGGTCTCTTCATGGACGCGAAATGCGCTTCGGTCAGTTCTTCCACCCGCCCCTGCATCAGCGCGGTTTGAATCAGTGGCACGCGGTAGGCTCCTTCGGGCGTCAGGCGAATGGCGGCGTCTTGGATAGTCACGAAACCCAATTCGGCGGCGGCTTGCCAAATGCCGGGGAAGTCTTCCAGCACATCTCGCCCAAAATTGGCGCGGTAGCTGGCGCGGTCTACGCTCAGGGATTGCAGGTTGCGGAACAGCAGCGAGAGCCGTAAATCTGCCGGAGTACGGGTGTAGCCGACTTCAGTGGGCAAGTGGCCCGCGTCCAGCGCAGCGTAATAGGCCGTGAGGGTGCGGGCGTTCATGAAGGTGGAACCGCCGTTCTGTCCAATTTGTTCGGGGCTGTCATCCGGGCTGTGATGATCTGGGCTGTGATGATCTGGAAAGTCCGAAATGGCTGCGTAGCCCCAGCCCCACACATCGTGGGCATCGAAGGTGCGGCGGCATTCCTCGTAGATGAAGCCCGCTTCTTGGCTCTGCTTTTTCTGAAAGTCATACGGCGTCAATTGTTCGTAGCTGCCCGCTGTCAGCAATTCACGGGCCAGAAGGTACATCTCGCGCACCAGTTCTGGCCCCGGCAACTCTTCGCGGCGGTTCAGGGCAAAGTCGGTTGCGCCGCCCACGTTCAGTTCGTAGTGGGTGATGTGTTCCACGCCCGACGCCATCAGGTCGCGCAGGTCGCGCTCTAGGTGCGTCAGCGTTTGCTGGGGCCAGCCAAAAATCAGGTCTACGTTGCAACCCAATCCCAATTCTGCCGCCCATTCCACCGCCTGAAACACATGCTTGGGCTGCTGTTTGCGCCCGCTCAGCAGGCTCAGTTGGTGGTCGAGTTGCTGCGCTCCCATACTGACGCGCGTCACGCCGTGCGCCTGCATCACCTCCAATTTTTCTCGGCTGAACAGTTGCGGAATGCCTTCCAGCGTGACTGGGGTTGCGGCGGGCAGGGCGGGCAGCAGGTCATGAATCAGGCTGAGTAAGCGCGGGTATTGGTGGGCCTTCAACAAATTGGGCGTGCCACCGCCAATAAAAATGGAACGGGGCTGCAACTCCGTCCAGCGTTCCCGGTACAGTTCGCCTTCGCGGGCAAGGAAATCCAGATACACGTCGAGTTGATCTTGATTGCTGTACGCCTCGGTGGGAAACAGACAGTAGCCGCAGTGGGCTGGTTCGGTGGTGAGACAAAACGGCAGGGCCACATACAGCTCACAGCTGGGGGCGTCGGAACCGGGCGGGCGGCCGTCCAGCGGCGTACCCGTGCCGCCCTTCCAGAAGCGGGGCGAGGGAAAGCTGTGCAGCACCTTGTTCACCTGCCGCTGCCTCAACTTGCTTTCAAAAAAGTGGCGGGCGGCGGCGGGCGTGGTCAGGTCGAGTCGGGTCATGGGGGAACCTCGCGCAAGGAACGCAGACTGTCAGTGGTAAGTAAAAAAGTCGTGGTGGCCGGAGAATTTGCACTCCCGATGACGAGAAAATACTTCTGAACCGCTCTGCTGAGGACCTACCTCAGTCGCAGCGGGCCGACACGTGTCAAACCGTCTAGCCTTAAATTTGGGGCCGGAAACAGCAACATCAGGGTGCAGACTTGCGGCACGGGAATAAAACCGCATGCCAGAAAAGTGGCCGCGTGGCGGGCGTCGGTGCGGGCGGCGAGGGTGAGCCAAGCGCCGCGCTCTGCACTGGCCGCAGCGGTGGCGTGCAGCAAGTGGCGGCGAGCAGTGGGCGTCAGGTCGTCGAGCAGCAGCAGATCTATAGCTTCGGCGGGGATATGGGAACGGCTGTGCAGCGGCCAAGCAAAGCTGGTGCTGAAGCCCTGAATGTGTCCGTGAATCTGGCTGACCAATGTGTGTGATTGAGCCAAGCGATGAGACTGGGGCGGTGAATGGAATTGATGGGCAAGGCCGGAAGCGTCCCACAGTTGCGCCAAATCGGAGCGGGCGGCGGCGCGGTCTAGCAGGAGATGACAGGCGGGCAAGTCGGCGAGTGTATAGGGGCGCACCTCTCCTCCACTCCGGCCAACAGTGTTGCGTCTAGGTCCGCCTTGCAGAGCTGACAGCGCCCGCAATCCGGCGCGTTCGGCGGGGTGACCCAGCGCACCGACTACTGCACGAGCATTTAGGAACCGCATCCAAAAATGGACGGATTTAAGAGGGCGGTAGCGGGCTGGAAATGCCCGCTGAAATGCCGTCCAGAACTGCGCGGCAGGTGTATGCGGCGCAGCGTTGACATAGCCCAACATAAACTCCAACCCGTGCCGACGGTGCGCCCGCTCCAGCGCATTGATCAGGCGGGTGGCGACTCCGCGTGAGGCATAGTCGGGATGCACGCTCAAATAGCTGCCTTGCGTACCATGCCGAATCTCAGCGCCCACACGTAGCGTCAGGCGATCGGCCAGAAAACAGCCCACCAAGCGCCCGCCGTCGTAAGCGGCCAAGCGAAAATCGTGGCTATCTTCGCCTGTATCCAGCACTTGCCAGCCCAGACTTTGCGCGTCGTACACGGGAATCAGGTCGCGGGCGAGGTAGCGGCCTTGCCAAGAGAGGTTGATCAGGGCGGCCAGTTCTGCCGGATCGCCGTCGAAGGGGCGAACCTCTATCCGGCCCGTGCCTGTCGGCTCTGCGCGGATGGCGACGGCGCTCATGCGAACACCCTATGTGCCTGCATCCGCCGCACTGCTTCGGTCAGGCCTGCCGAGATCTGGGTTACATCTGCCGCCGTGTGCGCCGCCGAAAGGTCTAGGGTGGGCAGAGTTTCCATATACACGCCCCCAAGCCGCAGGTACAGCGTGAGCAAGCGGGCCGCCCGCACGTTGATAGGCGTGAAGGCGCGGAAATAGGCGCGGGCGGGGTTGTGGGCGTCGGGCAGCGGGGCGGCTGTGGCGTCTGACCCGTCGGGATCAGCCGGAGGGAGAGAAAAAGCCAGCATGGAATACAGGCGCGGATGACCGTCGAGGTGGAGCGGGACGCCGAGACAGGCGGCGAGAGCGGCGACTTCTTCTTTCAGGTGGGTGTGGTGGGCATCCAGCGGCGCGAACAAGCCCGCTCCGGCCTGCGCGATGGCCCGCAACGCCGCCAGCGACGCCGTGACACTCAGCGAATTGGCGGCAGTCGTGGTGCTGATCCAGACCTTCTGGCTCACGTAATCGTTGACCAATCCGGCAGTCGTAGCGCGGTTCATCAGGTCGGCGCGGCCCCCCACCACACTGAGGGGCAGCCCCAAACCGCCCGTTATTTTGCCGAAACAACTCAGGTCGGGCTGCACGCCAAACGCTTGGGCCACGCCGCCCGGCGCCAGGCGAAAGCCGGTCACTACTTCGTCGCAGATTAGGGGAATGCCCAGTTCTGTGGTAACGCTGCGGAGTTGCTGAGCGAAGGCCTGTGCGCCCGCGAGATCGTTCATCATGAAGCGCGGCACGGGGTCGAGCAGCACGCCCGCCAATTGTGCGGCGTGATCGCGGATCAGTTGCAGGGCGAGGGAATCGCCGTAGGGCAGGATTAAAAATTCCGCGCCCGCCGCCTGAGACACGCCCCCGGTGGCAACTTCGGGAGCAATGTTGTCCAGTGGCCCTTCCGAGGTGCGGCCTGCCCAAGTCAGCGCCGGATTTACGAGGCCAGACTCGTGCCAGCCGTGATAACAGCCCTCGAATTTGGCGATCAGGGTGCGGCGGGTGGCGGCGCGGCACAGGCGCACGGCGGCGGTAATGGCGTCAGCCCCGGCGTGCAGAAAGGCCACCCGCTCCAGCCCCGGCACCAGCGCACAGATGGTTTCGGCCAACTCCACCTGCTGAGACACGAAATAGCCCGCGCCGGGTCGTTTGCCCAGTGCGGCGGCGAGGGCGGCCACCACAACGGGTGGATTGTGGCCCAAGATGCCCGCCGTATAGCCCATGTGCGCGTCTACGAAGTCGTGCCCATCGGCACACACGATGCGGCCCGCTTGCGCTTCCTCCAGACACAGCGGCAACACCGGGCTGAAATAGGGCAGTTGCGAGCGGCCCCCGCTGAGGCACTGTTGGGCGCGGGCGTGCCACTCCAAAGATCGGCGCTGGCGGGTGGCAACGGCAGCCAGCACACCTAACACGTCGCGGTTTCCGGCAGCCAGCAGGTTCAGCGCCCGCTTTTGGTCGGCGCCGAGTGACAGCGGTGCGGCAGTCATGACTTGCCTGCGCTTGGAAGCGGCAAAAATCCACTCTTAACCATGCCTGACAGGTAAAACCGAATCAGATCGGCGGTCACAGGCGGGCAAGTTAGGCCTTGCGGGGCGAGCTGGGCCACTGCCTGCGCTCCGTCGAAGTGCGGGGGCCGCAGCCCAGTCGCCTCAGCCACACCCAGATGGGCGATCAGGGGGAGCAGCGTGTAGAGCGAGTTTTCTGGCCCCGCTGCCTCTATGCGGGCCTGCCAGTCGCCGTAATCGGTGGTTGCCAGCGGGTAGCCGGAGGCGCGCAGGTATTCAAAAATGTCGTTCAGGGGGCTGCTTTCGGGGTTGACGAGATGATAAGTCTGCCCCTGCGAAGCCTCATTCAGCGCCAAGTGCACCAACCCAGCGGCGGCGTAGTCGGCACTGACAATATTCAGACCGCTGCGGATGCTGGGGGCTACGCCCAGTTGCACGCAGCCCCGCAACAGGCGGCACAGCGCGTCGTTTTCGTTGCTGACGCCGGTGCGCGTATCGCCGCCGATGACGCTGGGGCGGTACACCGTGACCGGAATACCGCGCCCGCACGCTTGCCGCGCCACACTTTCAGCCACCCAGCGGCTTTGGGCGTAGCCGCCCGTCACGGTGGGCAGGGCGTCTATGTCTTCGGTTTCGGGAATCCGGGCGCGGCCCAGCAAACGCGAACTGCTGAACAGATGAATGGTACTCACAAAATGGACGGGCTTCAGGTGGCCGCGCACCGCCAGCCGGAACAGGTCGGCGCAGGCGTCTACGTTGCTGGGTTTGAGGGTGGCGTAAGCGTAAGCGAAATTCACGGTGGCCCCGGCGTGAAACAGGGCGTCTACTTCGTCAGCGAGGGCAGAAAATCCAGCTTCTCCCAGTCCGAAGTGGAGAGAAGTCAGGTCGCCGGGATGGGCAAGGACACGGCGTTCATCCCAAACGGCATCGGGGCAAAATCGGCGCTGAGCGGCCCGCAGACGTTCTAGGGCGGCTCCTTCAGATTCGGCCCTGACCAAACAATGGACGGTCAAGTTGGTGGTTTCCAGCAGTTCGGCCAGCAGATGTGAACCAAAAAACCCGGTGGCTCCGGTCAGGAAGACGGCCCGCCATTGCTCCGGCGCTTTGGCCTCGGCTCCGGGCGCGGGCTGAATATCGGCGGCCAAGTTCACGTCGGCCCGCAAGAGGTCGGTGGACTGCTCTAGGTCGGTGTCGTCGGCCTCGAATTCGGAAAGATCAAGTAGATTGGATTCTGTGGGTTGGGTTCTTTGGGCCAGCGCCACGCCTGCCGCCACTCCTGCCGCTGTGGGGGACGAAAACATCAGCGCAACGGGCAAAGTGACGCCCAAGCGTTCGCGCAGTTTGGCCCCCAGTTCTGTAGCTAGCAGCGAATCGCCACCCATCAGGAAAAAGTCGTCGTGGATGCCGAGGTCGGCGCGGTTCAGGACTTCACGGAACACGGCCAGAATGTCGCGCTCTAGGTCGGTGCGCGGAAGGGCGCTGGCGGTGGCCGCCGCAGGAGACGGGTCGGGCAACGCCGTGGTATCTACTTTGCCATTGGCCGTCAAGGGAAAGGCGGGCAGCACGGCAAATTGGCGGGGAATCAGGTGGGCGGGGAGGCGGCGCTCCAGTTCAGCCCGCACGTCGGCAGCCAGTTGATCGGCGGCCCAAGCGGGCGGCGGCTCAAGCTCCTGCTCTGTCAATAGGTGGGCCAGTAACGTGCGCTGTGTGGGCGTGAGGTGGCTCATGGTTGGCCTTCTTCTGGCCCTGCCCGTGTCTCCGAAACTGCACTAACTCGCTCCAGCAAGCGGGCAAAACGGGCCTCTGGACGCAGATCAGCGATACTGGCGGCGCGGGTGGCTGCCACTCGGTCAGGTTCCAGTAGGCCACCCACCAGCGAGTGAACGACACGCTGCGCCGGGCCGAGGCACAGGGCGCGGGCCACAGCCGCCTCATCCAACTCGCCTACCTGACACACGCCCAGCGCTGTAGATGCAGCCTGAAGCTCCAGCAGCCCGGTCATCAGCCCCGCCTCCAACGTGCAAAAGTGAATGGAGCGGTGGCCGTACACGGGGGCGATGGCCCGCACATGGGCCACCAAGAACAGGGCGAAAGCGGCCTCGTCGAACATGGGCCGGTTGATGAGAGGGTGGTAGGCGGCGCGGGGCAAGGGCGGCGCGTCGGGGATGGCATGCAGACTGCCGGAAGCGGTGTCGAGGACGTGCAGGCCAGCTTCCAACCCCTGTATGCGGCCCGCCCGCGCCCACAGATACGCGCCCACCGGGTACAGGTCGCCCGCCGAGGCGTAGCGCCGCCGCCCGGTGAGGGGATCGGGCAGGAGTGCGCCCAGCCACGCGCCGAACAGGGCCGCAGGCACAGGCTCCAGGGCGAAGCGGCGAAAGCTGCGGCGGGCGCGGAGCCGCTCTAGGTGCGGGCCGATGGGTGAAGTGAGTGGGAAAGTGGTGCTGTGTTCGGAAAGAGGGGCAGATGTTTTTTGTTTGAAGGCAGCGCGGGCTTCCAGCGTGGTCAAGAGCTTGAGTTCTGCGTCTAACTTAGTATTGCCACTCTGGTACGGGCGCAGCAAGTCGGCGGCGTGCAGCAGTTCAGCCACGAGGGAATCTGGGGCAGAAGCTTCGGCGGGTGCGTCTGGCACAAGGTAGGCCGTGAGCGTGGGCTGTCCGGCGGGGCCGGGGCGTACCGTGACCAACGTGTCCCGCACACCCGGCACGGCACGGATGGCGGCTTCGACTTCTCCGAGTTCGATGCGGTGGCCGCGAATTTTGACTTGGCGATCTACGCGGCCCAGCAACTCTAGGGTTCCTCCCGGCAGTACGCGCCCCAAATCGCCTGTGCGGTACAGCCTTTCTCCGGTGCGGGGATGCACAAAAAAGCGGGAGGCACTGCGTTCGGCGTCCTGCCAGTAACCCAGCGCCACGCCTACGCCGCCAATAAACAATTCTCCGGGGGCCAGATCGGGCGCGGGATTCAAGGCCGAGTCCAGCACTTGCACCGTTTGGTGGGACATCGCGCGGCCATATGGAACGCTGGCCCAGCCGGGATCTAACCCCTTAATTTCATGCAAGATTGACCAGATCGAAGCTTCGGTGGCCCCGCCCAAACTGACCAACCGAGCGTGTGGCAAGTGCTGTTGTACGGTTGGCAAGAGGCCCAGCGGAATCCAGTCGCCGCTCAGGAGTAGCAGACGCAGGGAAGCCAACCCGTCAGAATTACCCGAACTTAACAGCATCCCCAGCAGCGCCGGAACCGAATTCCAGACCGTGACGCCGTGAGACCCAATCAGGTGACGCCAGTGGTCAGGATCGCGGCGGCCCGTGTGGGTGGGCAGCACCAGCGCCGCGCCCGCCGCGAAGGTGCCGAACAGGTCGTACACCGACAAGTCGAAGGTAAGCGCCGACACGCCCAAGACCTGATCAGAGGGGCCAATGCCGAAGCGTTGGTTCACGTCCAGCACGGTATTGACCGCGCCCCGGTGGTCGATCATCACGCCTTTGGGCTGCCCGGTAGAGCCGGACGTGTAGATGATGTAGGCGAGGTCGCTGGGCAGAATGGTAGGGAGCGGTAAGTGGGCGGCGGGCGGGGGCGAATCGGTGAAGGGCAACACCGTTAGACCGAGTGGAGTGGGCAAGCGGGCCCGCAAGTGCGGCTGCGTGAGTGCCAAGCGTGCGCCGCTGGCTTCCAGCAAGCTCAGCAGGCGTTCGGGGGGCTGATCGGGGTCAATGGGTAGATACGCGCCGCCCGCCCGCAGCACCGCCAACGCTGCCGCCGCACCCTCCCAGCCGCGTTCCATGACCAATGCGACAGGCTGCCCTGCACTTACGCCAGCGGCCCGGAGCGCCTGTGCCCAAGCTGCGGTCAGGGCGTCCAGTTGGCCGTAAGTCCAAAGTTGGTCGCCTGCGATCAGGGCCGGAGCATTGGGTTGTGCGGCGGCGCGAGACTCGAACAGGCTGGGCAAAGTGGCGGAAGTGCGGTACGGATCGTGGGTAAAACCGGGAGCAGGCGAAGTGGCCCGCGCCTCCAACTGGTGAGCCGGGGCCAAAGGATAATGGGTGGCCGTCCACGCTGCCGCGCCGCGGGCAAGGTCATGCAACAGGCGCACGTTGGCCGCAAACATCTCGTCCAGCACGCCGGGAGCAAATAGTGCGGCGCGGGCGTCCCAGTGGATATTCAGGCCGCCGCCCTGCTCGAACACCTGATGATCGAGGCTGACCTGCGGCGTTTGAGACAGGCCGTACACCACGTCTACGGGCAGCGGCGGCGGAATGGTGTCCCCGGCGCTGAGGCTCCCCGCGAGGTGGCTGGTAAACACGACGGGATATAGGGCGTGCCGCGCTCCGGCGTCTTTTGCGAGGTCGCGCATGACTTGTACGCCGCTGTAATACCGGTGTTCTAGGTCAGCCCACAACTGCGCCTGAAGTCGGGCGGCGCGGGCGCTGAAGGGTTCGGTGGGTTTCAAATCGAAGGCCAGCAGCGTAGTTCCGGTAAAGTCGCCCACCAAGCGCGGCACGGCGGGATGCAGCGGCAAGCGGTTGAAGACGGTCAGATTCAGCGAAAAGCGGCGGCTTCCGCTCCAGCCCGCCAACACCGTGCCAAACGCGCCCAGCAGCACACTGGCAGGCGTAACGCCGTGTTGGTGGGCCAACGTTTTGAGCGCCTGCCACTCCTGCGGCTCTAAGCGGGCGCTGCGGCGAGAGAAAGTGCGTCCGGCGGGGCTGTCTTGGGGGGCGGAATCGGGGGCACGGGGCCGGGGCAATTCGGGGGCTGGGGGGAGTTTGGGCAGGCGGGCCGTCCAGTACGCCTTGGAGGTGGCCTGCACCTCGAAACCCTCCAGCGAGGCTGCGGCTTGGCAATAGTCGCGGAAGGAGATCGGCAGCGGCGGCAGCGCGGCGTTGGGGTTGTTGTAATACACGAACCAGTCTTCCAGCACCAGTTGGAAGGAGCGCAAATCGAGCAGCAGCATGTCGAAGGACACGCATACTCGCGTGACACCGGACGCGAGCCGCAGCGCCCGCAGGTCGAACATGGGCCACACGGCGGGATCGTACACGCGGGCCTGCACCTCGGCGCGGTTGGCGCTCAGGCGGGCGTCTTGCTCGGCGGCGGGCAGATGTGTGAGGTCAGTTTCGGCAATCTGAAAGTCCGGCACTTGCGCCAGCACGCGCTGAAGGCCGTCCGGCTGCACCACCATCCGGAGTTGATCGTGGCGGGCGACGACTTGCCGCCACGCCCGCGCCATGCGACCTATATCGGTCATCGCCAAATCGAATTCGCTGTAGACGTGCGCCCCTACGCCGCCCAAGTCCAGCCCCTCTTGGCGTCCCAGCCAGTAAGCGTGCTGAATATCGGTGAGCGGGAAGGGAGCGTGGGCGTGGGCCGGATGAGGTGTGACGGTGGGGAGGGCTGCGGGCGGTGGAGCCGTTGAAGTTGAAACCGCTGGAGCGGAT
Source organism: Deinococcus sp. Arct2-2 (assembly GCF_004801315.1). Lineage (GTDB taxonomy): Bacteria > Deinococcota > Deinococci > Deinococcales > Deinococcaceae > Deinococcus. The sequence goes on from NZ_SSNW01000013.1 coordinate 55,750, forward strand.
GCTTCTTTTTCTTGCAGGAGGCGCAGCAGCAAGGCCCGCTTTTGGTCGGGGGTCAGGTGAGCCAGTGGGTCTGCCGCTACCTCCGGGGATGGGCCAGTGACGGTCATGCACGGCCCCGCTGCTCGGCCAAGAGTCCGGCCAACATCGCGTCCACATCGGCATCGGGGAGGGTTTCGACGTGTTCCGCGAGGTTGCTGGCTGGAGCAGTGAGCAGCGTCATTGGCTGAAGCTCCGGCACAGGCGCGGTCAGGCTGTCCAGCACGAATTCGGTCAGGCCGCGCAGCGTAATGCCCCCGACGAACTTCATGGGCGACACTTTCACGCCCGTTTCGGCCTGAATTTGGCTGCCCAGTTCCACGGCCATCAGCGAATCCACGCCCATTTTCATAATCGCCTGATCGTGGTCAAGTTTGCCCGGAGACGTGCCTAGAATACGGGCCAATTGTTCGGCGAGGCGGGCACTCAAAGCCGTTTGGCGTTCTTCTTCGGACAGATCGAGGAGTGCGGACAGGAAGCCGCCTGCCTCTTGGCTAGACGCTTCGGCGGTGGCAGAAGACAGCAGAGGCGCCAAACGCGGGGGCAACGGCACACCGCGAGATTGAACGAGCAAGGGCCAATGCAACGCGGCCACGCCGACTGCACCGGGAGCGTGGGGGTCACGGCTTAGTGCGGCGGGCCACAACTCGCCCAACGCCGCCAACAGTTGACCTACCGGAACGGGCGTCACGCCCACTGCTTCCAGCCGCTCGGCCACCGCCGCTTGCCCGGTCAAGTAGCCTACATCGGCCACTGCGCCCCAGTTGACGGTCAGGGCGGGCAGTCCGTCGGCACGGCGAGCATCGGCCAGAGTGTCTAAAAAAGCGTTGGCGGCGGCGTAATTGGCCTGCCCCAAGTTGCCGATCAGGGCACTGACCGACGAAAAACACACGAACACATCCAGCGCATCGGCCCGCGTGTGGGTGTGCAGATTCCACGCGCCCAGCACTTTGGGGGCCGTAACGCGGGTGTACCGTCCGGGGGTCAGTTGCTCGATCAGGGCGTCATCTATGACCATTGCTGCATGGAACACGCCGCGTAGTGGCCCTAGTTGCCGGGTGCGTTCCAGCAAGGCTTCTACAGCGTCCGGGTCGGCAATATCAGCCTGCTCTAGCGTGATCTGCAAGCCGTCTGTGTGCTGCAGAAGGTCATCAATACTGGCCCGCGCCGCCTCGCTGCCCGCACTTCTGCCCACCAGCACCAACCGCCGCGCCCCACGCCCCGCCAACCAGCCCGCCAGCGCCAAGCCAAAGCCGCCCAAGCCGCCTGTGATCAGGTACACGCCGTCTGGACCGAGGTGCACGGGTTCGGGGATGTGCGACAACTTGGCCGGAGCTTCGGCGGTCAGGGCCAACACCACTTTGCCCGTGTGCCGCGCCTGCGCCATAAAACGGAAGGCCGATTCTGCCGCCGCATACGGGAACACGCGGTAAGCCAGCGGGGCAAGCTCGCGGGACTCGAACAGGCCCATAACCGTGTGCAGCAGGCCCTGCATCATCTGCGGGCGGTCGACCCACATCCGGTCTAGGTCTACGGCAAAGTACGACAGATTGTTGCGGAACGGGGCCAAGTCCAGCGGGCTGTTTTGGTAGATATCGCGCTTGCCGATTTCCACGAATTTCCCGTAGGGACTCAGGCAACTCAGGCTGCGCCCGATGGCCTCGCCCGACAACGAATTGAGAACGATGCTGACGCCCCTGCCGCCGCTGGCCGCCCTGACTTCCTCGGCAAAATCCAGCGTGCGCGAATCCATGACGTGCGCCGCGCCCAAGGCCCGCAAGAGTTCGCGTTTTTCGGGTGTTCCGGCGGTGGCGTACACGGTGGCCCCGGCCCGCACGCACAGCGCGATAGCCGCCAAGCCCACGCCGCCCGCCGCCGCATGGATCAATACGCGGTCATCCGGCCCCAACTGGCAGAGGGTATGCAGCGCGTAATACGCCGTCAGGTACGCAATCGGCAGGGTGGCGGCAGCCTCGCTGGACAGGTGAGCGGGGCGGCGCACCACGTAGGGCAGCGGCACGGTGCGGAAGCTGCTCAGCGCGTCGGGGCCGCACAGCACCACCGCGTCACCGGGCGCGTATTCGGTCACGCCTTCGCCCACGCGCTCGATAATGCCCGCCGCTTCCATGCCGTAGGAGCGCCCGGTAAATCCGCCTTCCAGCGCCTCGTCGGGCAACATGCCCATGCCCACCATGATGTCTTTAAAGTTGAGTGCGGCGGCTTCCACACGCACTTCCACTTCTCCGGGTGCGGGAGCGCGGCGCGGCGTGACCTGATGCACCAAACTTGACAGCACGCCGGGACGCTGAATGTGAATGCGTGTGGCAGTGTTGGCGGAGACATCGGAGCCGGAAGCAGTCAGAGAATCGCGGCTGGGACGGGTCAGCCGGTGAACCCAGCGTACCGATTGCCCTTCTTGCTCACGAAAGGCCACTTCATCCTCAGCACTATTGCCCAACAGTTCCCGCACCAGTACGCCCGCACTCGCCGCCGCTGGAGCCGCCGGGTCAAGGTCAAGCAACCGGGGCACGAGGTGCGGGTATTCGGTGCCTACCACGCGCCCCAGCCCCCAGAGACCCGCTTGCATAGGCGTAACCCCTTTGCCGCCCACCGCCTGCGCTCCCCGCGTGACCAGCCAAAGCGCCGTGTGTGTTTCAGTAGTAGCCAACGCCTGCACCAGCGCCAGCACGCTTTGGCCGCCTATAGTTTCGGTCTGTTGCAAGTCGGAGATGGACGGCGCGGCAGGAGAATTCAGACCCCAAGCGAAGATAATTCCAGCAAAAGCCCCGGCCTGTGCCAGCAGCGCCGTCAGAGCAGCGCGGTCAGCAGGCGCAACCTCCGCAGCGCTGGGAATGTGCGTGCCCAGCGGGGCCACCACTTGCACCGTACCCTGCCGCGCCTCCAATTCGGCCCGAAGTTTGGCGGCAAAGTCGGCTTCGTCGGCAAAAAGGAGCCAGCGGCCAGCGGGGGTCATGTTGAGAGCGGTAGGAATGGCGGCCAGATCAGCGACAGGCGCACGGCCCCACACCAGTTCGCGCACGGCCAATTCAGATTCGGGCGCATCGGGCAAACTCTGCACGGCTTTAAAGCCCGCAGCGGTCAAGGCGTCGGCCAGAGGACTGGACACCGTGCCAAGCTCAGGCAAAAGCGCCGTCCATGCAGGCAAACGCTGGGTGCGTTCCAGCAGCAGCACGCCGCCGGGGGCCAGCAATTGTCGCAAGTTGGCGGCGGCGTCTGCACCTACGTCCACGCCCACCACTACGTCAAATCTCTGTTGTTCACCTTCCCACTGCTCGGACAGTGGGCGGGCGAGGTCGAGCAGCAACGTTTCCGGCACAGCAGTCAGGCTTTGGCCTGCGCGGGCGGCGGCGCGGTCTAGGGCGTCTGGGTCGGCATCAGCCAATGTGAGAGAGACGGTGGGGCGAGCTAGGGCAGAGGCCAATTGTGCCGTCAACCCACCAGATATACCGTTCCGTGCAGCGTTCAGTTCCAACACCCTCACAAGCTGGGGCGAGGTTCGAGCGTCCAAGTTGCGGGCATCCAAAAGACGGGTCAGCGCCGACGCCAACAGCGTATGCACGGGCCGCACGGTGGGTGAAGCAGAGCGCAGGTGGTCTAAGGGGCCGGAAAGTCCGTCAAGCGCGGAGAGGTTGGAAATTTCAGTAGGTGAGGGAGATATCGGAGCCAGAGGATCTGCACGATCAGCTTGCAATCTTGCCGCCACCGTTGACCCGGCGCGGTGAAGCACTTGCAATTCGGCAGCGTGACCGGGAAAGCGTGACCAGAGCGAACGCCAGAGGGTTTCGGGGTCAATTTCAGTTGAACCGGAGACGGCATCGGCCAACGCCTGCGCCGCCACCTTCAATTCAGACTGAGATTCAGATGCGCCTATCAGAGCGGCCCTTGCATACAGACCCGCAAGCCGCGCACTCAGGGTTTCAAAATCGGCGCGGTCTTGGGGCGTGCCTATGCGGGCCAGCGTGTCGGCGCGGATTTCTTCTAGGCCAGACTGGGCGGGCAATGTCAGGGCCAGCGGCGCAGCTTGGCCCGGTTCCAGCGGTTGCCGCTCCCACGTGTGGGCGTACAGCATGGCGTCTAGGCCAGTGGCCGCGCTGTCTATCGCCTGACAACTCAAGCCGCGCACCTCGGCCAGCACGTTGCCCGCCGCATCCATCAGGGTCAGGTCGCCCGTGATGCGGGCCGTGTCCCAGTGGGTCAGGCGGGCGTGAGCAGCGAGGGGGGCGGAACTGTCAGCAGCGGGCGTAAAAATGAGTTCCCGAATCTGCACCGGCAAATACAGGCGGCCTTCTGGGGCATCGGGGAGCGACGCTACAGCGCCCAACAGGAGCTGAAAACAGGCGTCCAACACAGGCGGGGGGAACAAACCGTCTTCATGCGCCAGCGCGGGCCGCAGCATTCCTAAGGCTTCCCCGTTTCCGGCTCCTAGCCACACCTCTGACAAGCCCCGGTAATGCGGACCGTACTGCAAGCCCAGCGCGTGAAACTGGGCGTAAAAGGCGTCGGTGGGATAGGGGCGCGGGCAGCGGGCGCGGAGCATGGGCAACGATTCTTGCCGTGCCAGATGGCCTCCCAATCGGCGCAGTGTAGCGCTGGCGTGTGGTGTCCAGTCTTCTTCGGCGGCGTCGTCGGAACCTGCGGCGTCTGCGGCACTGGCGGGGCGGCTATGCACATGTAGAGCGTGGCGGGCGTCCACGACGGTTTGCACCACACGGCCCTCACCCGGCGGCAAGATCAGGGCTTCGGCAAAGGTGATATCGCTGAGAACGGCCCCGCTCTCATCAAAGGTTTCGCGGGCGGCGGCCAACGCCATCTCCACGTAGCCCGCGCCGGGAAACACCACTTCGCCCTGCACCACATGGTCTCGCAGATCGGGCGTGCTGTAGGCGTCCAGCACGTTTTCCCAAGCGGGCGTGGCCGAATCTTGGCGCTCGCCCAACAGGGGATGTAGCTTCAGGCCGAGGCGTTCGCGGTGGGCGCGGGCCGTTTCGTTCCAGTGGCGCTCGTGCTGCCACGGATACAGCGGCAGGGGCAGATGCCGGGGCGCGGCAGTGTGGATGCGGGGCCACGCCATCTCCCGTCCGAGCGTATAGAGGCGGCCCAACGATCCCAGTAACGTGACCCGTTCGGGTTCCAACCGCCGCAGCGACGGCAACACCACGCTGCCTGTGCGGGCGTGCGTTTGGGGGGCCGCCGCGATGCAGCGTGTCAGGCTGGCAGACAGAGCAGGGTGGGCGCTGACCTCTAGAAAGACGTGTGGGCCGCCCTGCAACATCTGCCCGATGCCGCCTTCAAACAGCACCGACTGGCGGATATTGTGCCACCACGCGGTCACGTCCAACTCTGCTCCCTCTACATAACGCCCAAAGGTGGTGGACATCAGCGGAATGGTGGGCGCACGCGGCACCAGCCCCCCCATCACCGTAAAAAACTCCGCGCGAATTTGTTCCATCACCGGGCTGTGAAACGGCACGTCTACTTTCAGGAAGGCGTTGAACACATCGGCAGCGGTCAGGCGGGCGGCGATGGTTTCTAAGTCGGCGGTCACGCCCGCCAGCGTGAGGTCGGTGGGACTGTTAATGGCGGCCACCGACACCCGGCCCGGAAATTCGGCCACCAGCGCGGCGGCCTCCAAGGGCGGCAGGGTTACGGCCAGCATCTTGCCTTGTCCGGCGGTGCTGTGTTGCAAGCGGCTGCGCTGATAAATCAGGTGTACGGCGTCGGGGAGGGACAAAGCCCCGGCAATATGGGCCGCCGCCGCTTCACCGAGGCTGTGACCGATAATCACGTCGGGCAGCACGCCCCAACTGGCCCACAGCCGCGCCAACGCCACTTGCAGGGCAAAAATGGCAGGTTGAGCAATCTGCGTTTCATTGATGCGCGACTCTTCTTCAGGGCGAGTCAGTTCGGCCAGCAGGCTCCAGCCGGTATGGACGGCCAGCAGCGCGTCTATTTCTTCTAGCGCGGCGCGGAACACCGGTTCGCCGCCCTTCCCCAACAGTTCGCGGCCCATTGCCCACCACTGCGGCCCCATGCCCGCAAACACGAACGCCAGCGGCACCCGTTCACCCTCGGCCACCGTGCGGCCCTGCGCCATGCCTGCCCGCATTTCACCGTCTAGGAAGGCTTGCAACTGCTCCTGCCATTCCGGGTGGCTGCGCGGCGCAAGACTCAGGCGGTACGGGTGATGCTCACGCTGACGGCCCAGCGTGGCAGCCAGTTCGGAGAGCGGCAGGTCGGGATGCGCGGCGGAAAAGTCTCGGTATTGTTCGGCCACAGCCCGCAACGCTTCCGGACTGCGGGCCGAAAGAGGCATGAATTCGGCGCGGTTCTGTGGCTGAGTTGACTGGGGTTGGACTGACTTGGCCTGAAGGTCTGGCATGGGTGGCGCACTGTCCAGCACCACATGGGCATTCGTGCCGCCGAAGCCGAAGGAATTGATGCCCGTCAGGAACGACTGCGAGCCGTCTGGGTCGGTGGGCCAAGCCTGCCGCCCCACTGTGACGCGCAGACCGTAGGCATCAAACGGGATGGCCGGATTGGGCGTATGGAAGTGCAGATTGCCGGGAAGCTCGCGTTGCTGGATGCTGAGAGCGGCCTTGATGAGTCCAGCCATGCCCGACGCGGCTTCGAGATGCCCCACATTGCTTTTGACCGACCCGATCAGGCATTCCGGTTGGCCGGGCGCGTAACTGGCCCGCAACACCTGCCCCAGCGCGTTCACTTCGATGGGATCGCCCACCACCGTCCCCGTGCCGTGTGCCTCCACATACCGCACCCCCGCCGGATCGAGGCCCGCACGCGCGTAAATACCGCGCAGCAAGGCCGCCTGAGCTTCTCCATTGGGTAGGGCAATGCCCCCAGTACGCCCATCTTGGTTGATGTCGGCGGCACGGATGACGGCGTAAATGCGGTCTCCATCGGCCTGTGCGCGGCTGAGAGGCTTCAGCACCAGCACACCTGCGCCCTCGGCCCGCACGTAGCCGCTGGCGTCGGCGTCAAAGCTTTTGCAGCGGCCCTGCGTAGAAAGCATCTGCGCTTTGCTGAAACCCATCGTGTTTTCGGGCCGCAACATCAGGTTCACCGCGCCCGTGAGGGCCACCGCACATTCCCTGCTCCAGAGCGCCTTGCAGGCCAAACTGACCGCCACCAACGATGATGAACAGGCCGTATCGACGACAAAACTTGGCCCATGAAAATCGTAATGGTAAGAAATCCGGTTGGCAGTGATGCAGGTGCCGACGCCCAAATTGGTGAACGAATCGATGGAATGGCGGGCATTAGAGGCGGTTTGGATACCCGCGTAATCGCAGGTGGACACACCCATAAACACGCCTGTATCTGACCCCGCCAGCGTGCTGGGCGGCAGTCCCGCATCCTGAAAGGCTTCGTCGGCCACCTCTAGCAGTAGGCGTTGCTGGGGATCCATGCGGGCCGCCTCACGCGGAGAAATGCCGAAGAAGGCCGCGTCGAACTGATCTATATCCCGAATAAAGCCGCCCCAGCGGGCATAAGTGCGTCCCGGTGCACGGTGATCGGGATTGAAATAGGCATCCACCCGCCAGCGTTCCGCCGGAATCTCGGTGACTGCGTCGCCTCCATCCACCAAAAAATTCCAGAACTGGCGCGGAGTATTGGACTGGCCGGGAAAGCGGCAGCCTATGCCGACGATGGCGATAGGTTCGGCAGGCTGAGCAACTTCAGCAGCCAACCCCGCACCGTCCACAGCAGGAATAAAGGCGGAAGGCGTCCACTTGGAATTCGTCATGGTGTACCTCTGAGGAGAAGTGAAACCAGAAAGACGGGCGCGGCAGCGGTGAAGAAGGACTGAATCTGTATGAAGACGAACTGTAACCGAGTCTTCACTGTAAGCCAGAATTTTTCTTGACGCTACCGGTTACTTGTCATCTTTTGTCAGCAGACCCCGCAGAGTGAACCCAGTTCAAATGTCTGCTGAGGGCATGGGAAGTGTCCAGTGCTGCACGCTGAGGCTGAGGCGCTCGGTTGGAGCCGCTTGCACGACGACTGCAGCGCGGTAAACGGGAGCCAACGCTGCGGGCAAAGGCACAACTTGGCCCCGCCAGTGCTGCAAATCCCCGGGAACCGCTTGGGCTACATCAATGTCAGCCCCAGCCAACGCCACACTCACGGCTTCCAGCGGCACGCTTAGGCCCGCGCCACACGCTTTCAAGTAGGCTTCTTTGGCGGTCCAGAGGCGGTAAAACGTGTCCAGTGTGTGCTCGGGCCGCTCAGCAAACAAGGCCGTTTGTTCGAACTGAGAGAAGGCCGTTTGTGCTACGCCGCGCCAGTTCACCGCCCCCCGCATCCGCTCTATGTCCACACCCGCATCCCGGCCCTGCACCAGCGCCAACACAGCATATTCGCCAGAATGGGACAGGTTGAAGCGCCAGTCTGTAGGGTTTTGGGAAGGGGCCAAGTGAGGTTTGGTGCGGCCTGCTGGAAACTCGAACTGCACTTCGGCGGGCGGAAGGTGCAACACTTCCCCTAAAATGGTGCGGCGAAAAACAACTGAAGCAACATAAAATCCGCGTGCGGCGACACTAGCAAAGGCTTCGGCGCGGGCCAATTCCACAGCATTCAGACAAGCGTGGGTTTGCCATGCCCCTGCCTCGGCGGCAGGCAAGTGCATCAGCCACAGCGTCCCCGTTGGCCCGTCTGAATTGCGAGTGGTTCCGCTCATGAATGGGAATCAGTATGCGGCCAGAAGGCTAGATTTAGGTTATGGCCGTCTGGAATTTGAAAAGCGAGCTTACGAAACTGTTAGGGCCAGAATCTCCGAACGGTATTCTCTACAGCCACGATTTTACCGTCTGGCTGCAACAAAATCTTCTGGATCCCGCCTGATTCGGCAGCGGTGACGACTTGCCCGGTGCCATCTGGCCCAAACGTCTTGTCGAATGACAGGTCTGGATTGAGGCGTACCAATACGCCGGATGGAAGAACGCCGCCAAGATCGGCACGTCCACCAACCAAGATTGTGCCGTCTGGCTGCAAGGTGAGGTCGGTTATGACATTGGCGTGCGGCGATTGTGGGCCGAGAAAGAAATTTGGCGTGCTGGGGCCGTATAAGCCACTTCTGCGGATGCGTTGCACCAGCACACCGACATAAGTGGTGGCGCGCCCATTGGCCCCGAAAATCATGTCTCCATTGGGTTCTACGGCCAGCGTGAGGGGGCCACCCGTCGCGTCTGAGGATACTTGCGTCATACCGATGGGACGCAGGCCTTTAAGCAAGGTGGTGTCCAACGTGCCATTGGCGGTGTAGCGAACGATCGCGCCTGCAATACGCGGCAGCGTGGGTTGCTCATAGGTTCCCAACACCACCAGAGTCCCGTCTGGCCCCAAAAAGACCCGTTGGGCGCGGTCTGTGCTGAATACGGCGGGGTCATTGGGTTGCGGGTCTTTCAGCGGTTCCAGCGACGTGAAAACTACGCCACTCTGCCCAAATGTCGTGTCCAACTGGCCCTGTGCTGTGTAACGGGCAACAGCAAAATCACTGAGCTGATTCCCGCCTGTACCGACCACCACCAGCTTGCCATCAGGTTGCAACAGCGCGTCGTTGGCCCCGTAAGATTGACGGCTGTCATTCGGATTGTCGGTCTGGCCCGGCGCAAAATCCGTGACAATCCGGCCCCCCTGCCCATAACCCGTATCTAGCGTGCCATCAGCAAAACGCCGCGCCACTTCAAATTTGCCAGAAGTCGTATTGGTAATGACCAACCGCTTGCTGTCCGGCTGGCGTACGAACAGGCCGCCCACCAACACATTCAGGTCTGGTTCCAACACTGCTTTGATGAAATTCGGTGCAACGCTATGGGCCGTCCAACTGGTGTCAACGCTGCCCGCTTCGGGCGCGGTGGTGGCACATTCCAAGCGGGGATCGGCCCAATCGGCGTGGTCAAAGCTGATGCCATTACCCGCATCAGTGACGATGAGGCGCAACTCTTGGCGGCCCACCACCCCTACATTCACCCGCTTGGTGGCACTGTCTCCGGTCAGCACGCCGCTGTCGTACAGCTTTACACCGTCGCCGTACACCTGAAGCACCACGCTGCCCCGGCTGCCCACTTCATCGTCTATGCCGATGTCGGCGGTGAAATTGTTGCACTGTGCGCCGCCCGTTCCCGCCAAGCTGAAGCGCAATTCGCTGCCCGCGTGGACGCCGTAGCCTTGGGCATACATTTTGCCGTTGAGGGTCAGCGGCGTTCCGTCTCCGGCTTTCTGTTCGCCGTTGCTGGCGTTGCGCTCGACTGGCCCCCAACTGTTGCGGGCAAAGCTAGCGGTCTCATATTGCAGCGTATTGGTTCCCGGCGTCAGCGACTGCGGGGCCAGCGTTCCAGTGTGCTGCCAAGGGTAGCTCTGGCCATTGGCGTAAGGGTCGACCTCTACCGGAGTCTGCAGCTGTCCACAGCCCAACAGGAGCAGAGAAAGCGTTAGCGCGGGAAGCAAACGGGCAGACATACACGACATACAGCCTCCGAAATAGGGAACGGATGTACGGGAACCAAGATGTTAGTGTCTTCCTAATAAACTGGGGAGATAAGCAAACTTAATGAACATTAGATTCATGAAACAAAAGCCCCACTCAGAAAAGACAGCTGAGCTTAAGGCAGCCCTAGAGCTGGTTGCCAAGTGGAAGCGAACCCATATCTGATGTGCCCACCGTGTTTAGACTCGTTTCGCGCTTTCTTCAGAAACCCTCCACACAGTAAGCCAAGCCGCCAAAGCCACTTTTGAGGACGGCTCAGAGTGTGAAATGCAACTTCAATGTCTAGGAAGAGGCCATGACGCCTAACCAGAGCGGAATGCCGAGCGGCAAGCGTTTGCCCGCACACGGGAGCGCCGCTTCTTTTGAAGACCCGCTAGAGCCGCAAGCTTCTACGACTGGCGCGAGTATGACCCTGCTGGAGCGCGGCGTAGTGGCGGTTGCCGGGGCCAGTCTCGCCGCCCTGGGCTTGCGCGGGCACCCCTTCGCACGCATCGCGCTGATGGGCGCGGGCATCGGCCTAAGCATCGTGGCCGCGCAGGGTAAGAACCCGCTGGCGACGGCCCTCAAAATCCAGCAAGACCCTGACACGGGTGAAACGTTGGTCAGCGACGCCGTCACCATCGCCAAGCCCGCCGACGCGCTGTATGCCATCTGGCGCAAATTGGACAACCTGCCGCAATTAATGACGCACCTACAAGAAGTACGCGTGTTGGACGACAAACGGTCTCACTGGACGGTGAAGGCTCCGGTGGGCACAGTGGGTTGGGACGCCGAGATTACGGCAGATGAACCCGGTCAGCGAATTGCGTGGCAGTCGTTACCAGGCGCAAGTATAGACAACAGCGGGGAAGTCATCTTCCGCACGGCTCCGGGCAAACGCGGCACCGAAGTCATCGTGCGCCTGCGCTACAAGCCTCCGGGCGGCACAGCGGGCGCGGTGGTGGCCCGGATTGCGGGGCAAGAGCCTTCGCAGCAGCTTCGTGACGACTTGATGCGGTTTAAGCGCGAGCAGGAACTGGGATTTGCGCCCACCACCGAGGGTCAAACCAGCGGGCGGGCGGCCAGTGAAGCCAAAAAGTTGGCCGGAAAAGGAGAGCAGATGCAGGGCAATAAGCAGCGTAGCAAGCAGGCCGACGGGGGAACCCAGTGAAGGCACTGATTTGGCAAGGCACCAACAAAGTCGGCATTGAGACCGTGCCCGACCCGACGCTGCTGCTGCCCAGCGACGCCATCGTCAAAATCACATCTACCGCTATTTGCGGCTCTGATCTGCACTTGCTGGACGGCTACATCCCCAGCATGGAAAAGGGCGACATCATGGGCCACGAGTTTATGGGCGAAGTGGTGGAAGTGGGCAAAGACGTGAAACGCCTGAAGGTGGGCGACCGCGTGATCGTGCCGTTTAATATCGCCTGCGGCCTGTGCGATCACTGTACACGGGGCAATTACAGCGCCTGCGACAACACCAATCCCAATCACCGCATGGCCGAAGCCCTGTACGGCGCAGTCAGTGGCGGCGGCCTGTTCGGGTACTCGCACATTTATGGGGGCTACGCGGGTGGGCAGGCTCAATATGTGCGCGTGCCCTTTGCCGATGTCGGCGGGTTTAAAATCGAATCGAACCTCCGCGACGATCAAGTTCTCTTTCTGACCGATATTTTCCCCACCGGCTATCAGGCCGCCGAAAACTGCAACATCGTGAAGGGCCGCGACGTGGTGGCCGTATTCGGGGCCGGGCCAGTCGGCCAATTTGCCGCCCGCAGCGCCCAGATGCTGGGGGCCGCCAAAGTCATCATCGTAGACCGAGTGCCGGAGCGCCTGAAAATGGCTGAAGCGGCGGGCATCGAAACCATCAACTACGAGCAGACCGACGTGCTGATCGCTCTGCGTGAAGCCACTGGCGGGCGCGGCCCCGACCACGTCATTGACGCGGTCGGCTTAGAAGCACACGGACACGGCCCCGGCGCGTTGATGGACACGGCCAAACAAAAAATGCGCCTGAACTTTGACCGCATTACGGCGCTGCGGTGGGCCATTCTGAGTTGTGCCAAAGGCGGCACCGTGAGTATGCCGGGCGTGTACGGAGGACTCGTAGACAAAATGCCGATGGGCGCGGCGTTTGCCAAAGGCTTGGTGTTCCGCATGGGCCAAACGCATACGCACCGATATGTCAGGCCGCTGCTGGCGCACATCGAAAAGGGCGATATAGACCCAAGCTTCGTCATTACCCACCGCGCTACGCTAGACGAAGCGCCGGAATTGTACAAAACCTTCCGCGAGAAGCACGACGGCTGTATCAAAGTGGTGCTTGATCCCTGGGGACAGGCGGTCGGCAAAGCCTAAGCAGGAAGGCATAAAAGCAAGAGGCGAGCCAAGTTGGCTCGCCTCTGTTATTTGTACTGGGTGGGATGATTGCCCGGTGATGCGGAAGTAAAATGACTTCTATGCACGGGTTGGGGATGCCTCTGCACTGCTCCCTAACCCCGCTGTTCCATAGGTGGATAGGGAAACACCAGATGACCTGAAATCTTTTTAATGTCCCGCCAAAACCCCGCTTTATTTCACCGCCACAAACTCAAAGACGTGGCCTTCCGGGTCGCGCACTGCCAGCCCTTCTTTGTCCTGAATATGGGGCAAACCCGCCGCTTTCACCAACTCGGCCACTGCGTCTACATCGGCGTAAAAGCGGGCGTGAACGTGATCGCCGCCCAGCATGTCGGCCAAGCCCACTTGCGGATCCCACGCATACAGCCAGCGGCGGGGCGTGCCGTTGCCGTCTTCCTCAGCCCGTGGCCCCAGCGTGAACTGTGCAAAGTTGCGGTCGTCCTGCTCTTTGGCAAAGGCGAACCCGTAAGCTCGGGGCAGCCGCTCCAGCATGGCCGGATAGTCGCCAAAGCCTAAAGCGACTTCCCGTAATCCAAACACAGGAAGGGCATGGGCGGGGCGCTCTATGGGCGACGGCAAAAAATAGGGTCGCCGCTCGTCGATCAGGTCTACGCCGCGCAACTCTAGGCCATGCCCGAACGGATCGTAGAAATACAGTGTCCAATCGGGGCGGTCTTCAGTGCCCAGATTAATTTCTGTCCACTCCAATCCGTGTGCGCCCAGCAGGGCTTTGCAGCCTTCTAGGTCATCCGGCAGGATTTGGAAAGCGTAATGCAAATGCGACGCGCCCCGTGCCCGCAAGGGGGCCAGCCGGGACGAATTGGCCTGCCGCGTGACGGGTTTCCAGAGGGTCAGCGTTTGGTGCGCGTTGACCTCGAATTCGGCCACGCCCTGTTCTTCATCGTGGTGCAGGAGCCGCAGCCCCAGCACTTGCTCATAAAAGCGCATGCCACGCGGCAAATGGTTAACCTCTAACGTGACGCCTGCCAAATCCAGAATCGGGGAAATCATAACCAGAGGTTAGGAGAAACAAAACGGGCTGACCTCAACCATGAAGTCAACCCGAATAAAATGAGGAGTGGTTTAGAGCATTGGTCAAAAGTGTTGTTCGCTTTTGACCGAACGGAGTGGGTGAATTGGGGGGAGTATTTGGGAGAATGGAAGCGTCAGTCGTCTCTTCTCTGGCGCTGTACTTCGGACAAATGCTTTAGGGGCTACTGCTCAGGGAACCACCCGCTGGCCTTCCGGGCCGTACTCGGCCAACACGCGCTCCGCCACTTGCACGGCCACGCCTTCGCGGGCGAGGGCCACCACTGCACCGCCAAAGCCTGCGCCGGTCATACGTGCGCCGAATACGTCTGGGTCGGCTTGCAGCAGGGCCACCAGCGTATCTACTCTGGGTAAAGACACGGCGTAATCATCGCGCAGACTGGCGTGCGAGGCGTTCATCAGTTGCCCGAAGGCCACAGCGTCGGTGGTGGGCAGCAGGGCCGCCTGCACGCGGGCGTTTTCGCTGACCACATGCCGCGCCCGCATCCGGAGCAGTTCAGGCAAGGTCTCCAAGCTCTGCAGGTCGGTCACGTCGCGCAGTTGGGCCACGCCCAGCAGGCGGCTGGCTTCTTCCACCTGTGCGCGGCGTTCGTTGTAGCCGCTTTCCGCGAGGCGGCGGGGCACGCCCGAATCAATGACCAACACTTCCGCGCCCGCCGGAAAAGCCACGGCGCGGTACTCCAGCGAGCGGGTATCGATCAGCAGCATGGTGCGCGTATTGGCAATGCTGCTCGCCATCTGATCCATCACGCCGCACATCACACCCACGAATTCGTGCTCGACTTTGACGCCGCGCAGGGCCAACTCTACGTCGTTCAGGTCGAGGCCGAACAGTTCGCGCAGGGCGCGCAAGGTTGCCACTTCCAGCGCCGCGCTGCTGCTGAGGCCGCCGCTGGGCACGTCGCTGTGAATGTGAACGTTCATTCCCTCGGCCACGCCGCTCAGGTTCAGGCAACCCGTGATGTAGGGGGCAAAATCGGAGCCAACTTCTCCCACAGGCACGGTCAGGGTCTGATCCAGATTGGCGCTGTAAATAACGTGCTGGGCGCTGCCATTACGGGCCAGCGAGACGGTGGCCTGCTGAGGAATAGCGGTGGGCAGCACGAATCCGCCCTGATAATCGGTATGTTCGCCCAGCAGATTGACGCGGCCCGGTGCCGAACCCGTGACCTCTGGGGCGCTGCCGAACAGGTCGGCAAACGTGTTGGCCGAGAGAGAACCGGAAGCAGAGGCGGCGCTCATAGCGTCACGCCGCGCAACTCTTCGGCTGCCGCTTCGGGGAACTTGTCGTTGGCAAACTCGCCCGCACCTTGCTCGGTTCCGGCCAAGAATTTCATGCGGCCCGGCGCACGCAAATATGGATAAATTTCGATGTGCAGCGGGAAATCAGGATGCAGCGCGTCGACTGGAGCCTGGTGGACGGTCATCAGGTACGGCATTCTCACGCCAAACAGGGCGTCTAGGCGCAGCAAGGTGTCTTTGAGGGTCACGGCGAAGGCGCGGCGCTCGGCGGGGTCGAGTTCGGACAGCAGCGAGGCGGCGCGGGTAGGCATGACCCACGCTTCGTAGGTGTAGCGGGCAAAGGGCGGCACAATGCTGATGGCCTTCCCGCCGTCGTGGACCACGCGCACGGTGGCCTCTCGCTCCGCGGCTACGAAATCGGTGAGCCACGCCTGACCCGACTGGGCGCGGTGAGCCTCGGCCCCCGCTACCATGCGCTCCTGCACAGGCGGAATGTGGTCGTAGGCGTAGATCTGGCCGTGCGGGTGGTGCAGGGTCACGCCGACTTCCACACCCCGGTTTTCGAAGGCCAGCACGCTGCGAATCTTGCCTGTGGCGGCCAGGCGGGTGGTGCGGTCGGCCCATACGTCAATCAAGAGGGTCATCTGGTCGTCGGTCAGGTCAGACAGGCGGCCATCGGCGTTCTGACTGAACACCACCACTTCGCATTTGCCCACGCCAGCGCGTTCCAGCGGGTTAGGCGGCGTGGGTGCATCTAGCGTGAGGCTGGGAAAACGGTTGTCGAATACGGCCAAATCGTAGTTACCACTGGGCAACTCGGTGGGATGACCGCCCACACGGGAAGGGGCCAGCGGGTTGTAATCCGGCGGCGGCAAAAAGGTACGGTTCAGGCGGTGCGCGGCGTACATGACCCATTCCGAACGCAGCGGGTGCCAGCGCAGCACTGGGCGGGCGTCGACGGGATCGCCGATGTTGGGCAAGTCGCCCTCGATCTGAAGGGGTTGCAGGCCGTACAGCGTCAGGGCGCGGCCATCCGGCTTGACAAAATCGGCCTGAAAGGTGGCGGGCGGCTGATCCGACACGGGAGGGCTGGACAAAGAGTCAGTCATAAACGCTGCCCAAGATAGGCGTGTGCGGGAAGATCCGTTACAGATTGGTCAGTCAAGTTAAAGGTTCCCCGTGAAAAATGAGTGACCGCGCCCCCGAAACTGTGGGTCAGGGTGGCAGGGCGGTCGGGCGTGCTGATCTGAAGACACCGTTGCAGGAGGGCCAAACCCTCATCGTCCAGCATTCCAATTGGGTCGCTGCTGGCCCGCAGACCGCCGATGATATCCAGCATTCCGGCGATGGCCCCTCGCTCGTGGTGGTTCAGCAGGCTCAGTTCTCGGCGCACGATGGCGACGTCGGGGTCGGGCTGATACCAAGAATGCTGATACCAGCGGCTGAGGGCCGTGTGCAGCGCGTTGCGGGCGCTGGGGCCGGTGGCGTCGCCCAGCCAGACCCGGCGCGATTCTTCATCCCAGTAGGGGGCCACGTCGGGACCAGTTCGCATGGCGTCTACAAGGCCGATACTGCCCGCCAGCGGTGCGCCGCACGCGAGGATAAAGGCGTCGGGTGCGCCGTCGCGCAGGGCCTGCATGGCATTGCGGTAGGCCTGCGCCCGCCCGATGCTGGGGTCGTGCCGCACGCCGGGCAACGCCGCACCGTATAAAAAGTCGAGTTTGAGATAGGTGTACCCCCAGCCGCGCACCGTGGCCGACAATTCGCGCAGCCACACCAAGACTTCGGGATGGGTGGTATCCAACGTGTAGTACGCGCCGCCCCAATTGTTGCCTACAGGCAAGGGTTGGCCGTCTTCGCCTTTCAGCATCCAACCGGGATGGTCGCGGAACAGCTTGGAAGTGGGCGAGGCGAGGAAGGGGGCCAGCCAGATGCCGGGCGTGAATCCGAGGGCTTGAAGTTGGGCCGGAAGCTCGGAGGCGTGACCACCGAAATGCCCGGACGGCTCGAACCAGTCGCCCAAATCGGCCTGAAAGCCGTCATCAAGTTGGAACACGTCGAAGGGCAGGCGGTGTTGGCGGGCCAGCCGCGCATTCTCCAGCATGTTTTCCAGCGTCACGCCCCGGTAATAGCTGTACCAGCTGCACCACACCCGCAGCGGCGACGGCGTAAGGGCGTGCATGGTGTTGCCCAATTGCGCCGACAGGGTTTCCAGTGTGCCGATCACATCCGGAGTCTCTTGCCACATCACCTCTACGGCGGGGCCTTCGCCTGTGCAGGTGACGCGCACCTGTGGGCTGTCGGCACGGGCCTCCCAGTGGGTAAACGTGTGAGTGGCGTCCAACGCGGAGCCTACCCAACCGCTGCCATTGGGCCGCACCAGCGCCAACACAGTATGACTGCGCCACACGCCCGCCTCCCCACTGGGCAAAAAGGCCGGGTCGTGACCCTGCTCGTGCCGCCATTTCATCAGAGGCACAGCCTGAAGGTCGGTCAGCGGGCGCAGTTCGGCTTCACTCCAGGACTGGAAGCCGCTGACCAACACGCGAATTTCTTCGGGTCGCACGTCCAGCACCCACTCGCCAACGTGGCGTTTCTCCTGTTCAAACATCACTGCTCTCCCTGACCCGATTCCAGTAAACCAATCATCTCGAAGCTGACGGGCGCGAGTGTTTTGCCCTGCCACTCCACCGCTGTGGGCAGCCAGTTTTGCACCAGCGTGTGGCCTGCGCGTCGGCTGATGCGCACGCCGTCTGGGAGGCGGGTGGTAGGCACGTTGACGCCCGCCAGCACGTCTTCCAGCACGGTACGGATCAGGTCGGGGCTGTGTGCGCCAATCACGGTCAACTGACCTTGCCCAGCAGCGCGGCGAATCACGGCGGCTTGGCCGTCCAGTGGGCCGCCTACGTAGCGGTAGAGCGCTTCAGCCGCCGCTCCGTCGTCTCCCCCATCAGCAGCACTGAGGCGGTAGCTTTCGGCCCAATACTGCGCCTCAAAAGTTTGATCTGCCGTGCCCCGAATCTCTTGAGACAGGCCGGGGCGCATGGAATCGTATTGGCCCAGTTTGGCCCCGATCAACTCGGTCAGCGGCCCAAATTGCCCCTCGGCCCACGTTTCGCCGCCGGGAGTGCGGAAAGCGGTACGCGGCCCACACAGCAGATGCACGCCGCCCCGCACCGCCGCAGTCCAGCGGGCGGCCCGGTCTGCACCAACCAGCGTGATAGCCGGAGCCACCACCAGCGCGTACCCGGTCAAGTCAGAATTGGCGCTGATGACGTCTACATCAACGCCCAGCGAACGCAGCGCCGAATAGTAGGCCAAGACCTGCGCCCAGTAATTCAGGCTGGCGCTGTGTTTTTGCTGGTCGTACAGCCACAAACTGTCGTAATCGTGCAGCAGGGCCACCCGCGCAGGCACCGGCCCCAGCGGAAACCGCTCTAGGCCTGCATCGACCAGTGCGCCCACTTCGGCGTGGCCCCGGTCAGGCGTTTCATCGTGCCGAAGCAAGCCGGAATGCATGACTTCCTGCGCCATCGTCGCGGCCCGCCAGCGGAAATAGCTGACCACATCGGCCCCGTGTGCCCACGCTTGGGCCGTCCACAACTGCACCGCGCCGTCGGCTGGGAGGGGGTTATGAGGTGCCCAGTTGACTTGGCCGCACTGCTGCTCCATCACCCAGAAACCGGGATCGTGGGGGGTAGACCGTGGATCGTGGGGCGAAGACTGAAACACAGCTTTGCCCACCTCCCACGCTCCACGTTCCACACTCCCCCGCAACATTCCCCGGTACAAATCATGGTTGAAACCGATCAAATCCGGGTGCCCCGTGCGGGCATACGTGACTTTGTGGCCCTCGAATCCCGGCGGCGCGAAGAATTCCAACATTCCCGTGGGATAGTTGTCCCACGTCACGAAATCCAGCCCCTTTGCCACCGCATAATGGTCAAAGCCCTTCTCAAAAATCATGAAATTGTGCGTGATGAAGCGGCCCGGCGAACGCTGACGCAAAATGGCGACTTGCTCGGCCTGAAATTCGGCCACCATGTCGGAGGCGAAGCGGTAAAAATCGACGACGTGGCTGGGATTGAGTTCCGTGACCGTGAGATTGGGAGGCCGAATCTGCGCCCAGTCGGTGTAGTCCATGCTCCAGAACACGTTGCCCCAGGCCAGATTCAGGGCGTCCAACGTGCTGTATTTGCGCTCTAGCCAGCCCGGAAAAGCGGCGGCACTGGCTCCGCCATAGCTGCGGCCCGTGTCGTGGCAAGCAAATTCGTTGTCGGTTTGCCAGCCCACCACTGCTGAGTGCTGGCCGTAGCGGTCGGCCATTGCCTGCGTAATCCGCTGAGAATGCTGGCGGTACACGGGCGAGGCAAAGTCGTAATGGCGGCGCGAGCCGAATTCACGCACGCGGCCCTGCTCATCAAAGGGCAAAATTTCCGGATGGGCACGGATCAGCCATGCAGGGGGCGTGGCGGTCGGCGTACACAGCACCACGCCCAAGCCTTCTGCGGCGTAAGCGGCAACGGCCTCGTCCAGCCACGTCCAGTCGTACACGCCCGGCGCAGGTTCCATACGGCTCCACGCAAATTCCGCGATCCGCACAAAGCGGAGGCCCAGTTCGCGCTGCTGACGTGCATACGGCTCCCAGCGGTCACGCGGCACATGCTCCGGGTAGTCGCAAGTGGCCAAAAGTAGGTGGGGGGCGGCGGTGGACTGGGGTTGGGTCATGGGTGATTCCTTGAGATTTGGGAGCGGGTTATGGGTGGTGGATCGTGGGAAAAGATGTGGTATTTGGTGGGGATTGATGGCTCATGGCCTAGAGCCTGTGCGCCCTAGGCCACCGCACATCAACAGCTGCTCACCCCTTCACCGCTCCGTTGGCCAGTCCGCCTTGCCAGTAGCGGCCCAACGTTAGGAACGCCAGCACCAGCGGCAAAATCGAGATCAGGCTACCCAATACGATGACGGTGTAAATCGGCTCCTGCCCGCTGCTCGAACTGGTTTGGTTCCACACGCTCAGGCCGAGTGTCAGGGGAAACAGATCTTCGCGGCTGACGGCTACGAGCGGCAAGAAGAAGTTGTTCCACGCGGCCACGAACGCAAACAGGCCGACCGTGACCAAGCCGCCGCGCACCAGCGGAAGGCCGAGGCGCTGAAAAATCGTCCACTCGCCTGCACCGTCTATTCGGGCGGCTTCCATCAGGTCTTTAGGGAAACCTGCATCCCAAAACAGGCGCATCAGGTACAGGCCGAACGGGTTGACCAAACCGGGCAAAATCACGGCCCAGTAAGTGTTCAGCAGGCCCATCTTCTGCATCATCAGGAACAGGGGCAGCACCAGCGCGGTACTGGGCACCATGATGGTGGCCAAAATGAGGCCAAACAGGGCGTCTTTGCCCTTAAATTCGTAGGCGGAAAAAGCGTATCCAGCCATCGCGCTGACCACCACACTGCCCAGCGCGGTGGTTCCGGCGTACACGATGCTGTTGACGGCCCAGCGGGTGAAAATACCGTCTTGGCGGGTAAACAGCGTGTTCAGGTTCTCGGAGAGGTAAGACTTGTTGCCGAACCACAGGCCGAAGGTAGAAAACAGTTGCCCGTTGTCTTTGAAAATGGTCACGATGACCCACCACAGCGGCAAGAGCGCGTAAATGGCGAACAGCGTCAGGGCCAGGATTTGCAGAGGCGTAAATTTTTCTTTGCGTACCATTACAGTTCGCCTCCCCGCCGGGTGAATCTGAGGAAGACAGCGCTCATCAAGAAGGTAAAAATAGCCAGCAAGATGGCGAGCGTGGCGGCGTAGCTGAAGTTTCCGTCGCGGCTGGCCACCAAGTACAGGTACGTATTGGGCGTGATGTTGTCGGGCACGTAGCCGAGGGGACGCAGCACGAACGGTTCGGCAAAGACCTGCATGGTGCCGATGATGGAAAAGATCAGCACCAGCAGCAAACTGGGCTTCAGCAGGGGTAATTTGATATCGCGGGTCAGTTGCCAGGGACTCGCGCCGTCAATACGGGCCGCCTCGTACAAATCGGTGGGAATGTTTTGCAGGGCGGCATACAGCGTGATCATGTTGTAGCCCGTCCAGGTCCATGTCACGATGTTGGCGATGCTCCACAGCACGATATCGCTGCCCAAAAAGTCCACTCGCCCACCGCCCAATGCTGTGACGATTTGGTTAAAGGGCGACAGGTTTTTGGAATACAAATACCCCCACAGCAAGCCCGCGATGACGCTGGGAATAGTGTAGGGCAGATAAAAGGCGGTACGGAACACGCCTTGCAAGCGGTTTTTGGCCGCGTCCAGCACGAGGGCGAGGGCGGTAGCCACCAGCATCATGATCGGAATTTGCACCACGCCAAATTTCAGAATATTCAGCAGACTGCTCAAAAATTCGGTGTCCTGAAAGGCGCGGACATAGTTGGCCATGCCGCCGAAGACTTCTTTGGCCGCGCCGAAGCCTGCCCGTTTTTTGATGAACAGGCTGAGGTATCCGGCGTACATGACCGGGGCGATGTAAAACAGGGTAAAGAGGACGAGAAACGGCGACAGGAACAGCCAAGGTGTGCCGCGACTGGGCTTCACCGCTGGCGTCCGGGGAAGGTAGGGGCGGCTGACAACCATGTGGACCTAGATACTCGCGAACTGGGCGTCATTCCTCGCTCCTTGAGACTCTGAACGGAGGCAGCGGAACCGGACCCGTGTTGCTGTCCGGCCCCGCTGCCTCGTTGTGTTGGCTCGATTTAGATTGTGACCCGCGTTAGCGTGCGGTGTAGCCCTGCTTCTTGGCTTCGGCCAGCGTTTCGCGCTGCCAAGCGTCCAGCGCTTGATTGGGGGTCAGTTTGCCCTTCAGCATCAAATCCATCTGCTTGTTGAAGTTGTCGTTGGCAAAGGGGAACCAAGGTGCCCACTGGAAGTTTACGTTGACGCCCCGGCTGGCGGTGGCGTACACGCTGCTGATGTCCTGCCCGCCGAAGAACTTGCTGGGGTTCTTGGTCTTGTCTTTCAGAATGGCAAAGTCAAGGCCTGCGTCGCTGGCGGGGAACAGGCCGCCGTTCGTCCAGTTCTGGCTGATGGCGGTTTCCGAGAGGTTGAGCCACAAGCTGAACAGCAGGGCCGCTTGCTTGTTCTTGCTTTGGGCCGTGACGACGCTAGAGCTGCCGCCCCAGTTGCCGCTCTTGACGGTGTTGCTGGCCGTCCACTGCGGAATGTTGGCTGCACGCCACAGGCCCGCGCCCTTGTCTTTCATGCTGCCTGCGTAGCCACCGGGTCCCCACGCTGCTTCAAAGTTGGAAGCGACTTGTCCGGCTCCGGCTGCGTTCCAGTAGTCGGCGGTAAAGGCCTGAATGGTGCCCACGTGGCCCTTTTTGATCATGCCGTACCAGTAGTTCAGCACTTTCTTGGCGCTAGGGTTGTTGAGGGTCTGCACCCAGCTATCGCCGTCGCGCTTAAAGAACTGCCCGCCGTCGGCCCACGCCAGCGCCATGAACCAAGGGGCGAAGGTGGCGTAGAAGTTGCCCATCTTGACCTTGCCGCCGCTCTTGGTGTACATGGTGGCGGCAGCTTTTTCGTACTCGGCCCACGTCTTGGGCGCAGCAATGCCGTACTTCTTCAACACGTCGTCGCGGTACACCATCGCAAAGGGGCCGGTGTCCTGCGGAATGGCGAATACGGCTTTCCCGTCAGGGCTGACCTGTCCCCACGTCCACGGCACGAAGTACTTCTTGTAGTTGTTGGCCCCGAGGGTGCTCAGGTCGGCCAATCCGCCCGTATCGACGAACGAGGGCACGAAGCCGTATTCCACTTGGGCCACGTCGGGCGCGCCCGTTCCGGCCTTCAGGGTGGTCAGCAGCTTGGTGTAGGTCTGGGGGCCGCCGCCAAGGTTGGTCACCTTCACATCGATGTTGGGGTAAGCCTTCTCGAAGGCCGCCACCGTTTTATCGAGGCCGGGAACCCAAGACCAAACTTCCAGCGTGACCTTGCCAGCGGGCGCTTTGGGGAAAGCGGGATCGGCGGCAAGGGCGCTTCCAGCAAACAGCAGAGCGGATAGGGAGAGCAGGGCGGTCTTCAATTGCGGTTTCTTCATACGGCCTCCAAAGGCACGGGTGGGGATTGCGGTGATGGGTTACGGCGTAAGGGCGTCTAAGGCTCGAGGGTCTAAGGGACTAAGTACAGATAATTGCGTTCAGAGTCTTGGAACGGGCAGAGGAAATCCAGCGTCTCAATCGCCCCATTTCCTTAGACCTTAGACTTTTAGACCACTTGAACGTCAGAAATCAGGGCCAACAAATCGGCTGGCGGCCCAGTGGCGTGGCGGGCGGTAATAAGGGTAGTCACGCGGCTGGCTGGGGCAATATGCGCCCGGCTGACCACGCCGAGTTTGCTGGGATCGGCCACCACGATGACCTGACGCGACTGGGCCACCATCGCCCGCTTCACTTCGGCCTCTTCGTGGTTGGCGTTGGTGATGCCCTGCACGGCGTCTACCCCGTTGCACCCCAAAAACAGCCGGTCGGCGTGAATGTGGCGCAGCACTTCTAGGGCGTAAGGACTGACAAGGCTGTGCTGAAGGGGCCGCAGCGTGCCGCCTGTGACGATGACGCGCAGGTTGGGCAGGCGCTCCAGTTCCAGCGCGATGTTGAGGCCCGGCGTAACGACAGTGACGTTGCGGAGCGTGGGTGAGAGGGCGCGGGCAACTTCGGTAGTGCTGCTACCGACATCCAAAAACACGGTTTCGTCGTCTTGCACCAGAGCGGCGGCAGCCCGCCCGATTCGGCGTTTGGCGTCGGCGTGGCGGTGGCGGGTTTCTTCAAGCGGAGCTTCACCGCGCACATCCAGCGGCAATCTGGCCCCGCCGCGTGTACGGCGCAGTTGTCCAGCCCCGGCCAGCACTTGCAGATCGCTGCGTACCGTGACCTCGGAGACCCCCAGCAGTTTTGAAAGTTCCGAAACCGGCAACTCTCCATGCTGATGCACCAACGACAGAATTTCGCCACGACGCGCCTGAATCACGCCTCACCTCCTCCGGTACGGGAACCGGTTGCTGAATTTCGATACTTTCAGAGCTTACGACAAGATGAAGAACCCGTCAACAGGTGGGGCTTTCGATTTCAGAGGATGACAAGATGGAAAGAAGGCCAGCAATGTTATTAATTAGCAAGTATTTTTATTTTCGCTGCTCACTTTCTGGCACTTTGAAGCTTTTGTTAGCAGTTTGCCTCTGCCTTCAACCCAAGCCAAAAGCGGCAGAGGAGGTTTCATTGTGCTTTCGGCACAGCACTTCTAATGACGCACATCGAAAACGGCAGATGCACCCGCTTACTCCGGCCCGGCACAATACAGGCGTGTCTTTTTCTGACCCTGATTCTTTGCAACTTTGGGCGAGCGTAGGTGTGCCCACGCCGCGCCAAGTCCGCCTGACGCCTGCGGCCCGCACGCGGTTGGCGCATCTGGTGGAACTGAATGACGTGTCCTCGCCCTCGGATGCGGGACGGTGGGCAGGGCAATTGGCCCGCGAACCGCACATTTTGGCCGATCTCAGCCGCGTGCGTCCGTGGCTACTACCGAGAGCATCCGGCACGCGGCGGGAAACCTTGACGGATGTGCTGACCGAAATCATGGGCCGGGAGTGGACTGGATTCCTGGTGCTGCTCGGCGAATACGGGCCGTGGGTGTACGCGCCCAGCGTGGCCGACCTACAAGAGTTGTCGCGGCACTATGCAGCGTTGGCCTTGGCAGGCGGTAGCGCATCCGAGCAGACGGTGCTGGACGCGGCCCAGCAGCTTCAACAAATCGATCCGGCACACGTTTCATTACTGGCGCGGTTGGAAGCGACCGATTACCGTCAGCCTCAGCCCCGCACCCCAGAGCCTTCGTCGGAGCAATTGACGCGACTGGAAACCGCCTTCTGGAACGCGGCCCAAGCGCAAGCACAGCGGCGGGCGCAGGAATGGAATCGGCAGAAACGTTAGCGCATCTGACCAGCCCGCGTATGGTGCAAAAATCGCGAGAGCAACGCCACTGCCGCGAAGGTCAGCCCCGCCGTAAGACCAAACCACAGCCCGCGTGGGCCGACGCCCAACCCAAACGCCAGCAGCGAGCCGAAGCCGAGGCCCACGACCCAGTAGGCGGCCAGCGAAATCAGCAGCGGAATGCGCGTGTCTTGCAGGCCGCGCAGGGCGGCGTTGGCGGTGACTTGCAGGCCGTCGAACATCTGGAAGAGAGTGGCGATCAGCAAAAACGCACTGGCGGAAGCGATCAGCGGGGCGTTGGCTGGATCGCGCACATTGACGAACAGGCCGATAAACAGGTGCGGGGCGAAGATGTAGACGAGGCTGAACGAAGCCATCAGCGCGATGGCGAGGCCTGCGCCTACCAATCCGGCGCGGCGGGCAGCGGCCAGTTGCCCTGCACCGTGTGCCCGCGCCACGCGAATTCCAGTGGCCGTTGCCAAGCCCAGTGGCAGCATAAACACGGCGGTAATGACCTGAAGTGCCACGTTGTGCGCAGCCAACGCATCGGGGCCAAAGCGGGCCATCAGCAGGGCCGTGACCGAAAACAGCCCGCCCTCTGCGCCCAATGTGAGGCCGATGGGCCAGCCCAAGCGGGCCAATGCGCCCACCTCTGACCGGACTGCACCAGCGGGAAGCACGGGCCGGGGCAAGCGCCGCAATGCCAGCGGCAGTAGAGTCAACGCCAGCACCCAAGACGTGATAGAGCTGCCCAACGCCGCTCCGCGCAGCTGGAGGGCAGGCAGCGGCCCCCAGCCAAAAGCCAAAGCCGGGCTGAGTACCGCGACGAGCGCCACGCCCGCCACTGCGACCAGCGTGACGATGCGGGCGTGCCCTGTGCCTTCCAATCCGCCGCGCAGGGCCGCGAAAGCAAGCGTAGCAGGCATGCCCAGCGCGTACAGGCGCAAATAATCTCCGGCCAAATCGCCGCGCAAGTTTGCTGGGGCCACCTGCTCTAGGCCCCACGCGGCCAGGAAGGCAACGGGCAAAAACGCGGCTGAGAGCAGGCCCGCCAGCCACAGCCCACCCCGGAACGCTTTGGCGATGCCCACTGGATCGCCCGCCCCCGCCGCCGCCGCCACACGCGGGGCCACCGACAGCATGACGCCCAGCAATACGATGAATCCGAGGTAATAGCCAGCATTGGCGTAAGCCGCCGCCGCAAGCTGGCCCGCACCCAAGCGCCCAACAACAGCAGTGCCGACGAGCGCGAGGGCGTTGGTGGCAAACTGCGACCCGATGACGGGGGCGGCCAGCGTAAGTAGTGCCCGGATTTCTGCGCCCAGCGGCCTGGTGCGCCCCGGTGGACTGGGGGTATTGGA
The DNA here is from genome assembly GCF_004801315.1 of Deinococcus sp. Arct2-2. Taxonomy (GTDB): domain Bacteria; phylum Deinococcota; class Deinococci; order Deinococcales; family Deinococcaceae; genus Deinococcus. The sequence goes on from NZ_SSNW01000013.1 coordinate 82,323, forward strand.
GACAGAAGTGGGGCGGTTGGAAGTCATGGGGGGAGTGTAGGGGGTTGGGGCGAAGAGGTTGGCGTGTGAACCCCCCCATTGCTTCGCGACGCCCCCCTTACAGGTGGGGACAACACATCTTTTGCGCTCCCCTTAGGGGGGCTGGCTGCGAAGCAGACTGGGGGGTTCATCTTCCATCGACACCGCACCCTTAACCTAACTAACGTTAGGCAGCATCCATCTGCTAGAATAAAGGCCATCAGAGTTGCCGCCCTCTCCCCCTGCCCGGAGGTTTGCCCATGACCCAGATTCACACTGCCCCAGCCAGCGTTCCCGCTCCTGCTGCCCTGCTCACCGAGACGCCCGAACAACTGGCAGCCTTTGAGGCCCGCATTGCCGCTGGCGACAAGATCGAACCCGGCGACTGGATGCCCGCCGAGTACCGCCGCCAACTGATTCGCATGATTTCCCAGCACGCGCACAGTGAAGTGGTCGGCATGTTGCCGGAAGGCGAATGGATTTCTTATGCCCCCAGCCTGAAGCGCAAGCTGATTTTGATGGCGAAGGTGCAGGACGAGGCGGGGCACGGGCAGTACCTTTACCACGCTGCCGAAACCTTGGGCGCAACCCGCGAGGATATGGTAGACGCGCTGCTGAGCGGCAAGGCCAAATACAGCAGCATCTTCAATTACCCCACGCACAGTTGGGCCGATGTGGGCATGATCGGCTGGCTGGTCGACGGCGCGGCGATTAAGAACCAGACGATGCTGGCCGGGTGCAGCTATGGGCCGTACAGCCGGGCCATGGTTCGCATCTGCTCCGAGGAAACCTTTCACCACAAGCAGGGCAAAGAAATGATCGTGTTGTACGCGCAGGGCACGCCGCAGCAACGCGAAATGGCGCAGGACGCCCTGAACCGGTGGTGGTGGCCCTCGCTGATGATGCTTGGCCCACACGACGCCGACAGCCCCAACAGTGGCGTGCTGAGCCGCTGGGGCGTGAAGCTGAAAAGCAACGACGAGGTGCGGCAGGAATACATGAACGAGCATGTGCCCGAACTGCTGGAAGCGGGCCTGACCATTCCCGACGCCGACATGCACCAGGACGAGCAAGGCAACTGGAAGCACGGCGCGATTGACTGGACGGAGTTCTGGGCTGTGGTGAAGGGTGAGCGCGGCCTGAACAAAGAGCGGCTGGGCGCACGTCAACAGGCGCACGAGGGCGGCGCTTGGGTGCGCGACGCGCTGGACGCCTACGCCGCGCGGGAGAGCGGAGCCAAGCGAGCGTGAGCCGATGAGTGAACTCCCGCGCTGGGAAGTGTTTAAGCAGGACGGCCCCGGCAAAGTGCATCAGGCGGTGGGCAGCGTCCATGCGGGCGACGGCCAGCACGCCTTGTTTACTGCCCGCAGCGTGTTTGCGCGGCGTCCGGCGGCAGTCAGTTTGTGGGTGGCCCGCGCCGATCAGATTTACGCGCTGACCAAACAGGAACTTGACGCAGGAAAAGGCTTGCCACAGGGCGGCAGCGGCAGCTTTCACATCTTCGGGAAGAAGACCAACCGGCGCTCTATGGTGCTGGGTGACCACTTGGGAACACTGGACGCGGGCAGCCCGCAAGACGCGCTAGACGCCGCCCGCCTTCAATTTGGAGATGAACTGCTGGTGTGGTGGATCGTTCCCGATTCGGCGCTGGTGCGGAGTGTGGATAGTGCGGAAACTGTAGAAAGCTGGTTTGCGCCTGCCAAAGACAAAACCTATAAGCAGCAAAGCAGCTACGGCGTGGTGGGTCAACACGCCAGCGCCCACAAGAAAGCGGCGAGAGGCGGCGACCATGACTGAAACAGCCCTGACTCGACCCATATTGACTGAAGCGGTCAAACTTGCCTTGATTGCCCGGTTTACTGCGCTGGCTGACGACGAGATGATTTTGTCTCACCGGGTGGCTGAGTGGACGGGGCACGCACCGCTGTTGGAAGAAGATATTGCGCTGGCAAACATTGCACAGGATGAACTGGGCCACGCGACGCTGTGGCTGGGGCTGCGGGCCGCGCTGGACGGCAGCAACGCCGATGCTTTGGCTTATCACCGCGACGCCGCCGAATTTCGCAATGTGCCGCTGACCGAGCTGCCAAAAGGCGACTGGGCGGTGACGATGGTGCGCCAGTACCTGTTTGATGCGTGGGAAGTGCTGTGGCTGGACGCCGCACGCCAGAGCAGCTATGTGCCGCTGGCCGAAGCCGCCACCCAAGCCCTGCGCGAAGAGAAATTCCACCTGCAACATACGGCGCTGTGGGTGGAACGCCTCGCGCTGGGCACGCCGGAAAGCACGCGCCGCACGCAGGACGCCCTGACCCAGCTTTGGCCTTACGCGCTGGGCCTAGGTGAACCGCTGCCCACCGAAGCTGATGCGGTGGCCGCTGGCCTGCTGCCCGATGTGGCCGACGTGCAGACCCGCTGGCAAAGGCTGGTGCGCGGGCATTTGGAAGGCGTGGGCCTCAGTTTTCCTACCCTTTCCCCCCTCCCCTACAACCGCCAGCAGCACACCGAACACCTCGTCCCGCTGCTGGCCGATTTTCAGCGTGTGGCGCGGGAATTTCCCGAATCTCGGGTTTGGTGATGACGGCCCTCAGCGTTCAAAATTACTGGGACGCTCTGCGTGGCGTGGCCGACCCCGAAATTCCGGTAGTCAACATTGTGGAAATGGGGATGGTGCGCAGCATAGATATCGTTGAACACAGCGACGTCGGTGAGCACGGCGTCCGCGTGCGCTTTACGCCCACCTTTAGCGGCTGCCCCGCCCTACATGTCATCCGGCAGGGGATCACCGAGGCTTTGGCCGCTGCCGGGGCCGACGCTGTAACCGTGGAAAACGTGTTCAGCCCGCCGTGGACAACCGATGACATCACGCCCGAAGCCCGCGCCAAGCTGGAAACCTACGGCATCGCGCCGCCCGCGCCCAACGGTGAATCCACCCTCTTTATGACGTTGGAGCCGGAAGCTGTGCGCTGTCCCCGCTGCGGCTCGTTCGATACGCGCATGACCGCCTCATTCGGCTCGGCCCTGTGCAAACGGATGTATGTGTGTCAGGCGTGCCGGGAGCCGTTTGAGGGGATGAAGAGCGTTTAGGTGGCGTGCAACCCCCGTTACTGGCGCAACGCCCCCCTTTGAGGGGCTGGCTGCGGAGCAGACTGGGGGGGACACGTGACCCAGTTCTTCACGGGTCTGGGCGGGAAGCACGCGACTTCAGTCGTGTGAGGGCTAGCCCAGC
>NZ_SSNW01000014.1 GCF_004801315.1 Deinococcus sp. Arct2-2
TCGAAACACAGCCTGACCTCCTCACCCAGCACACCCTCTTCCACGGGTGGCCTCTCTCAACCAACGAATCGGAGTCCGTATGAGGGGAAATCTGATCCTAAGTTCCTCCTCCCAAGGGTCTGCCCCTGAGACTGCTGCGCCATGTCTACGGTTAACCATGGCCCCCGCAGCCTTCTGAAGATTAGGAAGAGGGGGGCGGAAAAGTCACGCCATAGCGGGCGCAAATCTCAACTGAGGGTGAGTCGATGTTGCACACCTGGAGTTAAGCCCCGATTCACGCGGAGGCACCCCATGACCCAGCGCAACACGTATACCGCCGAATTCAAGCGAGGTGCCTGCGCAACTCGCGCAGTCCACCGAAAATATCGCCGGCACTGCCCGCAATCTTGGAACCCTATTGCTCGCCTTAAGACAGTGGATCAAAGCGGCTCCAATGCTCAGCTTAGAAGCGGGCCTGTGAGACGGACCACCACCACACGCCCGCCCCAACGAGCACGGGCAAGGCCACCGTCAGCAGAAATCCAGTGGTGTAGCGCCCCAGTCTGCCCCGAGCGAGGGTGCCGGCATCCGCTGAGGTCTGCCGTTGGCCCGGTCTCACCCAAAGACTCAGCGCGCCCACACCGTAGCTGATCAGGATGCTGGTCAGCAGGGTGACCAAGCTCAACCGCCCCACCTTTCCGTTAAGCGCGGCCAACGTCCACGCCAGCACACCGCAAGCCACGCCCAACACGGTCGGGGATGCAGTGGCTGAACGGGGCACGCGCCCAGCATACCTGCTTGTCCTGCGTGCAGGCGCGTTGAAGAGGGCGCACCTGCACTGGAGTTCCTAACGTCAGGCCCGGCGCAGCACTTGGCCGAGAGAAACGCACTCCTGCTGGATAACGGTGCAGCCGCAGCTCAGCCGCACGGGCAGAAGACAGTCCAGTGGCGACCTGCACGGCCTCTCAACCTCTTCCGTTGGTTCACTCCAGTTCAGCTTGGCCCCCGCTGGAGGCTGATTACGTACCTTCACCCCTCAGGTACCTTGACCTCCACCGCTTCAGGCTGTGGGGTGGGCTAGGTTTCCGGTTCTGGGCTGGCCCGCCGCTTCTTCCCCTCGCTCGGTGCCTACCAAGCCACCGGCCCAAAGCGGTCAATGAACCGGCCAGTCCCCGCCTCTGGAGCCTCAGTCGCCAGGGTGACGATGGCGTCGGTGCCTTCCAGCACAGTCTGAGGCCCACTGTGGCCGTTGAACTCGGTGGCGGTATAGCCGGGATCGACGGCGTTGAAGCGGATGCTGGGCAGCCCCCGGGCGTACTGGGTGGTCAGCATTGTGACCGCTGCTTTGGACGCCGTGTAGAGGGGGGCGACGAACTGCCCCTCTGGCCGCTCCGGGTCGTGCGTGGCGGCAAACGACCCCATTCCGCTGCTGACGTTGATCACCACCGGGTGTTCCGCGCGCTGCAACAGGGGCAGGAGAGCTTGGGTCACGCGCACGATTCCCGCCACATTGGTATTGAAGACCTCGGTGGCGTCTGCGCCCGTGAGCTGCGCGGTTTCCCGGTGGGGGCCGGAAATCCCGGCGTTGTTGATCAGCACGTCGAGACGCCCTTCGTGCGCTTCAATGTCCTGTGCCGCGCGGGTGACGGAGGCGTCGTCTGTCACGTCGAGCTGCACGAAGCGGGCCCCCAACTGCTGCGCGGCGCTCTGGCCGAGTCCGGTGTTGCGAGCGCTGATGATGACAGTGTGGCCGAGGCCGATGAGTCGCCGGGCGGTTTCGAAACCGAGGCCTTTGTTTGCGCCTGTGATCAAGGTGATGGGCATGCAGACAGTGTGGGGGGCAAACGCGCACGTGACCAGAGACCGGGCGTCCATAGGACTGCCAATCCCACGTTCCTTTGCGCCAAGCGGCGCTACCATCAGATCCATGACCGACACCAGCAGTCTGGCCGCCACCCTCCGGGTGTGGCGCGACAGGCTGACGCCGAGCGAAATCGGCCTTCCCGCCCACGCGCTTCGCCGCACCGCCGGACTGAGGCGCGAGGAACTGGCGGAACTGACGGGGCTTTCGGTCGATTACATTGTCCGGCTAGAGCAGGGCCGCGCCACGTCGCCATCGGGGACGGTTGTGGCGGAACTGGCCCGCGCCCTGCGCCTCGTCCCGGCAGAGCGTGACCACTTGTACCGATTGGCGGGGCTGCAGCCTCCGGCAGACCGGTTGATCAGCGACCTCATCTCACCGGGCGTTCGCCGGTTGCTGACCCGGCTGGGCGAGATGCCGGTCTCGGTGTTCGCGGCAGACTGGCGGCAGGTCTGGTGGAATCAGCGCTGGGCGGCGCTGGTGGGAGACCCCTCCGGCGTCGCCCCGGAAGACCGCAACTTTGCGGCGGCGCGCTTCCCGGTGCCGGGCCGCCGGGCGCAGGTGGCCGCGTGGCCGGTGCGGGTCAGGAACCAACTGGTCTCAGACCGCGCGCTCGTCGCGGATCTCCGGCGGGCGAGCGCGCACTACCCGGGAGATTCGCGCCTGAGTGACCTCGTGCAGCACCTGGTCAGCGGCAACCCGGAATTCGCGGACCTCTGGCGTGGGGGGGTGGTCGGTCAGCACACCGATGACCGGAAAGTCATCGAGCATCCGCTGATCGGTGAGGTGGAGGTCGATTGTGATGTGCTCTCCGCTGGCGACACCGACCTAAAGATTGTCGCCCTGACCGCGTCGCCTGGAAGCGAGGCGGCCCGGCAGATCGAGACTGTGGGGGTTCTGGCCGCTGAACTCGAAGCGCTGAGCGCAGTTGTGATTGGAGACGACTGACCACCACGCACCGCAGGGGACGGTGTTCCAAAGAAATGACCGTACCGGTTCGGCCAGCGTTCCCTTGGAAAGCCGAGCTGTGGTTCGGTGGGCAATTTTCGAATTCGTTGAGGTCTTCTATACCCGATAACGCCCTTATTTAAATTGGCGGACTTGATGCCACACGAGTGCGAAACCGACTCAAGCCCAAACGCGCCCTTTGACGCGTTCTTGGCCATAGTCTTCGGGATGGTGCCCCACGCTGGGCTGGAGATGGAGGGTGTGAATTTTCACTCCAGCAGTCAGGCACGAACTCCATTGGAGCATCAGTTCGCCTCAGTGGCCCTGGTGAAGTTCGGGGCCGATCCGACGCCGCTGTTGGAGCACTTCACAGTCTCCCGCCTCTTGGACACCCTCCTGTATCCGTACCGCACCGCGACCCAGGAGGTGATGCATACCGTCATCCAGTGCCGGGAGGCGGGCGTGTCGATCGCCGGGGTACGGCTGGATGGAGAGTTCGGACGAGATCAGGTCGTGACTGAAGGTCACGACACCCAGATTCCCGTACTGGTGCGGGCTCAGCGGAACATGGGGGTTGAGGCTGAGCGTGTTCCCCCCGAACGGTGCCCTCTTTCCGCCGAGCTGGGATAGCGTGCCCATCGCCTCCGGGTACCGCGCGAGGGCGGCGCGTTCGACAGAACTTATTAGTTGGGGCAAGGTTCACGGCCAATGGAGCTGCTTGTTCCTGTTCAGTACCTTCGAGCCCTCATGGACTGTGCGGGCCTTCCAGGCCCGCTGGGGCATCAAAGTGATTGACCGCTTGATCAAGCAACGTCTCGGTCAAGGGCGCTGCCGCTGTCGAACCATCTAGGCCCAAGAAAACTGGGCTTGGTGTGGTGGAGGCAGTTCATGCGGTGCTGCTGGTGCGTCAGGCGCACCCGCTCGCCACGCGGAACGGTACGTCCTGAGCGAGATGCAGCCTTCCCCCCACCAACTCGACGCCGCGTGACACGGCATCGAAGAAATTGCGGAACCTCTTGTTCATTGGTCAGAGACCGCGAGTGGAATAGGACCGGTCAATCCTTCGAGTTCAATGGTGCGCTTTTCATTGCGGTCGACAAATTTGATCACGCCACCGATGAGGGGCTGGCTGGTCGCCATAAAGCGGTTCTTGCCCAAAGGCAACAGGTTAACTGCGAACCGAACGCCTTGAAAACCAGACTCTAGTTTGAGCGTGCGACTGTCAACGGCCGTGATCTGGGTTGGCTTACTGTCAGCCAGACTTTTGTAGCTGCCCACCAGAACACTCAGTTCTGAGGCGTGAGGCTGGTAAGTGCGGGCCGCCAGCCGATCCGCTGCAATACTGACGTTGTCTTGACCTAAAAGTTTGAGTTGTGCTTGCAGTACGGCGTTGACATCGGGCCCTGGACAGCCGAGCAGGACTTTGGCGACATGCAACCGGACTGCTTCCATAAACGTGTTGGCTCCCTCGACATTGGCCAAGATCACCACACCTGAACGCCGTTTGGGCAACAGGGTGATATTGGCGGTTTCGCCTGTGACATTCCCGCCGTGTTGTACCAGCGTCTCCCCGAGAAACGTTTCGACCCCCCAGTAAAAGCCGTAGCGCTCGCCGGTGACAAGTGAAGCGGGTACATCCGACGGTCTGGCGGCAACTTTACGCGCCTGATCCGCAAAGATGCCCGGCAGATTGAAGTCAGGTGCAGCCACCTGACCTTGGTGCATCTCATTGAGGCTGGCCTGAGAAAGGAGTGGGGAACCGTCACCGAGCTGGAAGCGCACGTAGCGGGCCATCTCAGCGGCACTGGCGTTGACGGCTCCAGCGGGAGCGTCCGCTCCTAAGGTCAGATAGTCGGTGGGTTGCGAGCCGCCGCCTTTCACATTTAGCTCGTGCGCCACGGCGATATCAGGCTGTTTTTTAAGGTTCTCAATAGAGAGTGTCGCCGTATTCATTCCCAGCGGTTGCAGCACACGCTGACGGGTAAAGACTTGCCACGGCTGACCGCTGACCCGGCTGATAATTTCACCGGCGATAATTGTGTTGACATTGCTGTAGACAAACGTTTCGCCGGGTTTACCGACCAGAGGCGTACTTGCCGCCGCCGCAATGATGTCTTTGGCCGTCAGTTTCGGATTGAACGTTGAGGCGTCGGTTCTGACCAATCCGGTTGAATGCGTGAGCAGGTTCCTCACAGTAACGGTTCGGGTGGACACCAGGTTGGCCAGCTTGAATTCCGGGATGTAGGTCGTAACCGGCGCGTCAAGGTCAACCAAGCCGTCCTCGACCAAGACCATCATGTCCAACGCGGTGAATGATTTCGTCACCGAACCGATGGCAAATTGCGTGTTGACCGTGACTGGCGCGCGCGTCTTCACGTCGCGGATGCCGTACCCTTTGACATACCGAATGTTGCCGTTCTCAATGACCGCCAGGCCCACGCCAGGGACGCCGTACTCCTTCATCATGCGCCGTATGTAGGCGTCGAGCTGTACAGGATCGAACGTAGACTGAGCGACGCTGCAGGAAGGTTGACCGCCGCCGCCCAGCGCGAAGGTTGTGTGGTCAAGCGCAGTCTGGGCAAAAGTGCCCTGCGACAACAGACAAATGGTGGCCAGCATTGAGCGAGAAGTGCGGTTTGCACACATAGAAGACTCCTACTAGAGCGGCCGAAGCCCTCAAGAGGGCCGTCGGTTAAGGAAGGCGGCTGGGAAGTGAAACGGCGGTCAACCGGTGCGGGGCGCAACACCTGAAAGGCGACCGGTGCCAACAGCAGTGTCGGTGCCAATCAATCAGCCTTAGCCCGGCCTTTGACAAGATCTTTCCGATCTCGCGCAACTTCTCAGGAGTGCTCCTCAGGCCGGCAGGATCACCCTCCTTCAGCTGCTTGGATCTCGAGTTCTCATCCCATCCTGTTCCAATCTTCTCAAAACCCAGCTGCCACTGCTCCACTCCTCTTACACTGAGGGATGGGTTCATTGGCATCCCGGTCTTCACTTGTCCTCGTCGTCGAGGATGAACCGAGTTTGAGTCAGGTTCTTGAGGCCTATCTGCGTCGGGAAGGGTTCCGAACCGAACGCGCCCTTGACGGTGAAAGTGCTCTGCGACTCTTTTACGCCACCCGCCCAAATCTAGTGCTCCTTGACGTGATGCTGCCCAAGCTCGATGGGTTTGAGGTTCTGCGGCGGATCCGCCAAGCTGGGGACACCCCGGTCATCATGGTCACCGCCCGCGTCGACGATGTTGACCGGCTGGTGGGATTTAGGATGGGCACGGACGACTACGTGACTAAACCTTTTAATCCGCCTGAGGTGATCGAGCGGGTCAAGGCGGTCTTGAGGCGCGCGCAGCCCAGGGACGGGGAGAAGCCGGTAGTTGTGGCCGGACTTGAAATTGATTCTCGCGGGATGCAGGTCAAGGCTTTGGGCAAGCGCCTCGATCTGACCTTGAGCGAGTTTCGGCTGCTGGAACTATTGGCCCGGCATCCAGGGCGTGTGTTCAGCCGTGCCGAACTCATCCAGGCGTGTCTGCCTGAATCTGGGGCGCTGGAACGTGTGGTCGACGCACATCTCAACAGCGTACGGCGGAAGCTCGGTGCCATCGGGGCCACTGATCCACTCGAATCAGTTCGTGGCGTCGGGTACCGTCTGGGCAACGGGAGCAGCTGATGAACCGCATTTGGGTTGGCCTCTGGCTGGCCATTATGGGTGTCTTGGTGGTCTTCTGTGTCCTGTTTCAACTTGCCAAAGGCTTGACGTCGCTCTTCACGGATGAAGCAGCTGTGCCAGCCTGGGGATCGCTCTTTGGATTCATGTTGGCCACGCTGCTGGCGGCCTTCATCGCGTGGTCTCTGGCCCGGCCACTCAGCGCAGTCTCGAAGGCGGCGCAGCGAGTGGCTGGGGGAGATTTGAGCGCCCGTGCCCAACTGCCGTTCATGCCGCAGAGAAGGCATTTGAACTGGCAGAGCGGTGAAACTCTCCGCCTTCTCGACGACTTCAATCTGATGGCCTCTTCTCTTGAACGGCTTGAGACCGAACGACAGGCCACCACAGCTTCGATCGCCCACGAACTACGAACCCCGCTGGCCGTTCTGCAAGCCCGGCTCGTCGCCTTACAAGACGGCATCTTTACGCTAGATTTGAACGAAATCAATATTCTTAAACAGCACACTGATTTCTTGGCACGGTTGGTGGAGGATCTGCGCTACCTCTCGCTGGCAGATGCGGGCAAACTGAACCTTAATTTTGAGACGTGCGATCTGGCTGTTGTCGCCAGCGACGTGGTGGCCGGGTTTCGGCAGCGCGCCCTCCTGAAAGGAGTCCATCTCGACCTCTCTGTGCAGAAGGCAGTCTTGCGGGGTGACTCCGCACGGCTCTCTCAAGTCATCATGAATCTGCTGGAAAACGCACTGAAGTTCTCTCCTCCGGCAGGGCAAATCAGCGTGTGCGTTGAGGCGCAGGGAACAGTTGTGAAGCTTCTCGTTCATGATTCCGGCCCCGGCATCGCCGACGCGACGAAGGCGCGGATTTTTGAGCGTTTTTACCATTCGGACACCCACGGTTCTGGTTCCGGTCTCGGCCTAGCTATCGTCAAACAGCTGGTTGAGCTGCATAGGGGCACCGTCGAGGTCATGAACGCGCCAGAAGGGGGGGCCTTATTCCAAGTAGAGTTTTCCAGAATGGTTGTACCAAGTTAACCGTGCAGCCGCTTAAAGCAGCATAACCCGATGTGGTTATGCTGCTTCAATTCGGTCAGGTTAGGCTGATCCGCTGTGACCGCTCCAAAGTCCTACCGTCACCGACTCAAGCTGATCATCATTCGACATGCCGACCTAGCTGTATCACCGCTTTCCATGAGCTACCGAAAGGGTAGCGTTGCCCTAACTGGCTCAGGAGGGGTGAACCGGCCGCAGCTAGTGCTAGCGTGGACACCTCGGTACTCCAGACGAGCAGCTCCTAGGGCTTAAGCGCCGACTGCTTCAGACCCGGTAGCCCCTGTCCTTTCCAGGTGGCTGGGATGCCGGGGCTGACCTCGCCGTCGTTCAGCACTTGACTTTGCACTGGCAGGCGTCATGTGATGGGTGGGCGCGGGAAGCGCAGCTCAGTCAGTGGCTCAGTACGAGACAGTGCTTAATGGGCGAGATCTTTACTTGGTTCACCAGCCTGGTACAGATTCCGTTCCACTGCCGCTGATGCTGACCTATGGTTGGCCAGGCTTATTCGTCAAGTTGGAACGATTGGTGCGTTTGCTTGCCTACCCAGATGCGCACGGCGCAGACTCAGCCGACGCTTTTCATGTGGCCGTTCAGTCTTTGCCTGGTTTCGGCTTCTCCAACCCGTCGGAAGTGCCCAGCACCCACAGCCGTCAGATCGCGGGCCGCTGGGCACAGTTGATGACCAGACTCGGCTAAGCCCGGTTCGGAGCGCACGGAGGTCACATTGGAGCAGGGGGCTCCGCTTGGCTCGGCTTCGATTGTCCAGCGCGGGTCATCGGCCTGCACATCAACTACATCCCCGGTTCGTTCTTGGCGCGGATCGCAGCGTGGGACGAGGAAGAGGATGGGTATGGGCCCCTCCAGGATCATCGGCCACAGACGGCCACCTATGGACTCAGTGATTCACCGATCTGCCTAGCTGCTTGAATCGCTGAGAAGTGTTACGCCTGGACGGACGTAAGGGGCTGGGGATCTCCACCGACGCGCCGCTGACGAACATCGCGCTGTATTGGTTGACCAACATGATCGGCTCATCGGTGCAGCTCTGCCGCGAGAATCGGCGGGAGCCGGTTCACTTTGGCTTTGGGGAGCGCGTACAGCCACCATTCAGTACGGCGCTGTTCCCCCATGGGCTGCCGATGCCGCCGAGGAGTTGGGTTGAACGGGTGTACAACAGGTACCACTGGACGCCCATGGCCCGGGGTGGGCACTTCACCGCCATAAAACAATCTGAACTGTTGGCCGAGGACATTCGTCAGGCGTGCTGCCCTCTTGCGGGAACAGCACTGACCAGAGAGAACCAAAAGCGTTTCGTACGTGTTGGTGTTGCCCTCTCCACCTGCGCGAGAGGGGCGCTTGGGTTGCAGCGGGGCGAGGGGGCTACAAGCGGCGAACCCGCCCTCTGTCAAGGATTCAATTTAATCTCGTATAGCACTTATCCCAATTGAACCTGCCTTAAACCGGGACACCAACTCGGCTGCCGGTTCAATCGGATTTTCGTTGTACCGATTTTGCAGTAGACGGGTGGGACGCGAAATTTTTCTTAGCGAAGTAAGATTTCTGGAACGTGCTTCCGCCCCTATCCTTGGGGCACAGCAAAACGGCTTAAGGCTCAGGATAGGCGGCCGCTAGGTCTGCCTTCTCCCCTAGTCTGGTGGGTTGGGGTCAGGCCATGCCGCTTTCTAGAGACCTGTACAGCTCAGTATAGGCCGGCTCCTTTTCGCTTTCTCGCACTCCGTCATATTCACAGGTCTGCTCCCGGCCATGAGATTCGGGGCGCTGCCGTAGATTCACGCAGGATCAATTCAGTCAGGAAAGGTGGAGGGAGCGCCGTCTCTTGGCCCTCAGCCAGCCCCACGAGCAGCTGCACGGCCTGCTCACCGATCCGGTGAAGGGGTTGAGACACCGTGGTCAGCGCTGGGCGAGCCGCCGCCGAAAGCGGCAAGTTGTCGAAGCCCACCACCGAGAGGTCTCGCGGCACCTGCCATCCCCGATCTTGAGCGGTGTGAATGGCGCCGAGCGCCATGGCGTCCCCAGAAACGAACAGGGCCGTGGGAGGCCGGGAGAGCTGCAGCAACTGCTCAGCGGCGCGCGCGCCGCTGAGTTTGGTGAAGTCACCGTGCTGTACGTATTCAGACTGGAGGGGTAAACCGGCAGCAAGCAGACCCTCACGGTAGCCCCGCAAACGCTCATGGGCGTCGTTGCGTTCAAACGTCTCTTTGTAAGCCGCGGCGTCCCCCACCTCTGGTTCAGCCTCTAAGCCACTGATGAACCCGATCTCCGTGTGCCCCAGCGCCAGCAAATGCTGCATGGCCAGGCGTGCCCCACCGTAGTTGTCCACCGTCAGAGGATGCGCCGAAGGGCCGTCTACGCTAACGACATGGGCGGGCAACTCGATGTTCCCCCACTGCCCTTCTCGCGAGGGCTGGATCAGCAGGGCACCGGCGGACAGCCGTGTCATCGTGGAAAAGTCCGAGGTGCTGGCCCCAACCAGCATCATCACCACCAGATCGTAATTCAGCCGGTCCGCAGCCTGGGCCGCGCCCTGCACAACTTCCGAGGCATAGGGACGGTTAAGCTGAGGCGTGAAGACGCTGATCAAGCGGTTGCGGCCGCCGGCGAGAGAACGGGCCGTCGCGTTGACCCGGTAGCCGGTCTCGGCAATGGCCTCCAGCACCCGTTGCCGGGTCACTGGACGCACCACATTTTTTCCGTTGATCACGTTGGACACCGTCATGGGCGAAACGCCCGCCCGAACCGCGACGTCGTGCAGGGTCAGTACCGGACTGCCGGCCTTATCTGGCATGACGGTCTAGTGGATTTAGCAGCTCACGGGGCAGGGCAACAGGAGATTCAACTTGCATTCTACCAATTATAGCGCTACATTCTACGAACACACATCATCCAGTCCTCTCCCTTCTCTGCGCTTACCGAGTCAGGAGGTGCCTTTGGCTTTGAGCATCCATCGGCCTGTTATCCGTCACAAAATTATAGCGCTATAACTCCCGTGCCCGAGCGTCTGAGGTGTCTGCTCCCTCAGCACTGCGCCAGGAGCGCTGTCACTCCGAGCTGTTCACTGAGGAGCACCATGAACAAAGTTGTCACCCTGTTGACCGGACTGACCGTCGCCTTAACTGCCTGCGGCACCTCCACAAACCCCCGTCCAGCTGCTGCAGAACTTCAAGCGCTGGCTACCTGCAACCCCACCAATGTGGCGCTGGGCAAAGCCGCTTCAGCCTCGTCCACCGAAAATCCAGCGTACTTGGGCGCTCAACAAGCCTTCGATGGCAGCGGTACCGGGGGTACCCGCTGGGCCAGCCAGTGGAGCGATCCCCAGTGGCTCCAAGTCAATCTAGGCTCCCGGCAGCCCCTGTGCTCAGTCACTCTCCTCTGGGAAGCCGCCTACGCCAAGACCTTCCAGATCGAGGTCTCCGACAACGGCACAGCGTGGACTCCGGCCTCACCGGTGGTCAACGGTACCGGCGGCACTCAGACGGTGGCGGTCAGCGGCACCGGGCAGTACGTCCGCATGAAGGGCCTGACCCGCATCGGCGGCTACGGCTACTCCCTCTACGAACTGCAGGTCTACGCGGGCAGCGGCACCACCACGCTCCCCACCTCCGACACCCCAGACTTTGGCCCGAACGTTTCAGTCTTTGACCCGGCCACCCCTATTTCCACCATCCAGTCCAAGCTGGACACAGCCTTCAATGCGCAGCTGAAAAATCCTAGCGCGCAGTTCGGCGACCAGCGCAACGTGTTTCTGTTCAAACCGGGCACCTACGGCCGCGTCTTCGCCAACGTAGGCTTCTACACGGCCCTCGCAGGTCTGGGGCGCAATCCCGATGACGTGACCATCAACGGCGCGGTCAACGTGGACAGCGGCTGGGTGTTCGGCGACGAGCGGAACGCGACCCAGAACTTCTGGCGCAGCGCCGAGAACCTCGCCGTGGTCCCCGAAGGCGGTACGAACCGCTGGGCCGTGTCTCAGGCCGCGCCCATGCGCCGCGTGCATATCCGGGGCAACCTCACCATGGGACCCTCCAATCAGGACTTTGGTCAGGGCTATTCCAGCGGCGGTTACATCGCCGACAGCAAGGTTGACGGCGCCGTGACCTCGGGGTCGCAGCAGCAGTGGTACACCCGTGACAGCACCCTGGGCAGTTGGAGCGGCAGCAACTGGAACATGGTCTTTTCCGGCGTGCAGGGCGCGCCCGCCCAGACGTTCCCCAAACCTGCCTACACCACGCTCGCCACCACCCCTGCGTCGCGCGAGAAGCCGTACCTGTACTTTGAGAACGGCAAGTACAACGTGTTCGTGCCCAGCTTAAGAACCAACTCGGCGGGTATCACCTGGCCCAATACGCCCGGTACGTCTATCCCCATGAGCCAGTTTTATGTGGCCCGGCCCAGCGACAGCGCGGCGACGCTTAACCAGGCGCTCTCACAAGGCCTCAACCTGTTTTTCACGCCCGGCGTGTACCACCTCAATCAGACCCTGAACGTGACCCGTGCGGGTACCGTGGTGACGGGTATCGGCTTCCCGACCCTGATTCCCGACGGCGGTGTCAACGCCATGCAGGTTGCCGACGTGGACGGCGTGAACATCAGCAGTCTGCTGTTCGACGCCGGCACCGTGAACAGCCCCGCGCTACTGACCGTGGGCACCGCCGGATCGCACGTCAGTCACGCGGCCAACCCAATCAGCGTGCAGGACGTGTACTTCCGCATCGGCGGCGCGGTGGCGGGCAAGTCCACCACCAGCCTGATCGTCCACTCTGACCACACCCTCATCGACCATATCTGGGCTTGGCGGGCCGACCACGGCAACTCTCCCACGGGCTGGACCATCAACACGGCCGATACCGGCGTGATCGTGAACGGCAACAACGTCTTGGCGACCGGCTTGTTCGTCGAGCACTACCAGAAGTACCAAGTGATCTGGAACGGTCAAGGCGGCAAAACCATCTTCTTCCAGAACGAAATGCCCTACGACGTGCCCAACCAAGCAACCTGGCGTGCGGGGGCCAACGGCTATGCGGCCTATAAGGTGGCCGACAACGTCACCACCCATGAGGGCTGGGGACTGGGAGCCTATGCCTACTTCAGCACCAATCCGGCCGTTCACGCCGACCGGGGCTTTGAGGTGCCGAACACTCCGGGCGTCAAGATGCACAGCGTGTTGACCGTTTCGCTGGGCAACACGGGGTACATCGACCGCGTGATCAACACGGTGGGCGACACGGTCCCCTTTGCCGATCCGGCCAAGAACACCGCGCCCAGCACGGTGATCAACTACCCCTGAGGCGGGAAAACCGACTGCGAGGGGGCTGGCACGAGGCGCGGGAATACCCGCAATAACCGGCCCCAGCCCCCAAGTTGGACAGCACGAGGGGCACGTTCGCACCGTGTCCCTCGTGCACAGGCTTGAAAACGCCCCCTTCACTTGCTTTCAAGAGAGACGATCATGCCAGACGACGCACGGATCACCCCGGCTCCGCTTCTCAGCGCTCCCCTCTCGCCCAAGCGTTCCAGCGTTCCTCTCCTGATGACCCTGGCTGGCCTGACATTGCTGCTGGGCAGCTGCGGTGAGCAGAGCGGCACGGCAGCGCGGCTGCCCCAGACAGGCGCGAATCTCGCCGGAATGGATCACGCGGGGATGAATATGGACGGAACCAGCCTGACCATTCAAGCTCTGGGGGACTGCGCTACCCTCGGCAGCGTGAACCTCGCGCAGGGACGGGTGGCCGCCGCCTCCTCCCTTCAGTCCCTCGAATTCAAGGCCCGCAACGCCTTTGACGGCACGGACACCACCCGCTGGTCGAGTCTGGCCAACACTGATCCGCAGTGGATTCAGGTCAATTTGGGCCGTGTGCAGACCGTCTGCGGCCTGACGGTGCAGTGGGAAGGGGCCTACGCCAAAGCCTTTCGCATCGAGGTGTCCAACGACGCCGTGACCTGGACGCAGATTTACAGCACGGCCACGGGCACCGGCGGCACCCAGACCATCAAGCCGACCGTGACGGCCTCAGGCCAGTATCTGCGGCTGACCGGCACGGTGCGCGGCTCACCCTACGGCTACTCGCTCCTGGACATGAAAGTGTTCGGCCCCTCGGGCAGCGGCCCGGCCACCTCGGGTGCCGGCTGGGTGGACGCCCCTCAACCGGTGACGGGCGTGACGTCCTCCACGGCCAAGCCCACGCCCACTGGACACCATGAGTTTCAGGCCAACTGCTCGGTGAGCCGCAGCAACCTGTCCGACGATCCCATCAAATTTTTTGCCCAACCCGGTGCGTCGCACCTGCATACCTTCCTGGGGAACACCACGACCAATGCGGGCACCACCCTCTCCAGTCTGCAGGCGGGGGGCGGCTCCTGTACGGCCCCCGACGACCGCTCGGCGTACTGGATGCCGACCATGCTCAACGGCGATACCCCGGTGCAGCCCGTGGGAACGCAGGTGATCTACTACAAAGCGGGCGTGACCGACTACACCAGCGTGCGCCCCTTTCCAGCCGGCCTGCGCTTTATCGTGGGCGATATGAACGCCACGCGCGAAGAGTTCCTGGCCGAATCCGTGGTGGGCTGGGAGTGCGGCGATAAGACGGGCCTGTCCGACTTTCCAGCGAGCTGCGCGGCAGGCAGCCAGCTCAACTTGCGGTACCAGGCGCCAAGTTGTTGGGACGGCCTGCACCTTGATTCCCCCGACCATCAACGCCATATGGCTTACCCGGTGGGCAGCACTCAGGATAACGGCGTGTGCCCCGCGTCCCACCCCATCGCTGTCCCCAAGATCGAATTCAAGATGGCGTTTCCGGCGGGCAGCGACACCTCGCGCGTGCGCCTCTCCAGCGGGCGCGGGTACTCGTTCCACTACGACTTTTTCAACGCCTGGGATCCGGCCACCCTGAAGGCGCTGGTCGACGGCTGCATCCGCAAGGGCTTCCAGTGCAGCGCGCAAGGCGCTGATCTCTACCATCCCGAAGTTAAACCTGTACTGGGCTCCGACTACCGCCTCCACTAGCGCTGGGCGACGGCGGCTTGACCACTGGGGAGGCGTGAATAATTGTCCGCTTCCCAGTGGTCAACCCAACCCTGCGCCCTCCTCCTCTGCCGCGAAAGAGCTGTGCGGCACTCCCCAAGAGGTGACGGATGAACCGAAATCACGTATTGACCCTATCGGCTGGACTGGCTCTGCTGCTGAGCGGCTGCGGTAACACGGGCACGTCCGCGCGCCAGTCGGACGTGGAGCCAGGGGCCCAGGCAGGCGCACAGCACCGCCTTCAGTCTCAGGCGATCGCCAAAAGTTTTAAGCGCGGCATCGCCTACGACCTGTCAAGCGCCGCCGACTTCAGCGCGCTCGCACCCGGCGTGAGCTGGTGGTACAACTGGGGGTCTTCTCCCAACAGCAGCGTGCCGCCGGATTACAGCGCGCGCTACAGCATGGACTATCTCCCTATGCTGTGGAACGGCAACTTTGACGCGGCCACCGTTGAGGGCAAACTCAGGGCCAATCCAGCCGTCAAGTACTTGCTGGTCATGAACGAGCCGAACCTCACGGCGCCGCAAGCCAACCTGACCCCCACGCAGGCCGCCGACATTTGGCCGAGATATGAACAGGTCGCGCGCAACACGGGCGTCAAGATCGTCGGGCCGCAGATCACTTGGGGCAACCTGCCCAATTACAATGACCCAGTGGTGTGGCTCGACGCCTTTTATACGGCCTACCGCACCAAAAACGGAGGCCGTGATCCCCAGATCGACTTCCTGGGCTTTCATTGGTACGACTATGGCCTCGCCGGACAGCTCGACCGACTCAAGAAGTATGGGAAGCCGTTTTGGGTGACGGAGTTTGCCAACTGGCATGTGGGGGACGGCAACGCGCAGATCGATAGCGTCGCCAAGCAAAAGGCGCAAATGGCCGAGATGGTCGCGACGCTCGAGGCACGCCCAGATGTGTTCCGCTACGCCTGGTTCACGGGGCGCTGGACCAACGACACCCATTTCACTGGGCTGCTGGGTGCCGATGGTCAACTGACCGAACTGGGTTCTTACTATCTCTCGCTGCCGTATAGCGGCGCAGCGAGTGGGGGAGCGGGAACGTGCAACCCCACCAATGTGGCGCTGGGCAAAGCCGCTTCAGCCTCGTCCACCGAAAATCCAGCGTACTTGGGCGCTCAACAAGCCTTCGATGGCAGCGGTACCGGGGGTACCCGCTGGGCCAGCCAGTGGAGCGATCCCCAGTGGCTCCAAGTCAATCTAGGCTCCCGGCAGCCCCTGTGCTCAGTCACTCTCCTCTGGGAAGCCGCCTACGCCAAGACCTTCCAGATCGAGGTCTCCGACAACGGCACAGCGTGGACTCCGGCCTCACCGGTGGTCAACGGTACCGGCGGCACTCAGACGGTGGCGGTCAGCGGCACCGGGCAGTACGTCCGCATGAAGGGCCTGACCCGCATCGGCGGCTACGGCTACTCCCTCTACGAACTGCAGGTCTACGCGGGGCAGTGAGGCATGCGGATCTGCCTGAACCGGACCGGGGTCTTGGGCGAACAACCAGCCAGATGGGATGCACGTGTCGTAGGGCGGAAAGGGCTCCCGCTATACGAGGTGAGTACTTTCGGGCTCAATGTTGGTCACCAAAACCATGAACTCAAAGGCCCGGCGGATGACAGCGAGGCGCCGCTGCGCCTGAGGGGAGGGACTCCGGACACCGCGGTGGTCAGGAGGAGCGGCCAGCTGTCCAACTCCCAGGGATCTGGAGCTTCAGCCTGGCCTAGCACCAGCACACCGAGATCGGTCACCGACAGAGGGATGAACTCCGCCCAATGCCAACCGTGTAGGGTTGAACCTCGACCTGCGCGCGAAGCATGCGATCCATAAGGCACTGTATTCAATGCTGCTCTCACGCACGCGTGTGGTGCTGCAGGCCGCGGAAGCTCGCCTTTCTCTTTGCTGTGCAGCCACTTCACCTTACGCCCCTGACGATGCCAATCAGGGATCTCCGTTTACCCTGACCTTGTCGGCGTCAATAGGCGGGGGCCAGTAGGCCATCGGTGTTAAGTTTGGACAGGATGCTCCCCGCATGCCCGCCACAGGCTCCTCGACTGCCGCAGAAGGCGGTACCGAACCAAACATATTCATTGGGAAATTGATAGGCTCCTAGGGCATTGATGCGCCGCCGGGTGCGTTCCCCGACATTAAGAACGTTGTACGGCACCTGGAAGCCGTAGGAGCAGTGGTCGCTCCCCCAAAATCCTCCCCGGTCACAGCGGGCGGTGCTCAAATAGTTCCCATGTTTGTTCTCCGACGAGAACAACACGCCTGTGCCGCCGCCCAGCCGGCCCCAGGTGCAGCTCAGGCCCAGATACTGCGTCTCACGCGAATCCGCGACTGTCCCCTCATGTGCCACCGTCTGCGCCGCATAAACGCCGTATCCGTCAGGACAATCGGCATTGGGAGCCAAGGTCAATGCAAAGGGTTCGACGTCTCCGTCGTGCCCAGACGCGAAAAAGTCCCCACAGTCCCGGCTGTACAACAGCACGTACTGGATGGCGATTTTGCCCCCGTCACCAGGATGGGGCCGGATGCGGGCCAGGGCTGTACCAGGATTCCAAGGGGCGGCAGGCCCACTGCACCCGTAATTCTCACCCGTGTCGAACCAGACCCAGGGCATGAAGTGTGAGGCGAGACGATCTTCCAGACCGTCTGGAAGGCCATCGCCATCATTATCCAGCGCGAGATCCACCGGTTGAGGCAGGTCATAACTCGGCGGTGGGGGCGGCGGAGGCGGTTCACAGTCCGGTTCGGCATCTGGCGGACAGTATCTGCGTAGCGCTTCCAGAGGTCCAGAAGGCGAGTCTGGCGTGCGAGAACCCTGTTCAGGCGTGTGGGTTCCGCACGCCGTGAGCGACAGTGCGAGCAGGAGAGCCAACATAGACGGTCTCTTCACAGATCTCCTTTTCGGCTGGAGGTAGGGCTCCCACCGAAGGGCAGTGAGCCGCCAAAGGTCTGTCAATGCAGACCTCTGGCCGATGAACGTTTCTGCGCTGGGGTGCCCCCCAGATCGCCCATAGACAGGGTTTAGTAACGGGTAAAGGTGCGGACGCGGCGATCCACGTACGTGACGCCGTTGTTCACGGCTGTGTAGTCGCAGGCAATCTGCAGACCGTCGCGAATGTCTTCGTTGAACTGGACATCCACGCGCGAAGCATTCGACTCGCGGTCTTGATCCCTCAGGCCGCCATTTTCGTAGCATTTGATCTCGATGGAGTTGGCCCGTTTACGCTGCCAGCTTCCCCCCTGATTTTCCTCGAAAAACAGCACCGCACTGAAGACTTCGGCTTCAGGGTTCTCCCAGGGATAGATGACGTCTTGATGGTTGACGGTCAGCTCGGTGCGGATGCGGAGAGAGGCCGGCGGTGGAGGCGTGCCGCCGCCCCCACTGCCCCCGCCATACCCGCCCCCGCCGCCCGAATCTGGATCGCAATCGGCGCAGACCTGCTGGGCTTGGAGGTTGCCTTCCGGGAAAGCCGCTGTGCTGCAGGCGGACAACGCGCAGAGGGTCAGCGCTGAGAGGGTGAGCAGCGGAAGGGCTTTGTGCATGGTGCCTCCTGAATCTGGATGGGAAGAGTTGAGGAAACCCAGAACAGGGGGTGAGCGCTGCTCTGGCCACCCCACAACGAGGGCGACGCACCCGACAAGGGTTTAGGTACACCCGCAGTCTGCTGGACAGTACCTCCCACGTCTCCTGTCAGAGGGCACCCCACTGACCCCTGACCAATGGCACTTGACACTGGAAAACCTGGGGAGCGGTGCTACCGTACAGGAGGCTATGAACTCTTTGGGCAGCGCGCGTCGTTCGGCAGACCCACACCTTAGCCGCTGGCTGTCGCCCACCTTGGGCTTTTGGGTGGCGTGGTTGGTGTACGCCGGGGAAGCAGTGCTGATCGGGCTCCTCTGGCAAGCCCAACCTGATCGCCTCACGGTGGGGTTGGGCGGGGTCGGGGTGATCAGTTTCCTCTTTTTTGGTGTCGGCTTGGCAGGCTACAGCCTGCCGCGGGTGGCAGCGCAACACCGGCTGGGCGCGGTGGTTCTGATGTCGCTCTCGTCGGTCGCATTTAATCTGGTCTTCAGTCACTTGGAGGCCTTCACTGCGCTGGCCCTTCAAGTGGTGAGTGCTGTCGCCATCGTGACCGTCGTACCGGTGCGTGCAGCGACCCTGTGGATCGTGGTTCAAGCCAGTGCGCTGGCCTGGGCCAACTCTTCGGGGGTACCGGCCACCTTCGCGCTGCTGCTGTACCCCGGCTATATGCTGATGCAATTGTTTTCTGCCCACCTGATGCAGCTCGTCTGGCGTGAACGCCGCCAGCAGCTGACCTTGATCAATCTCAACGCTGAGCTGCAAGCGGCGCGGGACGCCGTAGCGGCCGCCTCCCAGGACGCTGAGCGTCACCGCATCGCCCGGGATCTGCACGACACCTTAGGGCACCGCCTGGTGGCCTTGGGGCTGGAACTGGAATTTGCCCAACAACTCGCGGAGGGTGAGGTGGCCGCTTCCGTGGCGCGCGCCAATCTCATGAACCGGCAGCTGCTGAGTGAGGTGCGGGAAACCATCCGCGACGTTCGCCACCCCAGTCTCTTGCCGCTTCCCGAAGCGTTTGAGGCCTTGGCCACCCACCTGCCTATTGAGTTCAAGGTGGAGTGCGGCGGCGTCACGCTCAGCGCCGAACTGCGTGAGGTGTACCTCAAGTGCGCCCGGGAAGCCCTGACCAACGCTGTTCGGCATGCTGGAGCGCAGCGAGTGAGCCTGCACCTGCTGGGACGACCGCAGGGCAGTGTGCTGCGGATTGAGAATGACGGTTGGGTGGCGGGAGGTTCGGCAACAGCGGGGCAGGGCCTGCGGGGCATGCGGGAACGGCTCTCAGCATTGGGCGGCACCCTGCATATTTACACCGAACGGGGCCGTTTTGTTTTGGAAGCCTGCGTGCCAAGCTGCCGCCCATGAGATTGCTGCTTGCCGATGACCAGACCCTCGTGCGTCAAGGCTTGGCCCGGCTGCTGTCCCTCGATTCAGGGATAGAGGTGGTGGGGGAAGCCGCCACCGGCCGCGAGACCCTAGAGCTGACCCGGTTCCTACAGCCAGATGTCTTACTGCTGGATGTCCGAATGCCGCAGTTAGGCGGGTTGGAGGTGCTTCAGGCGCTGCGTGCCGAGGGCAATGCTGTGGCCGTCGTGTTGCTGAGCACTTTCAGTGAGGCGGCCGCGGCGCTGGCAGGCCTGCGGCTGGGGGCCTACAGCTACCTGCTCAAAGATGTCGAGTTTGCAGTGCTGACCGAGACTCTCCACGCGGCCGTCAAGGGAGACCGGACCATCCACAGCGCCTTGCCCAGGCATTTTCTTCCGGTGGATCAAGCCAACCCACAGCCAGAATTAACCCTCCGCGAACTGGAGGTCTTGCGGCTCATGGCAGGGGGACACTCCAATAAACAGGTGGCGCGGGCCCTGCATCTGCAAGAGGGCACCGTCAAAAATCATGTGTCAAGTCTTCTGTCCAAGTTGGAGAGGCAAGATCGGCTGCAAGCGGTGCTGCGGGCCTTGGATCTGGGTCTGCTGTGAAGATGGGAGCTGGCGCTACGTTCCGCTCCTCTCTGAAGCGGTGGGCGAGCCACAGAGCAGACCCGATGACGCTCCGGGAAAAACGAGAGCCGCTGCGGCTTCCAGTCACTCATTGTTCACCAGCCTACCGAGCTGAAGTAGCCACAACTGGCGGAGAAGAGGCGAGTTCAGATGACGAGTAAGCGCTAGGCCCCTAGCCTCTCTCGCTACTCGAGTTGGAAGTCTACGGTGAGCTGCACTGTCAGCACATGGGTTGAGCTGTACTGCACCCCTGCATCGAGTGAACTGGCCCGGGCGCGCGGCGCCCGCTGAACGTCCTGAGCCATCCAATCTGGCTGCAGATTGATGACGCTTACGGGCATCTCCCAGGTATCAGACGCATGGTGCACCCCGACCACCCGGTGACCGGCCGCCTCAGCGATGACTTCTGCGCGTCGCCTGGCCTTGTGCATGGCCTGTGGCCCGAGCAGAAGACTGGCCTCAAAATCGTCGAAGATCCATTCCAACCGAGTGAGATCCACCTGCTTCTGGTTCGCCAACAGGCTCAGTACCTCCGGCAGCAACGCGGCTTCCGTCTCCACCACGAGGAGGAACCGGGCCTTCTGGCTTTTCGTCAGAAGCCCAGTCCGAGTGCTGATTTCTACGCCTTTCACCTGAATCTGAGAGGTTGGAATGCCTGCGGCCTGCAATTGCTGCGTGACGTCCCGCACTTCTTTAACTCGTTCAGTGGCAGCGTTGCCCATCACCAGCGTCTCGCCCGAGATTTCGAGATGCAGTTTAACGCTGATTGCAGTGACGTCCAGATGGTCTTTCAGTTGAATTCGGAGCACACCCATGCCTTCACGGTACTCCAGTGCATTTCCTGTCGGTGAAGACTGGTTGATGTTGCAGGTCTCTGAGTTTTTGCCTTTTCGCTGGAGGTCACCGAGAGAACGGTGCGCCGTGACGTCGAGCGGCTTCGCGACCTCGGCTATCCGGTCGATGCCACGTCGGGACAATACGGTGGCTATCGCCTGGCAACAGGGGCACACGTTCCGCCTCTGATTCTCAGCGACGACGAAGCTGTCGCCGTAGCCGTCGGACTGCGCTACGCCGCTGAGGCAGCCATAGATGGCATAGAAGAAACGTCGCTGCGTGCGCTGACGAAGATTGAACTGCTCTTGCCCCATCGACTGCGCCGACGTGTGTCAGCGCTGCATTCGAGCGTCACTTCTCTCCGGCGCATGGGCGACGATGATGACATCGACCCAGAAGCCCTCAGCGTGATCGCCGCGGCCTGTCGCGACCGCGAGTTCGTGCGTTTTGAATACCGGGGAGGCGACGGCGAAAGCAGCAAACGAATCGTCGAGCCGCATCAACTCGTGACTTCGGATCGTCGTTGGTATCTCGTCGCCTGGGATCAGACTCGCCAAGATTGGCGAACCTTTCGACTAGACCGACTCCGAGAACCGCGAATCTCGGGAGATCAGTTCCCACCACGCGGGATACCAGGAGGTGATGCGGCAGACTTCGTCGCGACCTCACTCGCCTCGACCCCTCGTCAGGCGGAAGCGAGAATTACCGTGCAAGCCTCGTTCGCCGAACTCGAGAGTGTGCTTCGGTGGGTGGATCACACACCATTCGAGGGAGAAACGAACTGCAACACAATCACGATTCGCAGTGAAGATCTCGGCCGGCTTGCCATGACGGTTGCTCGCATCGCACTCACCGCTCCCATAACGGTAATTGAACCTGCCGAGCTCGCCGCGGTAATCCAGCGGCTCGCGCTTCACTTGACCGTCAACCCCGCCTAAAACTGTCAGACTCAGAGGTTGCACCTTGAACTTCTGAGTGCATAGCGGTGCTGGCGCAGAAATTCCTCGTCTTGAGCCAGGCGGTGGAAGAGCAATTGATCTCCGCGTAAGCCGGCAACACGATGAGAGCGAGAGCGTTTTCCAGGAGCGGAAGTTTGATTCTCTTTCAATGAGCGAACAGCGGAAAGCGTCGTCAACCTTGGCCGAGATCAATCACATGGCGGGGCTGCTCCATCTTTGAGGCAATCATCAACAGTGACGCAGAGCCTGTCAGAGGGGGTCACTCCACTGGACGAGCTTTTCGCCACCACTTGCAAATCACTTTACAACCAGGTAACGTTCTGCAAAGACACCTACAAAGCAAGTGCAAGTTCCGCCATCAGCACCAAGAAGTGTTCCGACTGGTTTCAAGGAGTTGCCCATGTCACGCCCCGAACGCGAGTGGAGTTGCCAGAGTTCTAGAGTGCGTGGAACGCAGCCGTGAGAGTCGAACACGCCGAGTTGCGCGTGGTGTCGCTGCCTTTGCTGCACCCCTTCAAAACCTCGTTTGCGGTGATGACCGACAAGACCTTTTTGCTGCTAAGGCTATTTGGCGAGGGGCTGGAGGGAGTGGCGGAGGGCGTGATGGACGCCCGCCCCATGTACCGCGAAGAAACCATCAGCGGCGCACTGGCCCTGCTGCAAGAAACCGTGCTGCCCGCCGTACTGGGCCGCGACTGGGCCAACCCCGAGCAACTGGTTGCTAACCTCGCCCACCTGCGCGGCAACCGCATGACGCTGGCCACCGTGGAAATGGCCTTTTGGGATTTGTGGACGCGGAGTTTGGGCCTGCCCCTGTCTACCGCGTTGGGCGGCGTGCGGAACGAGGTTTCGGTGGGCGTTTCACTCGGCATTCAAAGCACCGTGGAGGCCACCGTAGACAGCGCGGTGCGGCACGCGGGACTGGGCTACAAGCGCATCAAACTCAAGATTGAGCCGGGCTGGGACGTGGCGGTGGTGCGGGCGGTCAAGGCGGCCCTGCCTGACCTTCCTGTCACTGTGGACGCCAACGCTTCTTATTCGCTGGCCGACCTGAACACGCTGCGGGCGCTGGACGGCCTCGGCCTCGACTACATGGAGCAACCGCTGGGGTGGGACGACATGCGCGACCACGCCAAGTTGCAGGGGCTGATGCAGACGCCGCTGTGCCTCGACGAGTGCATCACCAGCGCGCAGGACGCCCGAAAGGCGCTGGAGACGGGGGCCTGCCGCTTGATCAACATCAAAGTCGGGCGGGTGGGCGGCCACCTCGAAGCCCGCCGGATTCATGATGTGGCCGCCGCCTTCAGCGCTCCCGTGTGGTGCGGCGGGATGCTGGAAAGCGGCGTCGGGCGGGCGCACAACATTCATCTGTCCACCCTCGCCAACTTCACCAAGCCCGGCGACACCAGCAGTTCCTCGCGCTACTGGGCCCGCGACATCATTCAGGAACCGCTGGAAACGGCGGGCGGCCTGATGAAAGTGCCCAGCGGCGTCGGCACGGGCGTCAGCCTCGACTTGCCCTTCCTCGATACCCTCACGCAACTGAAAATTTACGTTGATCCGGTGTCGCACCTTACGGCGGGAAGCCCGGCGTGACCCAGCCCGCTCCTTGTGCAGTGCGGGAGTTGTCCGGGTTGGCTGAATTGGCCCTGACGCCCACGCTGGCACGGGCCATCTGGGGAGAGACAGACCGCCCCGAAGACGCGGTGCTGCTGCATGTCGTACAGCACATCGGCGGGCTGGTGGCCGGGGCGTTCGATGCTCAGGGGGCGCTCCAGGCCTACCTGGTCGGCCTGCCCACCAGCGAAGCGGGCGTGCACCATTCGCACCGTCTGGGCGTGCATCCGGGGGCGCGGCGGCAGGGCCTGGGCGAGCGCCTGAAACGCTTTCAGCGCGACTGGTGCCTGTCGCGCGGCGTGCATGAGGTTCGCTGGACATTCGACCCCCTGCTGCTCGCCAACGCCCACCTGAATATTCACCGCTTGGGGGCCACGGTCAGCACCCTGCTGCCCGACTATTACGGCGCGATGTCCGGCATCAACGCGGGCCTGCCGTCTGACCGCTTCGAGGCCCACTGGGAGCTGGGCAGTGGGCGGGTCGAGCGCCATCTGAATGGGCAAACGAGCGATCAGAGCTGGCCTACCGCGCCCGCGCTTCACCCGCTGCACGCCCGCTGGCCCGCTGAACTGGCCGACGCTGTGGCGCTAGAAGTGCCCCGCGACTTTGGCGCGTTGCGGCGCGACGATCCCGAATTGGCGCTGGACTGGCGGCTGAAGGCCAGAGAGGGCATCACGGCCCTGTTCGGCCTTGGCTACACGCTGACCGATGTGGACTTGGGGCGCAGCCAGTACCTCTTTACACGGGCTCCCGCTCACTCGGGAACCCCATGCTGAGCTTCATCCTGCGCCGCCTGCTGGCCCTGCCGCTGATCTTGCTGGCAGTGACTTTCCTGATCGTGCTGGTGATGCAGCTCATTCCCGTCGAGCAGCGTGCCGCCGCCTACACCACCGATCTGGCGCAGCTTTCGCGCATCCCGGAGATCATCAAGACCAACCGCCTGGACGCCAGCGTCTTCGAGCAGTACTGGCGCTGGCTGGGGCAGGCCCTGGGCGGCAACCTGGGGTTCTCGCGCACCAGTGGGCAGCCGGTGCTCAGCACCCTGGCGGCGCGTTTTCCCGCCACCCTGGAACTGACGCTGTCTACTCTGATCCCGCTGATCGGTCTGAGTGTGTGGCTCGGCTCGAAAGCCGCCGTGCAGCGGGGCCGGGCGGCCGACACGTTCATCCGGGTCATTGCTGTGGTCAGTTCCAGCACCCCCAGCTTCGTACTGGGCGTGTGGCTGCTGGTCATTTTTTACGGCGCGCTGGACCTGCTGCCCGGCACCGGCAACCTCAGCAACGACAGCGCCATCTCCTTCCTGACGGGTGAGATCAAACGGGTGACCGGATTCGTCACCATCGATGCCCTGCTCGGTGGCCGTCCCGAGGTGTTCTGGGACGCTATCAAGCACCTGATCATGCCGGTCTTTACCCTGATGGTGGTGGGCAGCGCCGGGCTGATCAAGGGCACGCGCACCTCCATGCTGGAGGCCCTGAACAGCGATTACATCCGCACCGCCCGCGCCAAGGGGGTCAGCGAGCGGGTCATTGTCCGCAAGCACGCGCGGCGCAACGCCCTGCTGACGGTGATCACGCTGGCGGGCCTGAGCATCTCCGGGCTGCTTCAGGGCGCGGTGATCGCCGAGACGCTGTTCGGCTATCCCGGCGTCGGGGCCTGGGCCGCGCAGGCGGCGGCGCTGGGCGACCTGCCGGGCGTGCTCGGCTTCGCGCTGCTGGCCGCCACCATCGTGGTGCTCATCAATCTGGCGATTGACCTGGCCTACACCGTCATCGACCCCCGTGTGAGGTACGCATGACCGCCATCGGTGGAAGCGAAGTTCGTCCGATCAAGAAAGCAAGGGGCGGCTTCTGGGCGCGGCTGTTCCGCCACAACCGGCTGGCCTGTGTGGGGGCTGCACTGGTCAGTTTCTTCGTGCTGGTCACGCTGCTGGCCCCGGTGCTGGCCCCACCGCAGGGCAACTGCCGCCGGGCGCTGGGCATGGAGGGCACCCAGACGGTCCCCGGTCCGCTGGCCTACCTGCGCGAGCTGGTGGCGACGCCGGGCGCGTGCCTCCAGATGCCGCGCGTGGGCTTCGCGGCGCAGCCCAATCCGCCCGCTGCCGGCGCGCCGCTGGGCCGCGTCAATGGCTACGACATCCGCTACGGCCTGGTCTGGGGCACGCGCACCGCTATCTTCCTGGGCCTGACGGTGTTGGCCATCACCGTGACCATCGGCTCGCTGGTGGGCCTGACCGCCGGCTTCCTGGGCGGCGTGACCGACAACCTGCTGATGCGCCTGACCGACGTGATCTTCGCCTTTCCCGCGCTGGTGCTGATTCTGGTGCTGGTGGCCGCGCTGGGGCCTGGGCTGCTGAACATCATCATCGCCCTGAGCCTGGTGTCGTGGGTGGGGCTGGCGCGTGTGGTCCGTTCGGAGGTGCTGCGCCTACGCGAGCTGGAATTCGCGGCGGCGGCGCAGAGTCTGGGGGCCAGCCGCGCCCGCATCGCCCTGCGCCATGTGCTGCCCAACGCCATTGGCCCGCTGCTCACCATCGTGGTGCTGGAAATGGGCAGCCTGCCCATCGTGGCCGGAACGCTGTCCTTCCTGGGACTGGGCACGCCGCTGGGCTACGCCGACTGGGGCCAACTGATCGCCCTGGCCCAGAAGTGGATTCAGGGACCGCCTGGCGAACCGTTCGCGTACTGGTACGTCACCCTCTTTCCGGGCCTGTGCATCTTTGCCTACAGCCTGGGCTGGAGCCTGCTGGGCGACAGCCTGGCCGAGGCGCTGGATCCCAGGAACCGCTGATGCCGCCCGGTCCTTTCCCCTGACTCTCCCGCTCCCCCGCACGTTCCGTCCATCGACCAGCCGCCTTTTCTCTTCCCCGGAGGTTCACCCATGAAACGCACCCTGCCCACTATGAGTACAGCCTTGACCCTGGCCCTGCTCGCCCCCTCCGCCCTGGCCACCCCTGCCAACACGCTGGTCTACCAGATTGCCTCGGCCACTGCCAGCGTCGAACCCGCGCAGGCCGTCGTAACCTTCGACGTGCTGCCGGTCAAGCAGATGTACGAGGGGCTGTACCTCGACAACTTCGGCAAGTACCAGCCGCTGCTGGCCACCTCCTTTACCCAGAGCAAGGACGGCAAGACCACCACCTTTAGCCTGCGTAAGGGGGTCAAGTTCCACGACGGCTCGGCCATGACCTGCGCCGACGCCGAATACTCGATGCGGCGCACCTTCCTAGTAGGCAGTGAAACCTCGCTGGCTGCCCAGGTTCGCGCCAATCTGCTGAGCATTCCCGGCTTCACCCCGGAGGTCAAGAAGACCTACACCTTCACCAAGTTGGCGAGCATGGTCAAGTGCAACGCGGCGGGCCAACTGGTGCTGACGCTGGACCGTAACGTTCCCAGCCTGCTGGATTCCATCACCCAGACCTACATCGTGCCGATGAAGACTCTGGTGGCGGGCGGCGACTGGAGCGGCACGGCCAAAGATTTTGACGCTTTTTTAGGCAAGGACGTGTCCAACTCGGTGTTGGCGCAGAAGCCCATCGGCACCGGGGCGTACCAGTTCGTGGCCCGCGATCCCAGCCGCTTCGTGCTGAAAAGCTTTGACGGCTACTGGGGCGGCGCGCTGAAGCTGAAGAACATCATTCTCCAGAAGGTAGACAGCGACACTGCCCGCGTGCTGGCGCTGCAAAAGGGCGACGCTGACATCGCGCTGATTCCAGACCGCGACACGCTGGCGAAATTAAAGGGCGTGTCCGGCGTGTCCGTCTATGAGGACCTGCCCACCCAGAACCTGACCAGCGTGGTGCTGTTCAACCAGAACATCAAGGACGACAAACTGCTGCCCGCCGGGCAACTGGCCGAGAACAACATCCCCGCCAATTTCTTCGGCGATGTTCATGTCCGCCGGGCGTTCGCGGCAATGTTTGACACCAAGACCTTTGTCAAAGACGGCTTGCAGGGCTTTGGTCTGGCCCGCAACACCACGCTGCCGCCAAACAACTGGGCCAACGACAAGACCCTACGCCCCCCGGCCTACAACCTCAAGACCGCCGAGGCCGAACTCAAGCAGGCGTTCGGCGGCAAACTGTGGACCACGGGCTTTACCATTCCCCTGTCCACTTTCGGCGGCAGCGGGCTATCGCAGGTGGTGGCGGGCATCTTCAAGCAGAACATCGAGCAACTGAATCCCAAATTCCATGCCACGGTCAGCACGCTGGAACTGAGCGCGGCCAACGCCTCGCTGCTGGGCGGCAAACTACCTTTCGGCGCACTGACCTGGGGCGGCGCGGACCCGGACACCAACCTGCGCGGGCTGTACAGCTCCGAAGGCATCCTGGCCCCGGCCACCAACATCAAAGACCCCAAGATGGAAACCATGTTGAACGCGGCCCGCGACGCCGTGGGCCAGAGTGCTCGCAGGCCGCTGTACAAGTCGCTACTGACCTACTTAAATGCGCAGACCTACGCCTTCCCGCTGCCGCAACCGCTGGTCTTCGCGGCCACCACCTCGGCCCTCAAGGGCTACCCGGAATTCAACAAGACCACCCTGTTCCGTGTACTGAGCAAATAGGCGTTTCAGGCCGCCCGTTCGTGACCCGCCGCGCCAAGTTAGGCGCGGCGGCAGAGGGAATCGGTCGCAGCCCGTTCGCCCGCCTCCGTTTCCCAGTTCGAGGAGAACAGCATGACCGCCACCACAGCCAGAAGCAGCACCGAACTCGCCGCCGCCTTCGAACAGGAGGCCAGACGCTTGATGGAGGAATACAAGATTCCCGGCGTCACGCTGGGCCTGCTGACCCCGGACGGCGATCACTTCGTCAATCTGGGCGTCACCAATCTAGAAAACCCACTGCCCATCACGGAAGACACCATCTTCCAGATCGGCAGCACCACCAAGACCATCACCTCGCTGACCTGTTCGGTGCTGGTGGCGCAGGGCAAACTGGACCTGGACGTGCCGGTGCGAACCTACCTGCCCGACTTCAAGCTGAAAGACGAATCGGTGGCCGCCACTTTAACGGTGCGCGACGTGCTGACCCATCAGGGCGGCTTTCAGGGCGACCTCTTCGAAGAGACCGGCAACGGCGACGACGCGCTGGCAAAGGTGCTGGACATCCTGGCCGAGTCGCCGCAGGTGGTGCCGCTGCGCGGCCACTGGAGTTACAACAACGCCGGGTTTTACGTGGCCGGGCGGGTGATCGAGGTGCTGACCGGCAAGCCCTTTGAAACCGCCGTCACCGAACTGATCTTCGGGCCACTGGGCATGGACCACACCCTCTTTTTCCCCAACCAGGTGATGACCTACCGCTTTACCACCGGACACAACAAGATCGAGGGCGAGATGGTGATCCAGCGGCCCTGGATTCTGCCGCGCTCGTCGGCCCCGGCGGGCGGAACCTTGAATTCCAGTCTGCGGGACATGACCCGCTACGCCCGTTACATGATGTCGGGAACCCTGCTGGCAGCGGTCTATCATGGGGCCGGGGCGGAAGGCGACGCGACCCAGCCCGCCGAGGCGTCACCGCTGGAAACGCTGAACCGCGCCCAACTCTGGACACCGCAGCGGCCCATCGGCAACGCTGTTAACGCCTTTCCGGGCGAGCTGGGCCAGATCGGGCAGAGCTGGTTTATCGATCAGTACCCGGAGGCCACCATCATCAGTCACGGCGGCACCACCCATGGCCACCAGTCGGACTTCTGGGTCTCGCCGGACCGGGGGGTGGGCTTTATCGCCATGACCAACGCCAGCAACGGCCACGCCTACAACCGCAAGCTCAGCAACTGGATCAAGCGCGAGCTGCTGAGCCTCAGCGCCCCGGAGCAGCCAGACCATCCCGTCAGCCCCGAGGACCTGAGCGCCTATGAGGGCGAGTACCTGATCATCGGCATGCCGCTGAAAATCAGCTCTCACGCCGAGGATGGGCAGCTGACCCTCGCCATTCCCGACACCACGCCCGGCGCGAGCGGCACCAAGCCCGCCCCGCTGCGCTTTATCGGCCCGGACCGCGCGCTGGTGACGGGCGGCGGCGACATGGACGGCACCGGCGTCGAGTTCCTGCGCGGCAAAGACGGAGGGGTAGAGTTCATGCGCTTCGGAGCGCGGCTCTATCCGCTCGAGAGCCAAGAGGCGGCCCAGGCACTGCCATTGACCGCGCTGTAAAGACCGAGCTTAGCGACTTTTTGTCGTGTATTCGCCGCGTCAGGCGGCAGGGAGGCCCACACATGACCGTAGCCACCACCAAGAGCAGCACCGAACTCGCCGCCGCCTTCGAACAGGAGGCCAGACGCTTGATGGAGGAATACAAGATTCCCGGCGTCACGCTGGGCCTGCTGACCCCGGACGGCGATCACTTCGTCAATCTGGGCGTCACCAATCTAGAAAACCCACTGCCCATCACGGAAGACACCATCTTCCAGATCGGCAGCACCACCAAGACCATCACCTCGCTGACCTGTTCGGCGCTGGTGGCGCAGGGCAAACTGGACCTGGACGTGCCGGTGCGAACCTACCTGCCCGACTTCAAGCTGAAAGACGAGTCGGTGGCGGCAGCGCTCACCACGCGCGACGTGCTGACCCATCAGGGCGGCTTTCAGGGCGATCTGTTCGAGGAAACCGGCGAGGGCGATGACGCCGTGGCAAAGGTGCTGGACGTGCTGGCCGAGTCGCCGCAGGTGGTGCCGCTACGCGGTCACTGGAGCTACAACAACGCCGGGTTTTACGTGGCCGGGCGCGTCATCGAGGTCATCACCGGCCAGACCTACGAGGCCGCCGTGACCGAACTGGTGCTGAAGCCGCTGGGCATGGACCACACCTTCTTTTTCTCCAACGAGATCATGACCCACCGCTTCGCCGCCGGGCACAACAAGATTGAGGGCGAAATGGTGGTGCAGCGCCCCTGGATGATGATGCGCTCGGCAGCTCCGGCAGGCAGCAGTTGTTCGTCCACCGTCAGCGATATGGCGAAATACGCCCACTACATCATGTCGGGAACGATGCTGGAACAGGCGGAGGCGACGCAGAAAGCGGCGGACGACTCGGCAGCGACGGAAAAGGCCGAAGTTCCCAAAACGCCCACCCTGAGCGGGATGGACCGCACGCACCTGTGGAAACCCGTCCGCCCCGTCGGTGTGGGCATCAATTCCTTTCCCGGCGAGGAAGGGCAGGTGGGCCAGAGCTGGTTTATAGATCAGCACCCGGACGCCCTGATCATCAGCCACGGCGGGACCACGCTGGGTCAGCAGTCGGATTTCTGGGTGTCGCCGGACCGGGGGGTGGGCTTTATCGCCATGACCAACGCCAGCAACGGCCACGCCATGAACCGCAAATTGGGCGAGTGGGTCAAGCGTGAGCTGCTGGGTCTGGTCAAGCCGGAACGCGCGGCAGTTGAGTTGAACGCGGACCAGCTCGAAACGTTTTCGGGCACCTACGACGTGATCGGTCAGACCTACAAGATCACGGCAGAAGTGGAGGACGGCCAACTGGCGCTGGTCATCCCCAACACCACGACGGGCGGCACCGAGAAGCTGGCCCTGCGCTTTATCGCCCCCGAGCGCGCCATCGTGATGGGCGGCGACGCGGACGGCATCGGCGTGGAATTTCTGACCACGGACGGCGAGGTGGACTTCCTGCGCTTCGGCGCACGGCTGTACCCGCTTGCCAGTGCGAACGCCGCCAGCGCAAGCCTGCCGGTAGACGCCCTGTGAGTCAAACCTGGATCACCGGGGGCACCCTGCTGGACGGCACCGGAACCCCCGGACGCCGGGCCGACCTGCTGATCGAGGGCGAGCGCATTGCCCGGATCAGCGGCCCCGGCGGCCCCGCACCCGCTGGGGCCGAGGTGGTGGACGCCACAGGCCTGACGGTGGCCCCCGGCTTCATCGACGTGATGAGCCATTCGGTGTCCACGCTGCTGCACGACGGCCTGAGCGTGGGCAAGGTCACTCAGGGCGTGACCACTGAAATCATGGGCGAGGGCTGGACTCCGGCCCCAGCGGTGGAGGGCGAGGCGCACGGCTTCCCCATTCACGGCCTGCCCGGAGAGGACGCGGCGTGGATCGAGCGTTCAAGAGGTTGGACGCGCTTCGGCGACTGGTTGAGTGCCCAGGAAGAAGTGGGGGCGGCGGTGAACTTCGGTTCGTTTATTGGCGGCGCAACCGTCCGGATGGCGGGCCGGGGCCACGCCGAGGGAGACAGCACGCCGGAGCAGATCGCCCAGATGCGCCGGGTGGTGAGGGGGGCCATGGAGGACGGCGCGTTCGGGATGGCAACGGCCCTGATCTATCCGCCCGGCAGCTATGCCAGTACCGATGAACTTGCCGCCCTGTGCGAGGAAGTCGCGGCGTTCGGGGGCATCTACATCACCCACATGCGTTCGGAAAGTGCCGCCATTCTGGACGGGCTGGAAGAAGCGCTGGACATCACGGGGCGCAGCGGAGCGCGGCTGCATCTGTATCACCTGAAGGCGGCGGGCGAGGCGGCTTGGCCCAAGATGGAACAGCTGATTGAGCGGGTGAATGCCGAGCGGGCGGCGGGCCGGGACATCTCCGCCGATATGTACCTGTACACCGCCGGGGGCACGGGGTTGGCGGCTCTTGCGCCTCCGTGGGCCAGCGAGGGCGACCAGTTGGTGGAGCGCCTGCGAGACCCGCAGTCCCGCGCCACCATTCGGCAGGCCATCTTGGAGCCGGACGGCACCTGGGAGCCGCTGGGCAGCCTCGCCGGGCCAGCCGGAGCCTTCCCGGTGGGCCTGAAACTGCCGGAACACCGGGCCTACATCGGCAAGTCGCTGGCCGACATTGCACAGGCGCGGGGGCAGGACTGGATCGACGCGGCCCTTGACCTGATCACTTTGGAGCCGGAACGGGTGGGCTGCCTGTTGCATCTGATGACCGAAAAAAACATCGAACGCCAACTGCTGGAACCCTGGGTGATGCTGGGATCAGATGCGGCGGGCTACGATCCGGCCCTGCAACCCGATGGGGGCACCACCGGACACCCCCGAGCAATGGGAAACTTTGCCCGCCTGCTGGGCCACTATGTGCGCGAACGCGGCGTGCTGACCCTGCAGGACGCCGTGCACCGCATGACCGGACTGCCCGCTGGGCACCTGCGCCTGACCGACCGGGGCGAACTGCGGGCGGGGGCGTTTGCCGATGTGGTGGTCTTCGATCCGGCCACCATTCAAGACCGGGCCACCTACGCCGATGCGGGCCAACTGTCTACCGGAGTGCGTGACGTGTGGGTCAACGGGGTACGTGTCTTGCGGGACGGCCAGCACACCCGCGCCCTGCCCGGTCACCGTCTTTCCGGCTCCCAGCAGCGCAGCCCGCAATGAACGCCGCCCCCCATGACGCCGCGCCCAATGAAGAATTCATCCCGCCCCACTCTGCGGGCAGGCGGTAGCGTGGGGGCCGCATGATCACCTCTCCCGCCGCCCTGCCTGCCCCCTTACCCACCACCGTCGTGGACTTGCTGCTGAAGGGTCTGGAAGGTTTCGGACGCCGTGACCAGATTATTGCCCGCCACTTTATAGACCACGCCGAAGAATTGCCGTTCCTGAGCGCCCTAGAACTGGCCGAAGCCCTGAATGTCAGCGGCGCGGCCATCACCCGCTTTAGCCAGCGGGTGGGCTTCGAGGGCTATCCGCACTTGCAGCGGGTCATTCGGCAGGAGTTGCGGGCCACCCTGGGCATCAAGCAACCGGGGCAGCAGGACGCGGTGGTGGCGAGCTTCTGGGCCAGCCAACGGGCCAACCTCGACATTCTGGAAACCGTGTCCGAACAGCAGTTGTTGGAGGTGGCCCGCGCTCTCGTGCAGGCCCGGCAGGTCTGGGTCATCGGGGCGCGGTCTTCGTATGGGCTGGCCCTCACCACCGAGTATCTGCTGTCGTCGTTTCGGCCCAGGGTGCAGGCCTACTCCACCGACCAATTGGCAAGTCGGCCCGAACAACTGCTGGAAATGAACGCCGAAGACGCGGTGCTGGTGTTCACCGTCCGGCGCTACAGCCGCTCCACCACCAAAGTCACCACCGCCCTGCAAAGCCGGGGGGTGCAAGTCTTGCTGCTCACTGATCAGGGCGCGTCCCCTCTCGGCAAAATCGCCCACCACAGCATCCGGATTCCCACGCAGGGATCTGAAGCGCTGGCCTCTCTGGCCCCCATTCTCAGCCTGGTGTCCTTGATTGCCTCGCTGGTGGCCCGCGAACTGGACGGCGGGCACCTTCAGGAAGCCGAACAACTGAAAGAAGCGTTTTCGATCTACGAATATTGAGGGTAGTGGTGAACTGGGTTGATCAGTGGTTCGGACGGTTTTTAGTTTCAAAAAGCAGTCCAGAGAGAAACGTGGTCTGGGACGCCCTGCACGTTCCCCCCTCCCAGCCTCCCCCGCAAGGGTGGAGGAGCGAGAACACCGTGTTCTTGAACAGTGATCGGCAAAATCAGGAAACTGTCCGAACCATTGTTTGATGCACAACTAGAAAGACTTGCCTATATGGGGCGGGAACGCTCCTGGGTGGCCCCCTCACCCCGCTGCTGTGCAGTGCCCCTCTCCCGCAGGTGGAGAGGGCAACACCCCATGTTCGAGACTCTTTTTAATCCCGCATGAGAGACACACCACGCGGCCACTTTCCAGCGGCCAACTGTCCTGCCCCTCTCGTTCTACGACTGGCGCACAATAACCCCATGACCGATCCGCACCTGCCCCCGGTTTCCCGCCCCAACGTTCAGTTCGATTTCAGCGGTCAACGTGCGCTCGTGACTGGCGGGGGGAAAGGCATTGGCCGGGAAATCGCGTCTCTGCTGGCCCGCAGTGGGGCGGCGGTGGTGGCGGTCAGCCGCAGTGCCGAAGACCTGTTCAGCCTCAGCCGGGAAACAGGCTGCGAGGGTGTAGCCGCCGATCTGGGCACGGTGGACGGCGCGAAACGGGCCGCCGAAGCCGCCGGGCCGATTGACCTGCTGGTAAACAACGCAGGAATTGCCTTGCTGGAGCCGTTTTTAGATGCCACGCCCGAAGCCTTTGACCAGACGATGAATGTGAATGTGCGGGCCGCCCTGATCGTGAGTCAGGTGGTGGCGCGGGGCATGATCGCGCGGAGAACAGCGGGGGCCATCGTGAACGTGTCCAGCCAATCCTCATCGGTGGGGCTGCCGCTGCACGCCGCCTACTGCGCATCTAAAGGGGCGCTGGATCAACTGACCCGCGTGATGGCGATTGAACTGGGGCCACACGGCATCCGGGTCAATGCCGTGAATCCCACCGTGACCCTGACGCCGATGGGCCAGATGGCGTGGGGCGATCCGGCCCGCAGCGCCCCGATGCTCTCCCGCATTCCGCTGGGCCGCTTTGCCCAGCCCCTTGATGTGGCTCAGGCGGTGGCCTATTTGCTCAGCGACGGGGCGGCCATGATCAACGGCGTGATGCTTCCGGTAGATGGGGGGTTTTTGACCTCGTAGCTTTGGGCAGCGAGACAGCAGGACGGGGCATCCACTCGCCCCGTCCTGCTGTCCATTTTTTCTGGCCCCTACTTGATGGCCCCCATCGTGAGGCCCTGCACCAGATGGCGTGACACCAACAGCGAGAAAATGACGACGGGCAACACAATCAGCGTGCCCGTCGCCATGATTGCGCCCCACGGCACGTCGTAGCCGCTGAGGAAGTTGGTGGCGCGAACCGGAGACGTCACGCCGTCGCCGCGCGTGAGAAACAGGGCGAACAGCAACTCGTTCCAGCTAAAAATAAAGCTGAGGATGCTGGACACCACCACGCCGGGCAGGGCCAGCGGTAGCGCGATTCTTAGGAAAATGAAGCCGGGCGACGCGCCGTCCACCATAGCGGCCTCGTCCAGTTCCCGTGGAATCGAGCGGAACTGATCGGTACAGATCCAGACCACCACCGGAATAGAAAACGTGAGGTACATGGCGATGAGGAGGCCCGGATGGCCGATCAGCCGGAGTTGCGAGGCCAGAAGATACACCGGCAAAATGATGACCACCGGCGACATGAAGCGGTTGGAGATGAACCAGAACCACAGGTCATCTTTGCGCCTAAAGTCGAAGCGGGCCAGTGCATAGGCGGCGGGCGTGCCCAGCAGCACGGCCAGCACGGTGGCGGTCGTCGCCACGATCAGCGAATTGACGAGGCTGCCGCCCACGTTGTACTGCTCGCCCAAAATGGTGCGGTAATGCTCCAAAGTGCCTGTAAACAGCAGCAGCGGCGGCTTGGAGAAAATCTGATTGGTGGTTTTGAGCGAGGTGCTGACCATCCACAGGAACGGAAACAGCGTGCCGAACAGGACAACCAACAGGCCGAATCCGTGCAGAGCCGCTTTGACCCGGCTGGAACGGCGGGCACGCTGCACGGCCAACTGATCGGCGGTTCGGGGCACAGCAGCAGCAGAAGTGGAGTGCGTCGTCATGCGTTGTCTCCCCGGTAGAGATAGCGGATATACATCCGAGACAAGACGGTGGTGAGTACCAGCATCAGGATGGCCTGAGCCGATGCCACGCCCTGATCGAAGGCCCCGCGCAGGCCGATGCGCGTGATGTACAAATTGATCAGTTCGGTGGAACTGCCGGGGCCGCCGCTGGTCAGGGTGTACACCATGTCAAATTGCTTGAGGATGTCGGCGGTTCTCAGGATCAGGATGGCGGTCAGCGCGGGCAGCAAAAACGGCAACTGGATGTGGCGCAGCATGGCCCAGAAGGAGCGGGTTTCCAGCGTGGCGGCTTCTTCCACTTCTACCGGAACAGCCGTCAGGCCCGACAGGAAAATGAGTGCAGCAAAGGGCGTCCACTGCCAAATTTCCATCAGCAAAATGGTGACGAACGCCAGATTGGGATTGCCCAGCCACTCGGTGCCCACCGTTTGCCCGGTGACACTGTTGAGGGCAAAATTGACCACGCCGAAATCCTGGTTGAACATCAAGCGCCCGATCAGGCCTGTGACCACCGGCGTCATGGCGAGCGGAATCACGAGCGCCACCCGCGCAAAGCCGCGCAGTCTGCCCCACGGCCCGCGCCGCAGCAGCATGGCAATGCCGAGGCCCAGCGCAATCTGA
The DNA here is from genome assembly GCF_004801315.1 of Deinococcus sp. Arct2-2. Lineage (GTDB taxonomy): Bacteria > Deinococcota > Deinococci > Deinococcales > Deinococcaceae > Deinococcus. The sequence continues at coordinate 36,595 of NZ_SSNW01000014.1, forward strand.
ATGGGCAGCGACACGCCCAGATACAGCAGCGTGCGCCCAATCGCGCCCCAGAACGAGCCGTCTTTGAGAACCGTCAAGTAATTGCTGAGCCACACGAAGTCGTGAGGAATGTTGGGCTGCGCCAGCAGGTAGGTGTGCAGCGACACCCACGCGGCGAAGATCAGCGGATAAATGCCCACCACTGCCAGAACCAGCACGGCGGGCGCGAGGAAGACGAACGGGGTGATGCGTCGTTGGGTATGCATAGGGCAGCACGCTCCGGGGCTGGCAGAAAGGGCGGGTGATGAACGAAAACGGATAGGCGTTCAAGCTCAGATCCGGTTCTGATACCGGGTGTCTGATATTGGGGCCGACGCAGGCGGCACAATCAATGGCGAATCAACAGAAATTGGGGAGGCCCGCAGCCGAACAGAAATACGGGAGAGAAGACCAGCCTGACCGCGCCTGCACACTCGGCCCTGCTGGACTTCTCCACCCTGCGGCTTACTGCAGCTTCAGCTTTTTGCCGCTGTAGTAGCCCGCTTTGGTCAGAATGGCCCGCACCTGATCGTCGATGGTTTTGGCTCCGGCCACCGTGCTGAGCTGCCCCAGCATGATCTTGGTACCGTTTTCGGCCACGATCTGCGAGATCTGGGGCCACTCGGCAAAGCGGGGGCGGAAGGCAGGGACAGCGGTTCCGGCGCTCCACGATTTCACCATCGGGTCGACGTAGAGGTACTTGGCGCGGATGGCGGGGTCTTTGTACACCGCCTGCCGCCCGCTGACGCCGCCTGCCTGCACGTAGGCCTTGGCGTTCTTCTCCGCCGTGATCCACTGAATGAACAGGTACGCGGCGGCCTGCTTCTTGGCGTCCGAATTGGAGTTGACCCCCAGCGAGAACCCGCCCAGCGCAGGCTTGAGGCCCGCCGAACCCAGCGGCTCGGTGGTCACGCCCAGACAGTTCAGGCCGATTTTGGACTGCTTGGGATCGGTGATGGTGGGGTAAAACGCAGACCATTCGGTGATGATCGGCACCGTGCCTTGGTTAAAGGCGTTGACCACTTCGTTGTGATCCATGTCTACCACGCCGGGAGGCATGTACTTCATCAGGTCTTGGCGGAACTTCAGGCCCCGCTGCGAGGCGGCGCTGCCGAGGGTAGGCTGGAAGGTTTTGGGGTCGATCAGGCTGCCGCCCGCCAGCCAGAGGGTGCGCATAAACGAGTCGGCACTCTGGGTTTCGCCCCGGCGAGACTGCAAGGCAAACGCGTACTTGCCGCCCCCCGTCAGCTTGGGGCCGTAGACCTTCAGCAGCTCATCCCACGTCTTGGGCGGGCCACTGAATCCGGCGGCTTTCAGGCTGCATTTGTTGTAGTACATCAGGCCGGAATAGTTGTCGAAAGGCAGCCCGTACACCTTATTGTTCCAAGTGCCGAAGGAATTGAGCAGCACCGGGAAGAAGCCCTTGAGGTTCAGCGCGGGATCGGCCAGCTTGGGGTCTTTGAAGAACTTGTCGAGCGGCACCATCCAGCCCGCGTCGGCAAACTGACCGATCCAGACCACGTCGCTGAGGACCAAATCGGCCCCACCGCCCGAGGTGAAGTCCAGCACGTAGCGTTGGTTGGTGCTTTCATACGGCACGACTTCAAAGTTGATCTTGATGCCCGTTTCCTTTTCAAACTGCGGAATCAGCGCGGCGGCGGCCTTGTAGCCGGGGCGGTCGAGGAAAATGGCGCTGACGGTGGTGCCTTTGTAGGGCGCGGCGGCAGCGGCCAAACTCCACGATTGGGCGTGGGCTTGGGCACCCAGCAGGGCGGTCACGGCGGCGGACAGGGCAAGGGCAGTACGTTTCATGGAAAGCCTCCTGAAGATGGGGGAAGTGGACGGGGTTGATGGGGCGCAGGACAAGCCTGTTTGGGTCAGCGTGGACATCATGTGGGGTCTTGACGGTCACCGGGCACGGTTCCGCCCGGATAGATCACGGCTTTCAGGAACCCGTCTTTGGCCTCAAAGGCGTCGCTAAAGGCGCGGGCGGCGTCTTCCATGGGGTAGTGGTGGGTGGCGATGGGAGTGATGTCTACCCGGCCCGAGCGCACCAGTTCAATCGCGCGGGGATAGACGTGGCCCATGCGCCGCGACATTTTGATGATCAGGGCCTTGCGCCGGGCGTTGGCCGCCGTCATCTGGAAGGTGTCGCCGTCAGGGATGCCCACCAGCGTGATTCGTCCGCCGATGCGGGCAATCTGCGCGGCCTGTTCGGGGGCGTCGGGCGAGGTGGTGGCTTCCAGAACGTAGTCCTCTCCCCTGCCCCTGGTGATGTCCAGAATCTCGGAATAGTGTTCGTGAACGCTGTCGGCCCCCATCCCCCGCGCCGCTTCGCGCCGGGCCGCCTTGGGTTCCACCATCCGCACGTGCGCCGCGCCGCACACTCGGGCCACTTGCAGCAGCATCAGCCCAATCGGGCCAGCGCCCAGCACGGTCACGCCGCTCATGGGTTTGATGCGGGTGATGTCCAGCGCGTGCAGCGCCACGCCCAGCGGCTCCAACAAAGCGGTCAGCGCAGGCGAAAAGCTGTCCGGCACGGCAAACAGGCTGTGTGGCGGCACGCTGATGTATTCGGCCAAGCCGCCGTCCACGCCAGGTGATCCCAGAAAGCGCACGTTGGGGCACAGGTTCGGATAGCCCGCCACACACTGCTCGCAGTGGCCGCAGTGCTGCGCCGGATCGACGGCGACCAGCGTGCCGTCGCTGAGGCCGTAAGGCTCCCCGGTGCCGCCGATGACGGTGGCGGCGAACTCGTGGCCGGGGGTCATGGGGCTGCGGATCACGGCGGGGCCGATGCCGCCTTCGGTGTAGTAGTGCATGTCCGAGCCGCACACGCTCACGGCTTCCACCTTCAGCAGCACCTCGCCGGGCCGGGCCAGCGGGCGAGCTTCGTCGTGCAGCCGCAGGTCGTGGGCCGCGTGCAGCCGCGCCGTTCTCATGGTGGCCGGGGGGAGCAGGGTGGGCAGGGCAGCGGGATGTTCTTGGGTCATGCTCAGTTCCTCCTGTCGGACAGAGAGGCGGCCTGCGGCGCGGTGTGGGCTGCCGTCGCTGCTTCGCTGGTCAGCAGCACCTCGACATCGTGCTGGTCGCAGTACTTCCGGTAATTGGGCGGCATAGCGTCGCAGACCACCGCATGCACGTCTTCTAGGTGTCCGATTTGCGGCCCCACCACCTGACCGAATTTGCTGGCGTCGGTGAGCAAGACAGTTTTGCGGGCGGCCCGGATCACGGCGCGAATGACCCGCGCTTCTTCTTCGGTGTAGATGGTCAGGCCGCCTTCCAAACTGACGCCTGTGACGGCAATAAAGGCGTAATTGAGCTTGAGGGTCGCCAACGCCGCCTCGGTGGTAGGGCCAACCAACGCTTCCACAAAACCCACCAATTGCCCGCCCAGCAGGGTCACGTTCACGCCCTGCGGCGTGCTGCGGGCCAGTGCGGTGGCGGTGGGCAGGCTGTTGGTGTAGACCTGCAACTCGTCTTGGTGGAGTGCCAGCGCGAACTCGTGCGCGGTGCTGCCGGGGGCCAGATACAGACTCGTGCTGGGGCGCACCAACGTCTGGGCCAAGTGTGCCACCGCCACTTTGGCCTCATGGTTTTGCACGGCGCGGTCTTGGAAACTCTGCTCTATGTAATTGCGGAGCACCGCGCCGCCATGCACCTTCCGCAGCAGATTCAGCCGGGCCAAGTGCGCGAGGTCACGGTGAATGGTCATCTCGGACACGCCGAGGTCACGGGCCAGTTCAGCCACTTTGCAGCTGCCCCGCTCCTGCAATTCCTTGAGCACATATTTGTGGCGTTCATCGGCCATGCGGGACGGACTCGGCATATTTTTGGTCTCCTTGCCAGCAGATCAGGCGGGGAACGCACAGAGGGGAAACACGGGGCAGCCGCTCAGGCCAAGCAACAGGCCAAGTCCCAAGTCAGCACGGGGCGAGCAAGTCAGACAACGGTGCGTCTATAAATGAGTGATTTTTTGTTACGTTTGGAGTATGCGGTGGGAAAGTCTGAATGTCAAGCCACAGGGAATCACAGCAGGCAAGGTAGGCTTGGCCGAGACCGATGTTGACGATATCCGACTGTCAAGAGAGGAGAAGCAGGAGTTGTCCAGCTGTCGACCGTAGCCAATCGGCGAGAGTTGGGCTACACTCGCCTCAGCTCAAAGATCACAAATAATCACATCAATGATTGAGAGGGGAACGCGCCCGCTTCCGCACAGGCTCAGCACCGACGCCCGGTAGACATAGCCACCCAAATCCGAATCAGGAGAGCAGATGAGTGACCCACCCGACCTGCCTGCCGCCTTCTCAGACGCAGCGTTTCCAAACCGCATGGACGCCCACCCCAGCGCCTCCTACCTGATCGGCCTCGACTACGGCACCGAATCGGCCCGCGCCGTGCTGATGCGGGCAGACGGCCCGGAGATTCTGGCAAGCGCTGTTCACCCCTACCGTCATGGCGTGATCGAGCGGCACCTCAGGGGGCGTCCGTTGCCGCGCACCTACGCCCTGCAAGACGCCGACGACTATCTGCTGGCCGCCCGTGAGCTGCTGACCAGCGTGGGCGCGGCGCTGCCCGCTGACGCCGAACTCGCAGGCATCGGCGTCGCGTTTACGTCCAGCACACCCTTGCCCGTCAACGCTCAGGGCGACCCGCTCTCCCGCCAGTTTGCGGAGGAGCCGCACGCGTATGTGAAACTCTGGAAGCACCGGGCAGCGGCGGAGTACACCGCGCCGTTTCAGGCGATGGCCGATCTGGACTATTACGGCGGCAGTTCTTCCCCGGACTGGTTGCCCGCCAAAGCGCTGGAACTGGCCTCCGAGGCCCCGGAACTGTGGGCGCACACCAGCCGCTTTGTGGAGGCTGCCGATTGGCTGACCGCTCAGCTGTGCGGCGAAATTGCCGATGAAGTTCGCAGTGCCAGCCACGCCGGATTCAAGGCCCATCACCGGGGCGGCCAGTCTCCGCCGGAAGTTGAGTCGGCACTGGCTGGGCGCTTGGGAACGGGCCTGCCGCAACCGCTGGGCACGGCGGCTGGACGGCTCAGCGCCGAGTGGCAGGCAGAGTGCGAATTGCCCCGTTCTGGCTTGTCCAGCCGTCCCATCGTTGCCGTGTCCACCATCGACGCCCACGCCGCTTGCTTGGGCCTCGGTCTCGATCAGGACGGCGAACTCACCGCGATTCTGGGCACGTCGGCCTGCTACCTGCTGTCCTCGCGGGAAGAACGGGCTCTTCCCGGCATTTGCGGCGTGGTAGACGGCGGCATCGTGCCGGGACTGTACGGCTACGAGGCGGGACAGGCAGGCTTCGGCGACGTGCTGTCGTGGTTCGTTCGCACCCACCCGGCCTTTCTTGGGTGCAGCGAGGCGCAGAGTTTTGAGCACTACAACGCGCTGGCCGCCGCCCTGCGGCCCGGTGAACACGGCCTGTTGGGGCTGGACTGGTTCAACGGGTGCCGCACCCCGCTCGACCGGGGCGACCTGAGCGGGCTGCTGCTGGGCTACAGCACCGCCACCACCTTGGCCGACATGTACCGCGCCCTGTTGGACAGCCTGTGTTTTGGGGCGCGGCGGGTCATCGACACCTTCCGGGCGGCGGGGGTGCAGCCTACCCGCATGGTGCTGACGGGCGGCCTCAGCGAGCGGCATCCGCTGTTGGTGCAGCTGCTCTGCGACGTCGTGGGTCAGCCGTTGGAAGTGGCGCAGACCGAATCCGCGTCGGCACGGGGAGCTGCCATTCACGCAGCGGTGGCCTGCGGCGCGGCTCCCAACTTTGGCGCAGCCTGCCGCACATTGGCCGGACGCGAGACCCGCACCGTGCAGCCTGACCCTGCCCATCACGCCATCTATAACGTGTTGTACACCGCCTACCTTCAACTTGGCACGCTACTGGCCGCCAGCCCCGTCATGGCGCAGGTGCAGGCGTTGGCGTCCAGCATCAGAACAGATCAACGGCAAGACAGTGTTCCTGCTCAAGCTCATGTGGCCGCTGCCACTACCGGGAGACCCTGATGAACAACGAGATTCGCAGCCACCACCCGGACGGACAGGGCGAACTCATGGCGCACGCCGTCGACGCCTGCGTGCATTGCGGGTTTTGCCTGCCCGCTTGCCCTACCTATGCCCTGCTTGGCGACGAAATGGACAGCCCGCGTGGGCGCATCGTGCTGATGAAGGAAGTGCTGGAAGGCGCGTTGCCACTGGTTGAGGCGGCCCCTTACCTCGACCGCTGTTTGGGGTGCGTGGGCTGCGTTACGGCCTGTCCCAGCGGCGTGCCTTACGGCGAACTCATCACCAGTTTTCGCGGCTGGAGCGAACCTCAGCGCAGGCGTCCGCTGCTGCAAAAAGTTACCCGCGCGGCTGTTCTCACGATGTTGCCGCGTCCGGGCCTGTTCCGGGCAGGGGCCAGTGTGGGCCGCTTTGCCAAACCGCTGGCCCCGCTGCTGCCTGAGGCTCTGCGTGCGCCGCTGGATTTGCTGCCCCGCACGCTGGAACCAGCCCAACCGCTGCCCGCGCTCACGCCTGCTGAGGGGGTGCGGCGCGGTCAGGTGGCATTGCTGAGTGGCTGCGCCCAACAAGTACTGACGCCTAATTTCAACGCGGCCACCGTGCGGGTGCTGAGCCACAACGGCATAGAAGTCGTGGTACCGCCCACTCAGGGCTGCTGCGGGGCCGCCGCCATGCACACCGGAGCGCGGCCACTGGCGCTTCAGCAAGCGCGGCGCAATCTGAACGCCTTCGAGGAAACGCAGGTAGACGCCATCGTGTCCAACGCGGCGGGGTGCGGGGCGGGCCTGAAGGAATACCCGATGTTGCTGGCCGGAGAAGGCGAGCCAGACGAACGCCGCGCCCGCGAGTTGGCCGCCAAGGTGCAGGACATCAGCGAATATCTGGGCAAGCTTCTGGAGCGGGGCGAATTGGAACCGTTTCTGCCCACCTCGCGCCCCTTGAAGGTGGCGTACCACGACGCCTGCCACCTCGCCCACGCGCAGGGTGTGCGTGCTGCGCCGCGTGCGCTCTTGCGGGCCATTCCCGGCGTCACCGTGCTAGAAGTGCCGCAAGGCGATCTGTGCTGCGGCAGCGCCGGAACCTACAACCTAGAGCAGCCCGACTTGGCGGGGCAATTGGGCGATCTGAAAGCCCGCAACGTCATGGCAACAGGCGCGGAATACGTGGTCAGCGGGAACGTGGGCTGCCATACGCAGTTGCAAAGCCACCTGACCCGTTTGGGCAGCAAGGTTCGCGTGCTGCATACGGTGGAACTGTTGGATATGGCGTACCGGGGGGAACTATGAGGGAAGCTGGCAACGTAGATCGTGGAGCGTGGGCAGGGCAGATACGAGGATCACACGCCCTGTCCTCCCCTCTCAGGGGGGGCGTTGCGAAGCAACGGGGGGGGTTGCCTTTGGGTGTGCGGAGTCTGGATTGTAGAACGTGGACTGAGCCACAACCGAAGACAGTTGGGGGCCAAGTATGACCGTTGCCCCGCGTCCTTTCTCCACCCTTGCGGCCACCCTGAGCCGCCTGCTCGGCCCGCGCAAAGTCCTGTCCAGTCTGTCCGAGCGCCTGAATTACCGCTACGACGCCATCGCCTTTGGGGAAACGCCAATCTGTGTAGTGTTACCCGAAAGTACCGCTGATGTGGTGACCGCAGTCAAGGCGGCACGGGCAGCAGGTGTCCCGATTGTCGGACGCGGGGCGGCGAGTGGGCTTTCGGGTGGCGCGGCTCCCACCGAACCCGGCTTGGTCATCTCGTTTACCCGCATGACCCGCCTCAGCATTGACCCCGTGCGGAGAGACGCTGTAGCTCAAGCTGGGGTCATCACGTTGGCCGTCACAGAAGCGGCCAAACCGTTTGGCTTGATCTATCCCCCTGACCCGGCCAGCTTCCGCACGTCTACGATTGGCGGCAACTTGGCCGAGAATGCAGGCGGGCCGCTGTGTTTCAAATACGGCGTGACCGGCGACTATGTGCAGGGCTTGGAATTTGTCGATGCGGAGGGGGAGGTGCATCACCTCACCCGCGACGCCTACGACTTGGCGGGCCTGCTGATCGGCTCGGAAGGCACGCTGGGCCTGATTACGGAAGCGACTTTACGCCTGACTTCTCCGCCCAAGTTTACCCGCACCCTGATGGCCCATTTTGCCGAAGTCGGTCAGTGTGCCGAGGCGGTGAGTGCGGCGATTGCCGCCGGAGCCGTGCCCAGCAAACTGGAATTTATGGATCGGGCCTGCACCAACGCCATTGAGGACTACTTGCATCTAGGCTTGCCCAGAGAGGCCGAAGCGGTGCTCTTGGTAGACACCGATGGGGATGATGTGGAAACGGTGGAAGAAGAACGGGCGCTAGTGGAAGCAGCGTGCCGGAATGCAGGCGGCACCGTGAGCCGCGCCGAAACGGATGCCGAAGCCGCACAACTCTGGCAAGCGAGACGCAGCGTCTCGCCCGCGTTGGGCCGCATTCGCCCGCAGCGCATGAATGAAGACATCGTGGTGCCGAGGAGTGTGTTGCCTGAAGTCGTGCGCGAAATTCGGGCGTTGGGTGACGCCTCAGGGCTGCATCTGGTGCAGTTTGGGCATATCGGTGACGGCAACTTGCACCCCAACATCCTGTTCGATCCGCGCACCGAATCCTTGGAGGCGGTGCATGAGTTGGCGCATGAGGTGGCCCGTGTCGCCATCCGGCATGGCGGGGTCCTCAGCGGCGAACACGGCATCGGCTCGATGAAGCTGGCCTTTATGCGCGAAGCGGTAGATGCAGGCACGTTGGCCGCACTTTGGCGGGTCAAGCACGCGCTTGACCCACACGGGGCACTCAATCCCGGCAAGGTGCTGCCTACAGAAGTGTTGCCTACGGAGTTGGCGTGAAGAGATGGTCTCAGGGTCAAGCGTCGCAGCGCGTGTTTATAGAGCGCCATTTAAATGGTTCATTCTCCGTACAAGACTGTGTTGATGGGTTGTTGCTCCCTCTCCCCTTGCGGGAGAGGGCTGGGGAGGGGGGAAGTGAGCGCAGCGATTGCCGTTCTACACGCAACTTGGCAACACCGCCGATCCTTTATAAGCACGCTCTCAGAAGCACAGAGGCTCAGACACCTGCCCACATCCCACATTTCCCGAAGGCCAGCCATGCCGATTCTTGAGCTTTCTCCGGGTGATCAGACGCTCACCGTCACCGGCGATACGGCATTGCTGGAGGTCTACGCCGCCTTGCCTGCGGGCTTGTATCCGCCGTTTCCGCCCGTGGAATTGCCCGGTGGCGTGGGCGGATTGATCAGTCGTGGGGGCTTTGGACAGACTTTTTTCTTCGCCGCCGAAGTGTTGGGCCTGACGTTCATTTCGCCCAGCGGTCAGCGCATCGTGGCGGGCGGGCGCACGGTCAAGAATGTGCAGGGCTATGACCTGACCCGGCCCTTCGTGGGCAGCTTCGGAGCACTCGGCACGGCAGAAACCATCACACTTCGGCTACGGCCGGGCCGAGTGAGCGCTCACCACAGCCGAAGAGGAATGCTCTCGGACACCGCCGATCTTCCGGCCAGATTCGTATGGCAAGCAGGTGACGCGCTTCATGCCTTCCATGCAGGTCACGCTGCCGAAGTCAACTTGGTGATGAGGCAATTTGGGGGCACACCGTATACAGGACAGCTTAATTACTGCCCGCAGTTTGAACAAGGCATGGGTATTGGCGAGCAGGCAACGCTGCAAGATCGGCGCTTTTGTTGGGCCAATGGGGCTGTGGTGCCAAGCGTCCCTGCTCTATTTCAACGGTTGGCCCGTCGCCTCTGAACGGAAGGCGAGAGAGCGACATGTTGAAGAACATCTGATGTCGTTGCGAACCTACGGAAAGTACAGCAAGTCCGTACAGGCCCTCTTCGCCCTACTGTAGGCTTCCCCCATGACAGACCCTTTTCTTTTGACCCCGGCTGAGGCGACACGCTTCGTGGAGGCCTTGTTGGGCCTGATGATCGAACATGGCCTGAGCAGCCTGATAGCGGGACAGGGAGGGGGGCAGTTGGGTCTGACTGGGCCCGGCCAGTTCGTGACCCAAGACCTCAATTTCCATTTCATGTCCCCGGAAGAACACCGCTCTGCGGCGCAGGCCTACCAGCTTCCGGCGCACCTGTTCCGGCCCGCCGCTGGCCCCCGAACCGATCAGGACGCTGGGCGGTTTGTGCGTGCGCTGGGCCAGTTATTCGATCTGCACGGCGTCTACAGCTTGCAGTTCGAGTCGGGCGCACATCTGGGTTTCCGGGCCGATGGCGCGGCACGTGAGTTTGTGTTGGAAGGCGTCAAGGTCAATACGCGGCCTTAACGCCTCCGCCTCTGCCGGTGGCCGACAGGGAGCATCTGTTGAGGGGCATTCATTTGCCGTTTGGATCGGTCTCCGTCTCAGGGTCACTGGGCGAAAGCGGTCCGGCCAGCACATGTACAACCACCTTCTAAAAACGCTCAGCCTGCTCAGGATTGGGGGCGTAGGCGGCCACTCCATTTCACGGTGTCAGGTACGGGCGGGGCCGCCTCTTGGCACCCTTCTTGCAGCGCCCCCACGCTGGTTGAAGCAAGCCCTGAAGATCTCGGTAGCTCCGTGGAAAGTGGGAGCAGGAGGGCTTTGGAGCAGTCTGGTCAAAGCACGCCCCTCTAAACGTTTGCAAGCAGAGGGGAAGCAGTTTGATCTCCCCCGGTTGACCAAGAGTAAACCGCGTCTACGAAGTCAACTTCTCCGAGTTCTTCTTGGAAAAGAAGCGTCTGAACTGTCGTCAGGCGTTCTCCGATAAGGCCGTTCCAGACAGCGAATGTTCTAATAAACCGAGTGTGCTGAGTGAGATGAAAGCCAGGCGTCCGTGACCCCATCTTGTTAAATGATCGTTTTTTATGTTAACTTGAACATAGATCTTGTTCAACACAGAAGGGTATGTGGGATCCCCCATACCGAGGAGGCTCTCTGTCGCTTCAGCTAGGGTTATCACCGTCCGTATCGGTTCAGGCTCCTTCCAAGCTCAGCTTGGGTAGGGTGCTGATGCAGTGCATCGCCCAAATCTCACCGAAGCAAGGCATCTTTTATACGATCGGTTTTGCCACCACTCAAACAGGCATTTCTGCGCCTCTCACCTCTCTGACGGCTCTGCTGGTGTGCTTAGGCGTGGGGACTTTGTTGGGGCCAAACAATGTGTTCAACTTGCTCGGAACGACTGGCACATTCGTCTACATCCCTGTTTTTATCCTGATGAACCTCGCCGCCTACCGCTTCTTCCGTGAACAGCGGCCCAGCGAGTTCAATTTCTGGTCACAGCTGTTGTTGCCTGTGCTGTCGACAGCCGCGCTCCTGTTCATCGGCTACAACAGCATGGTGCCGTTGCCCGCCGCGCCTATCGTTTTCGCACCCCTGCTGACCCTGTTCTACCTTGCGGTGGGCTTAGGAATCTTGTTTGGCCGCACCCTCAGACCCGGACAGCGGGCGTGGCGCACTCAGGCGGGCAACTTGCCCGAAGTGTCCTGAGGCTCCTGGTGGGATCTGGCAAAGTGTCCCTTATGCAGACCAAAGCCCGGCAGAACGAAATTTTGCAGCAGCTTGCCCGTGAGGGTGAACTGAGTATCACGGATCTCAGCGCCCTGTTCAGTGTGTCTGAAATGACCATTCGCCGTGACCTGAATCAGTTGGCCGCGTCTGGACTGGTCGTGCGAACACATGGCGGCGCTTCCCGGATGCTCAGCAGCAGTTTCGAGCCGCTGTTCGAGCAACGTGCACGGACGAACGCCGAGGCCAAAGAGCGCATCGCTGGCGCTGTGGCCCAGCAGATCAAAGATGGACAGACCGTGATTTTGGACGGCGGCAGTACTGGGTTGGCAGTGGCGCGGGCCTTGGTGGGCCGCCGCCTGACGGTGTGCGCCCTCAATCTGCGCGTGGCCCAAATCCTTTCGGAGAACGTCGCCACCCACGTCATCGTTCCCGGCGGCGTGATCCGTACCCACGAACTCAGTTTCGTCGGCTCTGAAACAGAGCGCTCGCTCGGCCAGTACAACTTCGACGTGTACGTGATGACGGCTTCTGGACTGGAGACCGCCGCCGGGTTTACCGAGTGGAATGCAGAAGACGCCGCCGTCAAGCGGGCCGCCCTCGCCTCCGCCCGGCGCACCGTTGCCGCCTGTGACTCTTCCAAATTCGGTCAGGTGGCCTTCGCGCACATTTGTCACCTCAAAGACGTGGACACCGTCGTATCTGACCCGGCCCTAGGAACGCAGCAGAGCCGTGACATTACCGTTTCAGGCTCTCAATTGCTGATCGCCTGAGTGCGCCGCGCCTAAGACTGAACAGTTCAGTGCCGGACGCTCCCCCCCTCAAGGAGATTGCCATGACCCAGAACTTTGTTCACCTTCCCACTGTTCCCTTTCCCACCTACGTAGACACCCTTGTGATCGGCGGCGGCACCGGGGGCGCGGCCTTTGCCGGAACGCTGGCCGCCCACAGCGACGAATCCGTGCTGCTGCTGGAGGCGGGGCCGGATTACGGAAGCCGCACCGCCGGACAGTGGCCGGACGACCTGCTCGACGCCCGCTCTATTCCGCTGTCGCACGATTACGACCTGCACACCACATCGGGCGGCGCGGCCCTCGACTTGCCCCGCGCCCGCGTGCTGGGCGGCTGTTCGTCTCATAACGGCTGCACCGCGTCTATCGGTGCACATCTGGACTACGACGAGTGGGCCGCGTGGGGCAATGCAGGCTGGAGCAGCGAAAACGTGACGCCGCTGCTGCACTGGGCCAGAGACCGGTTCCGGGTGCGCCGCTACCGCATGGACGACCTGACCGTACCGCAGCGGGCCTTTGTAGAGGCGGGCCTCGCTGCTGGGCTACCCTACGCCGACGATCTGGACACGCTGGAAGCCGCCGAAGGCATCGGCCCCATGCCGGTAAATGTAGTCGACGGCGTGCGCTGGAACAGTGCCTTCGCCTTTCTCGATCCGGTGCGGGGGCGGCCCAACCTGAGCATCGTGGGCAGGGCCGAAGTGCAGCAGTTGGTCATTGAAGACGGCAAGGTGCGGGGCGCGGTGGTGCGGACTGCTGAGGGCGAGACCCTGATTCATGCCCGCCGGGTGGTGGTGTGCGCGGGCGCCTATCACTCGCCTGCCCTGCTGCTGCGCTCCGGAATCGGGCCAGCCGACGAACTGCGTGCCCTCGGCATACAAGTCGCTTTAGATTTGCCCGGTGTGGGGCGGCATCTGCTGGATCATTCCTGTGTGGGGCTGCATTTTGCCGGACAACCGGGGCTGCTGGACACGCTGGCCGAGCGCCCGTGGAGTCCCGACGAACAAACGGTGGGCCGCGCCCGGTCTTCGCGCTGCGACGACGGCCCGTATGACATTCATGTGTTTATGGTGGCCGGATCGAATTCGGGGCATCCAGAATTGCCGCCCATCAGCCTGTACGGCGGGGCCATGCGTGCCGTCTCCGAAGGCCGCGTGACGCTGGCCCCCGATCTGGACGTGACCCGCCCCGTCATCGATCACCGCTACGGCACCGATCCGGGCGGCTATGACCGTCAGGTGCTGCGCGAGGCCACCGACCTCCTGCTTGATCTGGCGTCGCGCCCCGAACTGGCCGAAGTGCTGGGCCAGCGCGTGATTGTGGACGGTCAAGACGATCCGCTCGACCACATCGTCAATTATTGCCACCCGGCAGGCAGCTGCAAAATGGGGCCAGCCAGCGATCCTCAGGCGGTGGTAGACAACCGGGGGCAAGTGCACGGAATCGGCGGCCTGTACGTGGCCGACGCCTCGATCATGCCCGCTATTTCACGCGGCAATATCAATTTGCCCACCGCCATGATCGGTGCCCGAATCGCGGCATTCATGCTGAGCCAAGAGCCGCATGAGCTGGTCAGCGGGCCAGTGGCCGTTTCAGGAGCAGGCGCGTGAGCGGGCCAGCCACTTCCAATCCCGCTTCGCCCGAACTGACTTCTTTTGAGCTGGACATGCTGGAGCAACCTGCGGCGCTTCGGCGGGCACTGGAACTTCGCGTGCCCCCGGAACTCGCCCACCTTGTCAACCGTCCGTGGAACCGCGTGGTCTTCACCGGCATGGGGTCTTCGCATTATGCCGCCCTCCCGACTTGGCGCAGCGCGGTGGCTGCTGGGCTTCCCGCTTGGCACCTCGACGCGGGGCAACTGCTGGACTCTCCCGATCTGCTAACCGACCAGACCTTGATCATCGCCACGTCTCAATCGGGAGCCAGCGGTGAAATCGTGGAACTGATCGAGCGGCAGCGGGGCAAGTGGGGTGCATTGATCGGCGTAACGGACATCGGACACAGCCCATTGGCCGCCGCTGCCGATTTGTTCTTGCCCCTCGGCAGCGGCCCCGAGGCCACCGTCAGCACCAAAAGTTATCTCAATACCCTGTTCGTTCACCGGCACATTGCGGCGGCCATTGCGCGCGAAGACCGCGCCGAGGTGGAGCAGGAACTTCACGGGGTTGCCGATCTGGTTGGGCCGTTGCTGAGTCCACTTGAGCTGGGTGAACTCGACTTGTCTGCTTTGGCGCGGGGCGTGCTTGAGCAGGCTGGATACCGCCTTGTTTCGATTGGCAAAGGAGACGACGCGGCCACCGCCTTGTACGCCAGCCTGATTATCAAGGAGGCAGCCAAAGTCGCGGTGGAAGGCTATATCGGCGGGCAATTCCGGCACGGCCCGATGGAATTGGCGGGCGCAGGGCTGACCGCCCTCGTATTCGGTGCACGCCGCACGGCTCCCGATGAAGGTCTCCGGCGTCTGGCACAGGACATCACTGCAACGGGTTCCCACGCTGTCCTCATCGGTGATGACCGCTTGGAGGGGGCCAGTACCACCGAAGTTCCCTGCGGTACAGCCTTCGCGAGCTTGGTATCGGGCGCACTGGTGGCCCAGCATCTCGCGGTTCAGTTGGCCTGCGCCAACGGGGTCATCCCCGGCGCATTCATCTACGGCAGCAAAGTCACGTCTACCTTGTGATGCACAGCGTTCAAGAACAGGCCGTCCCGGTCACTGTGAGCATTGATCTGGGCGGGACAGGAACCCGTTTTGTGGCCCTTGATTCGCAGGGCGTGGTGCGGGGGGAGGGAGTGTGCCGACGCCTCGCCAGCGCGATCCCAGTGGACACACGGCATTTTTCAAAGAACACATTGCGGGCGTTGTGGGTCAGCACAGACTGGTGGCTATCGGCATTGGGGCCAGCGGGCCAGTGGATGTGGGCAGCAGCATCCGCAACCCCAAGACGTTGGGGGCGCTGAGCGACATCCATCTGCCGCACCTGCTGGGCCACCTCTTTGGCGTGCCTTGCCTGATCGACAATGACGCGGTGACGGCGGCGTTCGGAGAAGCCAAGTACGGCGCGGCACCATTCCACCGTCTTGATGGTCACACTCGGCACTGGAGTCGGCGTCTGCTTTCTGCGCGTCTTGCTGCCGCACCGGGGCGGAGACGGGCAGCATCCTGAAGCCGGTCATCTGAGTGTAGGAGGAGCGGCGGCCCCGTGCTACTGCGGACGCTCTAGCTGTTGGGAGCAGGTGGCCTCACGGGCCGCCCCCGAACGTGCGGCTGTAAAGCTCGCGCCTGATAAGCAGACACCTCGTCAGGCTCTCGAAGCCGTGGCAGACCGGGCAAGGCAGGGAGATGCCCAAGCTCAGGAGGTATTCGACACTTTTGGTGCCCGGCTCGGGGAGGGTTTGGCAGACCTGCTGACAGCTTTCCGGCCTGAATGCGTCGTACTGGGAGGAGGGGGGCCAGTTATCTGCCGCTGTATCAAGCGTCGCTGCTGGCTACATTGGCCGCCGTTAAGGACTGCTTTCCGGAGATCCAGTTGTCTGCCAGCACACTCAAAGATGAAGGGGGCGCAATCGGAGCGGCGGCGGGAGCGTGGAGCAACACAAGCTGAGGTGAGCTGACCAAACCTACTGTTGTACTGAAAACTGGGAGCACTCCAGGTGCAGTGGACGCCCTGAACCTGGACGGCGGCGGCTCAACAGCCACCTAGTGAACGGCATGTTGCCGGGCGCGACGTCTCCGGCGAGCGTCCTGACGGCGACGCCATTCTGATCTTTCCCCGCTGAGAGGGGTGAAGAACCACAGTTGCCCGAAAGTGTGTTTTAAGAGGAAAATATCGTGCTCGACGGAGGTTCTCAACTGACGGTGGAAGCCCCAACACCGCCGCCCAAGGTGTCTGCGCCGTCTAGGATGCCGCTTCGGTTGTACCCTTATTCTCCCGCTCCTATTCGTCACGTTCAGGGCCAACCGCTTGAGCTGTTTCCTTTTCGGTCGGACGCACCTGCACTCCAGTGACGCGGCGCAGAAAGTCGATGACCACGCGCAGGTCTGGTTCTGGATACACGGCGCACAGCTCACGCAGTTCCTGAGCGGCATGGGCGTAGTGCTCGGTGATACGCTGACTCTGAACCGGGTCGGCCCGCACCAGCACGCGGCGGCGGTCACTGAGGCTGCGTTCCCGCACGACCCACCCGCCCCGTTCTAGCCGGTCAAGGACACCGGTCATGGTCGCCAGATGCAGGCCCATGCGCTGCGCGAGTTGGCTTGGAGCATGGGGGCCGTGCCGGGACAGAATATCCAAGCAATCGAGGTCGACTTCATTGACCGAGAAGTGTTGTCCCACCGAGCGATTGAGCACGGAGAGAGTGAGGCGTAAGTCTTGCAACATCGTGAGCAGGGTGTCGGGCAAGGCTTCCGGCGCGGTCTCCGGGGCGACACGAGCTGCATTCATCACCACAGTATACCGGCCTTCATCTTTTACGCATTTCATATAATATGGATTCCGTAGTATTTTGATAGTATGGAACTCGTATGCGCTTGACCGTCTTCGGAGCAAATGGACCAAGTGGGCGCTTGGTGGTTCAGCAAGCCCTGGCCCTCGGTCATACCGTGCGGGCGGTGACCCGTCAGCCAGAGGCTTTTCCAGCCCTTGGGCCGGAACTGGAAGTCACGGGCGCAGACGTCTTCGACGCAGATGCCGTTGACCGAGCGGTGGCCGGTTCCGACGCAGTGATCTCGTCGCTCGGCGTTCCCTACAGCCGTCAGCCCATCGAGGTGTACTCCACAGGCACCGGCCATGTGGTTGCGGCCATGCAGCGCCGGGGGATTCGGCGGTTGCTGTGTGTCAGCTCTACCACTACCTTTCCGGCAAACGATCCGCAGGCGGGCTGGATCAACCGTGTCGGGGTGTCGCTGGTCTCTAAGACCATCGGCCGCACCACCTATCAGGACATGCGCCGCATGGAGACGCTGGTGCGGGGCAGCGGTCTGGACTGGACGATTGTCCGGCCCTCCGGTCTGTTTACGGGCAAGACGGTCACGGCTTACCAGACCGCCGAAAACGCGCTGAGTGGCCGCTTCACCGCCCGTGCCGATCTGGCCGCCTGTCTGCTGAGCGAGGTACAAGACTCCCGCTGGGTCGGCAAAGTCATGGTCGTCATCACCACCCAGAACACGCCGTCGTTTACCGAGTGGTTCCGGGGTGAAATTCTCAAGCAACCCTGAACGTCGGACGAAGCACCAGACACCCGCACGACAGCGAAAGAAACCTCTGTCAGAGAGGTGGGAGAAGTTCGCCTGCTGGGTGTTGTACGGATTCCGTCTGATTCCCGTACAGTCGGCCCTGCTCATCAGTATTGCCGCCGCCTGTCCGTCCACCTCCCTTCAGTCCGTACTGTTTCCTTTTCCCTTCAGTCGGATGAACAACCAAAATGCACGGCTTTTAATCGGAATCCGTACGACTTGAAGAAGTTCGGCCTCCTGTTGTGTACCGGTCTCAGGTCCAAGGGTGACCACTTGCACGGCCTTGCCGGAGATCAATTGACCGAGGAAGCTTTCCAACACATCGGTAAGGGGCGTGGGCACTTGTCCAGCTTGAGCCTCCAATTGATCCAGCTGAGTTTGGGCCGCCACCTGATCCGCAGGGCTAGGGGAAAACAGAGTTGTCATTGAAAACTGGACTGCACCCAAAATCCCAGCATCACTCTAGGGTGGGCTGCCCGCCTCTCCTAGCCTCTTGGAGTAACTTGATCATTTGCTCTTTCGTGAACTGCTGATGGTCGATGACGTTTCCTCGCGTTCCAGCCTGACCCTGCACGGCTGGAATGACGAGCCTTCGTCTCCACTTCACGTCGTCCAGTTTTGGGGGGGCACTCCATCCCCCCAAAACCCTTTCTACTTGATGCTGCTGTTAATTTCCTTCAAAGCTCCGTCCAAAATGGAGGCGTAGTTGGGATTGGGTTTCTGGACGCTCTGGCTGACGGCGCTCCCCCACGGCCCCCACACCGATCCCATTTGCGGCACGTTCGGCATGGGCGTGCCTGCCGAAATCGCCTTGCCGAACCCCGTCACCACCGGGTCTGCCTTCAGCTTGGTGCGGGCGGCCAGACTGACCGGAATGCGCCCACCGGCCTGATTGAACGACACCTGCGACGTGCTGGTGATCAGCAGTTTGGCAAACTGCGCCGAGGCATTCTTGTTCTTGCCGTACGCGTTGAGCACCACGCCCTGCACGCCTACAAACGGCGACCACTTGGCGGTGGCTCCGGGAGGGGTCGGCAAGGTGGTGATGCCGTACTGAATCCCCGCTTTTTTGATGTCGCCCATGTCCCAAGGCCCGGTGATGATCATGGCGGCGCGGCCATCCACAAACGCGCTTTTGACGACGTCGTTTGACACGCCTTCGGGCACGAGCTTGTACTTGTAGCGCAGATCGTTTAGGAGAGTCACGGCCTTCAGCGCCCCCGCATTGCCGACCCCCACGTCTTTCACGTTCAGGGTTCCGGCATTGTTTTTAAAGATGTAACTGCCGTAAGCGCTGAAGATGCCGTAGTTGGCGTACGCGTTGGTGAGATCTACCAAGAAGCCGAACTTGCCGTTCCCCGTATTCTTCTGGGCCACCGAGATAAATTCATTCCAAGTGGTGGGCGGCGTGGGCACCAGCGCTTTGTTGTAGATCAGCGCCATCGACTCAGCAAACATCGGAAAACCGAACACTTTGCCCCGGTAGGTCATGGCGCTCAGGGCGGTTCGGTCAGTGTCTGAGGTCGAGAGAATGTAGCGGTCAAGCGGCTCCACCACGCCCGACGCAGCCAGTTGCCCAAAACGGTCTTGCGGCAGGGTCACGATCAGATCTGGCCCCTGACCTTTGGGCGCACCCTGAATCAACTTGTCGGGAATTTGGTCGAGGGGCACGCTGACGATGGTGACCTTGTTGCCGCTGGCCTTGGTATACGCGGCGGCCTGCGTCTGCAACCAGGACACTTCGGCGGCGTCCGTAAAGTGGCTCCATACGGTGAGGGGCGCGGCACTGGCACTCGCGGCGAGGGTCAACGACAGCAGCAGCAAGACTTTGTTCATGGTGTTCTCCTTGAGTATGAAACCCGGAAAAGTTCCGGTGGTGGGGCGGGATTGGAGGGGGTTGGAGTCAGTTCAGGCCGTCGATGGCCAGAGTGGCGCGGCCTTGATCGTCGAACAGGGAGCGGCGGGAAGCGTCGTCATCTGTCCAGCCGGGAGCCTTGAGCCAGCGCGGACTCTGTGACCAGAACGCGCCCCAGTAGAAAATGCCGCTGCCGCCCGCGTTTCTGACGACTGGCGTCAGGGCTTTGAGGTAATCGGACTGCCCTTGTTGGGTCTGGGGATAGGGCAGGCCGCTGTAGCCAACCTGATTGGTCTCCCAATAAAAGGCGGTTTCGGCCAGATACACCTTGGCCCAAGAAAAGTTGGAACGCAGGGCCGACACCGTGCTGCTGAGGTTGGCAAAGTCGCCGTGCCACATGGGGTAATACGACAGGCCGATGGCGTCTACCCACCCGCCCGCCGCAATAAAGGCCCGGTACCACGCCACCGTCTGGGCCGCGCCCTCCGTTTTGGCAATGTGCACCATGATCGGGGGCATGCTGGCGTTGCCGCCGCTCGCGTCCCGTACCGCTGTCGCGCCCGCATTGCTGAGCTTCACGAAGTTCGCCATATTGGCGATTCGTCCAGCTTCCCAGAGCAGGCCGCCGTTAATCTCGTTGCCGATCTGCACCATGTCGGGCGCGGTGCCCTGAGCGCGGAGTTGGCTGATCACGTCTTTGGTGTAGGCGTACACGGAACTGGAGAGCGCATTGACGTCTTGCCCGGCCCACCGCGCTGGAGTCCACTGGTTGCCGGGATCAGCCCACCAGTGCGAATAGTGCAGGTCAAGCAGCACCTTCAGGCCGCGCCCCTTGGCGTCTTTCATGACCGCTTTGACATAGGGCAGGTCTTGTAGTAGGCCGTAGGTGCCGTCTGGGTCTACCATCAGCCGAATACGAATCCAGTTGTACTGGTGGTCTGTAACCAGTTGTAGGGCGGGCTTGACCGCGCCGTTGCGGTCTTTGAAGGTTACGCCCGCCGCCTCCGCCCCCCGCGCCTCCGACACGTCAACTCCCCTAATCCATTCGCTGGGCAAGGTGGCCTGCGGAGCGAGTGCGGCAGCGGGCGCAGTGCTGGACGGCTCAGAAGCGCAGGCGTTGAGCGTCAGCGTCAGCAGACCCGTGAGCGTAAGGCAGGCCGTGCGGGAAATAAGAGTGTTGATCACAGCACCTCCGAAGGTGTCAGAAAGCGGGTGCTGACCGGGGCCAACTCTTGCCCCTGCCAGTGGACAGGGTGTGTATTCCAGTTCTGAAGCAGGGTGATGCCCCCGCGCCGCGAGAGCCGCACACCCTCTGGAAGCGGTAGAGGACTCAGGCCCGCGCCGGTCAGCAGGTCTCTCAAGACCTCTGAAATCAGTGATTCGCTGTGCGCACCGATGACGGTCACGTTGCCGTACCGGATCACGGCGGCCTCCCCGTCCAGTGGGCCGCCCCGGTAGCGGTACAGGGCGTCTGCGCCCTCCAGCTCGTAGCTTTCGGCCCACAGGTCGGCGCGATGGTTTGGCCCCGTATGTGCCCGTCCTGCACCTGCCGTAATGTCTTGGCCCATGCCCGGATACAAGCTGTCGTAATGCAGCAGGGCTGCGCCCACCACACTTCCCAAGTCGCCAAACTGCCCCGTTTCTGGTGTGCGCCCCGACGCGGTGCGGAAGGCGGTGCGCGGCCCGAACACCAGCCGGCACTGCTGGGCGGCGGCTTCCAAGTGGCGGGCACGGTCGGGGGTCATCAGCGTGAGGGCCGGGGCCACCACAAGCGCGTACCCAGTCAGGTCGCTGTCCGGGTGAATGATGTCTACGTCTACGCCCAGGGCACGCAGGGCGCGGTAATACGCGAACGCCTGTGCCCAGTAATTCAGTCCTTCGGCGTGCGGCTGCAAGTTGTAGAGCCACAAGCTCTCGTAGTCGTGCAGCAGCGCCACTTTGTTCTGGACATTGCCCAAAGAAAACTCTTTCAGCTTCAGCGCCTCGACCTCGGCGTACCCCCGGTCTGGCCGCCCGCCATGCCGCAACAGGCCGGAGTGCATGACTTCTTGAGCCATCGTCGCGGCACGCCAGCGGAAATAGGACACCACATCGGCCCCGTGTGCCCACGCTTGGGCTGTCCAAAGCTGTACCGCGCCGCCCGCTGGCAACGGGTTGGAGGAAGCCCAATTGACCTGACCACACTGCTGTTCCATTACCCAAAAACCGCGTGAGGGGTGAGTGGAGAGTGGTGGGGCAGATTTATTGGCCTGTGCGGTGACAGCAGAGTTGGAAGGCACATCATTTTTTACTGGCCCACCCAGCATTCCCCGGTACAGATCATGGTTGAACCCCGTCAGATCTGGATGCCCTGTGCGGACGAACTCATGCGCCAGCTGCGGGTCGGTTAGTTTCCATTCATGCACGGCTTGCAGGGTGCCGGTGGGATAGCTGTCCCAACTGGCAAAATCGAGGCCCGCAGTCACGCGGTAATGATCGAAGCCGCTGAAAAAGCCCATGAAATTGTGCGTGATGAAGCGGCCTGGGGAGAGCTGGCGTAAAAGAGCGACCTGTTCAGCCTGAAACTGCACGATCTGGTCGCTGGAAAAGCGCAGGAAATCCAGCGCGTGTGCCGGATTGACCTCAGACACCGCCTGGTGCGGCAACGGAATCTGAGTCCAGTCAGCGTATTCCATACTCCAGAACACGTTGCCCCATGCCTCGTTCAGCGTGTCCAGCGTGCCGTAACGCTCTTCCAGCCACCCGTGAAACCCCTTTAATGCAGCGGGACTGTAGCTCTGGGCGGTATCCCCCCAGCCGAATTCATTGTCGGTTTGCCATCCCACGACGGCCGGATGCTGCCCATACCGCTCTGCCATGGCCTGCGTGATCTGGCGTGAACACTCGCGGTAGACCGGGCTGGACAAGTCGCAGTGTCGCCGCGACCCAAAGGTTTTGACCTGTCCGGTGCGGCCGTGTGGCAAGATTTCAGGATGCTGGGCCACCAACCAGGCGGGTGGCGCGGCGGTGGGCGTACACAGCAGCACCTCCAGGCCCGCTGCCGCGTAGATGTCGATGGCCCGGTCAAGCCACGCCCAGTCGTACTGTCCTGGCTGCGGTTCCATCCGGCTCCAGGCAAATTCCGCGATCCGTACATACCGCAGGCCCAGCGCTTTCTGCGTCGCCGCGTGGTCCGCCCAGCGGTTTTCCGGCACATGTTCCGGATAATCGCAAACGCCGAGTTCAAGGTGAGTGGTTTGAAATGGGAGCATACATACCTCTGAGAACAGGGTCTCAACCCAGGTTGAAGCCGCAGGACGGCGTGGAGGAACACACGGCACAGTTGCCGCGTTGGAAGTGACTGAACAGGTCAGTCTGGACAGAGATTGATAGCGCAAACAGTAAAAGATGTTAAGGCTAACACTTGCGTGCCAGATTACGTTTCGATGTCCGGTATCTTTGGGGCAGCCTATTGCATGCTTAGGGCTTTCTAAGGGAATGCTGCCTAGACGGCAAATCCTGATCCTCTAGAGAAGCTCGGCTGAGCTTCTCTAGAGGAAGACAACCACTCTTTCTCCGATTGAAACAGGCGTGCCTCGCCCATACACATTCCTATGTTAGCCTTAACAATATGGGGGATCTCCAATGAAGACAGGCGAGAAGACGGCGACCTTGGCTGACGTCGCGCACCTTGCAGGCGTGTCGCAGCAGACCGTCTCCCGCGTGGTCAATACGCAGGGGCAGGTGTCGGCCCGCACCCGCGCCCGCGTGATGGACGCTGTCGGACAGTTGAACTATGTGCCCAACCGTTTGGCGCAGGGCTTGGCCCGGCAGCGCAGTCAGTCCATCGGCTTTGCCACCAACGATATTTCTCTGCACGCGCCTTCCCAGCTCACGTCTGGCATAGAGCGGGCGGCCAGGGAATCCGGCTTCAGCTTGATCGTGTCTATTGTGCCGGGCTACGGCCTCGCCAGCGTGACTCAGGCCGTTCGCGCCCTCAAGGAGCGGCAGGTGGACGGCGTGCTGATCAACGCCTCTCTGAGCAGCAAGGACGCCGCCGAAGTCTCGCGCCGATTTGCCGATGTGCCGTCTGTCTTCTTGGATGTTCCGCCGGATTCGCCCGTGAATGCGGCGCTGCTCGATCAATATCACGGCGCAGCTTTGGCGGCCCGGCATCTGCTGGAGTTGGGCCACACCCGGATCGCTTGCGTCCATGGGCCACAAAACGCGGTGGCTGAACATTCACGCCTGCAGGGGTGGGGAGACGTGTTGAAAGATCGAAGCTTGGCGTTGGTGGCCCAGCAAGAAGGCGATTGGAGTCCGGCCAGCGGGTATGCCGCCGCAGTCGCGCTGTTGGCCTCTGGCATACCATTTACGGCGGTGTTGGTTGGGAACGATCAGATGGCGGTCGGTGTGCTGCGGGCCTTGTGGGAGCGCGGTCTCAACGTCCCCGGCGACGTGTCGGTCATCGGCTACGACGACACCGCCGAAAGTGCGCTGCTGATTCCGCCGCTGACCACCATCCGGCAGGACTTCCCCACCCTCGGACAGAAAGCGTTTCACCACCTCAAGGCCCTCTTGGACGGCCCAGAACCCACCCGCGTGACCCTGACTCGGCCTGGGTTGGTGGTGCGTGCCAGCACTGCAAGGCCGCGCCTCGGCCAACGCCTCCAGTGGCAGGAGGCCTTACAGGTCGTGCAGCAGCACCTCTGGAACCGAGGAACAGAAGAGCAGGGGGGCGAGTGAATGAGGTGAGCCATTGTCCCGGAGGTAATCCCAGAGGGCCAACACGGTGTACCGACGAAGTAAGCCTGCCTTGCCGGACAGCTCCTGCTGATCAAGACGACTGCCGCATCCTGACGATAGGCGTGTAGCAAACCTGGGGGGGGTTCAGACCACCGTGGGACAACTTGAGAAATTCATCGGGGTCTGGCTTCGGGCCCGCCTCACCACTTGGCCAGAGATGAGCTCTGTGTGAAGTGCTGCAATGGTCGCTTGCCGCTAAGCTAGACCGCATGTGGATGGCCGCCCAGAAGCAGGACTCATGACCGCAGCAGCGGTGGTGCGCCGGGTCTTGATCATTGAGGACTGCGTGGAAGATGCGCTGCTCTTGGGGCTGGCGTTTGAAGACCATGCGCCGGGCGTGGAGGTGCAAGCGGTGTCCGATGGGGCCAGTGGAGTGGCGTACTGTCAGTCCCCCGACCCCCCACAGGTTGTGGTCTTGGATTTGCATCTGCCGGGACAGACTGGGCTGGAAATCTTAATGCAGTTGCGCCTGCAGGCTTCGGTGCCCGTGCAGGTGGTGTGCTGGAGCAGTCATGCCCATCCCGCCGAGGTGCAGGCCATCTTGGATCACGGCGCGGTGGCCTATGTTGAGAAGCCCAAGGAAGTGACAGGCTTTGGACAGCTCGTTCAGTCCCTGCTGACACTCTGAATGGCCCAACGCGACCACCAGCGCCGAGTCTCAGATTATTCCCTACACCTCCAACCGGCTGCAGCCACCCGCTGGAGTGAATTCAATGCCCGCTGCCACAGCGATGACGTTCAGGTGCTGGAAAGTTGCGAGCGAGACCACTTCCAGTTCGGCGTGGTGGCACTCGCCTTCATCTGGCGCTGTGTCAGTGGGGATTTGGTAGCCAAGAAATCCCCACCGAAGTCCTTGAAGCACGGCTACAGCGCCAAAAACGTGTTCAGGCTGGGTCTGGATGACCTTGGCGTCCTTCTCTCAAGGCGGCCTCGACACAAATATTCGTCTAGGCCGGCATTCCTCCAGTTACTCGCAACTGTTGACCCCTAGAGAGCACTACCGCTCAAGTCATGTGCAGCAAGGTGGAGACGGATAAGCGCGGCAACCTCGGGTTGGTGGGTTTTTCAGAAGTTCGGGTTTCAATTGAAATTTGAGGGCCGCACAATACAGGTATGACCGTTCCTCAGCCCCCCGCCTTCCACGTGAGGACACCTGCACAGGCCCAAGCGCTGCTGGACTTCACTTACGGAGCACGGCTGTTGGAACAGTTCATGCACCCCAGCACGTCCAGCCAAGCTGCACACGCCCTCGCAGAACCCGCCAACCGCGTCGCCTACCACGTCCGTAAGCTCACCGATACGGGCCTGTTGCGCGTCTCTGGACATCAAGGCAAACGCGTTTTGTACCAAGTGGTCGCCCACACGTTCCATGTGCCGCGCGCACTCGTCCGGCTTAATGAGCCCCTTACGCTGATCGAGCCGGTCATGCGGGATATCACGAACGCCTACGCGCACGCCATCTTGGAATGGCAGGCCCGGCATAACCCGCACACCCCGGTGGGCGACGGTTCACAGTTCACCGTACACCTTGACGGTATCGGGCAGGAAGAGCCGAACAAGTCCCCTGTCGACGTTTCTGAAGGGCCGCACCCTCCCGCAATGCGGCTGCGCACCGTCCACCTCACCCCAGAGCAGTACCGGCAAGTTCAAGCGTCTCTCGACCAAATTCTGACGGAGCTTGCCCCAGAGGACGACGCCCCCAACGCAAAGAAAAGCACGTTCGTCATCATGGGCTTCTCAGGCGCACTGCACGGCGGCTGACGCTCACGTTCCCTCAAGTCTTCCCTGTTTTCGGCTGGTCACACGACCTGCCGCGGAGGTGCGTATGTTTTTAGAAGAACGCTATCAGGCCGCCCATGACCGTCACGCGAAGTTCCTTGAAGAGGCGGCCACTGCCCGCTTGGTTCGGGAGCGTCCCTCTGGCCTTCTCTGGTGGCGACGGGTAGTGGTGTGGCGACCCGTGCAGTTCACCCTGCATCTGCCTAGCTTCGGCACACCAAGGGGTCAGCGCGGCGCATAACGGTGGAGAGGCAATACAGAACGAGACACTGACGTTGTTCCGTAAGCCCGCTCCCCGGACTGCTCTATGGAGGAACGTTTCCCCAGTCAGTCAGTCCTTCAACTACCGCCCGCGCTTGGCACCGTAGTCCGCATCGTGCTGGATGCCTTTGCCTTCGCTCTGCCAGTGGTCTTGACTATGTTCTTTCACCCAGCACCTTGTTGCCGAACCATGGTGTGATCATTGGCCGCCCTTGATGGACGCGTTGAACGATTTTGAGAGATCGACCTTGCCAACAGACTTGTCAGCCTGAATGAGAGTGACGAAACCGGCTCCACATGGCTCGGCTCAACACACACACTGGCCACAACCCTACCGAACACCTCCCTATCAACATGGAGTTGACGAAACACCATGCTTTCGTCAGCTCCAGTTGTACACCGGTTTGCTCTCAGGGCTATGGGTACTGGGTGACGTACACGGGCACACCGACTTTGGTGGTGTCGGCGGCGGCACCCACACCGTTGACCACATGATCCACTGTTCCCGCGCTGAGGTTTACAGTCATGATGTGGCGCAGCTGGACGCCGGGAGTCTGCGGAACTTCAAAACCATTTTCGGTGTGAATAGACGGTTTGTTTTGGTTGAACACGTACACTCCGCCCCCGAACAACTGATGGGTCTTGACTCGGCTTCCGACCTTGTAACCTGCCCAGCCTTCGACGCTGCCGTTCATCCAACTGTCTTGGGTGGGCGGATCGTAGGGCAGCTCGTTCTGGTACAGCACTGTTGTGCCGTTTTCGCCGTTCCAGATGGTGTTGTACTCTTGAAAATGCTCGACGAACAGGCCGGTGGCCGTCACATGATCGCCGTTCACCACAACCCCGTTGCGGCCTGTGTTGGTCTTCCAGCGTTCCGTATCGCCAGAAAAGCCTTCGATGCCGTGATCGGCGCGCCAGACCCAAGTGTGATCAATCAGCACATGGTCACTGTTGACCTCTAGCGCAGTCTCCGCCTTGCCGATATGGGGGCCGCCAACTCGGAAATACACGTCGCTGAGCGTCACGGGGTCAGATGGATCAGCCTTGCGCCCCCCGGTGTTGCCACGCTTCTTGCCCACTTGCAGCAGCGCCGGAGAGGTGATGGTTCCTGCGTCCACCGTCACGCCAGCGATGATCACGCCCGGCACATCGGCCACAGTTAAGGGAACCGAGCCACCGACCGCCGTGAGGGTGGCGTGTCCGATGCCCAGCACCACTGTGTCAGCCCGTTTGACGGAGATGCTTTGGGCCACGTTGTACACGCCCGGCGTCAGCAGCAGGTGGCGGCCACGCGCCAACTGATTGTTGATGGCCTGCACCGAGTCTGCTGGGGTGGCAACGAAAAAATCACTGAGCGGCAGGCTGCGGCCCGGCGTCATTCCGGCGCTCCAAGAGGTGCCCCGGCTGTTGGTCTGTGCCGAAGGCACGCGCACGTGGTAACTGCCCCGCGCGTCCACATACAGGTAGGGCTTTTCGCGGCTGACTGGGGTGGTGGCCAGCGTGGTGTACGCCGGATCGGGAAACGAGGCGTCGTCCGGTGCGCCCTCTACCCCCGCAAACACCTGATTCCAAACAGCATTTGACCACCCGCCGATGCTGCTGTTGCGGGTGATCCACTGCTGCTGCGACCCGTTGATGATGAATCCAGTTTTGCTGTCGGCCAAAAAGCCGCCACTGGCAAATTGCGGGCCTGCCGTGCAGTAGTCCATCAGAGACAGGTTGCCGCCCTGAATGTTGACGCGGCGCAGAGACACCGCCTGCGAGACGGCCCAAAAATTGGCTGAAGCACGGCAGCCGTCTTGCCCTGCACCGTTGATCTGAACGGTGAGATTGGAGACCGTGCGCCAGAAATTGACCAGCGCGAGGCAATTGCTGGTGCCTTCATCGCCGAGACAACGGTTGTAGACCTCGACCTTGCCGTTGATGACCACATCCTGCGGCGAGGCACCCAAACCAGAGATGTCGGTGTAATAGCCCACCTTGATCTGAAGGGGCTGTTCGGCAGTGCCGTAAGTGCCGGGTTTAAACAAGTAGGCGTACCGTTCGCTGCCCATCTCGTTGTCCACCTGCTTGATGTAGGTTTGATCCAGTATCGCCTGAATCGTGGCAACGGGCATCGACGGATCAAACACGGTGACGCGGGTTCCGAGGTCTGCGCCGCCGTTCACGCTTTTCTGAGCGGCGGTGAGGCCGCTGAGCGCTACGGCTTGCTCGGGTGGCGTCGGAGAACCGCAGGCACTGAGCAGCAGCGTCACAGTGGTCAGCAGCAGCAGAGGCCTGTGGACAAAACGGGGCGAAAGGGGAGCGGCCAACGGGGCAGCTTGCTTCATGACTCTCCTGGGGTACTGAGCCGAAATAGAGCTGATAGGGCAGGCTGATTCGGCGCAAGGGGATGCAACTGTGCCGTCTTGTGCTGTGGGCTGAAGAGGGAGAAAAGGCACTCCAGCGCCCTCTAAACGCGGGGGGCGGTGAACACGTGCGAGACGGGTGTCGCCAGAGTTCAACAAAATATATAGCGCTATAATTTCTGCTGAGCAGAGCGCCTCTGGAACGTGTGAACTGCCGGATTCAGAGCAAATCGGGGGGAGAACCTCCTCCAGAGCCGCAGGACAGGAAGTCGGAGATCGAATTGTTTGTACACCCCAAATGTAGCGCTATAAACTATGAAAAAACAAGTGAATGCACCTTCATACTACACTCCGAGTTTAGAGGATCTCAAGTCGATATGCTGCCTAAGACTACCCCTGCCGCTCTCACCTTAGATGACGTCGCTCAGCGAGCGGGCGTCTCTCCGATGACCGTCTCCAACGTAATCAACGGCAAACAGGGCGTGCGTGACGCGACCCGCCAGCGAGTCCTCGATGCCATCGCCGAAACCGGCTACCGGGTTAACCCGATGGCCCGGACGTTGGCTGGAGGCCGAAACCGCATTATCGGCGTCTTGACCCCTCAGATGAACCAGCCTTACGCTTCGGAAGTGGTGCAGGGAGCAGTGGGCGCGGCGCAGCGCCTTGACTACGCCCTGATCGTGATGATGTCGGGCAGCGCGGATTTTTCCGTCATGACTCAGCTTTCTGCTGGGGTACTGCTGATTCAGCCACCTAGTGAGGGTCACCCGCTGAGAACACATCTGCCTCCCCATGTTGTCAGCGTGGATGGGCCATCTGAGTATCCCTGTATGGTCGACAATTACGGAGGTGCCTGCCTCGCCATCCAGCATCTTTTGGGCTTGGGTCACACCCGAATCGGCTTTATCAGCGGTTTGCAGGCCGAACCCAGCGTGATCGCGGAGGCGGGGGCGGCTCAAAGTGGACAGCGCAACGATGCCCACGAGCGGTTTCGAGGCTACCGCGAGAGCTTGGCTTCGGCTGGGCTTCAGCTTTTGCCCGAGTATGTGCAGCACGGTGATTTCACCAAAGAGAGTGGGGCAGCGACTGCTCAGAGGTTGTTGCAGTTGCCTCACCCACCCACAGCCCTGTTCGTATCTGGTGACGCGATGGCTCTGGGGGCGATTCATATGGCCCAAGACCTCGGCCTGCACGTGCCAAAAGACCTGTCAGTGGTGGGCTTTGATGATCTGCCTCTGGCGGCGGCAGCCCGGCCTGCCCTGACCACCGTGCGCCAGCCTCTGCAGCAGATGGGTGCAGTGGGCATTGAGCTTCTGGTGGCCTTGGCCGAACACCGGCCCGTAGCTTTGCCCGCGCCCTTTCCCACTACCTTGATCCACCGGGAATCTACAGCCTCACCCGTTTAGTGCTGCCCTAAGCGGGAGTGCAAGCGGCAAAGAGGCATCACCGCCGAGTGTCTTGTGGCTTGGTTGTCTGCACGTGCCAGAGCCGTGAAGTTGGTCAGATCAATCTGCGCTTGCTGGAGTCAGGGGGGCAAGGCCCAGCGCCAACAGATAACTGTGTGGCCCACGCTCAGCGGCGTACTTATGCAGCAGCGCCTGGAGTTCGGTCTTCAGGCGGCGGGCTTGTTCGGTGCTGAGGTGCAGCTCTTCCCATTCCAGCAGGGTGGCTGGCGTATAAGGTGTCGGTGCAGCCCTCAAAGGCTGTTCTGGCCCCAGATTCAAATCCAGATTGCCCGCTTGGTCTAGGCGGACATGCACGCCCCAGACCTCTGGATCATGGCCCTGAGTGCGGGCGGTGTTGGCCAAGGTGCGGACCAACTGCTCGTACAGGGGCAGTGTCAAGGACAACCAAAGCGCCTCGACGTCCTCACGTCCGGTGGCTGAGAAAGGAACAAAAAAGGCGTCGGCTACAGCTTGATACACTTTGATGGAACGTCCGGCGCGTCTTTCTTCGTGAACCACCTGCACGAGGCCGCAGGCCAAGAGGATTTGCAGGCGGTAATGCACGGCCCGCACGCCCGCACCAACCTGCCGCGCCACTTCACTGACCGAGAGAGCTTGCCCCAACAGCGGTTCCAAACAGGTGAGGGTAGGGGGATCAAGCAACTGCCGGACGACTTGCGGGTCGTCAATACGCTGGGGAGCGGTGAGGGGCACACAGTACTGTAGCGGGCCAGGGTCAGCAGGCTACTTCGCAGCGTGGGGTGCGGCTGAAGTAGCCTGTGCAGCACACTGCCGCCTATGCCACCTGCGCCCCTCTCCTATCCATCTGACTACCCGAGCAGCCCTCAAATCCCTGCCGCACAAACCAAGCAGGCACGCCAGCGATGGAGCATGGTTTGGCTGGCCTTGGCCCCTGTATGTGGCCTCATCTTCGGTCTGCTCAGCTTCTTTGCTGGAGCGGCGCTGATCTCAGCTCCTCCGGGTCTGATCTGCTTGGGCGCAGCCGGGGTCTGGACAGGAACGGCAGCCTTGACTTGGTGCGGGCTGAAGCGGCGTCATGACCTGTCCCGTCCTCTCTTTTGGAGCCTGCTGTATGCCACAACCGTTTTGCTCTTGGCTGGTGTAGCTGCGGGACTTCAGGTCTTTCGCCCGCTCCTCTCGTTGTCACCTCAACCTGCGCCTGCTCAGGTGCGGTACTGGCTGCTGCCTGACGGCTCACAGTTGGCCTACTTCGTTTCTGCGGCTGTACCGTCGGCAGCGCGGCGATCTGCCAGTCCAGTGATTTTTTTGCATGGTGGGCCGGGAACGCCCGGCGAAGGCACCCCAAAAGGCACCTCAGCACTGAATGCCAGCGGATTCGACGTCTACGCCTACGACCAGATCGGGGCAGGCCGTTCAAGCCGCCTGACAGACATCACGCAGTACACCGTCGCGCGGCAGGTCAGCGACTTGGAAGCAGTGCGCCGCAAGTTGGGCGCTCCACAGCTGATTTTGGTGGGACGTTCATGGGGAGCAACGCTGGCCGCCGCTTATCTGGCCGCCTATCCTCACCGGGTGGCGCGAGTCATCTTTGTTTCACCGGCCCCCCTCTGGCAAGGGGCTTATCCAAACGGTTCAGAGGGCACGTTGGCCGACCGCCTTACTCCGTCACAGCGGCAGCGTCTTCGGGGCCTTCTGTTTACGCCCAGAATGCTGGTTCAGAGCGTGCTGATGCAGATCAATCCAGCGGCGGCGCACGCTTTGGTGGGAGACGCGGAAGCAGATACCTATTTCCGTCAGGCAGCAGTGGCCGCCCTCCCTGCCGCACGTTGCTCGGGCAGTCCCTTGGGGCAGGCCCATGCGAATCTGCCGGGCTACTACACCAACCAGCGCACCTCTAGCGATGCCGAACGGATTCCAGATCCACGTCCAGTCCTGCGGCACATTCCAGTGCCCGCCCTGATCTTGCGTGGAGAGTGTGACTTTATTCGGGCGGTGGTGGCTCGGGAGTACAGCTTGGTGCTTCCCGCTGCACACTTGGTCGCGGTCTCGGGGGCGGGGCATGACGTCGCGGGCGAACAACCAGATCTCTACACGCAGTTGCTCCTCCAGTTTTTAGAGGCCGGATCAGCGGACTGAATCCCTCGCCCTCCGTCATTTTTGGTGAATCGCGGGAGGGGCCACCTGCCAATGCCATGTTCATCCGGGGCCACAACACCGTCAACCCGCACGGACGTCGTCAGCAGAGAGGACAGGGGTCTAGGGTGTGGTCGGCGGCTACGATGCAGAACTGGGACGAACTCTGCTCGTGGGCAAAGCTCCCTCCGAGCAGATCAGGTATTTTTAGGCAGCTGCGGGCTTCACGGCGCTGACTGAAACCCGGTCGCCACTGCTCAGAGGCCGAGCAGCAGGGAGGCGACCTGCTCAAGGAGCGCGGCGTTTTGGCCCTCGCCCGCCACCACACGGGCAGGCCTTCAGCATAGACATGATTGCCCGTTCCCTTTTGGTCAGAAGTGCCCCCACCCTCGGATTGACCGCTTGTGGTCAGATGGATTGTGTTGCCTTAATTGGCATGAGGGCAGGAGTGGGCGGAAGGACTTAGGGTCGGTCACGGCGGATCAGCCTCTCCTGACCCAGTTAAGGCAACATCACCGTAAAGCATTCATACCCTGAGCGGCCCAGCCTCCAGAGCAACTGAGGCTGGGCCGCTCAGGGCCGACTTGATTGGAGAGGATCTACCAGGGCTTGAAGGTGGCCAGGCTCTTGTTCACGGTGAAGTTGTAGACCGTCCCGGAGTGGCAGGATGAGCAGCTCTGCCGGGGGCCGTCCCAGATCAGCACATTGTTGCCCAGAACGTTCATATCGATGGAGCGTTGGTAACTCGAAAAGGTTCCGGGTTTCTTGGACACACTGCCGATTCTGAAGTCGGTGTCATCCGACGCGTCGATGTAAGGCGTGATGTCATAGGTGTTGTTGCCAGCCAATCTCACCACGAGGCTCTCCACGCCGGTTCTAGGGTCGGTTTTGTAAATCTCGATGTCACCGTAGACGTCTGTAAAATTCAGCACGACACTATTCCAGGTGGAAAATGGACTGGGCGTTTGCGTGCCGTTACCAGTACCAGAGTTCCACTCGAATGAGCGGAGTTCGTTTCCGCACTGGTTTCCAGACCAGCTGTTGCTGATAATCCCGAACAAGACGTCGAGCTTGGCCTTGTACCCGATGCAGAACTGCGGCCCGGCGGTGATCTGCCAGACGGGACTGCGCGCCGTATTGACATCCGCCTTGACGTAGCCACGAACCGTCCCTGTGACGTCGCCGTCCGCCGTCGCCAAGATGACGGTGCTCCAGAAATTCAGTCCGGGTTTGACATCGAGGTACGCCTTGGCTGTTCCGGTCACGGGATTGCTCATGGTGGGCACTGGACCAGTGAAGTTCGTGGTTTTCTGATTGATTCGGCTGAGTGACCCGTTGACGTACTGAACACCTGCTTTGTAACTGACATCTTGGGTGATCTTGTAACTGAGGTTGGCCGATACGGTGCCGTTGATGCCGACCGCGAAAGCGATGTACGGCGTCAGGACAATGGGTACTGGTCCCAGCCACGCTGTGATGGGATTGAAGCGGATGCGGCCGAGTTCCCATTCTTTGTTGTCGGAGTAAGAGGCAAGTTCCAACTCAAGTTGGGCCTCCTCGGACAGTTTCACCGACGCTTCAAAGGACTGCAGCGTGAACCGGCTGATGTTCAGGTTGAGGGTTGTGTCTAGGCCGACTCGGGCGCACCCATTGAGGCGGCTGACGCTTCCCAGATCTTTGGTGAAGTCTTTGGAATAGATGTTGCCGTTGACCTTGGTGCAGCTTACGGCCAGCGCACTAAGCATGCTTTTGCCCTGTAGCGCGTAAGCAACCACGTCGGTTGTGGTTTCTTCGGCAATGTCACTGACGGTCAGGGCCTGCGTGAACGTGAGCTGGCCTTCCTGAACGGCGTCCGTCAGGCTCGCCGCCTGAGTCGAGAGGATCAGGTCGCTGCCAGAGGAAGAAATGCCCGTCACGCGCCGGGGGGGCACGCCGACTGGGGTGCCCGGCGTCACGCCGCCAATCACGATATTTCCCACTGCGTAGGCGCTCGTAACGAATGTGTCGGCCACCACCAAGATACCGCTGGCGTCATCGTAGGACTGCACGGCCCCGTCGAGAATTCTGGTGTCAGGGGAAAGGACGACGCCCGGATCGGTGGGGTCGGGATCAGGGCAGGAGGGGTCGGAGGGCAGCCGCTGCTGAGCAACTCGGTAAGGTTCAGGACACTGAAAATTCTGTGGGCTGACGTCGCCTTTCTCAGCGGGCGCGCTGCCCAGCGGTGTGGTGCCGCAAGAAGCGAGGGCGAGGGACAACGCGAGGGCGACTCCGATCTTAAAGTGCTTCATAATGACTCCTTGGACAAGAAGCGAGAAGGCGGTTCAGGATCAAACACCGCGCAAGCCTCAGACATCCGGTGCTTCCATCTGTGAACTTGGATTGGGTTTGAACAGCGGCTCAATGTCATGGGTGAAGCCCGGTGCAAGACATATCTCAATTCATCCGCCCACCCCTGACGAACGTCACTTCCACCCGCGGCAAGGTGGGAAGGGCGCGGGCTGCGGTGGCTGTCGAGGGCTGGAGGGGGGCCAGCCGATGCCCATCGGGAGTCGAGGTTGTGTCGACTGGAGGAGAGCGGATGGCTTCCTGCACCCTGTGGGCGCTCAGGCGGTGCCCAGTCACAGCGCATCCCGCAGCAGGAGCGGGCGCGGCTGTGGGCTGCAAGCGCCCAATGTGGGGGCAACAGTAGACAGCGGCATTCAGCGGGTGGCGAAGATCGGCAGAGGAGACTCCTTGTGTGTAGGCAGAGGGAAGGGGGCCGGACGCCCAGCGTGTTCTCCTCAGGGGGAGTGCTGTTTGGCGTGTTCCGAGTGTGCAGCCCGGCCCTAGAACAGCTAGGGAACCAGAGGAGCTTCCCTTGGCGTTCCCTGACAGAACGGGTACCTCAAGACGTGCGATTTTGGTCGGTGCGCCGGGCAGCGCTGCTCTAGACTGGGCGGCATCCATGCAGCCTCCTGTAATTCCCCGTGCAGCGCGGTTCGAGGTGACGCGCTCGGCCCTGCTGACGCAACTCGCCGAAACCTTGGACGTGCCGATCATCGTGCTGGCTGCGCCGTCTGGGTACGGCAAAACCACCCTGCTGGCCCAGTACGCCCGCAGTACGCCGCGCCGCGTGGTGTGGTGCAGGCTCGGGGAAGCGCAGGTCAGCCCCTATGAGGTGGCGCGGCTGATCGCGCAGGCCGCCTTGCCCCTGATTGGAGACCGCCCCGAACTGCATCATCCTGATCCCCGCACCCCCAACGACGTGCTGGCGCAGCAGTTGGGCGCGGCATTCTCGCAGACCAACGAGAACCTCGACCTGATCGTCGACCACGTCGATGACGTGACAGTGGCCCGCTGGCTGATCAGTTTGGCGGGACAGCTAGACGAAGGCCACCGCCTACTGCTGAGCTGTTACAGCACGGACGGCTTGCGGCTGGCCCGGCGTGTGGCCGACGGCACGGGCCTGATCCTAGACGCCGCAGATCTGAAGTTTGCCACTGAAGAGGTGGGTGGTCTGCTCGAAGCCCGCAATGTGTCTCTCACCGCCGCTGCAGTGGCGCAGCTGGAAGGCTGGCCGGCGGGCGTGGCTCTGGCCGCCGCCGGCACCCACCGACAAGTGGGCACACGGGACTTGATTCAAGACACACTAGAGCTGTTGCCCGGCGGGATACGGACGCATTTGGCGGATCTAGCAGTACTTAGCCTCTGGAGTGAAGCGGAGGCAGGGCGTCTGGGCAGCGCTTTGCCTCCGGGGTGGTTGACGCAGGTGCAGCGGGCTGGACTGCCGATGGTGCCGCTCGGACAGCACACCTACCAGCCCCACCGCTTGCTGC
This sequence comes from Deinococcus sp. Arct2-2, assembly GCF_004801315.1. Classification (GTDB taxonomy): domain Bacteria; phylum Deinococcota; class Deinococci; order Deinococcales; family Deinococcaceae; genus Deinococcus. The sequence goes on from NZ_SSNW01000014.1 coordinate 72,548, forward strand.
TCGAACTGCTGGAGCGGGAACTCACCGCTGATCCCCGACGGGCCCGCCGCTTTGGACTGGTGGCGGCCCAGTGGGCCGAAGCCGCCGGAGAGACCCGCCGGGCTGTGAGACTCTACGCTCAGGCACACGAATTTGCTGACGCGGTGCGCTTGGCGGGCGACCTCGTCCAGGGGCACCGCAACCGCAGTGAGCACCGCCTCACCCGTCAACTGCTTGAGCAGCTCCCTGTAGACCAATTGGGTGCGGGCCTCCAGGCCCGGCTGGCGTGGGCCTGCATCGAAACGGGTGATACAGACCGGGGCGAGGAATTGCTGCTCACGCTGCACCGGGGCGGGCAGTTGGAACCCACGGGGTATGCGTCGCTGGCTATGGTCTATGGACGCCGGGGGGACGCGGCCCTGCAGCACCACTACGCTGAGGCCGGGCTGGCGGGGTTAAGGCCGGATGAGGTCGTGCCCGCCTTGTTCTGGCCTTTCGCCCAAGCCGCGCTGCGTCAGGGTCAGTCAGAAGTCGCCAAAGACGCTGCCGCTCGTTTTTTGGCCTGGGCACGGAGTCAAGGGGATCAGATCCGGGTGGCCGAAGCCCTGCAACTTCAGGCGGCAGTGTTGCGCCACACCCAGCAGCTGGAAGACGCTCAATCGGCCTTGCGGCAGGCCCGCACGGTTTACGACACGCTGGGGTGGACTGTGCGGGCCGCCGCCATTCGGCTGGATGAGGCGGAGCTGGCTGTCCGGCGCGGCGCGCCGCACGAGGCTCAGAGCGCTCTGGACGAAACCGAACGCTGCTTTGACGACGAACATCACGTCTATCAGGTCAAACGGTTGCTGCTCAAGGCCACTCTGGCCCGCTGGGCGGGCGACTTGGCTGCGGCAGATCACGCCCTGGGCCTCGCAGAAGACCATGCCCGTGCGGGCCAGTTGCATCCAGGCAATGCTGGCCTTCCCCTGGCCCGGATTGATCTGCTCCTGGCCGGAGGAAACTTGGAGCACGCGAGGTTGCAGTTCGGACGCCTAGGAACAGGAAAAAGCCCGCAGGAGGTGGCCCACCAGCAGGTGTTGCAAAGCGCCCTGTTCGGTGAGCCGTTGGCTGCGGGGGTAGACGAGGTGCGGGCCTGGCCGGATGCTGAACTGAGGCTGCGCGGCTGGTGGGCGCTGCTCGGCAGCCAGCCACATCAGTGCACCGCTCCAGCCGATCCGCTGCGTCAAGAAGCTGAGGTCAGCCCCTTGGCCCGCCTCCTGCGGCCTCTGCCCATCGGGACACCGCCTCCCCCCACTTCACCTCCAGCGCCTCCCCTGCCCGCCCTGCAGATCACGGCGCTGGGAGACTGTGCCGCGCGGCTTCTGGGTCAACCCGTTGCGATTCCTCTGGCCAAATCCCGCGAACTGCTGGTGTGGCTGGCGCTGCACGGCTCGGGGTCACGCGATGAGCTGGTCACGGCTCTCTGGGACGGCTCCGCCGAAGAGCGGCACATTGAGTATCTGCGCGTCGCGATTCGGCGGCTGCGGAGCGCGCTGCGTACCGGCTTGCCGCCAGCCCTTGATCCCTTGCCGTATGCTCAGGGCCGCTACCGTCTGTCGGCAGACTTGGAAGTGAGGCTCGACGCGCAGCCAGACGGTCTGATGCCTGATCCTGCGGTACTGGGAGAGGTTTTTGCTGCCCACCACCGCACCTTCTTGCCCGGTACCGAAACTGAATGGGCGCAGGAGGTGCGGCACCGCTGCCTGCGCCGCGCCGTAGAGCTGGGCCTGACTTGGGGAGCGCAGTTGCTGGGTACGGCTCCTGTTCAAGCGGCCGGGGTGTACCGCCAAGTGTTGCAGCTGGAAACTTGGTCAGACCGTGCCCACCAAGGCCTGATCCGCAGCCTGCTGAGTCTCAACTTGCGGGGCGAGGCGGATCAGGCCCTGCGCGACTACCGCGCCCTGCTGCGCCGGGAATTCGGCCTGCCCCTTGACCCCGCCTTTGAGCAGGCCTTGGCAGCTCAGGGGCTCTGACCAAGCGCAGAAACGCCACCCACGCCGTTCCCTGCTGATTCCCTGACCCTACGGCAGACTGGTCTTATGAAACTTCTCATGACACCGTGGTTGCTCGCTTTGCCCCTCTGGCTGGCCTCCTGCGGCACCAGCGCCCTACCGGAAGCGTTGTCCGTAGAGCGGGCCACTCCCGTCCTGCAGGCCCTTGACGACTGTCCCTCATGCGGTATCGTGGCTCCCACGCCCACCTTGACCTACCAGTTCTGGATGTGGCCTGCTGCTGATCTGGAGGGAGGCCTGGGGGAGCTGCAGCAGTGGACGTACAGTGGAGGCCGCCAAGGCCTGTGGGGGACAGAAGTCTTCTTGGTTCCAGCCCAGACGCAGGGAGCGGCTCAACTGTTGTCGGTGGGGTGCCTCAACGGCAGTCCGCAGCGCTGGTTTTCTTGGACACCCCGCCGCGCCTTTCAGTCCACGGCTGCTGTAGACGTGGGTGCCGTAGCCACCTTGACTGACGCAGACGCCCTGTGCAGCGCCACATTTGGCCCAGGCTGGCAGATCGCCCGCCCCCACACTTCAACAGGATTCTGGGCCTTGGGACAGCCGCCAGTGGAGTTGCCTCCCCTATGGTGATCCACCTCAAGGAGGAGCGGCCTCCCTTACAACCGCTGGTGCAGCGCCTGCTCGGTGACATCCGGCAGGCGTTGGCGGCCCAGCCTGCCACCAGCACATGGGGGGCCGCAGAACACGGCTGGGCGCTGTCGCTGCTCGCAGAACTGGGCCAAGACTGGGAAACCCAGGGCGTCCGGGTGGGGGCCCTGCAGGACTTGGGGCAGCTCAGCCACCGGCTCGATATGGTGGCGGCCACCGTAACGCGGGCCAACCTCGAAGCCCTGAGCTGCCATCTGCGGTGGGTCTTGGACGCCGCCGCACTGGATTTGGAACCTCTTGACCCCGACTCGAGAAGTCGGCCCGCACCGGACTGAGAAGCAGCGGCGGCCTTCCCGTGCCCGGCGCTGGCCCCTACGGCCAGTTTGCCGTTCAACGGGGCCACGCTCTCTTCCCCTCAGTTGTTGTCGTCCTTGTTACCGTTTGGGCCTCACCCGATTTCACGTAGGTCTGGTTAAGCCACTCAAGTGGACGGCCCCCCTCGGACCAAGAGTTTCCACGCAGGGATTTATGGCGACAGCAACGAAGGCCCTTGAGGTGGG
>NZ_SSNW01000015.1 GCF_004801315.1 Deinococcus sp. Arct2-2
CCCCCGCAAGGGTGGGGAGCTAAAAACACCGTGTTCTTGGGCAACTCGTAGAGCAAGTTTAGGAACTGTCCGAACCATTGATGACGAGGATTCAATTTAATCTCGTAGAGCACTCTTCCACCCGCCTTGAACTCGGTCTAAACTGTCTGCCATGACCGACAATTCAGCCACGCGGCAAGACCAGCAGGCCGAGCAACGCCAGATGTTGCGGGCTTTTGGGCAAACGCCCGCCGATGTGCAGGCCCGCCTAGAGCGCGAACTCGACGCCTTTGAACGGGCAGTGGCCGCCGTGCAACCGCACTGGCACACCACGTTGCCGCAGCGGGCGTGGACGGCGGCGCAGGAAAGCGATCACATTATTCGGGTGAACGCAGGAACGGCCCGAATTGCGGCCCTGCTGCTGTCCGACAAGCCGCTGCGCCCCACCGACCAGACCCCCGGCGTGATGGTAGACGGCAAACGCAAGGCTCCTGCCGGACTGGAACCCGGCCCTGACCAAGCTTGGGACGCCCTGAGCGGCGCACACGCCCAGACCCGCGCTGCTTTGCTTCAGGCCGCCGCCCACGCCCCCGAAACCTCTGACCGCACCTACTTTCACCCGTACATGGGCGAACTGACGGCGCTGGAATGGCTGAAAATGGCCACCCTGCACATGCGCCACCATCGCAAGCAACTGGAACGCCTGGCGCAAGGCTGAGGCTGCATTTTTCCCCTACAAACGGGCTGAGTGCGTGAGCAACGGGGGGTTCGTCTGCCAACTCCGGTTGAGCCGCATGGAAACCCCCCAGTCTGCTTCGCAGTCAGCCCCTCTTAAAGGGGAGCGCAACAGCTGTTTGGTCCTCCCCTCTAAAGGGGGGCGTTGCAAAGCAACGGGGGGTTCACCTACAAACTCAGCCTAAACTCACCCCCCAACCACTTCCGCCCCCAGCGCGGGCAAATAGCCTTCGACTTCTGCCATCAGGTCGCGGGCGGTGAGGTCTAGACGCACGGGCGTCACGCTGATAAACCCGGCCTGAACTGCGCCGTAATCGGTGGTCAGGTCGGCGGCGTCGGCGGCGCGGCTGGTTCCGGCTACCCAGTGGTACTCGCGGCCTTCGGGGTCGGCGCGGGTCACGATGCTGTCTTCCCAGCGGTGATCGCCTACCCGCGTCACGCGCACGCCCTCGAAGGCGCGGGCCGGGAAATTCACGTTCAGTAGTGTGCGGGGCGGCAGGCCGCGTGCCAACACTTCGCGGGCAATGCGGGCGGCGTAGGCGGCGCTGGCCCCAAAATCGTACTCGCCCTGCGGTGTGGCCTGCTGGCTAAACGCTATGGCAGGCAGGCCGAGTCCCATCGCTTCTATGGCCGCCGCCACCGTGCCGGAATGGGTCAGGTCGTCGCCTAAGTTGGGGCCGAGGTTGATCCCGCTGACCACCAGATCGAACCTGCCGCGCAGATGCACGCCCAACACCACGCAGTCGGCGGGGGTGCCGTCTACGCGGTAGGCCGGGATTTCTCCAAAGCCCGCCGAAGCCGTGTGCTTGAACCGTAGCGGGCGGCGAATGGTGATGCCGTGCCCCACCGCCGACTGCTCCACATCGGGGGCCACCACCGTGACATCACCGATTTCAGCCATTGCTAATGCCAACGCCTTGATGCCCGGAGAAAAAATACCGTCGTCGTTGGCGACCAGAATAGAGTTGCGTGCGGAAGTCATGGCAGGCAGTCTAGCCGCCGGGGGTGGTGGGGGAGTCAGTGTTGGCAGAGTCGGCGGCGTGGTCAGGGCAGGCGGACGCAGAGGCAGGCAACGTTTGGCTTGACTGCATCCATCGAGACGGTCAATACCATCTACTGACAAGCACAATTCCCGCCCCTAAAAGATGAGAAATTCTCGACATTTATAAATGTGGTTTCCGTTGGTGCTTAATGAATGTCGGCCCAGACTGCGTTTTAGCGTTTATTTTACGCCGGGCCAGTTAAACTCCCTCTATTCGAGTGCTGGACAGTCGTGCTCTGGAGGAGTTATGAACCGATGGTGGTGCTGCTGGCGGCCCCCGCTGATGCTGTTGACCCTTGCCCTTGCCGCCTGTGGGCAACTGCCCAGTTCCGGTTCAGAAACCTCCGGTTTAGAAGCATCCGACTCGGAGGCAGAAGCCAGAACAGAGGCCAACGCCGATGCAGATCAAGGCAACTGGATTTCAACCTCCCGACTCTCGCCCCAAACCCTGATGCCCGACGGCCTAAATTCGCTGACCTATGAGCGGGCGCTGACCGCCAGCAACGGCTGGGGGCCGATAGAACCAGACCGCAGCAACGGCCAGCAAGCGGGCGGCGACGGCAAACCGCTGACCCTCAACGGCGCGGTGTACCCCAAAGGCTACGGCGTGCATGCGCCCAGCGAACTGAAATACAGCCTCGCAGGCAGCGACAATGCCAAATGCGTGCGCTTCAAGGCCCAAATCGGCCTAGACGATGAAGTGGGGACGCAGGGCAGCGCGGTGTTTCAGGTGTGGGGCGACACGGGCAAGCTGTACGACAGCGGCCTGATGACCGGGGCCAGCGCCACCCAGCAGGTCAGCGTGGACGTGCGCCGGCAAGCCTCTGTGCGCCTCGTGGTCACCGATGGCGGCAACGGCAAAAGCTTTGATCACGCCGACTGGGTCAATCCGGCGCTGGTGTGCGTGCCCGACATCAGCGTCAGTGTGCCCAGCGAGACCCGGATGTATCAGGACACGCACGGCAGCTTGCCCCTGACCATCACCAACAAGAGCAGGGCGTTTCGGGGCGACGTGACCTACAGCGTGAAGGCTTACTACGACACTGCCAACTATTTTCAGTTGGTCAGCACAGGTACACGCCTGACCGGAGCTGCCCAGCAAGTCCACGCGCTGCGAGTGTTTATGGGCCGCCGCTACACCGACGACACCTTTCCCGCCGATCTGGTGGTGCAGTACGCCGGAGAAGAAGTGGCCCGCACCCCGCTGAATCTGGGCACGCTGGAGCAGCAGGCCGTGATGCAGTTTCCGGACGCGCTGCCTGATTTGCAGGTGGGCAAACCGGTGGTGATCAGCGTGCCCGTATCGGTGCTGCCGGGAGGAGAAACCACAGGCCTTCATATTTCGGTGCGCCCCAATGTGGGGCAGGCCCCCGATTGGCTAGACGCCAGTGTGGTGGGCAGCGGCAACATCCCCAAAGAAGGCGGCGTGTTGCAGATCAAACTGACGGCCACCCGTGCCGCTTTCCCCGACGAACCGACAGAAGCCGAGGCCCAGTTGCGCCTTTACGAAGACAACTTTGACTACGCCTACCCGGTGCAAATCGGCATTTTGCCTGTGCGGTTGGCTCCGCCGGAGGTGTGGGTGAAGGCGGGCCACTAGCGCCAGTACTACCAAAGCGCCCGCCCTCAGCCGATATGAGGGCGGGCGTCTGCTGGAGGAGTTGTCAGCTAGAGCGCGATATTTCGGAGTTGCCTGCGGGCTGATCGTTGCCCTCCTGCACATGCTCCTCTATGTATTCATCCGAGGCGTGTGCGCCCGGCTCGCTTCTGGCTCCGCGCCCTGCACGTGCCCCCATCTGCTGCGCTTCCTCGCTGCTGAGGCTTTCGGCGTCTGCGTTCATGTCGCCCGTATTGCCATTGCTCGTGTTGGCTTGATCGTCGCTGTCATTGCTGCGGTCAGTCATGGTTTCGTCCTTTCGGTGCTGAGGGAATGCCCGCTTTGGCCGTTCCAAGGGGCGCATCCCACTTTGGCTGAGGCCTGAAGCATACGCGCCGGGTGATGGCCCGCTCCCACTGGTTACGAAACACTCAAGTCCGGCTCCGTGTTTTCTGAAGGCTGGCGCGTGCTTCAGCCGGAATGTAAGAAGTTCGGCAGAGGACGGCGTGGGGTGTCAAGTCCTTCACACCCACAGGCGCACCCAGTTCATGAACGCCCGTCAGATGCGCTTAATGAGCGCCGAGACGTTGTTTCTCACGCCTGTGCCGTTAAAGTGGGTGAATCCATGAAGAAGCCTGCCATCTTCCTCTCATTTGCCCTAGCATGCGGTGGAGCGGCGGCCCAAGGGGTGAGGCCTGCCGATCCCTTTTTGCGGCAGGCTCCGGCCCAAGCCTCCCCCACGTTGCGCGGCGTCACTCCCTCGCCCCCAGCCGCCCCCAGCCGCACAGCCGCCCCCAGCGGCAGCCTGAACCTGACCGGGGTGCAAAACGCCACCTTCGGCAATCCGCGCACCAGCAATAACGGCTCTCAGACCCGCGTGGTGTTCGATTTGGCTCCTGGCGTCAGCTATACGCTGCTGCCCACTTTTACTGGCCTCAGAATAGATGTGCAGGGCGCACGGGTGTTGCCAGCCGTCACGGCGGCTCTGGGCGGCAGCGTCAGCGAATACCGGGCAGGCGGCGGACAGGCCACCCTGATCACGCCGTTTCCGCTGTCGTTTACCGATGGATGGCGGGCCAGCGAAGCGACGTTGGCGACAGGGGGCCGCGTGCTGATTCTCGAATTCGGCGCGGTGGTGTCGGGTGGGGCCAGCGAAAGCCTGCGGGCGTTTGTGCGGAACTCTGCGCCCCCCGCGACAGCCTCTACTGCCGAGGCCACCGCTGTCCTGAATACTCCTTTGGGTCTGAAAGCGGCGGCAGGCAGCGCCGCACCAGTGAGCGCCGCGCCTGTGCCCGCTCCGGTCATGTCCGGTGCTCCCAGCCGCACCACGCAGACGCCTAGTCCTGCCCAATCCAGTAGCACCCAAGCCAGCGCCGCCAACCCTGACCAACTGCCCCCCGGCGACAGCGTGTTGCCCGGCAAACAGTACCCGCCCGCCCCCGCGCTGCCCGATGCCAACGCCGCCCGCCCCAGCGCACTGACAGGCCGCGTCCCGGGGCCAGCACAGTTCGGCGCACTCCTCACTACCCCCCGCATCGGCAAAAACCCCGGCCTGACCCGCATCGTGCTGGATTTGCCGCCCGGCAGCACCTACCTGATTCAGCCCACCGCGTTGGGCCTGCGCATAGCCCTGACCGGCCTCAGCGTGATGCCCCAAAATGCCCAAAACGTCAGTCCAGAAGTGCGGACGTGGCGGTTTGAACCCACCGACGCGGGCGTGGAAATCACGTTGGTTACGGCCACGCCTACCACCGCCCGCAGTGGGTGGCGGGCGCAGTTGTTGGCTCCTACGCCCGGCAGCGACCGCGCAAGGCTGGCTATCGATCTCTCGCCCGCGCTGGCTAACCTGACGCCTCTGGCCCCCAATGAGCGCCTGATCGCCACCGTGCCGCCTGTTCCGGCCACGCGTGGCACAGCAATGTTGGCCCTCAGTGCCAATTTTGTTCAGCCGCGAGTGGTACTCGATCCCGGTCATGGTGGGCGCGATCCGGGGGCCGTGGGCAGCGTTACCGAAAAAGAAGTGACGCTGGATGTGGCCTTGCGCGTGCGCGATCTGTTGCGGGCAGCGGGCGTAGACGTCGTGCTGACCCGTGACCGTGACCGTGAACTGAATTCCGTGAAGAACGTGGATTTGCAGATGCGTGCCCAGATGGGAACCCCCGGCACGCAACTGTTTGTCAGCATCCACGTGAACGCGATGGAAGCGCCCGTTGCCCTGCGCGGCTACGGCGTAGAGACGTGGTGGAATCCCAACCACCCGATGTCCAGTAGCCTTGCCACCATCTTGCAGGAGCAGATCGTAGAAACCACCGGGGCGTTCTCGCGTGGCCTGAAATCCAACCAATCCTTGTCTGTCCTCAGAAACAGCCGGATTCCCGCCGCTCTCGTCGAAATCGGCTATGCCAGCCACCCGGTAGACGGCCTGAATTTGCAAGACGCCAACTACCTAGACCGCGTAGCTGTAGGCATCGCGCAGGGCATCCGCGAGGCGCTGACTTCGGGCGTCACGGCGGGCAATGCGGTGGGTGGCGGGGGCAAATAGCGTCAGAGGGATTTAATCGGCGTTGGCTATGGCGTTGTCTAAGGGTCGAGGGTCTAAGGTGCTGGGGCGGTGGTGTTTTCGGGGAAAGTAGAGCCTGAAAATGACCCGCCCCCCGCTTTTCTTAGTCCCTTGACTCTTAGACGCTTTTACTTGCCGAAGCTAGGAACCCGGTTCCCGTAGATTGCATGTGCGTCGCACTTCTCTCGCAAAATGCACACCGGACATTTAGGCGCTGTCCAGTGACAGACTTTTTGCCCGTGCCGCAGCAGATTCACATGCAGTTCGTACAGGTGCGGCGCGTCGGGCGGCAGGAGGGCCAACAGCGCACGGTGGGCCGCCTGCTCGCCCATTCGCGGAATTGCGCCCACGCGGGTGGTGACGCGGTGAACGTGGGTATCTACCGGAAACACAGGCCGCGCAAAGTTGAACAACAGCACCAACGACCCTGTTTTTACGCCCACTCCGGGCAAGTTGGTCAGCCATTTCAGGGCGTCGGGCACCGGCAATTCGGCCAAGAAGTCTAGGTCGTAGCCGCCGCGCTCGGCCTTGATGGCACTCAGGGTGGCCTGAATACGCGGCGCTTTGCTTTCCGGGTAGTTGCTGCGGCGAATGGCGTGGGCCACCGCTTCTACTGGGGCTGCAATAATCTCGTCCCAGTCACCTAGCAAGCACAGTTCGCCATACGCAGCTTCCTCGTCGGCATGCGTGGTGCGCTGAGACAAGATCGTGCTGATCAGTTCGTGCATAGGCGCACGCCGGGGAGTTAGGGGGCGCTCGCCATACTCGGCCCGCAGCAGATCAGCCATCCACACCAAAAGTTCAGCCCGCTCTGGGGCGGGTTGGGCGGCGTTCAGGGCGTCGGCGGGTGCGGGCGTCTGGGGAAACAGGGAGCCGTCGGTCATGCGGAGGCGCTTAGCCTTTGGTGGTATTCAGGCCCGGTTGCACGCCCGTGTCTGCGCCGCCGCCCTCTACCTCATCCCTGCCACCCTCAGCGGGTTCTTTTTTGGCCGCTGGGTCGGCGTTCGGCGCTTTCCCTTTTTCTTCCGGCGAAATCTCTTTGCTCTGGCCCTCGGCAGGAGAGGTGTTGGCGGGATCGTAACCGGGATTGAGTTGGTCGTGGTCGGTCATGGCCTCAGCCTGCGCGGGCTGATGCAGCTTTGGGCAAGTGGCGTGTAAAGGAGTGTTTAGACCCTGTTACTCGGCACAGAGCGGGTGTCTAGCTGAGCCTTGAGCTTTTCATTACTTACTAGTTTACAAAACAGGTCAACAGGTTTAGACTCTGGGGCCGCGCGCGTGAACTGGCCGTTCAGTTGCCGCGCCTCCATCCCAACTCTCCAGCCACATTCCCCCGGAGGAAGTCCTGATGAACCGTACCCTGATCTTATCTGCTTTGGCCCTGAGCCTTGCCACCACCGCCGCTGCCCAGCGTCCCACTACCCTCACGCCCGGCGTACTGAAAATCGGCATGGAAGGCACCTACGCGCCGTTTACGTTTAAGGATGAAAAGGGCCAACTGGTGGGCTTCGACGTCGATATTGCCAAAGCTGTGGCCGCCCGCCTCGGCCTGAAGCCTGAGTTTGTGCTGACCGAGTGGAGCGGCATTCTGGCCGGACTGCAAGCCCGCAAATACGACGTGATCGTGAATCAGGTGGGCATTACCGCCGAGCGCCAAAAAGCCATCGGGTTCAGCAACGCTTATGCCTACAGCAGCCCGCAGATCATCGTCCGCAAGAACGCCACCACCGCCTTCAAAAACTTGGCTGACCTGAAGGGCAAGCGCGTAGGCGTGGGCCTCGGCAGCAACTTCGAGCAGCAGTTGCGGGGCGCGGGCGGCATCAATGTCGTCACGTACCCCGGCGCTCCCGAGTACCTCAGCGACCTGATTTCGGGCCGAATCGACGCCGCCTTCAATGACCGTTTGTTGGTAGGCTACCTGATTAAAAAGGACGGCCTTCCGGTCAAGGGTGCGGGCGTGATCGGCGCGGCGGAACCCGTTGGAATTGCCTTCCGCAAAGACAACACCAGCCTCAAAACAGCTATTGACCGCGCACTCCTGCAAATCAAGGCCAACGGCACGTATGCCAAGATCAGCCGCCAGTGGTTTGGTCAGGATGTCAGCAAGCCCTGAAGTTGGGAAGTAGAACGTGGGCTGTGGAAAGTAGGAGAGGCGTGGTGGACGCTCACTTCACGATCTGAACAAGGCTGGACGCTTTTAGAACTCTTCTCCCAGTTTGCCCCTTCACCGGGCAAACTTTTTTCTCGGCTCCAGTGGCCCAGACTGCGAGATACTGACCTTATGACGGTGACGATATGGACATAACCTTGATCCTGAACAGCGCCGTGCAGTCGCTGCCTGTGCTGGCGCAGGGGGCCGGAATTACGCTGGGATTTGCGCTGGCCGCGATGGTGCTGGGGCTGCCGTTGGGTTTCGCCGTCGCGTTGGCCCGCCTGTCCCGCTTTACGGCACTGCGCTGGATCACGGGCATTTACGTGTCGTTTATTCGCGGTACGCCGCTGCTGGTGCAAATTTTTGTCATTTATTACGGCCTGCCCAGCTTTGGCGTCACGCTAAATCCGGTGGTGGGCGGCGTGCTGGCCCTCACGCTTAACGCGGGCGCGTACCTCTCGGAGACCATTCGCGGGGCGATTCAGAGTGTGCCGCGTGGTCAGCGCGAGGCGGCCACCAGCTTGGGCCTGAACGGGGCACAAACCATGCGCCTGATCGTGCTGCCGCAGGCCTTACGGGTGGCTGCACCTAGCCTTGGCAACAGCCTGATCGGGCTGGTCAAAGATACGTCTCTGGTCAGCGTCATTACGGTGGTAGAACTGCTCAGAAGCGCCCAACTCGTCATTGCCCGTACCTTCGAACCGTTTGGCCCTTACCTGATGGCGGCCCTGCTGTACTGGATCATGAGCCTGTTGCTGGAAGGCGTGCAGCGCGGCGTGGAACGGCGGTTGTCGCGGGGCGTGGCTTAAGTTTACTTGGAAGGTGAACCCCCCCCGTTCTTCGCAACGCCCCCCTTAGAGGTGGGGACAAAAGCCTTTGCGCTCCCCTTGAGGGGGGCTGGCTGTGAAGCAGACTGGGGGGTTTGCCCTACCGCCCGCCTACCGTATCCAGTCCCTCTTCCATCAATTCCCCCTCAAGCGGCAACCCATTGAACTCCAGAGTAAACGCTGTCACATCCAACGCTTCCCGCTTGGTTACGGGGGCAAGTGGCCGTGCAAACCGCCAATCAGTGCATAGATGGCACGCGGCGGAAGTGACCGGTAGGTGGCCCGGAAACTCGCCCCGGCTAAGGCTTCGGCGCTGCCTCCCTCCAACTTATCGCCGTGACATATGGCGCAGGCGAGGCGGTACAGCACGGCTCCGCGCCCGATTTGGGAAGTGACAGCTTGGGCCGTAGCTTGAGCAGCGGTGGGGGAGAGGATGACAGTTGTTTCTTGTGCTGCGGCTTGTGGCAAGGTTGCTCCCCACAGGAAGGCCAGAACAGGCAGACTGAAGGCAAGCAGTGAAGGACAGTGAAACACAGGCGGGCGAAACATCGGGCGTCAATCTAGCGCCGCGTCTACCCGCCAACCGTGTTCAAGACATTCTCAAGGTGTGCTGCAGCTTGCAACCGCTTACAACCTTAAGCGTTGTATACATCGTCGCCGTGTCCGTGTAGGCTGGACGGGTGCTGTCATTGCAAAAGGCCGCGAGCATCTTGGGGGCGTTTAGTGCCGAGCAACCGGAGTGGGGCGTGCGCGCGTTGGCGCTTCACCTGACGTTGCCCCGCGCCACCGCCCATGCCTACCTTGCGGGCCTCACCGACGCCGGATTTTTGCGCCGCACGCCCGCCGGAAAGTACCGGTTGTCTTGGCATCTGGCCGAAATGGGCGGGCAACTGACCGCCGCGCTGCCGTGGTTTCCCGATGCTCGCAGCCTGATTACCCGCTTGGCTCTGGAGGTTCGGGCAGTGGCTTTTCTGTGCATCTTGGAGGGCGAAGAAGTGGTGTGCGCCATCCGCGAACGCCACCCCGACGCCGATATAGACCTGCCGCTGGACATTTATTTGCCTGCCACCGCCACTGCCAGCGGCAAGATTTTGTATGCCCACGCCGATATTTCCCCGCGCACCTTTAGCGCCTGCACCGACAGCAGCATCACCACGCCCGATGAGTGGCGAACCGAAGTAGCCCGCGTGCGCCGCCGGGGCTACGCCTATTCCATAGAAGAATGGATTCCGAATCAGTGTACGTTGGGCGTGCCGTACCACTACGCGGAGGGCGTGGTGGCGGCCATCGGCGTGCAAATGAGCGCCGAACGCTACTTGCAGGGCGAACGCAGCATTCGGGAGCGGGTGCTGAGCATCGTGCATGAGGCCGAGGCACTGGGTTAAGCGGATTGAGGTAAGCAGGCCGGGGTAAGACTTGCGTTTCATTCACACTCTTACGCTGATGGCGGAGGCTTTCCCTTATGCCCAAGATTCGAGCCGCGTTTCTCCTGACTTTGGTGTTGATTTCCGGCGTTGCTGCCGCCGCGCCGCCGCTGGCCCTCTCCACGCAAAACGGCGTCACGACCCTCAGTGGGAAAGCTGTGGGCTGGAAACTAGGCGCACGCAGCCTCGCTTTTTCTAACTTTTCTACCCCCGCCAGCGAACTGACACGCGGCAAAATTGATGATGGGGGTACGTTCCAAATTGCGCTGCCTTCTGCGGCCCAACTGAAACCGCTGACCCGAAACGTGGGCGATATGTACGATGTGGTGGGCTGCGACGATCAGCCGTCCGACTTCGACATCGGGAGACGTGACGCCGATCTGTACTGGCTGCCGCGACTTTCGGTGCTGAAAGCCCAGCCCAGCCCCAAAGCGCCCGCTCCCAAACTGCCCTACGAGAGCGGCGACGTGTACAACCTGACCACCACAGGCAAAGACGAACTGCGGCTGCTGTATTCCACCGACTACACCACCATTCGCGTGGACATCTCCTGCACTGCATGGGGCGATGACAAAAGCGTGTACTACAACCTAAATGTAGCCCCCGGTTGGAACATGGTGCTTGACCGGGTAGGCTCCGAAACGTTCATTGAGGACGCGCCGGAGAGCTTGGAAACGCGCTGGTTGTATGGGGTTCGGTAGGAAGGTCTAAGGGTAGAAGGGTTTAGGGTCTAAGGAAGGGCAATCGCTGGCGCTCAGTTCCCCCTCCCGCTGCTGTGCAGCGCCCTCCCCCGCAAGGGGGGAGGGAAAAAGCAGGGACATATATTTCCGCCCAATTCCGTGTGAGGCCGTCGTGCGTGCAACGCGCGGGCCAATTCCAGTTCCAAGACGACTGGCGATTCCGCTTCAAATGGACGGAGTAAGCGAGTCTGGACGCGACAAGATCAATCCTGCCTAGTGCAACGACTACTCCCCTGACCCCTGTGGGGTCAGGGGAGAACGTGGGAGCAGACCAAGACGCTCAGCCAAACACAACTGCACCACGCCGAAGCCTCGCACCCAAAAAGAAAAAACCCCACAGGGGGCCTTTTCAATCTAACTTGGAATCAATTCAGGGCGTCTTCAGGGCGTATCCGATCCCGCGCACCGTGCGAATGATGCCGTAGCCGTCGAGGTCTCGCAGTTTGGCCCGCATGTTCGCCATATGTACGTCTACCACGTTGGAATTGCTGGGCAGTTCGCCGTTCCACACTTCGCGCTCTATTTCTTGGCGGGAATACACACGCCCCGGCTGACGCGCCAAAAAGGTCAGCAGGTCAAACTCTTTGGGCGAGAGCCGGACTTCGTGGCCGTTGTAGTGACACAGCCGCTTTTGTGGGTGAATTTCCAACGACCCGATTTGAATGACTTCGCCGTGTTGCTGATGCCGCAACTGCACTTTCACGCGGGCCACGAGTTCTTCGGGATGAAAAGGCTTGGTCATGTAATCGTCCGCGCCCGCTTCCAGCAAGTTTACTTTACGGTCTACCGCGTCCATTGCCGTGAGGATAATGATCGGCACAGAACTGGTTTTGCGGAGGCGGCGGGCGATCTCTGCGCCGTCGAAGTCGGGCAGGCCCAAGTCCAAAATCACCAAGTCTGGGGCGTTTTCGCGGGCGCTGGTGAGGCCGGTGACGCCGTCTGGGGCGGTCAGCACACGGTAGCCTGCTTGCTCCAGTTCGTACTGGACGACGCGGGTGATGTCGGGGTTGTCTTCTATAAGCAAAATGCGTTGATCCATGAGGTTCGCGTGTCTCCCCGTTGTGGTGCGTGATTAGATTGGAGCCGATGTGTCTGAATCCAGTTCTTTCCGGCTGACTAACGTTCTCGCCATCGTAGGGGCGCAGATAGACCGTGCGGGGCAGGACACGGTTTATAGACTCTTAACAGCGTGCAAGTTCAGCTCTCTGCTTCGCCCGGAACCACGATGCTGTCTACCTGAACGCTGTACCGCAGCAGCAAGGTTTTGAGGCGCTGCATGGCGTTGACCGCCAGTTCCCGGTCTGTGGGCAAAAAAGCCAGCGTCAGGCGGGCGCTGCGGCTTGGGCGGGGTTCTTCGGCCTGTACTTGCAGCGGGCGGCGAAAGGCCGGGTCGTGCATGACATCTCGCAGAATCCGGGTAAAGGTCAGTTCGTCCACGCCCGCCAGCGCAAAGGCGATGCCCAGCCGCTGCTGTTCAGGGCGCTCGTTGGGAAGATCGGCAGAGGTCATGCTACACAGCCTAAAGCGCGAAGGATACCCGCAGCAGCGGGAGTTTTTTAATCTGCAGGTGAGGGCGGCAAGGCACGCTGCAACTCCTGACCCAGCGGCGCGGCAAACAGCCCGGCCACCTGCTCAGACGGCACAGCGCGGGCGTACAAATACCTCTGTGCATGATCGCAGCCCAGCCGCTTCAGCACGTCGGCCTGCCACCCCTGCTCTACACCCTCGGCCACCACATTCAAATTCAGGTGGTGCGCCAGCGTCACAATCGTTTCGATGATGCGCTCGGCTTCGGGGCCGTTCCGCAGGCCCATCACAAACGAGCGGTCTACCTTGACGGCGTGAATGGGCAAGCGGTGCAGGTAGCTGAGGCTGCTGTAGCCGGTGCCGAAATCGTCGACCCACACGCGCACGCCGTGTGTGCTGAGCTGCATCAGGTGGGTGTGCGCCGCCGAACCGGGCGTGCCGTCCATCAGCAGCGATTCGGTCACTTCGAGGGTCAGGGCGTGGGGCGGCAGGCCGTTGTCTTCGAGGGCCGCCTTGACCTGCACCACAAAATCGGGCGTCAGCAGTTGCACCGCGCTCACGTTCACGGCCACATGGGTGTCTATGCCCTGACTGCGCCACACGGCCAGTTGCGCGGTGGCCTCGCGCAGCACCCAAGTGCCCAGCGTGCCGATAAGTCCAGCGTCTTCGGCAATAGGAATAAATACGCTGGGCGGCACTGGCCCGCGTACCGGGTGTGTCCAGCGCAACAGGGCTTCCAGTCCTTCTACGCGCCCCGTACTCAGGCTCACGAGGGGCTGATAGGCCAGTGTCAGGCCGCCTGTGCGCAGCGTTTCGCGCAGGTCGTTTTCAATTTGCACGCGGTCTATCAGTGCGTCTTCTAGGTCAGGCGTAAAGAAGGCCACCCGCCCCGGCCCCTGCGCTTTGGCCTGCACCATCGCCAAATCGGCCAAGCGCAGCAGTTGTTCGGGGTCGTGGCCGTCGCGGGGGGCCAGCGCCACGCCAATACTGGCGGTGGGCTGGAAGGCATGCCCGAATACTTCAAATGGGGTTTCTAGCGTGGTCACGAGGCGCTGGGCAATCTGCGCCACTTCCGCTTCGGTGCCCGCACGCGGCAGCACGATCACAAATTCGTCTCCGCCCAAGCGGGCCGCCTGATCGTTCGGGCCGCACGCCCGCCCAATTCTGGCCGCCACTTGCCGCAACAATTCGTCTCCGGCGGCGTGGCCCAACGTGTCGTTCAGGCGCTTAAACCGGTCTAAATCTAGGTACAGCACCGCGACGGGTGTGCCGCGTTCCAGCGCGTCGGGAACGGTGCGGGCCAGCGTTCTCAGCAGGCCCCGGTGGTTGGGCAGACCGGTCAGTTCATCGTTGTAGGCATGAAAAGACAGTTGCCCGCGCAGCCGCTCCTGCTCGGCGGCTACGCCCAACAGTTCGGCCATCCACGCGGCTTCGCTGGCAATATTGTCGGGCAGCACATGGGGGTAGGTCAGGCGCAGTTGCCCGTAGCGGTCTCCGGCGCGGCCCCGTACCGACACGGCCCATATGGTTGGCCCCCGTCAGGGTGGGTGCCCCGAAGCTCTGCAATTCGGCCAACGCTCCGGGCGATTTGCGCTCCAGTGCGCCCTGAATCACGCGCATCACGTCGTCTACGTTGCCGTTTTCGGCAATCAGTCTCAGCGCCTCGCCCTGCGCCCGCATGATGTCGTGGTCGCCAGTCACGCGGTCTAGCGTGAGATTCAGGGCGCGGGCCACCAGATGCAGTTCGTCTTCACCTCTCCCCAAATGCAGGCGGGCCGCCGTATCCGGTTCGGTTTCTATACGCTGCACAAATCGCCGCAAACGGGTGAGCCGTGTAAATACCTGCAAATCCAGCAAGCGCATAGCCAGCAGAATGCACGCCACCACCAACAGCATCACCGTAAAACTGGCTGTCCTGACTGCACTGACGCCCTGATCGTGCAGCGTGCGCGGCTGCGAGACCCACACCTCTAGGTTGCGCCCGCTCTGCCCTGTGACGAAGGTGCGGACGCTCTGAACGACGTTCTTCCCCTGAGTGCTGTTCTGATCGGTACTGCTGTTCTGCACACCGCCTGCTTCTTCTGAGTCTTGATTCAGTTCGTCCGGCCCGCTCACTTCCGCCTGTCCGGGCAACAGCGCCGCCTGTTATGGGGCCGCCTTGACCTGTGTGACAAACGGTGAAGGAGACAGCCTCCCGGCGTCTATAACACGCATCAGCAGCAGTTCGGTGCCGCTGGGCTGGGAGGCGCGGGCCAGCATCCAGACCTTGCCCCCCTGAACTGCAAAGCGTTGGCGCGGGGCCAGCGTGCCGGGTTGCCAGTCGGCGGGCCGCAGCCCAGAAGCGATCAGGGCAGTGGTGATGCGCCCGTTGCTCAGGAGGGCGATGGCCTGCACGTCTCCGGCACTCAGCAGGTCTGCGCCCACCAGCAGCGGGTCGGGCAGTTCGGCCCACGAGCGGGTGCGGGCGCTCAGTTGTCCCTGCTGGTCTTGCAGCCAGTTCACCACTGCACCGGCTTGTTGGTGCGTCATGCGGCGTTCTTGGCGGTCTAAGGGCCACACGATCAGCAATACCAGCAGCCCTACAGCAAACAGCACCGCCGAGAGTCCCAACCCTAGGAATGACCACACCACCCGTGTTCTCAGGGGCGTGGAAGAAAGGCGGCTGACCAGTGCCAAATTGGGCGGTGACGAATCGGTCAGCGCCGAATTTAGCCGCACTGTGGCCCGCCTCCCCTAAGGGCGGGGCTGGGGAAAGAGCAAGCGGGCCTCCACATCTGGATCAGGCGGCGAGGCGGGTTCGCAGAAGATAGCGGATCAGGCTGCTGGTACTGGGGTCGCGCAGAAGGCAGGCGATGACGTGTGGGCCGTGCCGAGCCAACAGCAACGTGCGGTGCTGATATTCCAGTTGCGCCGTGTGCAGGGGGCCGCCGTGCAGTACGTCCCCAAAAGACTGCGTGGCTTCTAGCGCAGCAATCAGGGGCAGCCCCAGTTGCGGCGGCAGGGTTTCCCCTTGCTGGGCCACACTCTGGCCGCTGGCGTCTAGCAGCGTCACGCCCAACACGCCGGGCTTGGCCATCAGGTCGGTCAGCAGGAGGCGCTGCTCCTGTCCGGGTTCAGCGTATCTGGGCAGGGCCGCCAACGGATGATTTGGCAGTAGGGGCGCAAGAGCTTCTCTGAGCGCCTCCGAACTGACCGGAGCAATGAGGGCCAAGCTGCCGCCGAATGCAGGACTGCTTGCAGCCGAAACCGCGTCGCTTAAAACTGTGTCCCCCAAAACCGTGCTGCCTGCAACCGCGCCCAAAGTGAGCAGCGGCGGCGCGTGTCCGGCGGGCAATCCACCCAACAGATCCTCGGCGGTCTGGAGGCCTGAGATCGGGAAATTGACGAGGGCGGCGGCGTGCGGCGTGGCGTGCAGGGCGGTGCGGGCCGCCCGCAAGGTGGCGGTCACCCGCACCGATAAGCCCAACCCCTCCAGCATCCTCTCCAGCGAGGCGCGGTTGCCTACGCTGGCGCTCAGCAGCAGCACGGGTGCGCCGTGCAGAGCTAGGTCACTCGGAGCCGGAGCAGCAGTTGGCAAGGCGTCGCGGAGGTCAGGCGTCGCCTGTTGTTCTGACACAGTCTGCACCTGCTCACTGTGCACCTGTTCACTGCGCATACTCTCTGCCTCTATGACTTTACGGGGTGCTTCCAAAAGGGCTGCTTCTCCTTGATCTGCTCTGGGAATTACTTTAGGGTGATACGGTTATCTAGAATTCAAGCCGGTATTTGTGGAGGTCTGATTGCCCTTTTCCGGTGTGGCCCTGCTGCCTACACTGTTGAGAGGAATTGACTTGTTTTAAGGCGGCGCTTTACAAAGACGACGCTGTTCTGAGTGGTAGAGGTCTGGTGTGGTACGAACTCTGGCAAAGTGACTGCCCCATTCTATCTGACACCCTAGGCAGTATATCCTATGGCCCGAACGGATCTCTGAACGCAGTCAATCCCTCTGCGCCTTACATCAGCCTTACAGCCGAGATTGCTCTGCCTGCGCCCGAACGATGCCCCCAATTGGCTGCATAGGGTGTGGTAACGCGGCTGGGAACAGCTTTGCCACATGGTCAGGGCAAAATGGGGGGCTGGTCACTGCCTCCCGCCCAGAGCGCGGGGGTATGCTAGGGGGCGTTATGACACTGTCGCAGACCATCATGTCGGGCGGGAACGCAGCCTTTATAGAAGGGCTGTACGAGGCGTATTTGGCCGACCCGCAGAGTGTGGACGCCGAGTGGCGCGTTTACTTTGACCAATTGCGGGACGGGGCCACCGAAACGGCCCATTCGCCCGTACAACGTGCGTTTTATGAACTTGGCACTCAGCGGCGTGGCAACGCAGCAGCGGCGGCCCTTGCCACGCCGCAGGGCGTCAGCGGCGCGGCGCAGGCGGCGGGCGCACTGATTACGGCCTTCCGCGTGTACGGCCACATCAGCGCCCACACCAATCCCCTGAAGATGCGCGGCCTGCCGGTGGTGCCGGAACTGACCCCCGAATACTACGGCCTCAGCGCCGCCGACCTGAACGAAACGGTACGCGACGGCGCGTTCGATGCGCCTCTCAAGCAGGTCATTACCCAACTGCACGAAACGTATTGCGGCTCTATCGGCTTCGAATTCAACTACTTGCCCTCCAACGAGCGGGCGTGGTTTCAGGAGCGTGTGGAGGCCGGACGTGGGCGCGGCACCTACAGCGCCGAGGAACGCCGCCGCCTGATGGTCAAGCTGAACGCCGCCGAAGGGCTGGAGTTGTACCTCAAAAACCGCTACCCCGGCGTGAAGCGGTTCGGGCTAGAGGGCGGTGAGAGCTTTATCCCGCTCGTCGACCGGATTATTCAGCAGGCGGGCAAGCACGGCGTCAAAGAAACCGTGTTGGGCATGGCCCACCGGGGCCGCCTCAATATGTTGGTCAACATTTTCGGCAAGAAGCCCCAGTCGCTCTTTGACGAATTTGACGGCAAAAAGAAGATCAGCGACAACCCGGACGTGGCAGGCGACGTGAAATACCACATGGGCTATTCCAGCGATGTGCGGACGCCCGGCGGCCCGATGCACCTCGCGCTGGCCTTCAATCCGTCGCACCTAGAGATCGTGTCGCCTGTGGTTCACGGCAGCGTCCGTGCCCGCCAAGACCGCCGGGGCGACGCCGAGCGCAAAACGGTCTTGCCCATCACCATCCACGGCGACGCCGCTGTAAGCGGGCAAGGCGTGGTCATGGAAACGCTGAACCTGTCGCGGTTGCGCGGCTTCAGCACAGGCGGCGCAGTCCGGATCGTCATCAACAACCAAGTCGGCTTTACCATCTCCGACCCACGCGATACCCGCAGCAGCCGCTACTGCACCGACGTGGCGAAAATTGCCAACGCGCCCGTGCTGCACGTGAACGGCGACGATCCCGAAGCGGTAGCCTACTGCGGTGATTTGGCGCTGGAATACCGTCAGACCTTCGGCAAAGACGTGTTTATCGACCTGATCTGCTTCCGGCGCAACGGGCACAACGAGGGCGACGAGCCGCGTATGACCCAGCCGATCATGTACCGCGAAATCGATACGCACCCCGGCACCCGCGCCCTGTACGCCAAAAAATTGGAAGAAGCGGGCGTGCTGACGACAGGCGAGGGCGACGCGCTGGTGAGCCACTTCCGTGATCTGCTGGATGCGGGCAACGAAGTCGTTGAGGAAATGGAAAACTTGGAGCAGAGCAAGTTGGCCGTGGACTGGAGCGAGTACCTGCACACCAACTGGAAAGACGAAGTGTCTACCGCCGTGCCGCAGGCCAAACTGACCGAACTCGGCCTCGGCCTGAACGAAGTACCGGAAGGCTTCGTGGTTCACCGCACCGTGCAGCGCGTCCTGAACACCCGCAAGGCCATGTCTCGCGGCGAGCAACCGCTGGACTGGGGCATGGGCGAAATGCTGGCCTACGCCAGTTTGCTGGATGAAGGCTACGGCGTGCGCCTCGTGGGTCAGGATTCGGGGCGCGGCACCTTTGTTCACCGTCACGCTGTGCTGCACGACCAAAACGCCGCCGACCCGATGCTGGAAGAATACTTGGGGTTGGCCCACTTGGGCGAGCATCAGGGCCGCGTGGAAGTTATCGACTCCACCCTCTCCGAAGAGGCGGTGATGGCGTTCGAGTACGGCTACAGCACCTCTGAACCCAAAGCCCTGATTGCGTGGGAAGGCCAGTTTGGGGACTTTGCCAACGGCGCTCAGGCCGTTATTGACCAATTCCTCAGCGCGGGCGAAAGCAAGTGGCAGCGCCTGAGTGGACTCACCTTGCTGCTGCCGCACGGTTACGAAGGCGCAGGCCCGGAACACAGCAGCGCCCGCTTGGAGCGGTATTTGCAGTTGTGCGCCCAGAAGAACATGCAAGTGGTGGTGCCTAGCAGCGCCGCCCAGATGTTCCATTTGCTGCGCCGTCAGGTCTTGCGCCCGTACCGCAAACCCCTGATCGTGATGACGCCCAAAAGCCTGCTGCGAAATAAACAGGCCATGAATCCCCTGAGCGACTTCACCGATGGCCGGTTCTGCGAAGTCATTGGTGACGACACCGTAGAGAAGGCCCGCCGTGTGGTCATCAGCAGCGGCAAACTGCACTGGGAACTGGTGGAGGCCCGCAACGCCGACGCCGAAGGCTACGCAGGCACGGCGCTGATTCGCCTAGAGCAGCTCTACCCCTTTCCCGCCGCTGCCCTGAGTGCCGAACTGAGCAAGCACCCCGGCGCACAGGTCGTCTGGGCGCAGGAAGAACCCGAAAATCAGGGCGCGTGGCTGATGATCTGGGAAGACCTAGAGGCCAACCTCGCCCCCGGCCAAGTGCTGCTGCACGCCAGCCGCGCCCGCAGCGCCAGCACCGCCGCTGGATACGCCAGTGTGCATGCCCTAGAGCAGGCCGCTGTGATCGCCGCCGCATTGGGCGAGAAAATCAGCCGCGACGTAGTGAACGACCAGCGCGAATTGGCGCAGGAAGCCAAGGCGCAAGGCTGAGGCTCAGCACAACACACTCACAACGAAAGGGGCGCTTCGGCGTCCTTTTTCGGTTTGGATTGTTGTGGGCTTTTGCCGCCGCAAGCACAAAAATAGACGGAAGACATATCCGGTCTTCCGCCTCGGTTGTACCGCCCAATTGCACAGGCCCACACGTTTAAGCTCTGGGTTCATTTCTTATCAGCTGCGCGCTTCCACTGCGCCACCGCTCCAAGTTGGAGGAGCGGAACGGATTCGAACCATTGACCTCGGCTGGCTTCGACCCAAAGCGTGCGATTGAACCTTGAGCGGAGAATACTCAGTCTGGAGCAAGAATCTGAGTTTGTGTCTTGGGGCAGGGCCGCCTCTGCCATTGGGCTACCTCGCCGCACTCCGGAACCTGTAGCCCGAAAAAACTCTGGTGGCGAGGGCAGGAATCGAACCTGCACTGGAACCTTGACCCCGTTTAATCTGAAGCTGAGCCTCAGTGTGGTACTCCGCTAGATAGAGTAGGCGTGTGGGGCGGGTGGGGCAATGCGCCGGGTGGCTTAGGCAAGGTGGGCGGGGAATTGGAAGAGGGCGGGGCCGGAAGTGAACGTGACTTCCGGCCCCGCTTCGTCTTTTTGTCCTCCCCTTCAAGGGGGGGGCGTTGCGCTAGCAACGGGGGGGTTCACCTTCCACCTTAGTCAACGCTCTCTCAGCTTTCCAGCAAGTACGCAAACACCTGCTCGCCCACTTTGCGGTCAGTCACTTCTACGCCGTTGGCTTCCTCGCGGGCAAATTTCACGGCCTGCTGCAATTTCTGTAAGCGGGTCAAGAGGTCGTTGACGCGCATGGCGGGCAATGCGCCCGAAAACTTGAGGGTGCGCCAGTAGCCCACCGTCACGTCTTCGTAGTACACCTCCACCTGCGCGGGGTGCTTATCTGTGGCCTCGGCCTTCACGTGGTTGCGCGGAATCTTTTTGGTGCGTACCGTCTGCACGGGGTCGGTGGCGTAAGTGTCGGTGCTGGGGTCGAAAGTCCAGCTTTCGCTGGCGTCCAATACGGGCAGTTTGCGAATAAAAGTGTGCAAGTCGGTCAGTTGTTTTTCCAAAAACAGCAGATAAGTCACGGGCACCTGCCGCAGCAACACGCGCTCGCCTACCACCACGTCGGCTTTGGCTTCGTTGTTGGCCCAGTCTTTGGTGGCGGTCACGTCAAACAGGTTGCCCATAATCTGGGCCGTCTGCCGAATAATTTCCTCGGCTTTGGCCTGCACGCGGGTCGATTCGGGCGGCAGCGTCTCGCCTTCTTCGTCTTTGGGGCGGTAAGTGCGCGAGATGCCCGACAGCAGCGCAGGCTTTTGCAGCGCGTGGTGCGCCTCGGTCAATTCCTGAAAGGCGCGGCTTTTGACGCTCTTTTCGACGGCAATAATCTGGTTCAATTTAGGCATGATGGATTCTCCTCGTTGGGTGTTCCTGACTGCCTGAGGGGGAGCCGGGAAAGTAAGGTCAATCTAGGCCGCCACCTTGTACGCCGCACAGCGCAAAGTGGCCTAAGCCAGTGGCGCAGATGTTCACACAATCAGACCCCGAGATTCCCGCCCCAGCCGCCGCTTTTGCCATTGCGTGCATTGTGTGCCCTGCCGTTCCCGCCTCAGAGACGCCCTGTGAGGGGTATAAAGGGTGAGATTATGGCAGACATCAAGGTTCCTGTTTTTAGTGAGTCGGTCAGTGAAGGTACGCTGCTGACGTGGCACAAGAAACCCGGCGACGCCCTGAGGCGCGGCGAGGTCATCGCGGAGATCGAAACCGACAAGGTGGTGCTGGAAGTCACCGCCCAGCAAGACGGCGTGCTGCAAAGCGTGCTGAAAAATGAGGGCGATACCGTACTCAGCGAGGAAGTGCTGGGTACGGTGGGCGAGGCAGGCAGCGCTCCGGCAGCAACTCCGGCCCCCGCCGCAGATCAGGCGGCTGGCCCGGTAGCCAACGAAACCAGCGCGGGCGGCACGGCCAGTCAGCCCGACAGCCAGAGCAGCATGCCCGAGCGTCGCGAAGATCTCTCGCCCGCCGTGCGGAAGGTTGTCGTCGAAAATAACCTGAACCCGGCCCAAATTCCCGCTACTGGCCCCAAAGGCAATATCACCAAGGCTGACGCTGTAGGCGCGATTGGCACTGCCAACGTTGCTCCCGCTGCTGCTGCAAGCGCCCCCGCTGCATCTGCGCCTACGCCCGCCCCTGCCGCCCCCATTCCCAGCGGCCCCCGCACCGAACAGCGCGTGCCCATGACCCGCATCCGCCAGCGCATTTCCGAGCGCCTGAAGGAAGTGCAGAACACGGCAGCGATCCTGACCACGTTCAACGAAGTGAACATGCAGCCCGCGATGGACTTGCGGAAAAAGTATCAGGATCAGTTTGTGGCCAAGCACGGCACCAAGCTGGGCTTTATGAGCCTGTTCGTGCGGGCCGCCACCGAAGCCCTGAAAGCCTTCCCGGTGGTCAATGCCAGCGTGGACGGCAAAGACATCATCTATCACGGCTTTTATGACATCGGCATCGCGGTGGCCTCCGAGCGCGGTCTGGTTGTGCCGATCCTGCGCGACACCGACACCATGAGCCTCGCCGGAATTGAAAAGGAAATCGCGGGCTACGCCCAAAAAGCCAAGAACGGGAAGCTGACCATGGACGATATGAGCGGCGGCACCTTTTCCATCACCAACGGCGGCACCTTCGGCTCCATGATGAGTACGCCCATCATCAACTCGCCCCAAAGCGCCATTTTGGGCATGCACAACATCATCGAGCGGCCTATCGCCCAGAACGGTCAAGTGGTCATCGCGCCCATGATGTACCTCGCGCTCAGCTACGATCACCGCATCATCGACGGCAAGGAAGCCGTGCAGTTTTTGGTCATGATCAAAAATCTGCTTGAAGACCCGGCCCGGATGCTGCTGGAACTCTAATCTCAAGATTGAAACAGGCGCTCTGGCTTCGGCTGGGGCGCTTTTTTTGGTGTTCTGGGGAGGTTAAATTGAATCCTTGCCATAGGCAGGTTCGCCGCTGGGTGGCCCCCTCACCCCGCTGCTTCGCAGCGCCCCTCTCCCACAGGTGGAGAGGGCAACAGCAGATCTTCGGGACTCACTTTATTCCGTGTCAGACGTGCGAATTCCCTTTCCTTAAGTTGACTGATTCCCGCCTGATGGGTGTACCCCTTCCGATCATGGGTTGATCATGAGGCCCAGTGTGTAATGCTTGCACTGAACCGCGCATCCACAACTTTACAAGTGTCACGGTGTCAGATGGAGGGGTTTACATGAAAGGGAATACGAACCGTCCGGTCTATTCATTCGCCCAGCACACCCGCCTGACCGCTAGAACAACGCTGTTGGCCGCCCTCACGGTGGCGCTGGCCTGCACCGCTTCGGCCCAAAACAACACCGTGAACACGTTGCAACTGAACCGCCTGCAACTGCAACCCATCACCATTCAGAATCAGCAATTGTCGCGGCTGCAACTCGATCCCGCCTTGTTTCAAAAGACTTTGCAGGCTCCCAACGTGTTCCAGTTCAATCTGGACGAGTTGCCCGCCCGGATTCAGGCCCGCGACGCCAACATTCGCAGCAGCCTCGCGCTGACCAACCAGTTGGCAAACGTGGCCGACTTGCGCTCCGATATTGCCCGGATGACCCTCAAACTGCCCGCCGGACTGACCGTGCCCGCCATCGTGAATCTGCGCGACGGCCAGCAACAGGAAGTCATGTTGTTTGGCCGCGATACAGTGGCCCGCAGCGTGGCCGACGCCGAAGCCAAAGCCGCCGTGAACCGCTCCGAGATTCTGCGTTCGTTTGGGCTGGACGAGGGGACGCTGAGCCAGACTGCTGCGCCCGGAACTGCCGCTGTGCTGACGAATCCCGCTACGGCGCGTGTGGCTGTTACCAGCGGGGCCGCTACCCGGATCACTGCCACCACACAGCTCCAGACGACGCAGCTTCAAACCGCACAGATTCAAACTGCTCAAACCCAGATTCAGCGCCTCAACCCGGCTGGCCTGTCCTCGGCGCAACTGAAAGTCGCCACCAGCATCACCGACTTGCTGAAATTCGACAACCTCGTGCAGCCCAGCCAGCCACCCTCTCAGCCGGGGGGCGAACTCGGAGACGGCTTCACCAAAACCCCTACCGATGGCGCGTGCCGTTTTACGCCCACCAACGCGCTGTTTGGGCAGATGCGCGGCGGCAATCTGGGTTCTATCACCACCATCAAGAATCAGGGACGGCGCGGCACCTGCATGGCCTTCGGGTTCGTGAGTGCACTGGAAAGCCAGATCGCGCGGCGCATCAAGACCCGCTTTAATCTGTCGGAGCAGTACGCCTACTACTGGCTGCGCGGCGACGATGGCGTGCTGGGCGACGGCGCGGGCTGGGGCGACTACGACGACGCCGTGAATCGTAGCCGCATGATTCCCACCGAAATTCGCTGGAAGTACAACCCCAGCTACAGCCGCCAAACGCTGCCGGGGGGCGACAAACCCATCACGCAGTTCAAGAACTCCTGTACCAATTACGCCGATCAGGCGTGCAGCGACACCACCGCGCAGGCGCAACTGGTCTGTCAGGGCAGCACCAACAACTGTGCATGGAAGCCCGAATGGGAAATTCAGGAAAACGCCGCCTTCAATTTCCGGCCCACCAAAGGCAACGAAGTCTGGCACTCGCTGGGCACGCTGCCCTTTAATTCCACGCAAGTCACCCGCGAATACCGCCGCCTGATGATGAAAAAGATGCTGGATAGGGGAGACCAACTCGTTCTGGGCTTCGGCGTAGACGCGGCCTTCGACTCCATCGGCGCGGCGGGCACGCCCAACATGAACCTGATCGGCCAAAACTACCGGGGCGGCCACGCGGTTCACTTGGTGGGCTACGTGAACACGGGCAGCGTGACCATCAATAACGTCAAGCTCGCCAATTTCATCAACCTCGGCAACATGACCTTTCCCACCGGCGTCTGGATCATCAAGAACTCTTGGGGCTGCGGCTTCGGCGACGGCGGCTACGCCTACCTGCCCGATTCGTTCCTAGACCAAGAAACCAACGGCGTGTACAACCTGCCCAACAACGCCGTGACTTCGGATATGAGCAGCTTCTAGTTTCAGCAAGGGTTTTGCTCGGCAGCCGGAAACGTATGGGAAGCGTTTCCGGCTGGCTTTGTTGGGGGTGGGAGGGCGGTTTAAAGGTCTAGGGTCTAAGGAAGGTCAAGGGCAACCCGGTGCTCCCGAATTGCTATGCCTGCCCGCCCAATTCTCGCACCACCGTCGCCGCGTGCGTGACCCGCACATGGGCGAGGGTGTTTTCGAGCCTCAGCAGGCCGCCCGCCTCGTGAATCAGCAGTTCTTGGCTGCCGAGTTGCACGGTGTAGCTGGCATCGCGGCCCCGAAATTCGCGGGAAAGAATCCGCACTTCTACGCCTTCCGTGTCGCTGCAAAAGGCCAGATGTTCGGCCCGGATGCTGAGCAGCACGGAGCCGGAAGCGGTCTGCATCAGTGGCAGCACGCCCAGCGCGGTACGGGCACTTGTTCCCGAGGCCATACCCGACACGAGGTTGCTGCGCCCCAAAAAGTTGGCGACGAACGCAGTCCGGGGGGCCGCGTACACGTCCTGCGGCGTACCGATTTGCTCTATTTGGCCGGCGCGCATCAGCACAAGGCGGTCACTGAAGGCCAGCGCCTCTTCCTGATCGTGCGTGACCAGAATGGCGGTGGTATTGCTCTGGCGCAAAATGGCCCGGACTTCTTGGCGGGTAGAGTGACGCAGTTGGGCGTCCAGATTGGAAAAGGGCTCATCCAGCAACAGCAGGGCGGGGCGGGGAGCCAGTGCACGGGCCAAGGCTACCCGCTGTTGCTGCCCGCCGCTCAGTTGATGCGGCATCCGCGAGGCGAACACGGTGAGGCCCACCAAAGCCAGCGTCTCCTGAGCGCGGGACAGGCGTTGGGTGCGTGGCAAGTGGCGCAGGCCGAACAGCACGTTGCCCAACACGTTCAGGTGAGGAAACAGCGCGTAATCCTGGAACACGAGGCCCACGCCCCGGCGCTCGGGCGGCACGAACGGCGTGGTCATAGAGCGGCCCAGAATTTGAATGCTGCCGCTGTCGGGCTGCTCCAGTCCGGCGATCAGGCGCAGGGTGGTGGTTTTGCCGCAGCCGCTTGGCCCCAGCAGCGTCAGCAGTTCTCCGGCCCGCACCTCCAGCGACAAGCCGCCCACCACCGGGGGCAGTCCCGGCGCGTATCGTTTGGTCAGATCGGTGAGGGTGAGGGGGCCGTGCTGCGCGGCGGGCATGGGCCGAACGGGTTCCAGGGTGGCAGTCATAGCGGGGTTCCTTGCGTGGTGTCAGTTTGAGGGGCAGGGGCAACTTGAGGCAGGCGGCGCGGCGAAGTCTGTTCGCCCTGCGGCTCTGCCTTGCCTGTTTCTGCCCTGCCTGTTTCGCGGCGCAAAATGAGCAAGGTCAGCAGCGCCCCACTGAGCGCCAACGCCAGCGCGTAGGGAGCGGCGGCGGCGTACTGGGCCTCTTCGGTGTACGTCCAGACATTGCGGGCCAACGTATCGAACCCGGTGGGCGAGAGCAGCAGCGTCAGCGGCAATTCCTTGAGGACACTCAGGAACACGAAGGCCGCGCTGACCCACAGCCCCGGACGAATCAGCGGCAGCGTGACCCGCGTCAGCGCCCGCAGCGGCGACAGCCCCAGCACCCGCGCCGCTTCCTCCAGCCGGGGGGTGGCTTTGGTCAGGCTGGTGCGAATCGGGCCGACCGCCTCGGCCACAAAATGCAGCGTGTAGGCCGCAATGAGGAGCGGAAGGGTTTGGTACAGGCTGGGCGTGACCTGCAACGAAAAGAACACGAGGGCCAGCGCAAACGCCAGCGGCGGCGTGGCATACCCCAAATACGCGGCCCGCTCGGTCAGGCGTGCCCAGCGGCTGTGCTGCCCATAGCGGCTGCCGATGTAGGCCAGCGGAAAGGCCAGCAGCGTGGTGGTCACGGCGGCCAACGCTGCGGCTCCCAGCGCGGTCTGGGCGGCCACCCATAAGTCGGCCAAAGCTGCGGGATTAAAGTCGCGGGTGAGCCAAAACAGCACCGTGCCCAGCGGCACCACCAACGCCGCGCCCGCCAGTGTCAGCGCAAACGCCCACGCCGGAACAACCGCCCAGCCCAGCCGCACCGTACCGGGTTGCCGGGCCCCGCCCGGAGACACCCGCGACAAGGACACGCCGCGCATCAGGCGGGCTTCCAGCCACAGCACGAAGGCGGTAAGCAGCAGCAGCAGCAGCGCCAGCCACGCCGAATACACGCGGTCATAGGCGGCGGTGTACTGCTGATAAATGGCCGCGCTGAACGTGGGATAGCGCATCAGGCTGACCACGCTGAAGTCGCCCAGCACGTGCAGCCCGGTCAGGAGTGCCCCCGACAGCCACGCGGGGCGCAGGTGCGGCACGGTCACGGCCCAAAAAGTTTGCCACGGCGTGCGCCCCAGCAGCCGCGCCGCTTCTTCCAGCGCCGGGTCTTGTGCCCGCAGCGCCGCATGCAGGTTCAAAAACAGGTACGGAAAGGTAAACAGCGTCAGCACGCCCAGTACCCCCCAAAATCCGCTCGGCCCCGGCCAGTTGATGCCGGTCAGGGCCTGAATCGTGCCGCCGAATCCGCTGGCAGCAATCAGAGCGTATGCACCCACGTACCCCGGAATTGCCAGCGGCAGCACACCCAGCAGCAACAGCAAGCGCCGGGGCCGAAAATCAGTGCGGGTGGCGAGGAAGGCCAATGGCAAGGCGACGGCTGTAGTGCAGGCCAGCACCGCCGCCGTAAGGCCCAATGTATTGCCCGCCAGTTCCAGATTGCGCGTGCGGAACACGATTTCGCGCAGTTCGCTTGCCTCTGCCCCAAACGCCCGCAGCACCAAGTAGGCCAGCGGCAACAATACGCCCAGCACCGTAAATACGGCGGGCAGCAGCAGCAACAAGGGCGGGCGGCGGGAAGTCACAGGGATTTAAGCTATCAGAGCGGGTTAGTCGGGAATGGGGGCGGGATGTCCCGCTGAACCGGGGAATACGGAGGGCGGCCCTGTCCTTAAAAGAAGACAGAGCCGCGCGTAATTTATTGATCCCTACTTGGCTCAGCAACGTTCAAGAGGAACGCGAAAGCACTTGTCCTCCCCTTGAGGGGGGGCGTTGCGGCAGCAACGGGGGGGTTGAGCCAGCGAGCATTGAAGGTGTCGCCAATCTAGGCACGAATCAATAAAGGATGGGGTGGCAGTCTTTCCTACAAACCACCACCCACAACCTTTACAGCAGTCCGGCGTCGCGCAACAGTTTTTGCGCCTTCTCGATGTTCTTGGGCAGCACGGTAGGATCAATCCGGGGGCTGCGCTTGATGATGTCGGCGTAGGGCAGCATGGTGGTGGGCTGCAAAATGTTGCCGATCACGGGGTATTCGAAGTTCACGCTCAGGAAGAAGGTCTGGGCATCTTTGGCCACCAGTGCTTGAAGCAGGCGCACGGCGGCCCGCTGGTTCTTGCTGGTCTTCAGGATGGCCGCGCCCGTCGCGTTGCCGAGGTTACCGATATCACCGTTCTTGAAGAAGTAGGTTTCGATGGGGTAGCTCAGGCGGTTGACGCGCTGGATGTAGTAGTGGTTGGTGAGGGCCACGTCGATTTCTCCGGCCCGCATCGCTTCCAGCATGCCCACGTTGCTGGTTTTGTAGTCTTTGGGTTGCAGCGCCTTCATGCCCTCGATCCACGTTTTGGTCGTCGCTTCGCCGTATTTGGAAATCATGGCCGCCAAAAAGTCCTGAAAGCTGGGGTAGCTGACCGTCCAGCCGATGCGTCCCTTGAGGCTGGTCATCTTGGGCAAGTCCAGCACACTGTCGGGGAGGTCGGCGGGCTTGATTTTAGCCGTGTTGTAGGCCAGTGTCCGGAAGCGGACGGTGGTGGGCAGCCAAGTGCGCGTGTCGGGCAAGTAGTCGTCCGATACGTTGCGGGTCAGCGCCGTGCCCAGTTTCACAAACTTTCCGTCTTCGGCCAACTCGCCCAGTGCGCCCACCGAGTTGCCCCAGTACACGTCGGCGGGGCTGCGTGCGCCCTCTTCCCGAATGGCGGCTACCAGTTGCGCGTCGGTGCCGTAGCGCACATTCACCTTGATGCCTGTCTGCTTCTCAAACTGCTGCACGACTGGGTCGACAAAGGTTTTGGCGCGGCCCGAGTACACGGTCAGGCTGGTGTTGGTCTGGGCAACGCTGGTTCCGGCCAGCAGCAGGGCGGTGGTGGCAATCAGGGCAAGCTTCATGGCCTAATCCTAAGTAAAACAGTCGGATTAATAAGGGATGAATGTCCCGAACAGGGAATGTGGGATTTGGGGACGGCAAATCTGGTGTGGCTTCTCTCTTTCCTATATGCCCATTTACCGCTTTTCCAACGCCAGCCCTACTAGTCGCGTCACCAATTCGCTGTAGCTGATGCCCCCTGCCTCGAACAATTTGGGATACATGGACGTGGTGGTAAATCCGGGCATGGTGTTCACTTCGTTCAGCAACAACTCGCCCGTTTCCTCCACATAGAAGAAGTCCACACGGGCCAATCCTGCACAGTCCAGCGCCCGGAATGCAGTCAGGGCGATCTCACGCACCCGCTCCGATACAGCCCCCGGCAGCGGTGCAGGAATGTGCATGGTGGCGCGGCCCTCGGTGTATTTGGTGTCGTAGTCGTAAAAATCGGCGTCGAATTGCAGTTCTCCCACTGGGCTAGCAATCGGCGTATCGTTGCCCAAAATGCCCACTTCTACCTCACGCGGCTTGTGGGTGGTCATGGCTTCCAAAATCACGCGGCGGTCTAGGCCAAAGGCCAAATCCAGCGCCGCAGCCAGCTCTCCCGCACTGCTCACTTTGCTGATGCCCACGCTGGAGCCGAGATTGGCGGGCTTGACGAACAGGGGAAAGCCGAGATTGGAGGCCCGCACCCGCACCGCGTCAGGCGTGCTGCGCCATTCGTGCCGCAGGGCCAGTGCCCACGCTACTTGCGGCACTCCCGCCGAGGCCAGCACCTGTTTGGTCATCACTTTGTCCATGCTCACCGCCGACCCCAGTACGCCGCTGCCCACAAACGGAATTCCGGCCAGAGTCAGCAACCCCTGAATCGTGCCGTCTTCGCCCATCGGGCCGTGCAGCAGCGGAAATACGGCGTCGTAGCCTTCGGCACTGGCGGCGCGGTGCAAGACCAGATCGCCGCCGTGAGCGCTGACGCCCGATTCGAGGGCGCGGGCCGTGTCGGTGGGAGGCAGCCAGCGCCCCTGCTTGCTGATCACCACAGGCGTCACGTCGAATTGATCGCGGGGCAGCGCGGCCAGTACGCTTTTCGCACTCATCAAGCTCACTTCATGTTCCCCGGATTGACCGCCTGCCAGCAGCAAAATGCGCTTTTTCACGGGTCGCAGTATGACACGGCGCGTTCCCGATGAGTGGATGGCGGCAGATGTGCAACTTACACACGGCACTCCCCGAAAAAAGCTGTGCGGCACGCCAAGATTTACTTTTCCTTCAGATGAAACATCCTGTAAGACCTCACACATCCGCCACTTGGCCTACGCTATGATGCCGCACGACATACCCCCACACCGGTGTTTGGAACAGATCGTTTGACCGCTCCTACTGGAGTTGTTCTGTACCAACCCACTGCCTTTCAGGAGGCCCAATGAAGAAACTAGCAATCCTTAGCACCCTGCTCATTGCCAGCACCGCTTTCGCCGCTGCCCCCAAGGACACCTTCGTGTACCAGAGCAGCTCCGACATCCCCACCCTCGATCCCGGCGTCACCTACGACACGGCTTCCGGTGCCATCGTCGAAAACCTCTACGAAACCTTGCTGACCTACAAAGGGGCCAGCCTGACCCAACTGGAGCCTTTGCTGTCTACCAAGTGGACGATCAGCAACGGCGGCAAAACCTACGCCTTCGACCTCCGCAAGAACGTGAAGTTCCATAGCGGCAACGCGATGGTCTGCGCCGATGCCGAGTACTCCTTCGAGCGCAACTTGGTCACCAACAGCGCCGAGTCCGGCAACTGGTTCATCAGCGAGTCGCTGCTGGGCACGCAGGCCAACGCCAACGACGACAAGACCATCACTTGGGCACGCATCGACAAGGCCGTGGAGTGCAACAGCGCCGGACAACTGGTGTTCACGTTGCCCAACGTCGATCCTGCCTTCCTTGCCAAGCTGGCCTACACGGGCCAGAGCATCGTGGACAGCAAGCAGGCCGTGAAGCTGGGCGAGTGGAGCGGCAAGGAAGCCGACTGGAAGACTTGGGTCGGCAAAGACCTGACCGACAGCGCCCTGAACAAAGCCCCGAGCGGCACCGGCGCGTACAAGTTCGTGCGCCGCGACGCCAACACCTTCCTTGCTGTGGCCTTCGACGGCTACTGGGGCAAGAAGCCTGCCATCAAGAACATCATCATCCAGAAGGTGCCTGAGCTTGCGGCCCGTCAGCAGGCCTTCCTGCGCGGCGACGCCGACCTGATCGACGGCGCTGGACGTGCCGTGGACGAAGTGCAGCTGAAAGGCAAGTCCGGCGTGGTGTGGGTCGACGACCTGCCCAACACGGCTGCGGGCGCTTTGTTCCTGAACCAGAAAATCGGTGATCCCAAGTTGCTGGGCAGCGGCAAGCTGGACGGCAAGGGCATTCCTGCCAACTTCTTCAGCGACGTGAACGTGCGCCGCGCCTTCAGCTACGCTTTCAACTACCAGCAGTACATTACCGACGTGCAGAAGGGCAAGGGCAAACAGCGCACCATGTTGCTTCCCGACACCTTCCCCGGCTACAACGCCAAAGTGAAGACCTACAAGTACGACGCGGCGCAGGCCAAAGCGTACTTCCAGAAGGCCTTCGGCGGACAGGTCTGGAAGAACGGCTTCACCCTGACGGCCAACTACCGCGCTTCCAGCGTGCCCGGACAGACCCAGATGGAAATCCTGAAGCGCAACGTCGAAGCCCTGAACCCCAAGTTCAAGATCAACATTCAGGAAAAGCAGTGGAGCGAAATGCTGGCCGACTCCAAGAGCGGCAAGGAAGCCCTGATCTCGCTGGCATGGGCACCTGACTACGCCGATCCTGATAACTTCATGTACACCTTCTACGCCAGCGACGGCTTTTACAGCCCCCGCGTGAACTGGAACAACGCCCAAGCCGACAAGTGGCTGAAGGCTGCCCGCCAGACCGTGAACCCCGCCGAGCGCAACCGCCTCTACAGCCTCGTCGGCAACCTCGCCTACGAGCAGGCTCCCTTCGTCCTGATTCCTGCGGGCGTGAACTACAGCTTCTTCCGCGATAACCTCGTGGGCGCAAGCAAGGCCAACTACAACCCGATGGTCTCGTTCCTGCTGGGCACTGCTTGGAAGGACTTGAGCAAGAAATAACCCTCTGAGGTGAGGGCGGGGCGGCCCCAGTGCGTGGGCCGCCCTGCCTCTTTTGTTTCGGAGTGGGCTATCCCTGCACCTAACTCCTGTGCCTGCTTTGGGGAACTCACATCCGCTTTGGGGCGCTGAGGAGTAAAGATTCTCAGATCAGGCCACGTTTGTCTCTGAGGCTGTATCGGCCTGTGCTTGGCGAGTTGTTGTAGATTCGCTGTCGATTTGCGCGACTTGGCCTGCGTGACCGGTTCCGGCTGTGTGGCCGAACTGTCCGCTCCATCTTTCCTCCACCTTCCTTCCACCCTATCTTCCCTCCATACAGAGGCCCCCGCTATGCTGAAGCTTCCATGTTGACTTTCATCATCCGCCGTCTCCTTCAGGTTCCAGTGGTCATGCTGGTGCTGTCTATCCTGATCGTGGGCCTGACCCAACTGCTGACCCCACAGCAGCGGGCCGCCCCCTATATCCGCAGTGACCAACAATCGGCCCGCTTAGAACAGATCATCCGGGAACGCGGCCTAGACCAACCCTTCCCGATTCAGTACGCCAAGTGGCTCGGCAAGACCCTTCAGGGTGATTTGGGTTATTCCACGGCCAGCAGTAAAGACGTGATTCCCACCATTCAGGAGCGCCTACCCAACACCATCGAACTGACCCTCGTGACCGCGCTGCCCATCTTGCTGATCGGGATTTGGCTGGGCACACTCAGCGCCCTGAACAAAGATAAAGCCATCGACCAGATTTTGCGGGTGCTGACTATCGTGGGCTACAGCCTGCCTACATTTGTGCTGGGCATCGTACTTCTGGCGGTGTTTTACGGTTATCTGGGCTGGCTGCCGGGCGCAGGACAACTCAATATCATCAACGAAATCAGCAAGGGCGACCTCACGCGCTACACCGGGCTACTGAGCCTAGACGCCGCCCTCAATGGCCGCTGGGATGTGGCGTGGGACGTGTTGCAGCATATGTTCCTGCCCGCTCTGACGCTTACTATCGTCAGCGTGACCACCATCATCAAGGTGATGAGAAACAACATGCTGGAAGCTCTGACCAGCGATTACGTGCGGACGGCCCGTGCCAAAGGCCTCTCTAGCCGCGTGGTCAACAACAAGCACGCCCGCCGCAACGCCCTGCTCAGTATCGTCACGCTGGGCGGCTTTCTCATCATCGGCCTGATGTCGGGGTCTCTGATCACCGAAACCATCTTCGCCTACCCCGGTGTGGGCCAGTGGGTTGTGCAGGCCGCCCTACGCTTTGACCTGTCGGCGGTGCTGGGCTTCGCGCTGCTGTCGGCGCTCATCGTGGTTCTGGTCAGCACCGTTGTCGATATTTTGTACGGCGTGGTCGATCCCCGCGTGAGGTTTGACTGATATGACGACCATTCCTACCCTGACCAACCCCACCGCTGGCCGCAGCAAATGGCAACTGTTCTGGACGGGGCCAGCCGTTCGCAAGCTACGCCGTAACCCGCTAGCCATCACAGGCCTCGTCATCACCCTGATGTTTAGCCTGATCGCCTTGTTTGCACCCCTGATCGCCAAACCCAGCGGCGACTGCCTGCGTGACCTGAACATCACCAGTGCCAATCAGGTGTACAACCCGGCGAGCGGGGCCTTCTGGCGCTCTATTTTCGTTCCGCCCAAAACCTGCTACAAAACCGAGCGCCTGTCGTTTGCCCAGCAACCTACCGTTCCGGATGCAGCGGCCCCCTTTGGAACCGTCAACGGCTACAACATCTTCTACGGCCTGATCTGGGGCACGCGCACGGCGCTGAAAATGTCGTTCATCATCGTGGCGATCACATTGACGGTGGGCATCGTCATCGGGGCCATCAGCGGCTATTACGGCGGCTGGGTCGACAATCTGATTCAGCGGTTTATCGACGTACTGTTTGCGCTGCCGTCCTTGATTCTGACGGTGGTCATCTTGACCATCTTGCGGGCCGGAAATCCGGGCGGCGATCCGACGGTCCCCATTATCGTGTCGTTCTGTATCGCGGGCTGGGCCGGGTACGCCCGTGTGGTACGCGGCGACGTGCTGCGAACCCGTCAACTGGAATACGTAGACGCCGCCCGCAGCATGGGCGCACGCGATATGCGCCTGATTTTGCAACATGTGGTGCCCAACAGCGTCGCCAGCGTCCTCACATTGGCGGTGCTGGACTTGGCAACGGTGCCCCTCAGTGTCGCGGCGCTGTCGTTCCTCGGCCTCGGCTTCGAGAGCGGCTACGCAGAATGGGGCCAGCTCGTGGAATTTTCCCGCGCTTGGTTGAAGCCTGAATACTGGTACGTGCTGGCGTATCCCGCCGCGTTCATCATCACCTTCAGCCTCGCCTTCAACCTCTTTGGTGACGGCCTGCGCGACGCCCTTGATCCCAAGAGCCGCTGAGTCGTTCCTCGTCTGAACACCAGACAAATCCGCCCCCGCTTGTCATGTTGACGGCGGGGGCGTTGTGTTGGTACGGGGTTTATTGCTCAGAGTTTGATTGCCCATCCGCAGCCGATCCCATCCACCCCGCGATGAGTCGCCACGCCAACGCGTACAGCACGGCGGCCAGCACCCACAGGCCCGCCGTAACAGCAGGTTGCGAGAAGGTGGCACAGCCGATCAGAAACGGTACGGCGGGGGCAGTTCCGGCCTGCATTGCGGCGCTGAGGGCGGTACGGCGCGGGGGCAGCAAAGGATCACGGGCGGCGCGGCGGGCCAGATACAGCGCGGCGCAGGCCAGCAGCAGCGCCACTGCCACCATGCCCACGATTCCGGCAGGCGGGGTGGCAGTGGGCCGCGTGAGCAGATACAGCGCCCCCAGTGGCAGCCCCGGCGCGGCCAACACCGCAAAGGCCAACGCATAAGCGCGGCGGGCGGCCCGCAGCATGTCGGCCCCTTGCCCGCTGCTGAGGTCTTGGGCCAAAGCTTTCAGCATCAGGGTGTGTGCGGTACGGGGTTGAGGAGCTGCACGGTGGCGGGCAGGCCGTCCACTTCCACCTCTATGCCGTCTGCCACTTCCTTACGCAGCCGCACCAAGCTGAAACCGCCTGCATTCAGGCCCGTTTGCCCCACCACCTTGCCGCTGTGCAGAATGTCTGCGCCGCGTGGCAAGCTTTCGCCCTCTAGTCTTGCCAAGTGGTAGCGCGTGTTGCCGCGAGCTTCCAGCCTCGCCATAATTTCTTGGCCCACATAACAGCCTTTGCGGTAGCTGATGGCAGGCAGCGGGCCGCCCACATCCAGCCCGACTTCTTGCGGCAGCGTGCCCGAAAAACCGTCGCGGGCAATATCGGGAATGCCAGCGGCGATCCGGGCGGCGTCCAGTCCGGCCAACGGGGTTTCCTCGCCGTCCAGTGCGGCCAGCACCGCCGCCTCATGCCGGGTGAGGTAATGCAAATCGAGGCCCGCCGCGCCTGTGCGGTTCACGCGGCCTATCAGCACCACGCCGCCTCCCAGTTCAAAGGTTTGCACGTCCGGGCCTACCGCATTCCAACCGTCTACAGCTGCCCCCGGCCACACATGCACGCACCGCAAGTCCTCCGACACGTCCTTCACTTCCACCTGATCGAAAATAATGTAGCGCTTTAAGCGGGCGGCCAAGGCTTCCGCCTGTTCTGTATCCACGTGCAAATACACGTCGTCGGTGCGGCGGTAGGCCCGCGCAAAGGTTTCGATTTGGCCGCGCACATTCAGAAAGGTGCAGGCCACCAGCCCCGGCGTAGGTGCGCCGCGCAGGTCGCCCGTCATCTGGCCCTGCACAAAATCAACCCGGTCTGCCCCGGTAATCCGCAGTCCGCCAGAAGGAATCTTTGTCCACATGGGAGTTAGGGTAGGGCAAAAAGGGGAAGTGGATAGTGGTGGGTGGGTGTGCTGTTATTGAATCCTGCAGAGCTCATCACCGTCTGATGGTTTTTGATCTTGGTCAGGCTTCAGAGTTGACGATTCTGGGCGAACCCCCCAGTCTGCTCTCCTTCGGAGCTGTGCCAGTTCGTAGCCAGCCCCCTCAAGGGGAGCGCAACAGCACTTGTCCTCCCCTTTAAGGGGGGGCGTTGCGCCAGCAACGGGGGGGTTCACCTTTCACCTCAGTCGCCTCAAAGTCTTGCCAAGCGAGTCAAAAATCAATAACGCCGCACGCCCTTAGACCCTAGACTTTTAGACCAGTCTTCTCAGTCGCTGGCAACAGCCAATTCCTGCCCCGCCCGTTGCCGCCCTGCCAATTCCCGCTGCGCTTCCCGCGTCAGGTGCCAGCGGTACAGATCGGCGCTGGCTTCGCGTAGCAGGGCGTCGGCGTAGGGCAAGGCGGCGCGGCGGCCCTCTAGGTTGCGGTTCACCACTGCTGTCAAGTCGTCAAGATTACTCAGGTGTGCGCCCGGCACGTCGGCAATATCGGGCGACAGGATGCGCGGCACGCTGATGTCTATGAGGAGCATGGGGCGGCCCTGCCGGTCTTGCAATGCCTCGCGCACGCCGCTGCCGTGCAGCACATAATGCGGGGCGCTGCTGGAGGCAATGACCACATCGGCCTCGGGCAAGACTTCGTGTAGGTATTCGGCGGCACAGGCCCGGCCCCCCACCCGCTCAGCCAGTGCGCGGGCGCGTTCGGCGGTGCGGTTCACCACGATCACGTCTTTTACTCCGGCGGCCCGCAGGTGCGTCAGGGTCAGCTCGGCGGTTTCGCCTGCACCCAAGATCAGGGCGGTGCGGTGCGTCAAGTCGCCCAGCGTGGCTTCGGCCAGTTCTACAGCGGCGCTCGACACGCTTACCACACGGTCAGACAAGCCCGTATCGGTACGGACGCGCTTGCCTGCGGCCAAAGCTCCCTGCGCCACTTTGTTCATCAGCGTTCCGGCCAAGCCCTGCGCATGGGCGGCCTGCCAAGCCCGTTTCACTTGGCCCTGAATCTGGGTTTCTCCGATGACCAAGCTGTCGAGGCCCGCCGCCACCCGGTACAGATGGGCCACCGCTTCTTCGCCCCGGTACACGTACAAATGAGAGGCCAGCGCATGTCCCCAAGCGCCCTCGAAGGCGGCCACCGGGTCGCCCAGCACTCCGGCAAGGTAGACCTCGGTGCGGTTGCAGGTCGCCAGCAACATCACTTCGCGGGCGTGCAGCGACAAGTGGCCCAGAATTGCCTCTTCCTCGGAGGCCCGCACCGCTGCCCGTTCACGCACTTCTATGGGCGCAGTCTGGTGATTCAGGCCTACCACTGCAAAATCCAGCGGCGTGGGGTGCGGCGCGTGTGGCTGCGCCAACAATGCGCGGGCGGTGGGGCAAGCCAGCGTCATGCGGCTCCCCGATCTTGCAAACCCACGCCAGCCCGAATCTCGGCCCGCAACTCGGCCAACGCTGCGGCTTTGGCGTCGGGCTTCAACGTCACGGCTTCTTCGCGCCGCGCCGTCCAGCCGTCAAGCTGTGCCTGTGTGGGCAACAGTTCCGCGATTCGTTCCGTCAAGGCTTGCGTCAGCATCGGCAATTCGCGCCCGCTGGACACCGCCACCTGCACACCTGCCCGCGTGGTGGTGGCCGCAAACCTCAGCGAGCCTTGCCCCGCGTTGCCTGCGTGGTTGACCAGTGCGCCTGCGTCCCGCGCATCGGCTGTTACGGCGTCGTTCACGGCTGGGCTATCGGTGGCGGCCACCACGACTCGCTGCCCC
Source organism: Deinococcus sp. Arct2-2 (assembly GCF_004801315.1). Taxonomy (GTDB): domain Bacteria; phylum Deinococcota; class Deinococci; order Deinococcales; family Deinococcaceae; genus Deinococcus. The sequence continues at coordinate 37,632 of NZ_SSNW01000015.1, forward strand.
GCCGAGTCGCTGGCGTGATAAGCGCGTTGCGCGGTCTGCACGCTCATCTTGGCAAAGTCGGGGTGAAGTTCGGGCGCAACTACCGTCACGTTCAGGCCCGCTTCGAGCAACGTTGCTACCCGGCGCAGGGCCACCGCGCCGCCACCCACCACCAAAGCAGATTCTCCTTGCAGGTCTAGAAACACAGGCAGCAGCACACTCACGCTGTGCAGAATAGCGCCTGTGGCCGGGGCAGGCGTCCCCTACCGAGCGGTAAGCCTGTGCCGGAATAGAGTCGATCTGGACAGCATTCGAGTCTCATTCGTCGTCCCGCGTCAGCAACCTTTTCCGCCGCCTCCGCGTAGTGGCCTCTATGAGAGTCCTGTCTTTGATCTTCGGCATTCTGGCCGCGCTGGGTTTACTTTTAGGTTTATTGCCCTTTTTCGGCTGGCTAAACTGGCTATTCGTGTTGCCGCCCGCCGTGCTGGGTCTGATCTTCGGGGCGCTGGGCCGAGACCGGGGAGCCGTGACCCTCAGTGCAGTGGTGGCCGCCATCGGCGTACTGCGCCTGATGCTGGGCGGCGGGGTGCTGTAACCGCGCAGTAGGCCAATCGGCAGAGCAGTTCTACCCTTGCACGTCCGGCCTTCCTCTGGTACTCTGCGTGGGCCTGTTTGCGCCCCTGCGTAAGCGGCAGCACGCTTGATGGGTTCTTAGCTCAGTTGGTAGAGCATCGGTCTCCAAAACCGAGGGTCGTAGGTTCAAGTCCTGCAGGGCCCGCCATCACAGAAGTTTCACAGCAAACACCCCCCGCCTTCAGCACAGGGCGGGGGGTGTTTGCTGCCGATCTCCTAACTATGCGACGGCTCCAGCGCGTCCCTCAGCCACATCTGAAATTCGGGCAGGGCGCGGTCAAAGGGCAGAGCGATGATTTCCGGCACTTCGTAGGGGTGCAGCGACTTGATGCGGGCTTCGAGTTCGGGGTACCTCTCCCCAGTGGTTTTGATCATCAGCAGGGTCTCGGGGTCTTCCACCACGTCGCCCTGCCAGCGGTACACGCTATGAAGGCCGCCCACCACGTTGACGCACCCGGCGAGGCGCTCGGCAACCAAGGTGCGGGCCAGTTCATGTGCGCGTTCGGGGGGAACAGTTACCAGAACGACAAGTGACATACGCCGGTCAGCATACGCCGCCGTTAGGGGGGAGGCAGTGAGGAAATGCACCGAGGTGTGCAGTTTCTTACAGTTTCATGACCTATGGTTCAGCTTAAGCAGCAATTTGCAGGTTTCTGCAGACAGTCCGGTTAGGGTAAACGGCGTGCGGTGCAGTTGTCACTGTAGGTTCCCGCGGCGGTGGGGGAAACCACGACGGTTTCTTTGGCCCCCACGAAGCCCTGACAGCGGGCCAACTGCTCTAGGTAACTGGGATCGCTGGCCGAGCGTGCGGCGTCTTGCAGCACCTTCACGTCACTTTCTAGGCCGCGCACCCGGCTCTGGGTGGCGTTGGTTTCCTGCGTCCAAGTGGTGGTGCGGTAGGCGATCAGACCCAACTGGAAGCTCAGTTGCACGATGCCGAGGCCCGCCAGCAGGCTTGCCAGCATCAGTGTGACGGGCAAACGCTGTACAGAGCGCCAACGGGACGCGAGTGTGCGGCGGCGCGGCGGGACAGGGATGGTATCGGTCTCCAGCGCCGTGCTGTCGTCGTCAGGCAGGGTGGGCACAAACTGCTCAGGCTCCACCTGTTCCGGCGCGGGTGTGGGGGGCGTGGGGGGCGGCGCGGCGTCCATATCTTGCCCGCCAGCATAGCGTGCCAGCAGTGAGAAACAGCAGCAAGAAACAGAGGCTTATGCGGCGGTAGAGCAGGCCCCGTGCCCCAATCCCCGGCCTGCCTGTCAGACTAGGGGGCATGACGGCACACCAGACCACGCAGCACAGCCAGACCGGGCGCGGTGATCCCTTTTCGCGGCCCAGTGGCATAGCCCCCGATTGGGCGCGGGCGCACCGAGCCGGAATCCAGATGCGCTACGGCGACATAGACACGATGGGCCACCTCAACAACGCTGTATACGTACAGTATCTAGAGACCTCGCGCATTTTGCTGATGCGGGATCTGGGCGTGCCCGACGATGAAGACCGTTCGGTGATTGCGCGGCTGGAACTGGACTACCAACGCGAAATTCGGCTGGGCCAAGACGTGTTCGTAGAAACGCTGGTAGAACGGCTGGGCAATACGTCGTGGACGCTGCTGTCCCGCGTGACCGCCGACGGCGTGCCCTGCACCTACGCCCGCACAGTGCAGGTGCGGGTAGACACGGCGCTGAAGCCTACGCCGCTGCCCGCCGTGCTGCGCGAACAGTTGGGCAAGTTGCTGGCCTTCCCCGCACAGACTCAGCCCCCAGAGATGCAGCCATGACCGCTGCCAGCTATGAGGACCGCGTGATGTATCAGGGCGACGTGTGGGTGCGCCTCGACACCCTGCCGCGCCTGTTGGCCGAAGGGTGGCGGCGTACTTTATCGGACGGTGGCGTGGTCAGCGTGATTCGCACGCCGTTTCAGTGGGCGATGGTCAGCCCGGTCATAGAAATCGAAACGGGAGGCTATATGGGCGACGTGGGCCTGTACGTGCCCGAAGTGATGCTGGAAGAGGCGCTGGAGTTGCTGGGCGCGAATTCGGAAGACGGAGAAGACGTGCAGGAATAGACGGGGAGTTCATGTCACTCGGGAAGCCGGGATACAGTGCTGACCGATCTTCTCAAGCGTTTCCCAACCCCTATTCCTAGTCTTCCGGAGGCACCCCCATGACCACAGAACAAGTCAGTATCGGCGTAGATGTCGGCGGCACCAAAATTGCGACGGGCGTGCTGCGCGGCGACCAACTCCTCAGCCGCCACGTGCAGCCCACGCCCGAAACTGGCTGGGAAGCCGTACTGGACGCTATTGCTACCCAAGTGCAGGATTTGCAGACGGCGCACCCCGACGCCCGCTTGGTCGGCGTGGGCATTCCCGGCCCGCTGAATGCTGACCGCACCCGCGTCAAGTTCGCGCCCAACATCTACGGCTTTACCGATGTGCCGATGGTAGATGGCCTGCGAGACCGCCTCGGCCAGCGCATTATTTTGGAAAACGACGCCAAAGCTGCCGCCTTAGCCGAAGCCCACATGGGCGCGGCACGCGGCACCGAAAGCAGCATCTACGTGACCGTCAGCACGGGCATCGGCGCGGGCATCGTCCTGAACGGCCGGATTTGGCGTGGGCGGCACGGCATCGCGGGCGAAATCGGGCATATTACGGCCTTGCCGGGTGGCCCAGTCAGCGGTGCGGGCCTAGACGGAGCGCTGGAAGCTGTCGCCAGCGGCACCGCCATTGCTCGCGACGCCAGTTACGCCCTGAACCGCGACGTATCCACCGCCGAGGCCTTTACACTGGCCGAACAGGGCCACCCCGCCGCCCGCCGCATCATCGCGCAGGCGCTCCGGCACATCGGCATCGCGCTGGCCGATCTGCAAAAAACCATAGACCCGGAAGTGTTCGTGGTGGGCGGCGGCGTCGCCAGCGTCGGAGATTATTTCTTTCAGGGCGTGCAGCGGGCCGCCGACGAGTACGCCGCCGGATTTGCACCCGTGACCATTCGCCGCGCCCAATTGGGAACAGATGCCGGGGTCATCGGGGCAGCGTTGGCAGCGCGGCATGGGTGAAAAACTGTAAGTGGTAAGTGGTGAGTAGTCAGTAGGAGAAGATAAGAGAGCGGGCCTTCAACAAGATTCTGTTGACAGGCCCGCTCTTTTCCCACTCACCCCTTACGGTTTTTAGATCACAAATTCGCCCGCCCGCATCACCGCTTCCCGCTCGCCCGACGCCCTCAGGCCGTCCACATCCATATCCGCGCTGCCGATCATCCAGTCCACATGCACGAGGCTGTCGTTGCCGCCTGCGGCGTTGAACTCCTCCAAGCTCATCTCCACGCCGCCCGCCACGTTGAAGCGGTAGGCCGTACCGATGGCAATGTGCGAGGCGGCGTTTTCGTCGTACAGGGTGTTGAAGAAAAACAGTCCTGAGCGGCTGATCGGGCTGGAATGCGGCACCAGCGCGACTTCTCCGAGGCGGTGGCTGCCCTCGTCGGTGGCGATCATTTGGGTCAGGGCGTCTTGGCCCTGCGTGGCGGTGGCCTCCACGACACGCCCGCCCTCGAAGCGAATCCGGATGCCGTCTACCAGCACGCCGTTATAAGACAGGGCTTTGGTGCTGACCACCACGCCGTCTACCCGGTTCCGGTGCGGCGCTGTCCAGACTTCCTCGGTGGGAATGTTCGCGGTAAAGGTGATGCCGCCGGGAGTTTGGGCTGAGCCGCCGCCCCAGATGTGACTGTCTGCGAGGCCCACCGTGAGGTCAGTTTCGCCACTCTTGAAATGGAGGGCGTGGTACTGCTTGGCCGTCAGGGTGTCGCGGCGGCGTTTCAGGTCGGCCAGATGCGTGTGCCACAGCGCCACCGGGTCAGGCTGATCGGCACGGGTGGCCGCAAAAATGGCGTCCCACTGCTGAGAAATGGCTTCTTCGGTACTCGCGTCGGGGAACATGACCTGTGCCCAGCCCGCAACGGGGGCGCTGATCAGGTTCCAGTTCAGGCGGTTGGTCATGACCTGCGCCGTGTAGGGCTTGCGGTAGGCGGCCAACGCCCGTGCATGGGCCGTCACGCGGGCCGCATCTACACCCGCCAGCAGCCCCGGATTGGCCGCCCGAATCGCAATGACCGCGCCGCCCGCCTCGGCCACTTCTGTTTCGGCATTCACGCGCCACTGGCTGATGGTCTCGAATGTGCCTTCGGGGGCCAGTTCGAAGCGGGCCAGCACCACGTCATCATCGTCCCAGCGCACGTCGACAAAGCTTGCGCCCGCCGCATAGGCCTCGCGTACCAACAGGCGGGCCAGCGGAGCCGTGTCTACCGGAGCCTGCACCAGCACACGCTGGCCGGGGCGAATGCCCAGCCCGACGTTGACCGCCAACCGGGCGTAGTTCTGCAACTTCTGTTCAAAGGTCAGGCCGCTGCTTGAAGGAGTCATGGGGTGTAAGATAGCGTGCTAGGCGCGTTGCAGTGAGGCGGGTGGGCAGCAAAGGGGAGGCCCGGACACCCCCCCACTAGACCCATCACTTGACCGCACCGCCGATAGCGTCTATATTCCTGTGGCTGGCAGCGAGGCGTAGCGCAGCCTGGTAGCGCACTACCTTGGGGTGGTAGGGGTCGCAAGTTCAAATCTTGTCGCCTCGACCAGCAGAACCCGCTCTAAGAGCGGGTTTTTTCGTATCGTGATTTGCTGGAATGAACCAAAATCGAGCCCATGTGCTACGCGTGTGCTACGCGCCAGAAAGACTTCAGTCTGATCTCGGCAACATAGAATACGCAGAGCCGATGAAGCGTTGTAGCTACACTTCTGCCAAAATCAATAAGTGCGTCCCACCATCTTCAGTACTCACTTCGCTCGGTCAAGCTAAAGCTTTACGGCGAGGTACTTAGGTCAAGAGCTGTGCAGGACATTCATGATGTCGCCGTCTTTCATCACGTACTCTTTGCTTTCGGTTCTGACCCAACCCTTGCTTTTGGCATTGGCCCACTGGACGCCGGACAACCCGGAATTCCGGGCAATTCAGGCATGGCGGAGGCCGACGGCGGGTTTGCCGCCACCTGAGCCAGCGGACGGGTGTCACGGCTGCCGATCGCCTGCTGTCCGCAGAGGCCGCCACATCTGCCTGCGGCCTTAGCTACTATGATGACAATGGGGTACTCACTCGATTCACTGCACTGGATGCAAGCGCTTCTTGACGGTGAACCTCCAGCCGTCTCCGCACTGAACACCCTCACGCATTCCTACCGCATCGTCGCCTTTGTGCTGCATGACCCTGACGTCAATACGGAATTTCATCAGGTCATGCGGGAGCGCTTCAGCGCTTTACACCGCATTACAGGCCGGCAGGTCCTCTTCTTCGTGGCAGGGCTTGAAGACCGGGTTAATGACCCGAAGATGGAAACCGTTAGGGCGGTGATCAACGATCTTGCTGAAAGGTACAGCAACAGCGGAGCACGCCAGCAGCCGGGGAATGGTGTGCCACTCGTGGCAGACGCGGTGGGTCTGACCGGCAGGCTGCCCGCGATCGTGGTGGCAGACGCGACCGACGATGACCCTATGCGGCTCCAGTGGTTCTGCACGCCTACAGATGCCGCAAACGTCTGGTGGCAGTTGGAAGGCCTCGTAGCCTATGAGGCTGCTCGTACTGAAGCACGCACATCCCGTTCCTACGGCGGGCCGGACATCCAACTTTACGTGCATGAGGCTGAGCCCCTTAACCTCGGCGGCCGGGAGCGCAAGGTCACAATGTCGGGGCACTACCTGGCTGCTGCAAGTCAACCGCAATCATCGCGGTTGAAGCGGCTATCGACCACCATGACGAATGATCTCGCCGCGGCGAGTCAAAGGCTGGAAGAAGTCGTAAAAGCTGCACGAGAGAAGCCGGATGAGGATGAGGTTCAGACGGTTCAGGAGGTCGCGCACGAGGTCAACATGAGGCTTCGGGTGCTCACGTCAGCCCCCCTTCCCCGGCTGGCCTTTCTTGATGCAGACATCAATGAGGAAAGCCGGGTCAATGTCGTGACAGCGTGGTACTCCAAGCAGGCGCTGGATGCCTGGGCACCCGTCTTTGCAGCCGCTACGGGACCCGTTGGCGTCAGCGCATTTTCCCAACCTTCGTACACGGGACCCGTAGTAGAGCTGGGGAGCGCCGTCGAACGAGAACTGGTGTTGTCGGCGGGGCAGGCGTTGAGGGCGTATGTCGGCGTTCCTTTTCCTCAGGCTTACAACCGGGTGGCTCCGGACGTGCCGGGTCAACCCTTCAAACTTCGCGTGACCGGCGCCGATGGTAGGTCAAAGTCAGTGAAGCTCAACAACGCTCAGCATTCGGGTGACCTGTGGCTTCCGCCGCAAATCGGCGAGCTTCGGTCGGCTTTTCACAGTACTGCCGGTCCGGACGGTGAGGCCCTGACCACCTGGACCTCCCCGCTGTCAATGGAACGGTTCATCGAGGAATGGGACGCCATGTCCAAGATCCGAAATGACGCTGCGCACGCAAACCGGCCCATTACGGGGGCTGACTTTGATTGTCTCCTTGAAAAGATGAATCATCTCAAAATTCGTGGTGACCTCGACTGGATCGTGTCCACGAAACGGCATCTTCAGGACGCCATGTTCGCCAAAGTGCAGCTGTGGAAATCTTAACCCCCGACAGAGGAAACACCAGTGGCGAAACCTTTACAAGCGTGGGTGTTGAAGCAACCCGACGGCGGATTGTCGTTGGACGTCGATCGCCCGTGAAATGATTGCGCCTATATGCTCCCATCACTTTCACCGCTGAGGACACCATGATTGTCAACGCCGAACCGACCCTGTGGACCCTGCTGAGTGAGGGTGAATACAGCGCCGCTGAACAACACCTTCAAAGTCCTACCATCCCGGACGACCAGTGGGGGGCCGTGATCATTCAATTCCTCCAGGGGCACCACGAGCAGGCCAGTGCATTGCGCGGCGCATTGGGGCTGACCGTTCCGCCCGATTCGGTGCTGACCGAAGCTCTCAAAGTGGCCCTGGTGTCGCCGAGGCCGCTGATCGCGCTGAGCACCTTCCTGCGGGAGGAGGACGCGCGCACTTGGCTGGAACGGGCCAAGCCCATCTCCGGGGCGCTGCCGCGGCCGCTGTTCGCGGCGCTGCTGCGCCTCACCATGAGCACCGGGAACCCCACGGCGGTCAATGACCTGTTGGCAAGGTACCCGGCGCCAGCTCAGCCGTCCGCGCTGACCGGCGTGGCGCTGCTCACGACGCTGCACGCCGCCCTGAAGGGCGCCAGTGACCCTGGATCTGTCGTTGCGCTGATCGAAGCGCTCAACGAACCCCACCACAGCAACGAGCCGCTGCTGTGGCTGGCCCTTTCCGCCGCTGCTCACCAGCTTGATCATCAGATACAAGCCGTTCAGTACGCCACCCGGGCGTTTCAGTTACTCGAACCGCAGGCGTTCAGTGCGGACCTGAGCCCCCGCATGCGGCTGCATTTCGGAACACATGACGATCCGCAGAACATGGGTGTCATCGCCCACCCGCCCGCCGCGTGGAAAACGCATCTGGACACCATCGCTAGCAGTGACGCGTACCCACTGGAAATGCAGGCGCACGCGAAACTACTGCGCATCAAAGCGGGCCTGAGCTGCGACGCCACCCAGGACCTGGACGAAGCGCGCGGCGTGCTGGGAGAATCCCTGCTCGTGCTGGCCGTCACGCACGCCCCCACCGGGGAGATCCTCCCGGACCTGCGGCAGTTCAAGGCGGTGATGCAGACGCACCTTTACCAGCACGGCACCGCACCTGTGGACGCCCCGGTCTTCACCTCATCAGCGCCACTCGACCAGGACACCGCCCTGGCCCTGCATCAGGAGCTGCTGCACTGGCCGGAGGAATTTCAGACTGGTGACGGGCAGGGCATCATGCATGCCGCGCAGCGTCAGGCATGGCTTACCGGACCGTGGTGCAGCAGCCTGGAAGCGCACGGCATGACGGAAGAACTCTACGAAGCGGCGCGAACGCTGCTCAGCAGCGACGGCGAGAATCCATCACTGCTGTTTAGCCTGGCGTTCCACGCGGCCAGCCTAAACACTCCTGAAGGCAACGCCGAAGCGACCCACACCTACCGGACGCTCTTGGAGCATCAACCTGCCGACACCAGCGCCATGAACAACCTCGCGTTGCTACTGCAACACGAACAGCAGCTGGATGAAGCGCGCACCCTGTTCGAACAGGTCCTGGCTCTCGCACCGGACCATGCGCAGTACGTCCAGAATTACGTCTCGCTGCTCAAGAGGGTGGCCGAACGGGACCCGAACCCCTTGCAGGGAGCGCGAACCTTCGCGCAGACCCTGCATACCCGGTGGCCGGAACGCCTAACCACCGAGATGCTCGGGGACCTGCTGCGCGTTCAGGTGCAGGCCGGGGACCTTGAGGGGGCTGAGCAGACTCTTGCCCGACCTGACCTGAAGGTTGAGGATGACGCACGCCAGCGGATTCTGGCGTACATACACCTGAACGCCGCTTTCCGCGGGGAGAACGTAGACCTTCAGGCGCTTACCATCAGTGTCGCCACGCTGGACAAGACGGTGGAGCTGCACCTCGCCGTGGCGCACTTGGCGGCGCAACGCGACGAATGGGACACCGTCAATACCGCTGTGCGTCACGCCGCAGCCCTCACGGAATCGGCCGCGCCGCGGTTCTACTTCGGGGACCTGCCGGTGATGGAAACCATCCATGGCAACACCCCGGCGGACCGCACCTACATCCTGATGGGACCGCCCAGCGCCTGGACGGACGTGTTCGCCCTGCGTGAGCGTCAGGATCTCCCATCTGATGTCCGCGGCGCCCTGTGCCTGCTGACGGTGGCCCTCCTGCCAGAGGAAGCGGTGCAGCTCAGCGCGCTGGTTGAGCAGGCCCGAACGCTCCTGGGGAACACCCGCTGGGTGCAGTTCTATGAACCCGCCCCGGAAGACCGAACCGCGGCGCTTGAACATCAGAAAAGGTGGGTGGCGGCGTACTTGAACGAACCGGACGCCTTGAAGTACCAGGATGAACTGGACGTCCCGGCCGATGAAACCATGACCATCGAGCAGACGCGGGCGCTGCACACGGCCCTGATGATCTGGCCGGACGCGTTTGCCGAAGGACGTGGAGAGGACATCCGGGAAACGACGCAACTCACCGCCTGGCACGACGGCTCGTGGCAGACCCTGCTGCGCAAGCATGAGCTGCACCTGGAAGTGTGCGAAGCGGCGAAAGCCATTCTTGACATCGACGTCGACGAGTCCGACACGGAAACGCTGTTCGTGCTCGGCTACCACAGCACCCAGCTCGGCACGCCCGCCGGGCTGAGTGAAGCGGCCGACGCGTACCGGCAGTACCTGACATTAAGCCCGGGCAACGCCGCGGTGCTGAACAACCTCGGCAGTGTCCTTCGCCGTCAGGGGAACCTCACCGCCGCCGCTGAGCATTTCGAGGCGGCCCTGCAAGCAGATCCAAACACCCCGTACGCCGCGCAGAACCTCACCCGTGTGCAGCAAGCGCAGACCCTCGCGCCACTCAAGGCGCGCGGCATTGACCTGCGGTACACCAAAGACAGCACCGCAGGACAGCATGACGTGGCCCGCGCGTACTGGGACCGCACCGACATCGGCTGGATGCACCCTCTGAAAGACCTCCAGCAGCGCTTTGGTCTGAGCGCCACTCAGGTCAAGGACACAGCGGTCAACGCCGCCTGGGCGTACGCCACCAACCGCGCCTGCCAGGATTGCGGCACGCCGTACGAGTACACCAGCCGCAAAGACTTCGACGATCGCCAGCGCTACACCCAGGCTGCGTTTGTCTGCGCAGACTGCACAAAGAAACGCACCCAGCAGAGCAAAGCGCAGTCCGTGCAACTTGAACAGGAGCGCCGCACGCTGCTGAACCGGACCTTTGACCTGAATGAAGTTGCCGCGCTGGATCTGAACGACCTGACCCTCAAAGATGCTGTGTACCTCGCCAGTGTCGCCCGCGCCGGCGCCAGCGAGGACCTGCGGTACATCAACCCCCTGACGGAGCATGACGACGCTATCGGACCTACGCGGACATTCAGCGTGGGGATGCTCAGGCACCTGGATGACCGCCTGGTGCTGCGCGTTCACCCGGCCTCCAACCCAGCCGCGTTCTCCTGGGAAGGTGACAAGGTCAGCAGCTACGACCTGACCAAAGTGCACTGGGGCATCGCTATGGGCGGTCAGCAACTGCCGTTCGGGACGTTCATTGAGCAGCTTGAAGCCCGCCTGGGCGAAGGGCCAGAAGGGTGGCCTGACGCGTGGGTGGCGGAGATGCCGCACCTGTGGCGGGAGATCATCCTCGATGAAGCTCTACGGCAACTGGTGTACTACCTTGCGGAGCATAAACTGGAGTTCAACCCCGGCGAGAAATCCCTGCTGACCATGCGGGCCGTACTGGAGGACTTCACCCTGGCGCAATCCTGGAACCTCTCTTGGCGCATCGCCAGGGACGCCGGCGCGTACTATCAGCGGGGCGGCATCACCCGCGCTCACGCCGCGAACAGTGCCATCACGAAACTCAAGACCTCCGCCGAACACCACAAAGCCAACGGTTGGACACTCAAACCTTACGGGCGGAACTTCAACACGCCCATGCCCGTGGTCAGCCAGGTGCTGTTCATTCACGCGTTGAAGCTGGGCGTCGGCTACCAGGATCAGTTGCCGCCATCCGTTGATGTGCCATGACAGACACCACGTCGCAGTTCGGTGATTCTGAGACCTTCGCTGCTGTCTGGACGATCATCAGTTGAGCGTTAGTGCGGATGGCCTGTCTTGCAACAATTCTCATCCGAGCTCATGAAGTGAAAAACAGGTCGGGTCATGTCATAGGGCTCTTACCGTACGAGTAGGCCTATGCCTACTACCCATACAGGAGCACAGTGACCCGACGCCGACTCACCCCCGAAGACATTCAGGAGGCCATTCATCGGTTCGCAAAGTCCGTTGGTGACGGGGGTGCGGGGCATTCGTGGGGATGGCTCAGGGATTCCAATTGCTAAGCCCATGATGTTCACTCCTCTTTCTCCGCACGCGGCCTGATCAGTGTTTTCACTGGGAGCGGCGCGACAACCCTGCCAGTGTAAAGGATGGCGGTCTAGGGTGAACCGGGGCCTTTCACGTTTTGCCGATCACCTTCTGGGCGGCCTTCTCCTTCCGGAGCGGGTGCGGCATATGCGGCAACGCGCCCCGCCCGTACCACTTACGCTGCCCTCTATATGTTCAGGCCGCCTTCGTGGTTTGGGAACAGCAAAGTCGGCACGGGTGGCGTGTAGACCTTAGGTGGCTACAAACATTCTCAGATGGTTGAGCTTACGCTTGCTGCCTCCTACAGGTAACGCCGCCAGTTCCAAAGCCTAACTTCGCTTATTTTCTCCTCCGTTCAGACGACAACATGGAGCAAAGCGCCGTTTAGGGCGTCCCGGCTTGCTGGAGCCAACTCGGCCTTTTGTCACCCTTCACAGTAGGGTTGCAACGTTTTGAGCAGCGCTAACTGCAAAGGGGGAGGAGCGATCTATCTAGCTCCTTCCCAGTACTTTTACATTTATAGCGGCAAACCGGAGTAGTGTTCTATCTTTCGGCAAAAGCCACCTGGGAAGATAATTGAGCCTTCCTCTGCCATACTGAAGTATAAGAAGTCCATAAAATCGTCAAACGTAGGACAGCAAGTACTCAAAGCTACGTAGAACTCTTCAAGAGAAGCATCTGTCTCGATATGGTGGCTGCCTTTGATGGAGCCAGCATCCAATTGGTCTTCCGAGATATTGTATAGCGTGAGCATGAATTTATCAAAAAAGCTGCGGGGGATACATAAGGACCTGAAGTGCGCTTCAAACTCAATCTCTATGAAGGGAATGCGATTGCTGTCAGAAGATCGCTGGAAGTTTTTTGACTTAAGCAGCCGGTAGACTGTTTTGCGGTCAACATCCAAATAGGCAGCGGTTTCGGTGACCGTGAGACCTGAGTTGAAATCTCTAGTCGGGATGGCTGTGCTGAAGCGATTGGCTAGTGTCATTTGTTGTTCTCCTTGTTAATTTGAATGGGGGCGAGCTGTTCACGAAGGCTAAACACGTCTGTTCGTTTTTCGTCGTCAAAGACGTGGCGGTAAGTGTTGAGCGTGATCTCCGACGAGGCATGGCCTGCGCTGGCGGAGACCACCTCCAGCTTTTCGCCATTGCGGAGGCGTTGACTGATGTGGGTGTGCCGTGCAGAGTGAGAGCTGAAGCGGGCTAGCCCTGCTGCATCACAGATGAGGCAGATAGAGTGATTGACGTTGCGGGGATGAATTGGAGTACCTACCGCCGTCGTGAAGATCAATCCTGTAGCTGTCCAAGCGGGGCCAACCAGAAACTGATCTTCTTGTTGGCGACGGTGCTGAATGTGGAGAAGCGCCAACAAATCGGGACTGGCATACAGGCGACGGCGAGAGCCTGTGGTCTTCAAAGATCCGATGACCGCTTGGTTGCCTTCAATTTTGACCTGCTGTTCTACCCGAATTTCTCCGGTCTGAAGATCCACATCTGTCCAGCGCAGGCCCAAGGCTTCACCCCGCCGTAGACCCAAAGAGAAGAGCGTGTAGAAGAGGACGTAGAGACGGTCTGTCTCAGCAGCTTTAATGAAGGCGTCCAGTTCTTTGAGATCTAACGCCTTGCGCTTGTGACGGCTGCGCTCGGCCAACGTCGAAGTAACACGTACGCCTTGAGCTGGGTTAACGATCAAGAGTTCCTCGTCGATGGCTGCCTCAAATGCTGCCCGAAGATGCGAGAGGATCTTGGATCGGCTGCTGGCGGCTAGGCCTTTCGCCGTCAATTTGCCGTCCAGCTCCCGAATATGGGGCCGTTTGATGGCTTGTAACTGTAGACGTCGTAAGTCGGCTGGCACGTGCTTGAGCCTGAACACATACTGCTCGTAGGTGCCTACGGCGATGTGGGGCTGGCGACGGGCAAGCCACAGATCCAGCCAGTCTCCCAGCGTCGTGGTGCTGGGCAGGCTGATCTTGCCCTGTTGATAGGCGGCTAAAACCTCAGTACGTCTGCGGTTGGCTTCGGTTTTATTTTCGGCTATACCTGTCAGCCGCTTCTGCTTGCCATTGGCATCCCGGCCCACGGTGACCTGCCAGCGGTAACGCCCGTCAGGGAGTCTGTAGACACCTCCGTCGCCATTGCCACGGGTGCGTTGACGAGGCCCTCCGTAGCTCGGTGAAGACTCCTCTTCGGGTATGGAATTGGCTTGCCGTTTGCTCATATGGCCATCTCCTGTTCGATCCAACGCAGGAGGGCGGTGCGGGGAAAACGAAGGCGCTGACCCAACTTGATGTGCGGGAGGCGACCACAGTGGGCCAGTTCGTACACCTGATTGCGGCCGATGTTAAGTAGCTGGGCCGCCTGCTTCGAGTCAAGTAGTTCAGGGACGATGGCCGGACAGGCGGTGGACAAGGGGGGGATGCTCTTCATGGGGGGCTCCTTGTTGAAACACAGAACGCGGAAGGCTTTGGAGACCGTTCTGGGACGTTGCGGTTCAACGAGTGCAAGATCGTGACGGCACCGGGCATCAACCTTTGCTCGGATTTGGCGTTCGCGACTTTTTGGGGGCCGGTGCAAGCAGCAACCGACCCCCTTTGACCTCTTCTTTAGGCCGTTCCGTTCCCCGCAGGGAACAGTCTGGCTAGCCTTTGCGGGAGGGCGGCATGGGCAGACGCCACGTGTTTTCGTCGTCTAGAGCGGCACGAATGGTCGGTAGCCATGACCGGGCGATGGTCAGGGCCACTGCTGCAACCCCCCGACGGGTTGTGTCCTCGCGTTCCACATCAGAGGCCTGGTCATACTCCTGGCGCATCACGTCGATAAAGGTGAACGGCTCCTTCTGCTTACCCTCGCCCAGACTCCGTTCGCGCCGGAGTTCTGCGAAGACCAATTCCACCAAATGAACTTGTACCTGCCGATCATCCTTCCCACCGGAGAGGCCCACCACGACTCGTAAGCCATCGGGCATGTAGCGGCTGAACAGTCGGACATCACCCTCTGAGTTGAGAGTCTTCCAGACCAAGGCCAGAAGTTCACCTGTTTCCAGCAAAAGTTCACTGCACATGCGCGTCCAGATAGCGCGGGTCAAGGGATCGCCTTCATGTGACCATACAGGGAAGGTGCGCTGGAGCAGCCAGTTGGCCTCTTGTTCCATCAGGCGGGCGAAGGCCCAAGGGGTGACGACATGCAGCACTCTGTTCTCGTCCAGGGGTGTAGGTCTAAAGGCCTTGCGGCCAGAGTTATCATTCATGGTGATCCACCTTTGCTTGGATTCTGGAGGGGCCTTGGTTTCCTAGGCTTCAGCCCCTTCAGGATCCCACTTTATCACTAAGCGACAATAAGTCAAGCGATAACAACGTAAGGTGTTGTCTGTACTTGATGCCCATGAGTCAGGGCACAATGCAAGGCATGTCCATTGTCCGCTGGCGGCTCGCTGAATACCTTGAGGAGCGGAACTTTACGACCTATGCCCTGGTACAGGCCATAGGAACGACCCGCATGAACACCATCTACCGAATCGCGCGGCGTGGTGATGAACCCACCCGTGTCGACTTGCCGACTCTTGCCAGTGTGCTGGATGGCCTCCGAAAGTTGACAGGACAGGATGTAGCCATCACAGATGTGCTGGAGTACATTCCCGACCCAGAATCGCCAACAGGCTAAGGCTGGGGGGGAGGGGGGTGAACGTAAACTGGCTTTGCGTTGGAGGGGAGGCCGCCCTCCCTGCCGTCGCTCTTCCCGCTGGCAGCGAAATTTAACGGCCTGCTTGCTGCCCGCCGTCTGCAACATCCTGAGACATGCATCTGACGATCTATGGCCGACGCGGAGGGTTGAACGGGATGCCTGTAGCCGCCGCCCAGATAGACCCACAAGACGGTGAAGTTGCTCGCCGCTTCCGCTGGTATCTGGGGGGCCGCAAAGGCCGCTACGTGATGGCCTGCACGCCTACAGGTACGGTCTTGCTCCACCGGTTGCTGTTGGATGCTCGACCCGGTCAGCGCGTCGGCCACCGCAACGGCGATGCCCTAGACAATCGGCGGGCCAATCTGCTGGTTTTAGACTGACGTTCCCTGCTGGAACAAATTCTCTTTAGCTCGCTCGCTTGGCTGCCTAGCCCCGAACGCGCTTGCCCATCACGCTGCCGATGCGTTCCAGCAGGGCTGTCCGGCGATCAGCGTAAAAGCTGCCGAAGTCGTCATTTCGCATGGCCTCCACGTTGATGACGTGGGTAGCCAAGATTTCGTCCATGCGGTCTATGTCCACCCCGCCCTCCCGCTGGAGCTTGGTGAGGTAGCTGCTGGGGGCCACGCCGCCAATCATGCGGTTGGTCTTGGCGGCCAACGGCGTCTTGTTGATGATGCTGTCGTACTTTTTGCGGTCAATCCCTGCGGTTTCACACCACTTCTGCGGAAAGATGTGGTGGACGTCAATGTTCTGCTCGAAGTAGCTGGTGTCGGTGGCGGCCTGCCCGGTACGGAAGTCTTCGGCCTTGTCGCGCATGAGCAGGGCGTAGACGCCCTTGTAGGCCGCGCTGTTGCGGGTGCGGAGGTCATCCAGCCTCTCGGCATTGAAGGTGGCCTCGCGCACCGTATCCGGCTCGCTGTGGCCTTCCATCCATGTCAGCAGTTCCGGAAAGTCTTTGCCAAAGCGGGTTTCGGTGGCGCTGGCGTACAGTTCTCCGAATACACCACACCAGTACCACTGCGCCAGCTTGTCCTGCACCGCCACGCTGTCGGCCTTGTCGCCCAGTACGGCAAGGGCGGCGGCCAGCGGCACCAGTTGGGTGCGGTAGGGCAGGTCGCGGGCCATGAAAATGTTCTGACGACGGAGAAAGCGGGCCGCCCGCACATAGCCTTGCTCCACGGCTGCGGCGTGTTCTCGGTATTCCTCCAACGAGAGCTTCAGGAGGTCTTTGCGCTTGCAGGACACCGCCGACGCTTCACTTGGTGTTTTGCCTTCGGCCATCTGGGCCAGCCTGCGGGCGCGAGTCACCAGCAAGGTCACCGATTGCAAGAAGTCGGAGCTTTCCACCGATTCCAGCACGGGCCAATGGTGCAGCCGGGCCTGAATGCCGGGAGTGTTGCCCTTGCTTTCTCCGAACCACGCATCCCGCAAGTGGTAGTCCTCGGCGGCAAAGGTAGCGGTCAGCAATTCGAATACGGTCAGGCTCACGCCCCCCGTGTTGACCTTCTCGAACACCTGACATACGGCCTCTTTCGGCGTGCCCTTGTCCATCGTGATGACGGGCACGTGATAGGCCCGGAAAGGCTCCACGACTGCCTTCTTGAAGGCTTTCCACGTCTCTTTTTGAACGCTTGAGAGGTCGCGGTAGCCGTCTACCCAATCCTCGTAGTCATCAAACAGCAGCCCCAGTGGAAACATGCCTGCCTCGCGTTCTTTGTCCCCGGTGCTGTAGTCGGAGATGACGTCGCCTCGGAAATTGCGCAGCTTGCGGTCTTCGGGCACGCCGATAAAGGCTTCTTCGCGGTCGACGTTGGGGTCGCAGGCCTTGACCATATCCACGTAATACCAGCGCTTGATGTCCTTGTCGCGGGCGTCACGGGTTTCCACGGGCTTGCCGCTGGCGATGGCCTGATACAGGCTGGTAATGCGCTGCTGACCGTCTAGAAGCAGGTGGTCGGCAGACTGACTGGCGGGATTCGGCGCACCCTCTAGGGGCCGCAGCTTGAACTTCACGTCCGGGTTGCCCGTCTCCAGCATCATCACCGCGCCAATGGGGTATGACTGAGACACACTGGCAAGCAGGCTGCGGATATGTTCGTCGTTCCAGACCCAGCCGCGCTGAAAGTCGGGCAGTTGAATCTTCCCCACGGCCACGGCACGCAGCATCTCTTGTAGAGCTTTTTTATCGGGGGTGAATGATGTGGTCATGAGTGACTCCGTGGGTGAGGCCAAGAGTGAAGGTGTGGGTGGAAGAGGTGCGGCAGCATGAGCAGGGTCAGAGCCTACGCCCAGCGCGTTTTCTGATACCGGGCCAGCTCCGGGCCACTCGGCAATTCCTCGGCCTTGTTGCCGCTGCGGTGGTAAAACACATGGCGCTTGGCCCCGCTCTTGTCAGCCACCACCACGAAGGCTTCCTGCGCTCCGGCGGGCACCTGCACCCGGCACACGTCCTGCCCGTCCAGTGGCCCCACGCTGATGCTCAGGGCCGCCGCCACGTCCTGCCCCAACGCTTGCCCCAGCAGCCCGCGCAGGTGGCGTTCAAAGCCGTCTGGCCCGCCAATCTTGTCCGACGATGCGTAATCCGCCGCCAGCCCCAGCGCCTTGCCCGCATCATCCACGCCAATGAGCAGCGTCCCGCCCTTGCCGTTCAGGAACGCCGCCACTTCCTTCACCACCACCGCTTCCAGCTTGCCGCGCAGTTCGGGTGTGGCCGGGTCGCCATTGGTGGGCGAGCGCAGCGACGACTTGAATTCCAGCAGCTCCGATTCGGGCTGGCGCACCAGCCGCGCCAGTTCCGGGTCGCCTTTGGGTGGGACCAGCCGCACAAAGGCTGCCAGCGCCGCCGCCTTCACCTCTGCCGACACCAGCGGGAACGTGCCCAGAATGTGGGTGAATTCGGATTCCGAGAGGCCGTACAGGTGGGCCACGCGGCCATCCAGGTCGGCCCGCAGCGCCGCCCGCCCCGCTTCATCGGTCACGCCGTCCACGCCTCCGCGCAGGCCCGCCGCTTGAGCCAACTCATCGAACTCTGGAGCCGTGCAAATCAGCCGCGCCGCCGCTTGAACAATGGGTTGGAATTCGGGGTGGGTAGGAGTGAGCCGGGGAACGGGTAGGCCGTAAACAAAGAAAAAAGAAACATGAGACGTGACTCGCTGCCTAATTAAAGAATCGAGCATAAAGCTATTGAATAGAGCTACCACGTAAAGTCGTGATGCATTAGTCATGCTCTCAATGTTCAACTCAGTCTTTCCAGCATTTACGCGGTCTTCAAAAACGCTTTCAAGGCTCATAGTGTGCGGGCAAAAGGTGCCCGATTGAAGAACAGTTGAAATGAAGGTTCGTTCGTTGGTAGGTGCAGTGATGTCTCGAAAAGCGATTCGGTAGCTTTGATAGTCAAGTTTTAGGCTTGAAACATCCAGATTTGCGGCGACGTTCTGTTTTTTCGCCTCACGTTCAACAGCTTTTACTCTCTCGGCGCGTAGCACTTTGGATGCTTCCGCTTCGTCCAGCCAATATTTAGGTTGGCCCCAATCATGCCGGAATTGATGAATTATCTTGCCCTCGTACAGCGGCAAGCGCCCCGGCCCCGACGAGGTTTTGAACAGGTGGCTGTCGTTGGTCATGTCAAACTCGCGGGTCAGCTTCAGGTTCCACACGCCGTCCAATTGCTCGCCCAGCAGCGGGAATTGCAGCATCTTCTCGGCAATATGGGCGTCCAGTTCGCTCTTGAACTCCATCACGCTGAGGCTGTCGGGCGAGAGGCGGCGCACCATGTCCACCGTTAAATCCATGCCCACTGCGCCGGGAAAGTCCAGCAAGTCCTTGACCTCGTGGCGCATAAAGGCAGCAGGAAACTTGGCCGTGTGGCCGCCCTTGCGGAAGCTCAGCACCACGAACTTGAAACGGCTGTCTACGTTCTCGAAGATCACCCGGCGGTTCTCGAAGCAAAACAGGCCCGTCACGTCTGTCTCGTCGAACAGCATTTCGCGCAAACCTTTCGCGCCCAAGTCCGTGTAGATGCCGCTGGGAATGACGATGCCGCATTCTCCGCCCGCTTTCAGGAGCCGGAAGGACTGCTCCAAAAACAGCTTGTACAGGTTCAGGTCGCTGCCCGTTTTCTTGCCGTTCACGGTGCTGCTCTGGTGGGCAAACTGCGGCGCGGCGCGGTAATAGGCGCTGACGTGCGGGTAGCTCGACTGGTACGCCAGCCACTCGGCACGAATGGCTGGGTCGGCCAGTAGTTTGTCCTGCTCTTTCTCAAAGTCCTTGATGCCCATTTTGTTCTTGCTGACCAGCGCCGAGTGCGTCTCAAAAAACTCTTTGGCGTTGGGCTTCACCACGTCCCACGGTGGGTTGGCAATAATCGCGTCGAATCCGCCCCGACCCATCACTTCGCTGAACTCGAATCCCCAGTGAAAGGGGCGCAGGGCCTCTATGTCGGCCAGCGTCAGCGTCCGCTTGGTGGGCTTGCCTTCCTTGCCCTTGGCGGCGTCCCAGGTGGCCTGCTCGAACTTGATGCCCAGACGGTGAAAGTCGGCCAGCAGCAGGCGGTTTAGGGTGGTCTGCGCGGTCTTGCGGTTGGCCTCAATGTCGTCGCGCAGCTTTCTCAGGTCGCCCAGCTTCAGGTCTGCGGCGTGGCGGTAGCTGTTCAGGTCGATGGTGCGCTGCTGGATGATGTCGGGGTAGCGGGGTTCGAACATGCTCTGCTGCGGGTTCAGGCGGTCATAGTCCTTATCGTCCACATGCAGCAGGCCCACCAAGCTGTTGCCCGTCAGAATATTGAAATCAATGTTGGGCAGCGGCTCCAGATCAATCAGTTCATTGGCGCTGCTGACGAGGCTCAGGAACAAGCGCAGCTTGGCGATTTCGGCGGCCTCCTCCATCAGGTCTACACCGTACAGATTCTCGGTAATGATCTTCTTTTTCAGGTTGTAGTTGGCGCTGCGGTGGCCGCTGTGCAGCTTGTTGCTCCAGTCGTTCAGGGTGGGGTCGTTGAAGACGTGTAGGCGGCCCATCAGGGTGGAATACACGTCCAGCAAAGTCTTCAGGGCAGCTACGAGGAATGCGCCAGAACCGCAGGCGGGGTCAAGCAGGCTCAGGCTTTTCAGGCCGTCGTCAGCGGTCAGCAGCCAGCGCGTCAGCCCCACGTCGGCCCTCATCAGCGCGTCGGCCAGGCTGGTTTCGGGGCGCTCACCGGGCTTCTTGCGGGCGTTGATGCGGTCAAGTACCAGGCGGTCTACGGTCTGCTTGCACAGGTACTCAGTAATTTCGGGCCGGGTGTAGTACGCCCCGAACCCCTTCTGGTTGATGTACTTCTCAAAAATATGGCCCAGCACATCGGGGTCAAGGCCGCCCGCGTGCTTGTCTTCTTCCGACAGGTTCCACTCGTACCCGGCAAACAGGCCCAGCATCAAGTCAAAGGCTTCGTCGGGAATAAAGATTTGGTCAGCAATTTCGTGGCAGAGCAGCGTGTCAGATTTCTTGGTGGTGTGCTTTGTCTCGATGGGGTGTGGCAGAAACAGTCCACCGTTCAGGTACGGGATGGCCCCCGTCAGCGTCACCGATTCGGTGCTGCGGTCAGCGTCCGGCTTGGCGAAGGCTTCAAAAAACAGCGCCTTCAGGAATTCGGGGTAATAGCGGCCCTCGCCCCGGCTGCGGCTTTCTTTCAGCTTGTGCTGAAGGTAGCTCAGGTCGCCCGCCTTCTTGCCCACCACGTTCAAAAAGCCCTTGCGCTGCAAGAAGTACACGAACATCAGGCGGTTCAGGACGACGCTGGCGTACCACGCCCGGTCACGCTCGTCGGGAATGCCCTGTATCTGCTCGGTAAAGGCAATCCGGTCACGCTTGAACTGGTCGTAAAACCGCTTGACCACCACCTGCGAATCCAGCGCAGTAGCAAGTCGAGCGGCCACTTCGGTCACCTTCAAGTCACCATCGACGTTCAGTTCCACCATGTCCACGAACAGGCCCGCCAGCTTGGACACGAACAGGTCGTCGGGCTGGCCCTTCACGTAGGTATGGGTACGCGGCTGGGGCTTGGCCTTCTTATCGCCCGCCTTCAGGTCGCGCTTGACCCACACCCACTGGCTCTGGTCGCGCCCCGCGTTCACGAAGATGAGCAGGTGTTCGCGGTAGGTGGTCAGCAGGCTGTCGCTGAGGGCCAGCCGTGCGGGGGCGTCGGGCAGCACGTCGCCGCAGGCCACCTCCAGCACCTGTACGCCGCCCAGTTCGGCAATGGGCTTCAGGGGGAAGGTCTGGCCCGCCGCCTGTACTGGGGCCACGTTCTGACCTTTGGGGCGGTTCCAGCCCAGCAGGTTCATCACGTCGGCAAACTCAAAGGCCCGCAGGTGGCCGCGCAGGGTTTTCAGGTCGGCGGCGCTGAGGGTCAGGGGCGCTTTGGTAGGGGCGGCTTTGGCGGCAGACTTTGGGGCGGTGGTCATGGGGTTCCTTGGGGAGCCGCAGGGTTAGCGGTAGGGGAGAAGGGAGAGCGCAAGCCCAGCGAGCAAATAAGCTGGGGTTCGTGGTTCGCGGCGGTATCGTCTTGCTTCAGGCTCAGGCGATCGTCTTCCCGCAGCGTCAGCACTAGCGCGGCCAGTTGCTCATCGCTCAGGCCCGTTTTCAGTTGCCGCGACAGGGTATCCAGCGCCGAGGCCCGTAGCGGGAATTTGTAGACGTCGTCCACGGTCAGCAGCAATTCCGCCGAGGCATACAGCGAACCTTCCAGCGAGGCCGCGTACCGCTTCAGGCGCTCATAGGTGCGGGCGCGGGGGCCACCAGAGCGCCCCAGTTGTCCGCCCGCTGTGGCCTCTTCCGTATGAATGTGGGCCACGCCCGCCTGCACCAGTTCATGGTGCTGAGGCAGGCGCTCCAGGGTCGCCTCGTCGGGGGGGCAAGTGGCCGCGTCCAGAATCCGCAGTTGGCTCTGGGTCACGCTCTCGCCTCCCTCATTCATCCACGCCAGCGCGTCGTAGCCGCTGGGGGTGCGGGTATACACCAGCACGCCGGGGGGACTGTCAGGAGTAGGGGTATGGGCTTTGGTGCTGTACACCACGTCGGGCAACGCCGGGATGCGGGCAGCCAGCGTGGGGTCACGCTTCAGGGCCTTTTCCCAGATGGAGAAGGCGCGGCTGGCGAGGTCTACGTCGCCGTCGTCCTCATCGTCCAGCAACCCCGACTTCTCGTTGTACAGGTCGTGCAGCTTCTGAGACTCGTCATCCTCAAAGAAGCGTTCGTCGGTGCCCACTACCTCGGCGTTTTCCATCAGGCGTTGGCGCACGCGGGCACGCAGATTAATCAGCCGCTCCACCCCATCGGACGGCAGGAACGAGTAGCCCTCGATGAAGGGTGCTTGCTGCCCAATCCGGTCAACGCGGCCCGCCCGCTGAATCAGCCGGATGATGGCCCAAGGCAGGTCAAAGTTCACCACGATATGGGCATCTTGCAGGTTCTGGCCCTCGCTCAGCACGTCGGTGGCCACCAGCACCCGGATGTCTTGCCCCGGCGTCAGCGTCTTGCCGTTGCTGACCGGAGAAAAGCGCCAGGCCAGAGCACTAGGGTCGGCGCTGCTGCCTGTCACGCCTTCTACGCTCGTCAGCCCCCGCGCCTGCAACTCCTGCACGAGGTAGCTCACGGTGTCGGCAAATTGCGAGAAGATCAGCACCTTTTCGGTGGGGTGGGTTTCGGTCAGCAGGGCCAGCAGGGCACGCAGCTTGGGGTCGGCGTCGGCCCGCCACTGGCCCACATTGGTCAGCACCCCCAGCAGGGCGCGGGCGTCCTTGTTGAGGGCGTCGTGCAGCTTCTTGGTCATGAGTTCCGGGCGCAGCCACTTGAAGCGGCGCTTGTACACGGTCTCGTAGCGGCCATAGATTTGGGCCGCCTTGGCGCGGTAGGCGGCTTCGCTCCGCAGCAGGGCGGCGTCGGCGGCACCAGAGATATCGGCGTCGGTCTGCTCACTCTCCAGCGCCGCGTCCCCGTCCGTCGCCCACAGCCCCTCGCTGTCGTCGTCGCGCTCGTCCAGCAGGTCAGCCCCCTGCGACCCGATGGGAATCGGCTTCCCGGTTTCCAGCGCGTGCATGAAGATGTAGTTCCGCAGAACATGCCGCTCCACCGACTGCACGAAGGTGGCCCCGCTGCTCTCCAGCCGCTTGAACAGGTTGGTGCGCGAAAACCCGATCAAGCGCTTTCCGGCGCGGCCCAGGTTGCCCAGCTGCTCCAGTTCGGCGGGGGTGGCCGTTGCCTTGGCCTTCTCGTTGATGTAGTTGCCCAGCCCGTAGCGGGGCAGGGCCAATGCGCCGATCATTTCCACCACGGCGGGGGCGTACAGGCGGGCGTAGGCGTCGTGGGGGTCGTTCTCGTCCACCGCGAAGGTCACGGTGCGCGGGCGGCGGGTAGGAAAGTAGGCCCGCGTGCCCCCGGCAAAGGTCAGAAAACGGCGGCCCTGATTCGGGCTGGCGGCGTCGGTGTCCAGTTCGGTGTAGTTCTGGAGCACGAAGCTGCGGGTGCGGCGCACCAGATACATCCTCATCAGGTCGCGCCAGTCGTCGGCGTACACGCTCTTTTCAAAGGCGGCGATGGTGGTGGGCTGGGTCTGAAACCGCGCCGTGAACTCGGCCTCGCCTAGATCGCGCATGAGCAGTTCGGGCCGGATGCCGAGGTCGGTGGTCTCGGGCACGAACAGCCGCAACTGTGCGCCGAGGTCGGAGAAGGCCTTGTTGTAGGGCGTGGCCGACAGCAAGATGACCTTGCTTTCGTTCTGCGCGATGTACTCCTGAATGGCCCGGTAGCGTCGGCCCTCGCGGTTTCTCAGGTTGTGGCTCTCGTCAATCAAGACCACCTGATACCGCAGCGTCTCGGCCAACTGGGTCGTCGCCCGGCTGATCGGCATGACCTTGGCCGTCAGGTGGTAGCGGTGCACATAGTCTTCCCACATCGGCACGAGGTTCACCGGGCAGATGATCAGCGTGCGGGTGCCGTGGTCGTCTTGCATGACTCGTGCCAGCGCCGTCGCCATCAGGGTCTTGCCGAGGCCCACCACGTCGCCCAGCATGACCCCACCCCGGCGGTTCAGGTGGTGCGCGGCGATCTGCACGGCGGCGGCCTGATAGGGAAACAGCACTTTTTCGAGGTCACGCGGAATCCGGAACTGACCCACCCCGGCGCGGGCTTCGCGGGCCAGGTGGTAGGCCATCTTCAGGTAAATCTCGTAGGGAGTATGGCCCAGCTCGCCTGCCCAGCTCTCGTCGATGATCTGGGCCAATTCTTCGGAGATGTCCAGCGCCCAGCGGTTGTCCCAGCGGGCATCGAACCAGTCGGCGAGCTGCTGGGT
This sequence comes from Deinococcus sp. Arct2-2, assembly GCF_004801315.1. Lineage (GTDB taxonomy): Bacteria > Deinococcota > Deinococci > Deinococcales > Deinococcaceae > Deinococcus. The sequence goes on from NZ_SSNW01000015.1 coordinate 62,290, forward strand.
GGCCGCGTGGTCGGCAGCATCTATGTTCAGCTCGCCCTGGCGCTGCAACCCCGCGAAGGTCAGGTTGCTCGATCCCACGAAGGCCATGCGCGGGGTGACCCCGCTCGGCAGGTGAAACAGGTACAGCTTGGCGTGCAGCAGGAATTCGAGGAACAGCTTGACCTGCACCTTGCCCGCCTTGAGTTGCCGACTCAGGCGGCGCAGGCCTGCCTCGTCGCGGCTGGACGGCGCACCCAGCATGAGCTGATTGCGGAAGGCTTCGGCGACTTTGCGACGCAGGCCAAGGGCGGTGCGGTTGTCCATGCCTTCGGCCTGCCCCAGAACCCGCAGGGCGGAGCGCAACTCGCCTTCCGGCAGCTCCTGCATGCCCACCAGCAGCCGCACACGTGAGTCGTCTTCGCCTGCCCAGCCCTCCACGAGGTCGTCCACCAACTTCCAGCCGCGCAGGTTGAAGTAGCCCACGCAGAAGTCGGCCCGATTTGAGTGGGCCATGGTGTCCCGCAGGGCGTCTTTGAGGTGCAGGTCAATGTTGTCGAAGATGCGGGGCACTGGGCCAATACTAGTGCGGTTGAGGTGGCCGGGTGGCCGAAGTTGCGTCCAGATGCCGTATCGGGTTTCCCCCCAACTTGGGGCCGCCGTATTCCCCGCAGGGAACGGGGAAGCCCCTGATTCATCTCGTCCCGAGGGTGGACAAGACCTGCGACTGTAGGCGACATTCTACCACTTGCTGCCATTCTGATCGAGAGAAGCTGTGGAGCACGGCCCCGGTCGCTCCGTCCCGGAGGTTGATTTCTTGGTCGGTGGCCTCCTGCCGACGCTTGAGATACTTCGAGAGGCCCCGCGCCGTGCAGGTCAGTCGCTGGCCGTGCACGCTCTGAACAAACTCTCCGAACAACTGACGGGCTTTCGCACTGCCCGCCGCTCCCGCTAAGGCCAGCTCAAGAGGGCCTTGCTCAGCCTCACCGAGCTTGAGGACGTAATTGACGACCGCGTCTATCGACTGGGCCTCTTCGATGGTGGCGGCCCCTGGACAGCGCCCCACCCCCAAGCCTTCCAGAGCGGTTGAGTAGCGGTCGGCCAGCCACGTTGCCAACCAAGGTACGGGGCGTTGGCAGTAGATCAGCCCATGCAAATGGGGATTCCAGCCGCGAACCCCGTCGTAGACAGTCTCTACTTGGTAGGCGAAACCCAAGAAGCCCAGCACCTTCTGCGAGACGGCAGCCTTGCCCGACGCGAAGGTTTTCTTCTTCACCTCGCCCAGCAGATCAAGGCCCGCCGTCAAGCTGCGCTGATGGTGCGGCAACGTAAGGGTGACGAAGTAGACCACTCCGCCACGCCGAGCCACTTCATGGGCATCGCGCCGCCACCGGGCTGCCCGCCGCCGCAGGATGCGCTCCCGGCACACGGGGCAGAAGTTCACGAGTCCGCAGCGGCGCACATTGGTGAGGTAGGGCCGCAGTAGAAAGTCCTGCCTGACCTCAATCGGGAGCAGGCGGTCTATGGGCACCTCATTGCACACCAAGAGCCGCAGCTTTGCCTTCTCCAAACGCTCAATCCCGTTAGGCCACTGGGTCGCCACGAGGTGCCGCAGCTCATCGGGCAGCAGGGTGGCGGCGTGGGGTGAAGAAGTCGGCGTAACAGGAGATAAAGAGGGGAGATCTCCGATTTGTGTGCTGGTGCTTTGGCTGGAATTAGGGGCGATGAAAGGCGTTAAGGGGGCTTTCGGAGTCATACCGGGACGGTGCGGGATGATCCGGGCACTCAACGTCGCCTCTAGAACGCTCAAGGACAAAATATGGAGTCGCCTGTGTTGGAATACATCAGCTTTGCGTACCAGAAAAACCGCTAGAACCATCAAGACGAGGCGAGCCGTGGTCTCGCACAAGCAAAACGAGAAGACCTTTCTTGCTGGAGGCCTTCCGCTCCGTTGGCAAACTGGATCAGAGCTTTGTGCGTGGTGCCAACAGTCTGGAGTTCAGCGACTTGGTGCTGTACCCCTGAGCCTATGAGTGAGGTTCAAGGTAACTGGTGTTTGTAGAAGGTGTTGAGAACCTGAACGGAAGCTCGGATAATGGCCCTCATCCTTAGTCGTACCCGTTCTGGAGGGTTTCTGTGCCTCATCCCCCACCTATTGCCCCCCCAACTCCCACTTTCCTGAGCGTCTCCGGCGTTCGCACCCGCTTCCTTGCCCTCGGTGATGGCCCGCCTCTTGTGCTGCTGCATGGTATCGGCCAGAGCTTGGAGGACTGGGATGAGGTGGTCGCGCTGCTGGCCGAGCGTCACCGTGTATACGCCCTCGACCTGATTGGTTTTGGTTTGACTGACAAGCCCGACGTTCCTTACTCGCTGGCTGGCCTTGCCCGGTTCGTCAAGCATTTCCTCGACGCTCTCGAAGAAACGCGCCCCGCCACCTTGATCGGCAATTCGCTGGGGGGCGCGGTGGCCCAGCAGTTCGCGGTGATGTACCCGGAGCGCACCGCCCGACTTATTTTGGTTAACAGCGCAGGATTCGGCGCGGAAGTCACCCCCTGGCTGCGCCTGCTGACCGTTCCCCGCCTCGGTGAGTGGCTGCTGCGTCCGCATCCCGTCAGCAGCGCCCGAGTCGTGCGTGCCATCTTCCACGATCCGGTCTTCGTAACACCAGAGCGCCTAAGACACGCCGCACTGGTGGCTGAGCAGCCCAACCGCAGCCGCGCCTATCTCAGCGTCGCCCGGCATCTCGGGACTTGGCGCGGCCTTCGGCCAGACTGGCGGGGCACCTTGATCGAGCAACTCGCAGCGCGGCAACTTCCCACCCTCATCGTCTGGGGTGAACACGACCAGATCCTTCCGGCCCACCATCTCCGCGCTGCCCAGAACGCCTATCCGCACGCCCGCACCCAGCTCTTCAAAAACACCGGGCACCTTCCGCAGGTCGAACGGGCCGAGGAATTCAGCACCCTCGTTCTTGGGTTCATCAAAGAACACAGCATTCAGGAGAACACCTCATGACCATCCACACAGACATCGCCATTCTCGGCGCGGGCTTTGCCGGACTGGGGATGGCGATCAGGCTAAAGCAGCGCGGCGTACAAGATTTTGTAGTGTTTGAGCGCGCCTCCGAAGTCGGCGGCACTTGGCGCGACAACACCTATCCGGGCTGTGCCTGCGACATCAAGAGCGACCTGTATTCATTCTCGTTTGCCCCGAATCCCGATTGGATGCACAAATACGCCCGTCAGCCGGAGATCCTCGCCTACCTGAAGGCTACCACCGACCGGTTTGGGGTGCGTCCCCATCTCCGCTTCGGACACGAGATGCAGCGGGCCGAGTGGGACGCGGGCGCGGCGCTGTGGCGCATTCAGACCAGCAGAGGAGACTACACCGCCCGTGTACTGATTTCTGGTCACGGCCCGCTGATTCAACCCAGATGGCCGCACATCCCTGGCTTAGGCGGCTTTCAGGGCCAGAAGTTCCACTCGGCCCGCTGGGATCACACTGTTGACCTGACCGGGAAACGGGTCGCGGTGATCGGTACGGGCGCGTCGGCCATTCAGTTCGTGCCCGAAGTGCAACAGGTGGCGGGGCAGCTCACGGTGTTCCAGCGCACCGCGCCCTGGGTGGTGCCGCGTATGGATCACGCGACCAGCGAGGGCCGACGGCACCTGTTCCGGCGCTACCCATTGCTGCAACGGCTCCAGCGTCAGTGGATTTTCGGCGTCGCGGAGGCACGCTTCCTCTCGTTTACCAACGAACAGTTTCGCAAGGCTGCCGAGTCTATAGGGCGCAAGCATCTGGAAGCGCAGGTCAGTGACCCAGCCCTGCGTGCCCGACTCGCGCCAACCTACCGCGTGGGCTGCAAGCGCATTCTGGTCAGCGACGACTACTATCCGGCCCTTACGCAGCCCAACGTGCAACTCGTCACCGAGGCCATCACCGAGGTACGCGGCAACCGCATCGTCACGAGGGATGGACAGGAACGCGAGTTCGACGTGCTGATCGGCGGCACGGGCTATGACGCCACCCATCCGCCCGTCGCAAATATCATCTTTGGTTCAGGGGGCCGTTCATTAATAGACGCCTGGACACCACACATGGAGGCCCTGCACGGCACCATGATCGCGGGCTTCCCCAACCTGTTCATGATCGTGGGGCCGAATACCGCGCTCGGGCACAACAGCATCGTGTACATCGCCGAGGCGCAGATCGGGTACATTCTGGACGCTCTGGCGTACATAGACGACTCTCACCTTGCTGCCCTCGAACCAACTGTCGAGGCGCAGGCGACCTACAACGCGGCCCTTCAGGAGAAGCTGAGCAAGTCGGTGTGGGTGCAGGGCGGCTGCACATCCTTTTACCTTGACGATACGGGCCGCAACAGCACCCTCTGGCCTGAACGTGCAGCCCGGTTCCGTATAGCGCTGCGACACTTCGACCCAGCGCTGTACTCCGGGCGGCTCAGCCCGAAGCGCCTGCCACCTCTGCTTTCCCAAGCAAGGATCGGAGCATGATTCTTCCGCCGTACACGTTTCGGGGTGGAGTTGCCGTGCTGACGGGCGCGGCCAGCGGCATCGGAAGAGCGTTGGCCTTGCAACTGGCTGGGCAAGGTAGCCACCTTGCCCTTATTGATCAGGACGAGGCGGGCCTGATCACGCTCGCCAGCGACCTAGAGCAGGTTCACCCCCAGTTGCGCGTCACTGCTCATCCCTTTGACCTGAGCCATACCGCCGAGATTCCGCAGCTGGCTGACGACGTGCTGCGCGCCCACCGCCGCGTAACGCTGCTGATCAACAACGCGGGCGTGGCGCTCGGTGGCACCTTCGAGCAGATCACGTTGGAGCAGTTCGAGTGGGTACAGAGCATCAACTTCCGTGCTCCTGTGGCGCTGGTCAAGGCCTTTCTGCCCGCCCTGAGCGCGGAGCTTCACCCGCAGATCGTGAATGTTTCCAGCTTGTATGGGCTGCTTGGCCCAGTGGGACAGAGTGCCTACGCGGCCAGTAAGTTCGCGATACGTGGTTTCTCCGAGGTGCTGCGACATGAATTGGCCTCACGCGGCATCGGCGTGACGGTGGTGCATCCGGGAGGGGTTCGGACGAACATCGCCAACAACGCCCGCACAGCGCCGGGGACGAGTGAAGCGGAGGCTGAGGCTGGAAAGCGGGCCATGAACCGGGTGCTGAGTCTCGACCCGGAGGTGGCCGCCGCCATCATCCTGCGAGCCGCCGAGCGCCGGACGCCGCGCGTGCTGGTCGGCACCGACGCAAAAGTGCTGGACGTGCTGGCACGGCTATTGCCCGGCACCTACTGGGGAATGGTGGGTTCGCTGATGGCTCGCCGCAGTGGGGTATAGAGCGAGACCAGCTCGGCAGACCGTCTAGGCGTCAGGCCCAAGGGGTACCCCCTGCCATCTCATTTTTCATGATGATATTGCGGGATATCCAATGCTGGTCGCAGGAATTTGATGGACGAGAGCAACTCCACCGCGAAGCGTGGATGCTGTTTCATCTTGTTCCACTCCTCCGGCGTGAGTTTGTCGGGCTTGAGGAGGATTGCGTCCGGCACGCCCATCTTACCGATGTCGTGCAGCAGGGCCCCGCGGCGCACATCGACCAGTTGCTCCGCAGGAAGGCCCAAGTGCTGGCACAGCCTCACCGTCAGTTCAGTCACGCGCCTCGAGTGGCCTTCTGTTTCATGGTCGCGCAGGTCCAGGGCCCGCGCCCAGCCCTCAATGGTTTCCTCATAGGCAAAACGTAACTCCAAGGTGGTGTGTTCAAGTGCCCGAAATAGGCCCGCATTGTCGACGGCAATGGCAGCCTGACTGATCAGCAGCTCAAAGAGCTCGAGCCAGACCGAAGACGGTTCAAACGGCTGCCGATGAAGCACTTCGAGCACGCCCAGCACCTTCCCGTTGGCGATGATCGGTGCCGCGTAATACGCCATCAGCTGGTGCTTGTTCAACATCTCGCGCCAGGGTGGAGACACCAGCACGTGCTGCAAGTCAGGGATACTGAGTGGCTGACGGGTCAGCGCGACCCGGCCAGACAACTCTTCCCCCAACCGGACGGTGAACCCCTGAAGTGCGGTGGTAAAGCCACGCGCGGCGGTGTACTCGAGTGTCAGGGTAGAGGCGTTGAGCAGCAGAACCCTTGCGGCGTCTGCACCCAACTGATGCCGGGCCCTGATCGCCAAGGTGCAGTTCCAGATGCCCAGAAAACGCGTGTTTCACGAAGCGCAACTCGTCTACAGCATTGTTGCGGTCGATGCTGCTGAAGTGCCTTCTGGCTGCCCTAAGCATCAAACGTGATGTTAATGTCTGTGGAGTCGGGGCCAGCCGGGTTAATTCCATTCCCAACCTGAAGGGCCTGCCAGCGCCGCCGCAGCTCACGATGCTCCGAGACGCTGTTCAGGAAGGTTTCGCGCCACTGCGGGTCGCTGATGTTCTCCGCGCGCCCCATCAGCTCGTGATGGCCGGCTTCCAGCGCCAGTCGCTCGGCCTGGTGGTCGCCCTGCGCGGCGAAGACGTCGGCGCAGCTCAGGTAGACGAGGGTGAGGGCCTCGATAGCGGCCCCCTGACTCTCCTGCAGGTACCGCCAGACCCCGGCGGCGCGGCGTCCGGCGTCCTCCAGCCGGCCGAGGGCCAGGTCGCAGCGGGCCAGTGCCGCGTCGGCCTCGGCCAGAAAGCCTGGAGATTCCAACTGTTCCACCAGCCTGTGCGCCTGGAGGTGATAGTCATGCGCTTCGGTTAGCCGGCCCGTGCGCTCGAGAATGAGCCCGAGGTACATCAGGCTGCCACTCAGCCCATAGCTGTCGCCGGTTCCATCCAGTTCAGCGAGGGAATCCCGTGCCGAGCGCTCCGCATCCTGGAACTCGCCCAGGTTGAGAAGTACAAGGGCGAGATTCTGCAGACCATAGCCTCGCCCACGCCGGTAGCCCGCGGCAGCGGCCAGCCGCAGGGACTCCTCGAGCGTGTCTCGGGCCTGCGCGTAGAGTCCCAGCATCGAGTAAGTCATTCCCAGATTACTCGCCGCCATCATTTCCTGAGCCCGCTCCCCGGCGAGCCGGGCCTCCTGAACGGCGAGCAGGCCCTGGTGTGCCGCCTGGACGGTATCCCCCGAGTCATTATAGAAGACCTGGGTAAAGATCAGAATCCGGGCGCGAACCGGGCTAGGGGCGACGTGCTCGAGCATCTCCAGTACCCGCTGCATGGCGCCGTGCGCTGCCCCGTCCCCCAGATGCAAAAGCGCAACCGCTTTGCGCGCCAGGGACTGGGCCTCCAGCGCGGCGTTGCCCGCATCGGCGGCGGCGGCGATAGCCTGGTCGAACAGGGGCAGTCCGTCCCGCTGCACTCCGCCATCGATGAGAACTTGCGTTCTGATCCCGTAGGCTTCGGCCAGCCAGGCTTTATCGCCGGAGGATTCAGCCAGCCTCACCATTAGGTTCAGGTTGACCTGCCGGGCGTCCGTGTCGCCCAGCAGCCGGAGTGCCGTCTCCTGTGCGAGCGTGATCTTCCAGCGAGTCTCGGCGTCTGCCGCGTCCGCAAGGGTCAGGGCGCGCTCCAGCAGGCGGCGGGCTTCGCGGGGGGCACCCTGCTGCACGGCGCGTTCCCCAGCTTGCAGGTAGTAGGGCGCGGCCCGCTGCGGCTCGCCCCCCAAGTCGAGGTGCCACGCGAGCTGGGGGCTGAGCTCCAAGGTGTCGGGGCCGCACAACTCCTCCAGCACCCCGCCGACCTCACCGTGCAGCAGCCGGCGCTCGGCCTGGCCCAGTTCGCTGTACAGGTACTTCTGGAACAGCGCATGGGTGAACCCGTAGGCCGACAGCCGGCTGCGCCCGGCCACGAGTTCGCCGCGCTCGCTTACCAGTCGGTGCTGCTTTTCCAACCCCTGAGAAAGTTCCCGTACCAGGGGGCGCAGGGGCCGTCCGGCGATCTTCGCCACCACCTCGGCGGTGAACGAGGTTCCCTCAACGCTGGCAATGTCGAGGAGCTCGCGCTCTCCCTGCACCAACCGTCCGATGCGCTCCTCGATCACGCCCTCCACACGGGCCGGCAGGGTACTCCAGTCGAGCTGGCCCGAGACCCAGCGGTCGTCCGCATCGCGGACGAGCTGCCCGCGTTCCTGCAGGGTGCGCAACAGTTCCACCGTGAACAGCGGGTGGCCTCCGGTATGCGTGTAGAGCTGCTGGCGAAAATCCGCGTCCAGCCGGTTGGGTTCCACGTCGAGCAGCTCGTTGACGAATGCCTGGCGCTCGGCCTCGCCGGTCTGCGACAGGTCGATGGTGACGTCGCCCGCGTAGCGCTTGATCTCGGCGAGCACCTTTTCCAGCGGGTGGCGCTCGCCGTCCCTGGCCATGGCGATCTCATCTGGGCGGTAGGTGCCCAGGATCAGCACAGGACTACTGGCCAAGCGGCGCGATAGGTGAAAGAGCAGCCCCACACTGGCCTCGTCGGCCCACTGTAAGTCGTCGAGGACGATGAGCAGGGGTTGCTCCTTGGCTATCGCCTCGATCACGTTGGCGTACTGTTCGAAGATGCGGCTCTGCTCGATGGCTCCGCTGTGTTCCTGGCGTTGGCCAAGCCGGTTCAGTTCGTCCAGCCACCCGGTGCTCTTGATCACGGTTCGGCCCACTCTGGCCACCAGTGAAGCTCCCGGCACGAAGGCACCCACTAGATCCGGACCCACCTCGACCAGCAGCTGCACCGAGCGGGCAAATATGGTGTTCAGCCGATTGTTCCCGGCATGCACGTCGCCTGCCTGCCGCGCCCCGGTTAAGGTCGAGAGCACTTCCCGAAACGGCAGGTAGGGGTCGCCGAACCGGCCCTGGGCGTTGCACTCGCCCACCGCCACCCGCAAGGTTTCATTGGTCACCTGGGTACGGGCCACAAAGGATTGCACGAGCGCCGTTTTTCCGCTGCCCGCCTCGCCGATCACAAAGGTCACCCCGCCCGCGCCCGTCAGGGCCTGATCTAGAAATCTCTGCAAGCGTTGTTGCTCTGCGCGGCGACCAATAAAAGCGGCTTCGTCCATGGGCTACAGGCTACACGCCGTAGGGACCTCCGCTGACTGCCCTAGGAAACGGAGTTGGATCAACTTGCAGACGGCGCAGTACTCGAGTATCTGTAACTATGTGCTACGCGTGTGCTACAGCGGCGCAATGTAGCGGTAAGCAGACAATCAAATCGGGACGGGATCAGAGCAGGACTTGCACCAGTACAGCGAATCCGGGATGAACTAAGCCGGAGCGGGATCAGTCCAACTCCCTTGGGGTGGTAGGGGTCGCAAGTTCAAATCTTGTCGCCTCGACCAGCAGAAGCCCGCTCTGATTTAGTTCAGGGCGGGCTTGTTTTGTTGGGTGTTTCCCGCCTAGACACAGCGCGTTTTCTGATCCCGCGCCGACTCTGGGCCACTTGGCCTTGTTGCCCAGGCAGAGACAGGCAACAAGCAGCGCGGCTGAGAACTCCGTTAAGGCAGCACCACACGCGGCGTCGGCGCAGGCCCCAGCGCACGCTTCTGCACTTCTCGCAGGGTCGCTTCTCCGTCGGTGTAGATGTCGTGCCGACGAAAGCTCATACTCAGGCTGTCGGCGTCGCGGCGCAGCAGTTGGGCAAAGTTGGGGTTTTGCTGGGTCGTAAGCTGCGGAAAGTCAATGATGACCACGGTTCCTTCCTCCTCGTTCTGAATCTCGGTGTGATTGGTCGTGTCCGTAGGCTGCATGTCGTTCTCGTCTTGTTCGGCCTCTGACTCCGAATCGGCCTGCTGCGAATCCAGTTGCCAGAGCAGGTTGTAGGTGCTGTAATCGCCGTGCGCGTAGCCTAGCCGGAGCAAGTGGGCCATTCCGTTCAGGCTCTGTTCCCAAGCGCTGCGGGCTTGCGTGGGCGTCAGTACCGCGTCGCTGAGGCGGGGGGCGGGGGCGTCTTCGGTGCCGATCAGGCGCATCAGCACGGCGGGCGTGGTTTTCTCGTAATCGAACGGGGACGGCCCCACCAGCGGTTCGGGCACACTCAGACCTGCATTCCACAACTTCCAGAGGTGCGCGTATTCCGCCGTCACCCAGCCCATTTGCAGCATCGCCAGCCCCTTGAGGCTGCGGCTCTGCATGGCTTTTCTGGCCCGTTCGTCCAGAATGGTCTGGCCTTCGCGGTAAATCGCGTCGTTCTTAAAACTGCGAGCTTCCAGTTCGCGGTACAACTTCACCAAAATGCTTCCGCGTGGGCCGCGTGCCACATACGCCGTCGCCTCTTTGCCACTTTTCAGCTCGGCCACAATTTCGGTGATGTGGCCCAAATCGGTCAGCCGCTTGATGATCTCGTCGGCTTCCCCCTCCGCACCTTTTTTGAGCGTAGCCAGCTTGCGGCGGCCCAGCGGTTTTTTGACCTTATGTTTCTCTTTGCGTTCCGGCCCCGTATCGAGGTCGTTCAGCTCGGTGTCTAGCCAGTCTTGGCCGCCGCGCTCGCTCATAGGCGGGCCTGCGGAATGCTAAGGGGTCGGTAGTGCTGTGTTCTCGGTGGTTGGTGCTGCAAAATCACTCCAGTGGGCAGGGGCGAGGGTTCCTTGGGCAGTGGTCAGGGAATTAAAGATGTTGTCGGTCATGTTTGCAGCACCTCCTTTCGGTGTAGCCCTACCGTAGCAGGTGCGGGGTGCCTCGGCCAAGACCACCCGGCAAGGTAAGCCATCACGCCTAGGTGCGAATGCTGTTTTGACCCTATTTGGTAGAGTCGATGGGCAGGCCGTGAACTGGAGAGAGGGTGGCCCCGGCATCACGCCTAAGCCACCCCCGCTGTTTGTCTCTTCCCAGTTCACGTTTCAGCGAATGGTTTTGCTCACCAGCGTATTCGTATAAAAGTCGGTGGCTTTGGCGGCGGCGGGCAGGTTGCCCTGCTTAATGAGTGCAGCTACGGCCTTCGTCCATGCGCTGGGATCGCTGGCCCCGATGCCGTTGATGCGGGTAAAGGCACCTGTCATCAGTGGGGTGCTGGCCTTCAAAATATCCAGTGTGCCGCCGCCTGCGCCGAAGGTGGGCTGAGCCAATTTGAAGGCGCGGGCGGGATCGGTGACCGTAAATTTCAGGCCGCGTTGGCTGGCCCGAACCACTTTGCGGGCCAAATCGGTCTTCAGGTTCTTGTCCAAGGTAATCAGGCCCGCCCCCACCATCGGGTAAGCGGCAGTCACATCGAGGGTGTACACGCGGGTTCCGGCGGCCCGCAACTGCACAACCTCGTTGTTCACGTACCCGGCGGCGGCGTCCACGCGCCCGGCCCGCACCGCTTCAAGCTGCGTAAAGCCGATGCTGGCAAGTTTTACGTCGCTGCCTTCTTTCAGTCCCGCGCTGTCCAGCAGGGCTTGTACGGCGTTGTAGGTACTGCCGAAGGGGCCGGGAAGGCCCAGCGTCTTGCCTTTCAGGTCGGCCACACTGTTCAGCGGCTTGGTGCTAAACACGGTGACTGGAATCTTTTGGTACATCGCCATGATGTACTTCACCGGAGCGCCCTGATTGCGGGCAAACACGGCGTCTTCGGGGTCGCCCACAATAAAGTCGAGCTTGCCTTGCAGCAGCAGGGGCATCAATTCCGAAACAAAGCCGTGCTGATACTTCACGTTCAGGCCTTCCGCCTTGAAGTAGCCCAGCGTATCGGCCACATAGAACGGCGTGAACTGCACGTTGGGAATGTAGCCGAGGCCGATATTGACGGTGCGGGACGCGGCCTGTGATGTGGCCTGCGATGTATTCTGGGCCGACGCCGATGCAGTGGCAAACAGGGCGAGAGTGGTCAGCACGGCTCGTTTCATGAAGCTGAGTATAAGACCGCTGGGTAATTCAACCCTGACGGAAGTCCCATATGTCACGTTTTCGCCTGTTGCCGCCCACCGGGGCATTGCTCTGTAGGAAATGTGACAGGCTCAGGTATGGATCTAGAGTCTTGGAAACCGGATGACAACGCTCGGCGGTTGGCGACGCTGATCGGGTCGTTTGGTGGTGTGTTCGCGTTTGTGGCGCTGTGGATGGGCCTGAGCCTGAATCCGTTCTTGGCCCTGTTGTGCGGCGTGGTGATCGGGTTGGTGCTGTTTGCGCTGCTGCGGCCCCTGCTGCGTGCCGTGTTCGGGCGCTGATTTCTTCACCTTCTGACCGTACTCATTCAACACAACAGCAAAGGGCCGCCCAACTGGTGTTAGACTACGGGGTACGATCCACGCTTTTTCGCGCACGAACAGCGCAGCAAAGGGCGCAGGAAAAAGGAGTATTCGCATGACCGACAGCAATGACCAGCGCATGGACGCCCCCACCGACGGGCAGAATCCGGCAGAGCAGCACGCAGAGAACACCAACGAGCAGCACACCGAAGCGCAGGCTGTGGCCGCGCAACCTATGGCAGAGGAAACCCCCGCAGAACTGCGCGACATCCTGCCCCAGTTGGAAGGCGAGCCAGACGAAGACCCCGTACTGGACGCACAGGAAGAAGAAGCCGAGCGCGGCCTGAGTGCCGAGGGCGACAGCGAAAGCGATGACGAAGAAGAGGGCGAAGACGAGTACATCGACGCCGATGATTTGCTGGCCTTGCTGGGCGAGTTGAAGGAACTGCTGGAAGCGCAGGGCAAAGAACTGCGTGGCCTGCGCCGTGAAGTGCGCGAAATGCGTGAAGGGCAGGGTGCCCAGACCACCGGATTCAAGCCCCGCGAAGACAAGCCCCGTGAGGAGCGTCCCCGCGAAGACCGGCCCCGTGAAGATCGCGGCGGCTATCAAGGCGGCGGAGATCGTGGCGGTCAAGGTGGCGGCGGCTTCCGTCCCCG